>CALGYR010000057.1 GCA_937935355.1 uncultured bacterium | reverse complement strand
CCGTCCAATAAAGCTTTCAGCGTCGGCTCCGCGACGCTGAAAAGCCTTACTCATTCCGTCCAATAAAGCTTTCAGCGTCGGCTCCGCGACGCTGAAAAGCCTTACTCATTTCGGACTCGTTTTCTGCATGTATGGGGCCAATAACGCCCCCTGGAGGAGGTCAACCCGCTATCGGACAAGGGGATGCCGTGGTCCGACCCCGAAGCAAAGCACCAAGCAACCCCACCCCGAAGAACCCCCCAAGCAATCCCCAAGCAATCCCGAAGCAATCTCAAGGCTCAGCGACTGGAACCGGGACGCTCTTCTATTGCCCCGGCAGTTGTCCCCTCACCACGCGCCCACCTGCTGCTTCTGCAGCAGGTCGCAGATGGCCTGGACGTCGGGCGAGGCAAACTTCTTCCCCCAAGCCGCAACGTATTCCTTGGCGTCGTTCGGGCCCAGGGTGATGGTCACCCTCACGCAGTCCTCGCGCTGATCGACCTCGGGGCCGGTCGGTTGCGGGTCCCGGGCTGCGAGCACCCTGGCGACGAGCGCATTCAGGGCTTCGAGGTCGGCAGCGCTCATCCACCCCGTGCTCCTGTGGACCATCGGGGACTCCGGGCTGCCGGAGAGATGGCCGCCTTCCATGCGACCATCAGGGTAAGCCGTCTTGTAGGCACTGCCCCCCTTGGGGAGAGAAGCTATCTTGACGCTCTGGAAACCCACCGCCCCGACACCCCCCGGCCCCGCGCCGACAAGGCTGCCTGCCCGGGCTCCGTCACTTCCGTCCTGGCCGCCGCAGCCGCTCACCAGGACCGCCGGCGCCAGCACAGTCAGAATCAGACACCTGCACAGATTCATGGATGCGGCCACTCCTTCCTTCAGGGCACGGCCTTCCTCACCTCGTACCGACTGGTAGAGAGCCCGCTTTCGGGGATCCTCGTGCCTGCCACATTGCCGGTCCATTTGACAACGACGTAGCGCGCCTTGGCCAGACATGGAGCGGCGATGACGAGCGACAACAGGACCAGCAGCACGATTCTCATTTCTGGCCTCCCAGTATCCCACGGACCGTCAACCACCGGCTAGGACGCTCGAAACCCATTTTCGGTTTTCTGAAAAGCGGCTTGTCCGGGACGTGCCGATAACAACCGTCGGCAATCGCATGGGCGCGTTGTCGCCGCAGGCGAGAAGGCCTGCAACCCCACAATCGCAGAACCTAAGAACCGCCAGTTGGTCGCTGGGCCTTGCCTGTTGAGCATTGGCTGTTGGCTGTTGGCTGTTCGGGCTTATGCCCCCACCCTTCCATTCCTCCAATCTTCCAATCTTCCATTCCCGTCGCCCGCCGCCCGCATCACTTCCCCGGCCGCCCTGGAAACACCCCGTGTCCCAGGCTGCGCAGGTCCTCGACCGTGTAGAAGGCCTTGGGGTTGAACTGCCGCACGAAGCCCAGGGCCACGCCCAGGTCCTTGCGGCGGACGATGGCGAAGATCACCTTGACCGGGCCGTGCGCGCCCTCGGCATCGAGCGTGGTGACCCCGAACTGCCTGCCGCGCAGCGCTCCGATCAGCGCCCCGGCCGTCTTCTGGGTGATCACCCTGAGCACCACCGTGCCCAGGGCCAGACGTTCCTCGATCTTGATGCCCACGTAGGTGCCGATGGCATAGCCCGTCGCGTAGGCGAAGTACAGGATGGGGGCGTCGAGGTTCTTGACGATCCCGGCAATCACCGTGATCCAGATGAGCACTTCGAAGAAGCCGGCCACCGGCGCCCAGTGCTTGTGGCCTCGCGCGATGAAGACCACCCGAAGGGTTCCCAGGGTGACGTCGAGGACCCGGGCGACGACGATGAGCAGCGGCAGGATCCAGGCTGCGAAGTGGACGCCGAGGATGCTGGGATCGGAGGGAGCGGGCACTACTCGCCGGTCCTCGCTAGCGCCGGGCACCCCGCGAGGCGCCGATGCCCAGGATGTCGGCGACGTTCGCACCCTTGGCCACCCGCGGCTCGATGCGGCCCTTCGCGCTCGTGAAGACCGTGGTCAGGCCCGGCCCGTGGCCGGCGCCGACGCAGTCGCAGTGGACCACCACCCCGATCGAGACCGCGCCCTTACGGAAGATCCGGCCGTAGCTGTGGTCGGCGTCGAGGACGGCCACGAAGTCGCCCAGGCGCAGGCGGTCGAGCCCCCATCGCCGGACCGCGTCCGGGTCGGTCATCTGGATGTCGTAGTCGCCGGACTGGCACTGGTTCTGGCCGAGGCCCGAGCCCATGATCTCCGCCGGGATCTCCATGGCCACGGGCACGACCAGCCGCCCCCCGGTGCTCGAGAGTCGGAGCTTGGCGAGCAGCCCGGGGTCCAGGTTCATCACCTTGACGTCCGGGAAGTCGGCGAGCTCCATCCCCAGTCCGCAGGCCTCGATCAGCACCTGGTCGCCGACGGTGAGCTTCTCGAGGTCGCGCTGGGCGAAGTCCACGTGGACGTGCTCGATGCCGCCGTGCTTGCCCGTGACCACGCCGCGCGCGCCCTTGGCCGCTCCGCCGAGCACCCGGGCGGGGTTGCCGATCTGCGCGCAGGTGTTGAGCGCCCGGACGGCGTCGGCGTCGGTGCGGGGCAGGTCGAGGGCCACGGCCGGCTCGATGTGGTCGCCGGCCCAGCCGGTCGCCGGGCCCCCGCATTTCACGTTGTAGACGATGCCGCCCAGGACCGGCAGGATGGTCGGCCGGCCGGTCGGCGAAACCTGATAGCCGCGCAGCACCGGCTGGGCCACCTTGCCCACCACGGCGAGCTTCACGAGCCGGTCGACGTTGGTGCGGAGTTTCATGGTCGATCCTTCATCTCAGGGTCCGAAAGCGATTCTCCACATCGCCAGGCGCTCTGCAAGCCACAGCCGCAGGAATCAATCATAGCCACAGATGAACACAGATGGACACAGATGGAAACGGCGGGTTTCATTCGCCGCAAAAAGGCGCAAAGATGCGCAGAGAGGGACCCGGTTCCGATCACTGGCTGGCGAAACTCTATTGCGATTCTTGCGCCTCTTTGCAGCCGGCCAGAGCCAGGCCCCCCTCGTATTCAGAATCGCGGAGCAACTCCCGTCTCACGCCCTATCTGTGTGCATCCGTGTTCATCTGTGGCTGAAAGTCGTCTTCCGCCCGGCTACTTGACCAGCCGCGCGTCGCCCCAGCCGCCGATGTCGCCCAGGTCCGAGTCGTCGCCGAAGTCGACGACCAGGGTCAGCTCCTTGGCCTTCTCGAGCTTGACGTCGACCTTCACCGGCTTGTCGCCCCGGGTCATGAGCGGCTTGGTGGCGAAGGCCTCCTTGCCGTCGACGAGCACACTGAAGAGGGTGCGCCCGCCCGCGGCGGTGGCGTCGCAGACCCCCGCGGAGGCCTTGAAGCGCCTGTAGGCGCCTCCCTCCAGGCTGTAGGTCAGCCGGGTGGAGGCGGCCACCCCGAGCCCCCGCCGGAACTTCGTCCCGCCCAGAGAGAGCGGCTTGCCGAAGACGTCCAGGTCGGCCTTGAACTTCCAGACGAAGGGCAGGCCCTCGATGAAGTGCTTCTCCTCGACCCTGGCGGGCTCGAGCTCCGAGAGGTAGGTCACCCGCCCGTTGCGCACCCGCAGGGTGGTCACGGCCGAGGCGACCAGCCGGAGATCGGCGCCGTCGAGCGTCTTCCACTTGAGGCCCTCGCCGTCGAGCTTCTCCGGCAGACCCAGGACGCGCCCGCCGCCGGCGAGCTCCGCGAGCAGGTAGGTCCCGGCCGGCGCATTCCAGGGCTCGATCTCGGCGAAGGCCACGCCCAGGACCTCGTCGAACTTGTAGTCCATGGCGCCGAGCACGTCGGACTTGAACTTCATGGCGCCGTCGTCGAGCTTCTCGAAGATGCCGTCCATCTCGTCGTTGAGCAGGAAGATCTTGTCCTTGCGGCGGCCGGTCCTGCCGACCTCCGCGCGGACCTTCTCGTCCTTGATCCCGGCGGGCATGACCAGGCCGCGGAGCGCCTTGGTGCTCACCTCGAACTTGCCGGTCCAGGGGCCGGACGCGGAGAGCTTCCCTCCGGCGGTGGCGCCCAACTTCGCCGGGATCTCGTCGCCCGAGACCGTGCAGACCAGCGCGCAACCCTCGGCTGACGGCGCCGCGACTGCCGGGAAGTCCACGGCCATCAGGTCGGCCAGCGCGAACTTCCTGACCCCCCCGGCCTGGGCCTCCACCAATAGGGCCTTGCCGTCGAGGCCAGCGAGCGTCCCGCGGACTTCATCGCCGTCGGCGGGATGGACCACGACCTCGACGGCGTCCGCCCGGAAGGCGGAGAGCGCCACGACGGCCGCCAGGGCCAGCGCCAGATTGCGGATCACTTGCCGTCTCCTTCTTCAGCGCTGGCGGGCGTTCGCGGCGGCGCGGCGGCCTTGCCCGCTTCGCCCTTGGCCTCCTCCGGCTTGCGCGTGCCGGCCACGTGCCCGTCGAGGATCTTCCTGAGCTCCTCCTCGGGCTTGAAGCCGACCACCGTCTCGACCGGCTGGCCGTCCTTGAAGATCACCATGGTGGGCAGGCCCTGGACGCCGAAGCGCTCCTTGAGCTTGGCGTTGGCGTCGGCGTCGATGCCCAGGAAGGCCGCCTTGCCCTGGTAATCCTTCATCAGCTTGTTGAGGATGGGGGTGAGCCGGTGGCACCACACGCACCAGTCGGCGTGGAAGTCGAGGAGCACCAGGCCCTTCGACCCCTCCACCTTGGCCTTGAAGTCGGCCTCGTCCTTGACGTCCGGGCAGTCCAGGACCGGCGGGGGCACCGGCCGGAGGGCCGCCTCCTTGTCGGCGTCGACCTTGCGGGTGCCGGCCACGTGC
>CALGYR010000056.1 GCA_937935355.1 uncultured bacterium | reverse complement strand
CCCGCCTTTACCTATATCGGCCCTCCGGGCCTCGCAGTAGCGTGGATGCACCCGTCCGCCGAAGCGGCCCCTCCAATTGCGAAGGCCGTATGCCGCGCCGAATGGCGCTTCGCCGAAGCCATGCGAGCAGCCGGGAGAGCCAACAGCGAACCGTAGAACCGCCCTTCGACTTCGCTCAGGGCTTGGGCCATGAGCTTGTCGAATGGCAGAACACCGAATGCCGAATGTCGAAGTGCAGCTCCCGGCCGCTCCACATCCTTCGTGATTCTGACTTCGATATTCGACATTCTGCGGTTCGCCGTTCGTTTCCGCGCCCCTACGCGGGCGCGGCGCCGTACTGCTTCTCGTAGTAGGCCAGATACTCGCCGGTCTTGATCCGCCGCCACCAGTCGGCGTTCTCGCAGTACCAGCGGACCGTGCCGGCCAGGGCCTCCGGCCAGGCCGAGCGCGAGGGCGCCCAGCCGAGCTCGCGGCCGATCTTCGTGGCGTCGATGGCGTAGCGCCGGTCGTGGCCGGGGCGGTCGGCGACCGGCTGGATCATCTCTTCGCCCTTGCCCATGGCCTCGAGGATCATGCGGGTGAGCTCGAGGTTGGAGCGCTCGTTATCCCCGCCGATGTTGTAGACCTCGCCGGGGCGGCCGCGCTCGAGTACGGCGAGCAAGGCCTCGCAGTGGTCCTCGACGTGCAGCCAGTCGCGGACGTTCATCCCGTCGCCGTAGAGCGGGACCTTCCGGCCCTCCATCAGGTTGGAGACGAACAGCGGTATGACCTTCTCCGGGAACTGGTAGGGCCCGAAGTTGTTGGAGCAGCGCGTGACCACGGCGTCGAGTCCGTGGGTCTTGTGG
Organism: uncultured bacterium; assembly: GCA_937935355.1. Taxonomy (GTDB): domain Bacteria; phylum Planctomycetota; class SZUA-567; order JAKLDR01; family JAKLDR01; genus JAKLDR01. The sequence continues at coordinate 32,744 of CALGYR010000056.1, read as the reverse complement.
TAGGAGCGGACCATCAGATCGGCCGCGGCCTTGCTCGCCGCATAGGGACTATTGGGCTTCAGGGCCATGTCCTCGGTGAACTTGAGCTCGGCGCGCTCCAGCGGCAGGCTGCCGTAGACCTCGTCGGTGCCCACCTGCAGGAAGCGCCCGACCTTCGCGCGGCGCGCGGCGTCCAGGAGCGTCTGGGTGCCCAGCACGTTGGTGGTCACGAAGGGCCGGCCGTCCAAGATCGAACGGTCCACGTGGCTCTCGGCGGCGAAGTGGACGACCGCGTCGCAGCCGCCGGCCGCGGAGGCGGCCAGCTCCGCGTCGCAGACATCGCCGCGCACGAAGCGATAGCGCGGGTCCTTCTCGACGTCGCGGAGGTTCTCGAGGTTGCCCGAGTAGGTGAGCTTGTCGAGGTTCACCACGCTCCACGCCGGGCGCTCGCGCAGCACGAAGCGCACGAAGTTGGAACCGATGAACCCCGCCCCGCCCGTCACCAGGATCTTCATGGCAACACCTCCATCAGGCTGGAGCTCCAGCCACAGATGAACACAGATGCACACGGATACGGGGGCTTTAACCGCGGAGGACGCAGAGTATCGCAGAGGTGGCAGGAGGGAGGGGATGCGGAGCTGCTCTGTCCCTTCAGGCCCGAGCAAGCTCGGCCTGAAGGGGCCAGAGCCGCTCCTCCCGGGAGCGTTCCGCTCCCTGCGCGGCTTTGCCGCGCGCCTCCATTGACGGAAAAGAAGGCGGGAGACCGGCGCAGCCGGTCTCCGGACGCGTCAGCGTCCAGCGGGATGCGCTCCATTCGCGCCGGGCGCTGGCGCCCGGAAGCGATTGGAGCGCAGCACGCCCGTCGCCACTCCCTCTGCGATACTCTGTGTCCCCCTGCTCTGCGAAGCCCGGCTTCGCTACGCAGGGCGAAGCAGAGTCTGCGGTAAAGGCCCCCGTCGTTGTATCTGTGTTCATCTGTGTGCATCTGTGGCTCAACTCCCCGCGCTCAGCCGCCGGACGACGTCGTCCAGGTTCGCGCGCCAGTCGGGCATGGGCCCCAGGCGCTCCTCGGTCCGGGAGATGTCGAGCACGCTCCACGCCGGGCGCCGCGCCGGGGCCGGGAACTCGCTGCTCGGGCAGGGTTCCACCCGGCACGCCGGGTTCACCGCCCGGACGATGCGCGCGGCCATCTCGAAGCGGGTGCACACCCCGCCGTCGGTGACGTGCCAGAGGCCCGTCGCCCCGCCCTCCGCCAGCCGCAACGTGGCTCCGGCGAGGTGCTCGGCCGAGGTCGGCCGGCCGGTCTGGTCGTCGACCACCCGAAGGACCGGCTTCTTCCGCGCGGCCCCGGCGATGGCAGCCACGAAGTTCCGGCACCACGGCGCGTAGAGCCAGCTGGTGCGCACCAGGAGATGCCGGCAGCCCGAGGCGGCCAACTCCCGCTCGCCGGCGAGCTTGGTCCGGCCGTAGGCGTTTATGGGGTTCGGCGGGTCGTCGGTGCGGTAGGGCGTTCGGGCCTGCCCGTCGAAGACGAAGTCTGTGCTGTAGTGGACGAGCGTCGCGCCGGTCTCCCGGCAGCGCCGGGCCACGAGCCCGACCGCGTCGGCGTTCACCGCGGCCGCGGCCGGCTCGTTGGCCTCGGCGCCGTCGACGTCCGTCCAGGCCGCGCAGTTGACGACCAGCGGGAACGCGTCAGTCACCGCGGCAACGACGTGCTCGGGCCGGGTGGCGTCGAACTCGGGGAGGTCGAGGAGCTTCGCGGCGATGCCCCGGGCTGCGAGCAGCGCCGCCCAGGAGCGCCCGAGCATACCCCGGGCGCCGAGGACCAGGGCTGGGGCTTGGGAAGCCGCCGCGTCAGACATGGCCGGATTATAGGCGGGGGCGGGACAGGGCGCCAATGCCATCGGGATAAGCCACAAGTGAGCTTGGCCGCAAAGAGGCGCAAAATGCGCAAGAGGGTGTGGGGCTAAGAGGTGAGGCGCATAGCGCCAGCACCGGGGCTTCCGCGTCCTGACTCCTTTGCGCTTCTTGCGCCTTTTTGCGGCTGAATAGTGCTCTTCGTTGTGTTCTACGACCGCACTACCGGTTCTCCACCGCCCAGAAAAACTCCGGGACGCTGTCGAAGGCCCGGCGCTCCTCGTCGGGGGCGGCCGGGTCGTAGGCGCGGGTCACGTAGTAGACCAGGCCCGCCGGCTCGCTGCCGAGCGTCGCCACGCCGTGCCAGAGCGTCGGCGGGATGACCACGACGCCCGGGTTCATCGGACCGAAGACCTGCGCCCAGGAGCGCCCGTCGCTCTCGCGGTGCACGCCGACCTTCATGCTGCCCAGCACGCACAGCCAGAAGTCGGTCTGGAGCTTGTGGCGGTGCCAGGCTTTGATCACGCCCGGGTTCTGCAGGGAGAAGTTCACCTGGCCCTCGGGGGCGAGCACCCCGCGGAACTGGTTCATGATCGACCAGCCGCGGTCGTCGACGTGCACTTTGGCCGGCAGGAAGAGCGGCTTCTGTCCGTCGAGCGCGGCGCGCACGGCGGCGGCCGGGTCGCCGGCGAAGACCTCAATCGACATGGTTGGCCCCGCTCTCGGCCACGTAGCAGCTGGCCCGGTGCAGGCTCTCGAAGGTGCCCGCGTCGGTCCACCAGCCCTCGAGGATCTCGTGGGTCAGGTCCCCGCGCGATAGGTAGGCATTGTTGACGTCGGTGATCTCGAGCTCCCCGCGGTCGCTGGGCTTCAAGTCCCGGCAGATGTCGAAGACCGACGCGTCGTAGAAGTAGATGCCGGTCACGGCCAGGTTCGACGGCGGGTCCTTGGGCTTCTCGACGATCCCGGCGACCCGGCCGCCGTCCATGCGCACCACCCCGAAGCGCTGGGCGTCGGGCACCTCCTTCAGGAGGATCTTGGCGCCGGACTTCTGGGTGAAGAAGTCGCCGGCCGCGCGGCGGATGTTCTTCTCGATGAGGTTGTCGCCGAGCACCACGCAGACCTTGTCGCCGTCGGCGAACTCCTCGGCGAGCTTCAGGGCCTCGGCGATGCCGCCCTCGCCCTCCTGATAGGCGTATTCGAGGTGGCGCAGCCCCAGATGCTTGCCGTTCCTCAGCAGCTTCAGGAAGTCGCCGGCGTGCTCGCCGCCGGTGACGATCATGACCTCGTTGATCCCGGCGTTGGTCAGGCACTCGATGGGGTAGTAGATCATCGGCCGGTCGTATACGGGAAGCAGGTGCTTGTTGGTGACGAGCGTCAGGGGCCGCAGGCGGGTCCCCAGACCTCCGGCCAGAATCACTCCGCGCATGGGCAAGCTCCTTTCGAACCGGCCGACGCCTGCCGCGCCGGCGGCGCCCATTTTGCACAGGCGGGCTGGAGGGCGCAAGGTGGTTGGCCATGTCGTAGGCGCGGCGGCCGCTCAACTTGAACCGCTACTGGCAGAAGACAACTGCCGGCCAAATCCGGCAGGATCGCGGAACGAGTCAGAGGTGGGAGGGAATGAAGGTAGCAAACCCCTGAATGGGAGTAGTAGTGAGGGGAGCAATAAGAGGGAGTAAGCGGCTATTGGTTCCGGGCGTGCTGGATGGCACCGGAGCATGACAACTGACGCAAGTACGAACCTTGCGCTCCACGCAAGCGTCTCCAATCATGATCTCCCATGCCGGCACCGAAGATGCCCAGTGGAAATGGGCTTGCATATGTTCATGCAATATGGTATGTTCACGTATACGTGAACATGGCTAGAAACGTGAACATAAGACTGACGTCCGCGGCGGCACTGGAGGCCGCTCTGGCAGCTAAGCTGGAGGACCTGCTGCGCGGCGTGACTTGGCTGTATGGCTGGCAGGTGCAGCATGTGGGAGACGCAAGGGAAGCTCAGTTCGATCTGCTGGCCACCTTGCCGCTGCCCGGTGGCGGCCAAGCGGCGCTCTGCGTGGAGTGCAAGCGGGAAATGCGCCCGGTCGTCTTTCGGACGATGGTGGACAGAAAGTTTTCTCCACCGGGGCATCCCGATGTCGTCGTGAGAGTGCTGGCGCTCCCGTGGGTTTCCCCGCGCCTGGCGGAACTGTGTGCGGAGCACGCATGGAACTGGTTCGACCTGGCGGGTAACTACAGCCTGGACGTGCCGGGCCTACTGCGCCTCCAGCACCTGGGCAACCCGCCGGTGCACGAGCGTCCGCAGCCGGCGGCCAACCTGGGCACGCCGGCCGCGGGGCGGGTCGTCCGCGTGCTCCTCGTGCCGGAGCATGCCGGGAAGCGCTGGACACAGCGTGAGATAAGGGAACACAGCCAGCCCGGCGTGAGCCTGGGCCTGGTTAATAAGGTGGTGCGGCACCTGCTCGACGAAGCTCTGATCGAAGCCGGCCAAGATGGCGGCTTCAAGCTGAGCGAGCCGCTCAAGCTCCTGTTCGCCTGGCGCGACGCGTACCGCTTCGAGCGTCACGAGCAGCGCGCCTACTTCACGCTGCTACAGGGTAGGAAGCTGACGGACGCCCTGGCCGGACTGGGTCCGCAGGCCGGCGGATGCGCGGCCTACGCGGCATTCTCGGCCGCGGAATTCCAGGCTCCGCATGTGCGACAGCCAAAGACTTGGATATATGTCCGCGAGGAGGCGGTCCAGCTGTTCGAGAAGCTGGCCGAGGCCAAGCGGGTGGACTCCGGAGAGAATATCGTGGCGTTGATTCCAGACGACAAGGGCGTCTTCTACCTCGGCGACGGGGACGCGACACACAACGACCGGTTGGGTTGCACTAACCCGGTTCAAACCTACGTCGATCTGTGCCACTGCGGCGGGCGCGGGGAGGAAGCGGCAGAGGCGCTACTGGACCAGTTGTTAAAGCCCGAATGGCGGAAGCGGGGACTGAAAGTATGAACCCGGAGCCCCGGTGCGAAGCGGATTACGGCGGGCGCCAGACTGAGGCCGCGCGCCGGGTCCTGGTGGACGTGGGACAGGTGCTGGCGTCGTTCGCCGATTGCCTCGTGGTCGTGGGCGGATGGACGCCGGACCTGCTCTTGCCTGACGCGGACGAACCGCACGTTGGCAGCATCGATGTGGATCTTGCGCTCGATGCCGCCAAGCTGAACGATGGGCGCTACGCCGAACTGCTGAACTTACTGCTGGATACGAGACGCTACCTGCCCGGCGAGAAGGACTTCCAACTGGTCGTCAAGGTCGACCTCAACGATGGCGAGAAACCTGTGCAGGTGGAGGTGGAGTTTCTCGCTCCCAAGGGCGTCAAGCTTGAGAAGAACGCACCGAAACTCCTGCCGGGCTTTCGTGTGCTTGAGGTGGACGCTGCCAGCGAGGCGTTCCGGAGCCCGGTCGAACACGCCTTGTCGGGCCGGAACGTGCGTGGAGCAAACAATACGGTCCACGTGCGGGTGGCCTCCCTGCCGGATTTCATGGTGATGAAGGCGCATGCCATAGGCGGACGCGACAAGCCGAAGGACACTTACGACCTATGTTACTGTCTGGAGCAGTATCCAGGCGGAATGGAGAAGCTCGCGGAAGACTGGAGGAAGCGAAGCGCGGAGAAGAATATCGCCAAAGCAGTTGCGATTCTTCGCGAGAAGTTCGCAGGCGTGGAGGCGTTCGGACCGCAACAACTCGTGGAGTTTCACGACGCGCCGAGCGCAGAAGGTCGCGCCATGCATGCCCGGCGCGCCTATGAGTTGGTGCAGAAGCTCTTGACGCTTCTGCGATCTTCCGGCAAACAGGAGTAAGCATGCGGATGCGATTCGACGAGACAGAGCTGATCGAGTTCTTCGGCGTCCTGCCGGAACCGCAAGGCGCCGGCGAAAAGGAGTTCTTTGGAGCGCCTCGGTTCGAGGTGGCCGACGGCAGGTTTCGCCTCAGCATCTCCTTCTCGCCTCTGCACGAGCCAAAAGTCATGGCCGATCTCACGGATGCAGAAGGTGGGGAGCCGGTTTTGCACATAGCCATTCGAGACACAGTGGCAGTGCGCCCGGACAAGGCGGCGGGAAAGCTCGTCGTCCTTGCCGCACAAGGGGACGACCAAGGCGCGGATCCCGGATTGATGGAGAAGTTGGCAGTGCACCTCCATCCGTTGAAGCTGGAGGTTCGCGCCTGATTCCGCTGGCGACCGCCCCCTGGCAACCTCCGCCCGCCTCCCTATAATCGCCCCTCGTGAAACCGACCGACCGCTTCGTCGCCCTGGACCTCGAGACCACCGGCCTGGACAGCCGGCGCGACGAGATCGTCGAGCTCGGCGCCGCGCGCTTCGAGAAGGGCGAGCTGGTCGGGAGCTTCTCGAAGCTGGCCCGGCCCTCGCGGCCGCTGCCCCGGGCGGTGGCGCTGCTGACCGGCATCGCCGACGCCGACCTCCGCGCCGCGCCGTTACTCGCCGACGTCCTCCCCGAGTTCCTCGAGTTCCTGGGCGACGATCCGCTCGTCGCCCACAACTCGCCATTCGACGCCGGATTCCTCGTCGAGGCCACCGGCGGACGCTTCCGGCGCGAGGTGCTCGACAGCCTGGAGCTCTCCCGGATGGTGCTGCCCGAGGCACCGAGCCACGCGCTCGAGAAGCTCGCCAAGACGCTCGCGCTCCCGGCGGCCCGGCACCACCGCGCCGCGGACGACGCGGAGCTCGCCGGGCGCCTCTGGGCGCTGCTGCTCGGGAAGCTCGGGGAGCTGCCGCTGCCGGTGCTCGCCGAGATGAACTGGCTGGTCGGGCCGCTCGGACACCCGCTCGGGAAGGTCCTGGCCGCGGCCGAGAAGGCCGCCGTCGGCAAGGAGCTCGACTCCGGCGAGCCGGAGTACGCGGCGCTGCTGCGCTCCCGCGCGGGGGCGGCGCGGCCCGGCACGAAGGTCGAGGAACCCGAGGAGCTCGCCGAGCCTCCCGCTATCGATCCCGAGGCCGTCGCCGCGGAGCTCGGCGCCGGCGGCGCGCTCTCGCGGGCGCTGGCCGGCTACGAAGCCCGGCCCGAGCAGCTCCGGATGTGCCGGGCGGTGGCGAAGAGCTTCGCCGAGGGCCGGCACCTGGTCGTCGAGGCCGGCACCGGCGTGGGCAAGTCGCTGGCCTACCTGCTCCCGGCCGCGGCCTGGGCCGAGGGCGGCCGGCGCGTGGTGGTGAGCACCAACACCAAGAACCTCCAGTCGCAGCTCTTCGGCAAGGACCTGCCGCTCCTCGAGAAGGCGCTGGGCCGGCCGGTGGAGGCGGCGCTCTTGAAGGGCCGGCGGAACTACGTCTGCCTGCGGAAGCTCCTCTACGTCCTGCGCGAGGCCCAGAGCGAGCTCGACGACTCCGAGCGCGCCGCGCTCCTGCCGGCGGTGGTCTGGGCCGCGCGAACTTCGAGCGGCGACGTCGCCGAGTGCTCGCCGCTCTTCCTGCCCGAGGCCCGCGACCTCGTCGAGAAGCTCACCAGCGACGGACCGGACTGCATGGGCCGGGCCTGCAAGCAGCGGACGGGATGCTTCCTGATGGCCGCGCGCGAGCGGGCCAAGGCTGCCAGGATCGTGGTCGCCAATCACGCCCTGGTGCTCGCCGATCTCGCGAGCGAATCGCCGGTGCTGCCGCCGCACGCCGAGCTGGTCTTCGACGAGGCCCACAACCTCGAGGCCGCCGCTACCGACAGCCTCTCGGTGCGCCTCAACGTCGGGCGCTTCTACCGGGCCTTCAACCGGCTCTTCAAGCACCGGCGCTCGGGCGGAGGAGGCCGGCGCCGCTCCCGCCGCCGCTCGGGATCCGGGGACGAGCCGGCCGGCACGGGGCTGCTGCCCTCGCTCTTCGAGCAGTGCTCGCGCTCGCGAGGCCGTGCGGCCGCCGGTTTCCTCGACCGCCTGGTCGACGACGCCCAGACGGCGGCCGGGCGGCTGCTCGAGGCCGCCGACGCGGTCTCGACCTTCTTCTCGGCCTTGAAGGGGCTGTGGTTCTCCGCGCCCAACAACGACAAGCTCCGCTATTCGGCCGAAAGCCGCCGCGCCGACCACTGGGAGGCGCCGGTCGAGGCCAAGCTCGCCCTGGTTTCGCGCCTGGCCGGCGTGAAGGAGTGCCTGGAGCGCATGGCCAGGAGCCTCGCCGACGACCCGGAGGCCGAGGGGCTCTCGCGCGCCGAGGAGCTGGGGCGCGACATGCTGGCCTCGATGGGCCGCTTCGCCGAGCTCATCGAGGATCTCGACTTCGCCGTCAAGGGCGACGACCCCAAGTACGTCTACTGGGCGGAGCTCGCCGGCCGCGAGCGCGACCAGCCCGAGCTGTGGGCCGCACCGCTCGAGGTCGCGCCGGAGCTCGCCGCGCGGCTCTTCGGCCGGAAGCGCGCCTGCGTGCTGTGCTCGGCCACCATGACCGTCGGCAAGCGCTTCGACTACCAGGTCGGGCGGCTGGGGCTGGACCTGCTCGACGCGGTGGAGGGTGGAGGGTGGAAGGTGGAGGAACCGGAGGAGGAGTACGATGACCTTCCGGACTCCGACGAACCTTCCCGTCGCCTCGGCCCTCCACCCTCCACCCTCCGCCCTCCACCCCGTCCCTACGACACCCTGCTCCTCGGCACGCCCTTCGACTTCGCGAAGCAGTGCCGGGTGCTCGTGCCGGCGTGGATCTCCGAGCCCGGCTACGGCGCGACCGGGCGCAACAGCGCGGACCTGGTCGCCATGCTCGCCGGGCTCTTCAAGGCCACGCGCGGGAGGGGGCTGGTGCTCTTCACGAGCTACGCGGCGCTCGACGAGGTGTACGTCGACCTCCGCCCGGCGCTCGAGAGCGAGGGCATCGCCGTGCTCGCCCAGGGCCGCGACGGCTCGCGCGAGAGCCTGCTCGCCGCGCTACAGGGCGAGGAGCCGGTTGTGCTGCTCGGGGCGAGCTCCTTCTGGGAGGGCGTGGACGTGCGCGGCCCGGCGCTATCGGCCCTGGTGGTGGCGCGGCTGCCCTTCCAGGTGCACACCGAGCCGCTCTTCCAGGCCCGCGCCGAGCTCGTCGAGCGCCGCGGGCACAGCTCCTTCATGGAGTACTCGCTGCCCGAGGCGGTCCTCAAGTTCCGCCAGGGCTTCGGCCGGCTCATCCGCTCCAAGGCCGACCGGGGCGTGGCCGTGCTCGCCGACAAGCGGCTGGTATCCAAGCGCTACGGCTCGATCTTCCTCAACTCGCTGCCGGTGCGGCCGCGGATTGCGGCCAGCGCCGAGCAGTTGCTGCGGGCGGTGGAGGAGTTCTTTTAGGAAGGAAACTTCCGGAGGCAGAAGGATGAAATGCCGGGTGCCGGCTGCGGGTGCCGGAGATCTTGAAGGAAGAACGATGAGAGGGCTCCCCTATTTCATGAAAGAGCCGAATTTGCTCATGGGCGAGCGGAGTCTAGCCCGTCGCTGACTCGCTATCGCTGGACAACTCAGCGCCTGGCCGTGTTCCTGCGGAGGAAATCCGCAATCTCATCCTTGCCAGAGTGGCCTTCCGCCACTGACAGTACAAGCTCCTGATAGGCCAGCTCCCTGGCGGTTAGCGCCAGACCATTGAGCCCGAGGAAGACAAAAGTTACCATGGCTCCGGTGCGCTTGTTGCCGTCCACGAAAGGATGGTTCTTCACGATGTGGAAGAGGTACGCCGCGGCCATCGCGTAGATGTCTTCGTGGAGGTATTGCCCCACGACCCCGGCGGCTGGCATGGCCAAGGCCGACTCCAAGAGGCCTTGGTCCCTCAGACCGGGCTCGCCCCCGTATTGCTCGATCTCGTCGCAGTGGATATCCAACACGTCGGCCAGCAATAGGAATACGGGCTCGCTGCCCATCAGTCAGCCAACCGTTTGAGCATCCGTCCGTATTTCGCGTGGCCTTCGGCTACCAGCTTGGCGATCTTCTTCCGCCGAGCCTCGGTCCGTGCCGGCGACACGTGCAGCCCCATTCCGTCGGTGGTTACCTCCAGCGGCGTCTCGGCAGTAATGCCCAGCAGGTCCAGGATCGGCCTATCGAGCACCAACGCCAGGCTGTTGCCATGCCGGGTGAGCTTCTTGATCACGGGAGCCTCCTCTCATGGTCTACCTTTGTATCAACAATGTATCACCGCAGCGATATTCCGTCAAGAGCTGCTGGTCAACCGCCATGGCTGCTTCGGCAGGGCTCGAAGGCCCCAGTTGTCACCCTGAGCGGAGCGAAGGGTCCACCCCATTTCCCGGGAAGATCCTTCGCTGCGCTCAGGATGACAGGTTCCTGCTGGCCGCTGGAGACGGCTCTCGGCCGACGGAAGGACCGCTACCTCTTCCCCGCCATCCTCACCACCGCGTTGAGGACCACGAGGACGACGAAGGCCGCGAGCATCCCGACGACGGCTCCGAGCGGGCCGCCGACCAGCCAGGCCGGCACGGTCGAGAGGCCGGCGGCCGTGCGCATCACGTAGGGCCCGACGATGGCGCCGGCGACGACCCCGGCCGGCAGGAGCAGCTTGCCGATAGCCAGCCCCCGGGGCCGCTCCCGGTTGCCGGCGCCGCCTTCAGGCTTGGTTTCGTTCGCCATTGCGCCTTGAAGTTTACGTCCCCGGCCGGCGCGCCGCAAGAAGCGCCGGGGCAGATGGGGATGCGTTTCACCGCCCTCGACGCCGAGGCGCAGAGGCACGGCGTTGTGCCCACTCTTGAGGCCTTCTGCCGCAAAGGCCACTCCGCCGCGTCCGGAAATTCGCTCGGCGTCTCAGCGTCTCGGCGGTAGAACCGAGCTTTCTCGAAACGCCTCGGGGGCCAATCGCCGTTGACGCCGCGGCCGGTCCCGGCCAAAATGGAGCGTGCCAATGGGTCTGAGTCGAAAGGCGGGATTTCATGGCCAAGCTGGTTGTCTGCCGGGCATGCAAGCGACGCGTCTCCGAGGAGGCCGTCAAGGAGCTCAAGGGCGAGCTCTTCTGCCCCGCGTGCTACGGGCCGCTCCTCGCCAAGCTCAAAGAGCAGAAGGACCGGAAGAAGCAGGCCGAGACCGCCGGCGCCAACGTGCCCGCGCCTGGAGTGGCGCCCGCCGCCCCGGCGGCCAGGCCCGCGCCGGCGGCCACGGCGGGAACGACCAAGCTCGCCGCCAAAGCCGCCGGAGTCGTGGGCGCCCGGCAGCTCGGCACCGGCAAGTCGCTCCAGACCGGCAACCCCAACCTGCCCGACCTCCCGGATCTCCCGGACCTGCCTCCGGGCATGATCGGCTCGCGGGCGGAGCCTGGCGGCGGCGCCGGCGGCCTCGGCCCGGACGCGCTGGGCAAGGGCATCTATCTCGCCGCCGGCGGCATGCTGCTCTTCGTCGGCTACCTGTTGGCGGCCGGAGGCATGGGCGGCAAGCCCAGCTGGGGCTCGCTGGCCTGCCTGGCGCTCGCGGCCATAGTGGGCTTCTTCGCCTTCGTGGCCGGGATCTTCAACCTGGTGCGCGGCGGCGAGATCCGCCGGCAGGTCTGCGGCGGCCTGGCTTTGGCCGCCGGGGCCTTCCTGGCCGGTTGGGGCGGCGTGCGCTGCACGTCGGACGCCAAGGCGTTCGCCAATAGCGACCCCATCTTCGGCAAGGACCAGGAAGGGCAGCCCGGCGAATCGGCCGATTCGAAGACCGGACCCGAAACCAAGCCCGAAGCCAAACCGGCAGCCAAGCCGGAGACGAAGCCGGAGCCCAAGCCGGCGACCGGCACGCAGAAGGAGCCGGGCCACGGGCTGGACCTGGTCGCCACCCAGCCGAAGCCCGACCCCGAGCCCGAGCCGAAACCCGAGCCGCCGAAGGAGCCCACCAGGGAAGAGAAGCTCCGCGCCGAGATCCGCGGGCTCCTGCCCGGAGCCGCGGCGGTCGAGGCCGGGGCCCTGGGGCTGCCCGGGACGCTCAAGAAGCTCGACGACCTCGACAGCCGGCCCCTCACCGCGGTGGTCCTGCTCAGCGGGGAGCTGCCCGCCCTCAAACCGGAGCTCGAGCGCACTTCCGGCGGCGCCAACAAAAAGCCGGCCGAGCTGGCCGAGTCCGTGCGCGTCGGCGAGCACCTCAGCGTGCTGCGCGACGAGTTCATCGCCGAAGTCAGCATCCTGCTGCTCGACGGCGGCGAGCGGGTCTCCGGCGAGGTCAAGGTCAAGGCCCCGTTCTTCCACGCGGCCTTCCCGTTCGAGGCCCGGCGCCGCGGCGACCAGTGGCGGGTGGAGTCCTTCACCCTGCGGAACTCGGCGCGCAAGGTGACCCTGGATAACGACAAGTGGAAGGTGGTCGAGGCGGAGACCAACGACCCGGTCGTCCGCTTCGCGCGCGCCTCCTCGGCGGTCGACATGACCGGAGCGCCGGCGGCGCTCTCCGGCGTAACGCCGGACGCCAAGGCGCTGGTCCTCTACGGCGAGCTGCGCGCCTCCGGGAAGCCGGCCGTTCCGATATCCGACGGCGCCCGCGGCGTGGTGCTGGCCGCCGCCGGGTCGACGCGCGCCGCCGACGTGCTTGCCGAAGTCAGGGACGGAGACGCCTGGAGGCCGCTGGCCCTGCTCGTCTCGGGCGGGCGCGGCCCCTTCATGGCCGTCCCGGAGATAACCACCGAGGTGCGGGGCAGCAAGGAGCGGATGGTGACCCTGTCGCTGATCAAGAAGCCGGGCGCCGACGGCGCCTTCGAGGTCGTGACCGACAGCGGCGCGCGCTTCTCGGCTGACGCCGCCGGGCTCGGCCAGCTTCAGGGCAAGCTCACCCCGCAGGGCGGCAGAATCAACCTGCCCGTCAGGATCGCGGTGGACGGGGACGCGCCCCTGTCCGCGTTCGCGGCGCTGCTCGACGCCTGCATCCGCGCCCGGGTCCAGCCGGCGCTGATGACCGTCGATCCCAACCCGCCGGCGGCCCCGGCCGAAAAGAACGGGAAGAAGTAGGCAGGCATCCCCGGCTTCGCGGGGAGCGCTACCACTCCAACGCCGCGTCGGGCGCGTCGGCCAGCGTGCCGGCGATGAAGTCGGCGCCGGCGAGCTGCTCCCTCGGAAAGCTGGTGGTCAGCGCCAGGCACCGGGCGCCCGCGGCGTGCGCCGCGGCCAAGCCGTTGATCGCGTCCTCGACGACCAGGCAGTCCGGGGCCGGCAGGCCGAGGCGCTCGGCGGCCAGCAGGAAGATGTCCGGGGCCGGCTTCCTCCTCTCGACGTCCAGGCCGTTGACCAGCGCGTCGAAGGTCCCGGGCGGCAGACCGAGCTCCCGGAGGTTGATGCCCAGCTTGACCTCGTCGGCGCTGGTGGCCACGGCGAGCCGGAGCCCCTTCGCGCGGCAGCGGGCGATGAAGTCCGCGACTCCGGGCAGCGGCTGCAGCCGGCCGCGAACCATTTCGTCGTAGAACCGGTAGGTCCGGGCCTTGTCGCGCTCCAGGTCGAAGGGGAATCCGTACTTTTCGGCCACGCCGCCCAGGTAGCGGTTCTCGCCGGCGCCCACGAAGGGCAGGAAGTCCTCGGACCGGACGGCCAGGCCCCGCTCGGCGAACATGCGCACCGCCGCCTCGCAGATGATGCGCTCGGAGTCCACCAGGACCCCGTCCATGTCGAAGATGACGCCGCGGATCATGCGCGGTGGCGTATCGGCTCGGGCGCGCCCGGCTACTTGCCCAGCTTCACGGTCACGGAGCTCGGCAGGCCGACCCTGCCGAACTCGTCGACCGGGACGACCTCCAGCCGGTTCTCGCCGGGCTTGAGCTGCCAGACGAGCGGGCTCCTGGCGTCGGCGATCTCCTTGCCGTCGATCTTGACGGCGTACTTCTTGAAGAACGGCATGGAGTTGCCGAGCTCCACGGAGAGCGCGTCCTCGCCGGTGCGGGTGAGCTTGAGGCCCGCCTGGTCGAGCGTCCAGTAGAAGTCGCGCATCCGGGTGAAACCGTTGGCACCGCCCTTGGTCGGCGGGGTCTTGGCGTCGACCCAGTTGGGGTAGCCGCCGTAGCCCGGGCCGTTCTCGAACTTCTTCGGGTTGGCCTCGGGGTGCGAGTGGAAGTCGTTGCGCGGAGTCATCTGCACGAAGCCGGCAGCCAGGTATCCGTGGAGCCAGCCCCAGTCGTAGTCCGGCTTCATCGGCTCGCCGTAGCACCAGCGCCCCAACCGCGAGCCGATGGGCTTCTGGCCGCCGACCTCCTTGACGCGGGCCCGGGTCTCCTCGCTCTTGCGGACGATCCACCAGTTCATGTCCCTGCCTTCGGGCACGAAGCTGTCGGCCACGACCTTGTGCATCTCGACGAGGTTGAGCGGGACCTTCGTCTCCTTGTCGAAGTAATAGTTGGTCAGCGACGGGTCGAAGTAGACCCACTTGCCGAGCGAGGGCACCCAGATGTCGCAGATCTCGTGGCTGGCCTCGCGGAAGCCGACCATGCACATGTGGCGCGAGCCGGTGAAGCCCATGGCCGTCGCCGCCGTGACCAGCACCTCGGAGTAGCTCATGCAGTGGCCGTAGATGGTCGGCTGCATGACCTTTTTGCCGTCCTTCTCGACCTCGACGAGCTTGAAGACCGCGTCGATGTCCCAGTCGTAGTAATGCTTGGCCTTCTCGGGGTGTTGGGTGCGGTCGTTGCGGCAGTGGCCGACCCAGTCCATCAGGCGCACCAGCTGCAGGAAGTCCTCGCCGGCCCCCTTCATGCTCCGGTCGATCTTGCGCAGCTCCGGGGTGGCCAGCACGTCGTCGTACTTGCCGGCGACCACGCCGTCGAGGTCGTTGGCCTTGCGGAAGCGCGCGAGCTTATCCTGGTCGGGCCGCTCGTACTTGAAGTCGATCGGCGAACGGACGATGGCCTGGACCTTGCCCCCGGTCACGGCCACCGGCTGGAAGAGCATGATCTTCTGCACGGTGATCTCCGGCCGCAGCGCCAGTCCGGTCAGCGCCGGCGACTTTCCGGCGCCGTCGGCCTTGAGGGTCGCCCGCACCTGGAGGTAGCGCCCCTTGAGGCCTTCGACCCGGCCCTTGAGGCCGCCCAGGTCCTTCCAGCCCGACCAGCCGGACCGGTCGAAGAAGCTCCCGCCGCTGCGGGTCTCGACCTTGACCGCGGCGCCCCCGGGCACCTCGGCGGCGAGAGCCACTTCGACGGCGGTGGCCAGCTCGAAGCCGTTGGCCACGCCGGCCTTTTCGCCGACCAGATCGATCGCGTCGGTGACGACCACGCCGGCGGAGTTCTTGTCGAGCTTGAGGGCCCGCTCGTCGAGGACCAGCCCGGCGCCGCCGTTGGCGGGCAGCACGTTGCGGGCCTCGAAGCCGCCGTAGAGATCCCCGGCCGAGAGAACGATGGCGCCCATGGCGGCCTCCTTGTTTCGGCCCTGCGCGGCCGGCTGCTCCGCCGCCGTACCCGGGTCCGGCAGGCATCCGCAGAGCACCAGCCCGGCCAGGACCATTCCGGGAAGAACCAGACGGGAGAATGCGACGCGCGCGCGCTGGGACATGACCGGCTCCTTAACGAAGATGTCCGATGACCGGGCGAGCGCCCCGGGGCCGTCGAAGAGCGGCCGCCGGAACCCGTCCGGGCCCGGAAGGTACCTAACTGGTGGCGCCCTCGGCCTTGAGCAGCTTGGCGAGGATCGCGCTGTGGTGGCGCGGAGAGTTCCAGAGGTCCAGGAACTGGCGGATCTCCCGGGCCCGCTCCGGGCTCGGGGCGTAGTTCCAGGTGCGCGCGCCGACCTCCCGGACGATGGCCAGGGAGACCAGGTCGCGGATCACGGGCATCAGCTTTTCCTCGGGCTCGCCGGTCGACTGCCGGAGGGAGTCCGGGCTGAGAATGTCCAGGCGCCGCGACTCTAGGAGTTGCAGGATCCGCAGGTGCAGCCGGCTTCTGGCCACCGCGCCGATGAACTTCTCGGCCATCTGCGCAGCGCGGCGCTCGGCCTCGCGGGCGGCCACCGGCGCAGCCCGCTCCACGGCCACCTGGGCGGCCGAGGCCCCGCCCAGCAGCGCCACCGCCGAACTGAAGCTGTCGGCCACCTCGAAGAAGGAGCGCAGGTTGGTGATCTCCAGCACGTAGTTGATCTTGGGCTGGAGCTGGCAGAGGATCAGCTTGGCGCCGTGCTCCTTGCAGGTGTCGTTGATGTTGACCAGGGCGGCGATGTCGGTGCTGGAGAGGCGCTCCAGGCCCCGGAGGTTCAGAATGAACTTGCGGTGCCCGCCGCGGCAGAAATTGAGGACGCGCTTGACGAGGGTGTCCAAGTCCTCGCTGCGAGGCTGGGTCTCGACGTCGATCACCGTCACGTCGCCGTGATGGCTGATATTAAGCTGCAAGACGACGCTCCCGCAGGTTCAGCCTCCTCGGCCCACACGACGGACGAGCGGAGGCAGCCCTCGTTCTCGCGACTTTCGACCTGTAGCAGATAGCCTAGCGCCGGAAACGACAACGTCAAGGAAAGAAGCGCCCCAGCCGCCGCAAGCCATTGGCGGAAGTCAGGATGCGCGGGCCTCTCCGCCGGGTTTATAGACTGGCCGGACAGGAGACGGGGCTTATGCGACGCTGGACCAACGTATGGAGCGCCATGGGGCTGGTTCTGCTGGCGATCAGCGCCAGCCACCTCATTCCCGGCCTGGCGGGGGGCTCGGCCGACCGCTGGACGACCCGGAGCCTGGCCGTGCCGCTGGCCGAGAGCTCCGACCGCGTCGAGATTCTGCTGCAGGACCGGCTGCTCGATGAGCTAATCAAAAACCGGGCGGTGCTGCTGGTCGGCCAGGAGGGACGGACCGAGGCCGTCCGGGCCCAGGACGTCCGGCTGCGCTTCAACGACCGTGACGCAGTGCGCGCCGCCGGTTACCGCCTGGCGATCCTCGACGGCATGGGCTGCACGGCCGGGCTGCTGCTGCTGCTCTTCGGAGCGCTGGTGGTGCCCAGGCTGACCCAGCCCGTCCCCTCCGCGACCGGCGCGCGGCCGACCGCTCCGCCGACCCCGCCGAAGCCTTCCACGCCTCCGGCCGCACCGAAGCCGCCAGCTTCCTCCAGACCTCCAACCGGCCCGGGGACCAGGACGACTTGAAAGGGCGCGCAACCGGATACAGGCTCGATCTGCCGGCGGCGTGCGAGGACGTCAGCACCCGCTTCCTTGTGCCCCGCGAACGGAAAACCGCAGAGCCGCAGAATGTCGAAGTCAGAATATCGAAGGCCCAGGGAGGCGCGGCAAGAGTTCGGCAGCCCACTTCGACATTCGCCATTCGGTGTTCGAAATTCTGCGGTTCGCCGTTGGCTTTCCCTGGTTGCTCAAATGGCTTTGAGGAAGCGCCACTCTATGTTGCGTGTTGGCTGACCGTTTCTGTTGTTGCCGCAGAGCCCCGGGCGTAGAATCGCCGCCGGCGTGGGAGGTCCCTCCGAGCCATGGGCGAGATCCGCATCGGCACCTCGGGCTACAGCTTCCCCGACTGGGTCGGGCACTACTACCCCAGGGGCACGAAGTCGCGGGACATGCTGCCCATCTACGCCCGGGACTTCGACGCGGTCGAGATAAACTCGACCTACTACCGCCCGCCCACCGAGAAGACCATGGCCGGCATGGTCGAGCGCACGCCGGCGGGCTTCAGCTTCTTCGTCAAGGCCCACCAGGACTTCACCCACAAGGGCGACCTCACCGGCCGGGAGGCGTTCCTGGCGGCCCTGGCGCCCATGCGGGAGGCCGGGCGGCTCTCGGGCCTGCTCTTCCAGTTCCCGCAGAGCTTCAAGAACACCGAGGCCGGCCGCCGGCACCTGGCGGCCATCGCCAAAGGCTTTCCCGAAACCGTGGCGGTCGAGTTCCGCGACGACTCCTGGGCGAGCGAGCCGGTCTACCGCTACCTCGAGTCGCTGGGCCTGTCCCTCGTGGCCGTCGACGAGCCGGAGACGAGCACCCTCTTCCCGCGCGTGGCCCGGGCCACCGGCGCGGTCGGCTACCTGCGCTTCCATTCGCGCGACGCCGGCCGCTGGTACGCCGGGGGCGCCGAGCGCTACAACTATCGCTACTCAGACGCGGAGCTCGGCCAGTGGCTGCCCGGCCTCAGGGAAATGGCCGCCCGCGTCGGGAGCATCTACGTCTTCTTCAACAACTGCTTCCGCGCCCAGGCCGTCGATAACGCCCGGCGCATGAAGGAGCTCATCGGCACGGTCGATCTGTGGGGCCGGGAACTGTAGGGGCAAAGGCACTGAGGCACTGAGGCACTGAGGGGGGGCCGCCGGAAGAAGCCTCTTCCGCAACCTAGACTCAGTGCCTTAGTGCCTCAGTGCCTTAGTGCCTTAGTGCCTTAGTCCCTCGGTGCCTCCCCAACATGGCACATGCCTTGCTCAGCTCTTCCCTCGTCCGTAGCAGCGCGCCGGCAACCCACCCCTCGGACCGCATCGCGGTGGGGCAACCGGTGCACCTCCTGGTGCTGCCTGGTGGTGCACTTGGGGCCGGAGCCTGCTGATTCGTGGCGGACGAAGGGGGGAGGGGCGGATGGGTTTGGTTAACGACGAACTGACCGTGGTACTGCCGACCGGATGCGTCCGGGCGGCGGAGGCCGAAGGAGACTACGGGGTGGCGCCGGAATCCGATAAACTTCTTGGCGCGCCGGCGCCGGACCTCCTGTTCGGCGGGGCCGCGGACGCGCCCGAGGACCGAGAGGAGCGCCTGGTCGGCCGGACGCTGGGCGGCTTCCGGATCATGCGCGTGCTGGGCGCCGGCTCGGTGGGCGTGGTCTTCCTGGCCGAGCAGGTGGCCCTCGAGCGCCTGGTGGCGCTAAAAGTGCTCAGGTGCGCGCGGGCCGCCGACCCCGAGTACCTCAAGCGCTTCCACCGCGAGGCCCTGGTGGTCGCGCGGCTCATCCATCCCAACGCCGTCCAGGTCCACGACGTGGGCCGGGCCGGGGGATACCACTACATGGCCCTGGAGTACATAGATGGCGAGAGCCTGGCCGAGCGGCTCGAGCGCCAGTCGCAGCTCTTCTGGCGCACGGCCCTCGACGTGGTTTCCCAGGCGGCGGCCTCGCTGGAGCAGGCCCACGGGATGGGCATCGTCCACCGGGACATCAAGCCCGAAAATCTGATGATCGACCGCAGCGGCTGCGTCAAGGTGACCGACTTCGGCATCGCCCGGCTGGCCGACGACCCGGCCAGGACCGCGGACGGCCTGATCCTGGGCACGCCGCTGTACATGAGCCCCGAGCAGGGTCAGGGCGATCCGGCCGGGCCGGCGGCGGACCTCTACTCCCTGGGAGCGACGCTCTACCACATGCTGGTGGGCTATCCGCCCTTCGTGGGTCTCTCCACCCTGGCGGTGATGCACCGGCACCTCACCGAGCGGCCCCGTCCGCCGGCCGAACGCGAGCCGTCGGTTCCCGCGGCGGTCTCGGATCTGACCCTGCGACTCCTGGAGAAAGACCCGGCCGCGCGCCCGGCCTCGGCGCGGGCGCTCATCGAGGAGATCGCCGCGATCCTCTCCACGGTCCGCCCCGTCAGGCCGCCCAGCACCAGGTGGCGGCGCGACCCGATCCGCCGGAGCGGCGGGGCCGCGCCCGCCCGGTGCGCCGGGGACGCCGACGGGATCGAGGAGATCCGCCGCGCCGGCCTCGGCCGCCAGGGCCTGCGCGAGGTCCTGGCCCACGAGGCGGCCTGCGCCTGCCTGGTGCCCCGGCCCCGGCGGCCCTTCCTGGAGGCGACCATGCGGAACTACCGCATCCCTCTGCGCAGGATGCTGCCGCTCCTGGAGAAGGAGACCTTCACCCGCGAGGACGTGTGGGAGCTGCAGATGCTCAAGCGCGCCGCCGAGGGTGACCGCCAGGCCCTGGAGCTCATCGCCCGGCTGCGGCGCCTGGAGCCGGTCGTCTCCGCCGCGCAGCTCCGGGCCCGTCTGGGGAGGGCGCAACCCCCGGTCGCCGGGTAGCGCCGGCGGGGGATCCGCGCGCTCCCTTTCCCGGGAATGCGCGGGACGGGCTTTCCGTTCAGAGTCCGTCGGGGGCGGGAGCGCCGCCGGCCGGGGCGAGCGGACTGGCTGTCCCGGTGCTGCGGCCCGAGTTCCCGGAATGGAGCGCGAACCATGCTGGCGACCAGGACCACGCCCCCACCGGCCGCGGCCGGGTGCGAGATCGTCTCCCAGGCCATGGAGCAGCACCGGCTGCTGGGCACCAGGGAGTTCTACGTCTCCCACCTGGGGCTGCTCAGGGTCCTTCGGCACGCCCTCAACCAGGTGCCCCGGCCGACGCTGTCGCTCAACCGGACGCACATCGACGGGCGGCTGATACACCGCGTCGAGTTCCTGGGGCTGGTCTTCGTCTGCGTCTCGGAGCGCGAGGTCCGGCTGGCCTAACCCGGGTTCCCGGCCAGCGGCCAGCGCATCCTGAAGCAGGCCCCCCCTCCGGGGGAGTTCTCCGCCCGGATCTCCCCGCCGTGGGCCTCGACCAGGCGGCGGACCACGGCGAGGCCCAGGCCGGTGCCGTGCTCCTTCTTGGTGGTGAAGAAGGGCTCGAAGAGCCGCTCCAGATACTCCGGGGGCACGCCCGGCCCCGAGTCCCGCACGACGATCTCCGCCGAACCGTCCCGCCGGGCCGCGCGGAACGACCAGCGCATGTCCGTCCCCCCGGCCATCGCCTCCCAGGCGTTCTTGGCCACGTTGAGGAGCACCTGCTTGAGCTTCTGCGGGTCGGCGGCGATCTCGATCTCGAGCCCCGAGAGCTCCGGCTCGACCCAGCCGTCGCCGGCCGTGGCGCGCAGGTCGGCCAGGGTGCTGGCCACCGCCTCGCCGATGCCGACGCGGCGCAGGGAGAGCTGGGGCTCCTTGTAATAGGCGCGCAGCTCGCGACACAGGCCGTCGAGCATCCTGAGCCGCTCGCGGGCGCCGGCCACCGCGTCGTGCGCCGGGCCGGACACGGCGGCCCGCTGGGCCTTGTCCAGGAAGGAGCCCAGCGGCGAGATGATGTTGCCGATCTCGTGGTTGATGGACGAGACGGTCGCCCCGATCTCGGCCAGCGCCGCGCGCCGGCGGTCTTCCTCCTGGAGTCGCCGCAGTTCGGTCACGTCGATGACGATGGCCACGCTGCGGCCCAGGCCGCTGTCCTCCTCGAGCGGGCGGGAGCTGGCCAGGAAGGTCTGGCGGCCCACCGAGATCTCCTGGGGATGCTCGCAGTCGGCGGCGGCCACCGCGGCCAGGCCCAGCTCGGCCAGCGACTGACCCGGCCGGGGCGAGAAGAAGCGCCCGAAGGCGCCGTTCCAGCTCACCACCCGGCCGGGCTCCTCGAAGAGGGCCACGCCGCTGGTGATGGACTCGAAGACCGCCTCGTTGAGCTCCTGCAGGGCGTCGGCGTCGCGCCTGGCCGCGTCGGCCTCCTTGGCGGCCGAGATGCGGGCCAGGGCCGCCTCGGCCTGGGCGGCCAGGGCGGTCAGGAATCGGCCGTCGGCCGGGGTGAAGGGCGCGTGGGACTTCTTCTGCCGGCAGGCGAGCAGTCCCCGGACTCCACCCGCGCGGACCGCCACGACCAGCTGTATCCCGGCCTCGGCGAGGGCCGCCGAGAGCCGCGCGGCGTCCTCTCCGGACCCGAGCTCCAGGCAGCCGTCCGCGTCGGCCGCCGAGACCCGGCGGTCCTCCAACGCGGGCGGCAGGGCCATTCCGTAGATCCGCACCGGCGCGCTCCGGCCGGCGTGGGCGATGACCATCCCGCCGTCCGGCGCGGTCATGAGCGTCGAGGCCCCGTCGAGTTGGAGCACCTCGACGGCGTCGCGGGCCAGCAGCCGCGCCAGGGCGTGGTGGTTGCCGACCTCGGCGTAGCGCGCACCGGCCCGGGCCAGGAAGCGGTCGAGCTCCACCTCGGTCCTGAAGAAGACCCGGTCGAGCCCCTTCTGCAGGCCCTCGAGGATCGGCTGGAAGGCGAGGCCCACCAGGATCAGGAAGGCCATCAGTTGGGTGCCCTCGGGCAGAAGGTCGAGCCGCGCGCCCAGGGCCTGCAGCGACCAGAGTCCGGCCGCGTAGAGGCTGCCGATCAGGAAGGTGCCAACCGCGTAGGGCATGGTTCGGCGGATGATGACTTTGATGTCGAAGAGCTTGAAGCGGACGACTGCCAGACCCATGACCATCGGGAATATGCCCGTGCTCGCGCCCTGAAATGACGGATACCACATGTGGTTGAAAGCAGGGAGGAATCCGAGCATGCTGGGCACCGCCACGAACATCAGGCTTGCCAGGAAGGCCAGATACTGCGCGCGGCGCTGCTTCCGGCTCTGAATGCAGCGCACTAACACAGCGATTCCCGAAACGAGGATCCACAAGCCGGCAAGCACTGCATAGAGTTTGTATCCGAGCGTGGGAGCGGGAACGAAGGTGATGTCTGTGGCGACATACCTCTGGACCTGCAGACCCATCAAATTCAGACCTATGAGAGGCAACATACTGAAGAACGAAATCCAGGACAGGGCACGAAGCGCCCTGCTCCGGCTGTCCACAAAGTGATACGTGAAGTACACCAGAGCTGCCGGCAAGAGCAAGCTTACGTTTCGCAGCAGCCAGACTGCGCGCTCCACCCTGTCGATGCCGACCATGGTCGCCAGATGCAGGAGATAGACGACGACCGCGTATCCGCTGTGGGCCAGGGTCAGCAGGAAGAATGATTGGTTCAGTCGCAGTCTCGGGGCGCGGGACAACACATACGCCCCAAAGACAACGATCAGAAGACTGGCCACCAAGCTCACAGTCCCGGACGGCGTGGCTTGATAGGAGATCGCCACGACAACATACAGTGCGACACAAGCCGCGGTCAATATCAGTCGAAGCAGGAACTGCCGCATTACGCGGAACCTCCTGCCAGGCTATTCTCCAGAAAGGAGTATCGGCGTCAAGCGGTCTGGCGAACCTCACGTGCGGCAGCAGGCGGAATCATCCGGTATTGACGACGTGCACGGACCAACGGGAACGATTGCGGGAGCCTTCCCGGCTTGGCTGTGAGCATGTTGAAGCACCCCCCGAAGGTCGTCTCACAGTTCTTGATAACGAGACCACCGCGCCTGACTTCGGCAACAAGTTCCTGCGCTGAAAAGCGCCGATATCCGTTTCGTCTCGCCAAGCGGTACATGCGCAGGTTGTAGTACAGGAGTTGCAGCAGCGGCCAGATGAGTTGACTGACCTCATAAAGCGCCCTGGAGACCGGCCTCTTCGCGAGCCTGCCCATCAGGAAGCCGGCATAGGCTTTGACTTTGGACTCTCCGGGCCTCATCGCCGTCAGCACCAGCACCCCTCCGGGCTTCAGCACGCGGCGAAACTCACGGAGGGTTTGGGCGACGGCCTTCGGAGGCAGTGCGAAGAGCACGCTGAGACAAGCCACTGCGTCGAAAGTTTGGCTGGCGAACGGCAAAGGAGATCCGAGAGAAGCCTGAACGAGAGCGGCCGCAGGTTGCTTGCCGCGGTGAATACGGAGAGCCTCGGGCATCAGGTCCAAGCCGACGACCCGCGCGCCGGCCTTTTCGAGCTCTACCGCCAGATTGCCGGTGCCACTACCGGCGTCCAGGACCAAGCTGTCTGGACCAACTCCCAGACAACGCACCGCGTCCTTGATGTTGTGGCGATATTCCTCAGCCTCGTTCAGATGGTCGTAGATTCGGAGATAGCGCCCCCAGAATTCGTGCCGGTCCATGAGCAGGTCAAACTGTCGCCAGACAGACGGCGGCGTTGTTGCCGCCCATTCCCAGACAGTAGGACATGGCCATGTCCACCTTCTGATCGCGGGCTTCGTTCGGCACGTAGTCCAGATCGCAGTCCGGGTCCGGCTCCTCGTAGTTTATCGTTGGCGGAACCGCTTGATGGCGTATGGACAGCGCGCCGGCCGCAGTCTGGAGCACTCCCGATGCCCCGAAGGGATGGCCGGTCATGCTCTTGATGCTGGAAACCGGCAGCCGGTAGGCGTCCCGCCCCAGGGCACGCTTGAGCATGTTGGTCTCCCGCATGTCAGTGGACCGAGCCGCCGTGCCGTGCGCGGCATAGTAGCCCAACTTCCCTGGGTCTTTCCCGGACTCCGAGAGGGCCTTCTGCACGCTGCGGGAGGCATGCTCCACGTCATCGCAGATCTTGAACATCGAGTGCGCATCGGTGGAAGTTCCGTAGCCTACAACCTCCGCGTAGATGCTGGCACCACGATCTCTGGCCTGCTCGTATTCTTCGAGAATCAGTATGCCCGCAGCTTCGCTCACCACGTGGCCGTCTCTGCGGGCGTCGAACGGCCGACATGCGCGTTCGGGGTCTTCGTTGACGGTAGAGAGCGCTCTGGCATTGGCATAGGCCGCAACCAATCCGGGTTGCACGCTGGTGTCCGTGCCGCCAGCCAGGATGATCTTGCTGGCCCCGCTGCGAATCTTGCGATAGGCCTGGCCTATGGCGTTGTTGCTGCTGGAGCAACCCGTGGTGAACGTCATGGTCTCGCCGGAGACACCGAGAGCGATGGAAATGTTGCCGACCGGTGCTGCTGGGACGGACATGGCCGGCGCCAACGGAGAGACACCTTGGGGACCTCGCTCCATCATCTTGGCCATGTTCTCGGCCACCATGTTGAAGTCCATGGATGCGACGCCCAGATACACGTCGACCTCGCGCCGGTTGGCGTCTGTGATCTGAAGGCCCGAGTCCTCGATGGCCATCTTGGCCGCCACCACGGCGAGTTGCGAGGCCCGTGACATTCTCTTCATCAATTGGGGCGGGATGTACCTGCCGAAATCCAGATTGCGCACCTCCCCCGCAATCCGCACCGAGTGCCCCGTCGTGTCGAACAGGGTTATCGGCCCTATGCCGCTCTTGCCGGCCGTGAGGGCCTTCCAGTACTCGTCCACCCCGTTGCCCACTGGAGAGACCACGCCGATCCCGGTGATTACAGCCCGAGGTTGCATACCGGCTCCCCCTGTTCATGATTGACCGGCGCGGGGCCGCTTCGGCTCACCGGCCTCGCTGACCCGGCCTATGAACGGCGCTCGCTCCGGATTATTCCGGCCATGTTGCCAGCGAGGTCTTTTCGCGGCACGCACATTGCTCGTTGCGGAAGTCCGCCCGGTCGGTAGGATGTCCGGCCTGGGTCCGCCGGCCTCTGGGGAGAAGGACCGCGGCGCCGCCTGCCTCCGGGCCCCGCAGCCGCGGGCCGGGTGCAGCGGTCTGGTGCAGGGACTGCACCAACCGGGGCAGGGCGGGCTGCAACCGGGCCGCGCCGGCGCCCGCCGCCGGGCCCCTGGCAACCGAGGTTGAATAGGAACGGGAGGAAGAGAGCATGCGCCGGTCTCGTCTAACATTGGCTTACGTGTCCGCATTCCTGGTGGCCGCGGCCGTTCTGGCCGGATGCCAGGGCGAGCGCGAGTGGGAGGGCGATCCGACCGTGACCGCCTCCCGCCGGGGACACTTCCGCCCGGGCCTGTGGGACGTCTCGGCCGGCGGCAGCGCCAGCCTGCACCGTATCGAGAACCAGGACATCGACCGGGCCAACACCGTGGAGGCCAGCCCGCAGATCGGCTACTTCGTCACCGACCGGCTGGAGGTCCTGGCCTCGGTGGGGATCGACTACCAGGATGTGCGCTACAAGGACACCGACGCGCCCCTGGCCCTCAAACGCGTCAAGCAGACCGACTACGCCGGCGCGCTGGGCCTGCAGTACAACCTGGACGACGGCGGCGCCGCCGTGCCCTTCGTGCGGGTCTTCGGCGGGGCCGTCGAGTCGCGCCGGGAGATGACCCAGACCAACATCCCCCTGGTGGGCACGGCCACCCAGGACCTGGACACCACCGCCCCGTACGCGGGGTTCCGGGTCGGGATACGCTACTTCGTCACCGACCGCATCTCGAGCGATATGGGCGTGGGCATGAAGCGCATCTGGTACGAAGAGGACTTCGGCGACACCACCGACGACGTCAGCATGACCTTCGGGGTGTCGTTCCTGTTCTGACGGCCCGGAAGCTCGGCATTCCTGGAAGAAGCCTCGGGGCGGACCCGCAACGCGAATCGGCCCGCGCGGAAACGCGGGCCGATTCGCATTCCTACGGCCACCACCGCCATGTTCCGGCCTTCGCCGCCGGCTCCGACTCCCTGGCACGCGGCTTGCTCTCGATCATCGGAGCGAAAGGAGCCTCCGATGATCACCGGCCGCGCGCGCAGGATTCTCAAGTTCGTCAAGCATAACTCCGAGGGGCGGGTGGAGAGCCTGGCCAACGCCCGCACTCTCATTCGGCAGCTGGGCAACCTCACCGGCCGGGAGCGCCTCTTCCTGGAGTGCGCCACGCTCGACCGCAGGACGCTGCGCCGCTTCGAACGAACCTCCCGGGGATGATCTGCCGGGTGCACCACGGCGGTGCAGCGGTGCACCATCGGGGTGCACCCGGTGGTGCAGTCGCACCCGGCCAGCACCTCAGCCGGAGCGGGCGCCGTCTCGAAAAGGGCGTTGCACCGCGGAGACGCGGAGGCACAGAGCAGGCTCAGGAACGCGGCGGACGGCTCCTGCAGGGAAGGACCCCGGCCGCGGACAGGATCTTGTCCCGGCGCCTGCGCGCCCCGGCGGTGAGCATCGTTTCCTGCGATGGCCGAGCCGGGGGCCGCACCTTGACGCCGCCCGATCACGCCGTAACATCGTACCAGCTTTCAGCGAATGGACGAAAGGGGCACTGAATTGTCAGCCATGAAGATCCTGGTCGCCGACGACGATCCCATCATCGTGCGGGTGCTCAAGGAGCTGCTCGAGGAGCTCGGCTACGAAGTCGGGACGGCATCGACGGCCGCCGGCGCGGTGAAGGCCGCGGCGGAGGGCGGCTACGACCTGGCGCTGCTCGACCTGCGCTTCCCGGACTGCGCCGACCTCTCCACGCTGGCCAGCGTGCGCCAGAGGGCGCCGGAGACCGACGTGATCATGGTCACCGCCGAGACCGACAACCTCGGGCTGGTCGCCGAGGCCGTCGGGCTCGGCGCCTTCGACTACGTGCCCAAGCCCATCCGCGACGACGACATCCGCATCCGGGTGACCCGGGTGGCGCAGATGCGCGCCCTGGCCCGGGCCCACTCCCGCGCGGTCAGCGAGCTCTCCCGCGGCAACGAGTTCGAGGACATCGTCGGCGAGTCCGCGGCCATCCGCGGCGTGGTCCGCACCGCCCGGGAGCTCTCCGGCCACGACGCGCCGGCGCTGATCACCGGCGAGACCGGCACGGGCAAGGAGCTCGTCGCCCGGGCGCTGCACTACGGCGGGGTCCGGCGGGACCGGCCCTTCGTGTCCATCAACTGCGCGGCGCTGGCCTCGGGGTTGACCGAGAGCGAGCTCTTCGGCCACGAGAAGGGCGCCTTCACCGGCGCGCTCCAGTCCCGCCGGGGGGCCTTCGAGGAGGCCGAGGACGGCACGCTCTTCCTCGACGAGATCGGGGACATGAGCCCGCAGGCCCAGGCCGTGCTGCTCCACGTCCTCGAGCGCGGCGAGTACCGCTCGGTGGGCGGCAAGTCCAAGGTGACCCGCGCGCGGGTGGTGCTGGCCTCCAACCAGAACATCGAGGCGCTCATCGCCGATGGCCGCTTCCGCAAGGACCTCTTCTACCGCATCAACCGGATGCGCGTGCACCTGCCGGCGCTGCGCGAGCGGCGCGAGGACGTGCCGCTCATCGCCCGGCACTTCCTGCGGCTCATCGAGGCCAAGGTGGGCAAGGGCGTGCGGGAGGTCCGCCCGGAGGCGCTGGAGGCCCTGGCCGCCTACTCCTGGCCGGGCAACGTGCGCGAGCTCAAGAACGAGATCGAGCGCGCCCACCTGCACGCCCAGGGCCGCGAGCTGCGCCTGGCCGACTTCTCGCCGGAGATCATCGCCGCCCGCGAGGGCATCTCCGAGGAACCCGGCGCCTACCCCGAGACCACCGAGGACATCCAGCGGCTGGTCGAGGCCCTGCGCACCAGCGGCGGCAACGTGACCAGGACCGCCGAGATGCTGGGCATGCACCGCAACACCGTCCACCGCTGGATCAAGCGCTACGCGCTGGAGGCGAGGTAGAGGGAATATAGGGCCCATAAGACCTATACGACCTATTGACCTCGAACCTCCGCCACGCTTGACTTGCCGCTCTCCGGGGCGTACCCTCTCCCGCGTCGGATGAGGGAGGGAGCCTCTTGTCGGCCGCGCGCAAGGGCTGGAAGACCGTCAAGCGCAACGCGGGCTACGGCCTGGCCGTGGCCGTGCGCTCGGCCATGGCGGCGCTCCCCGTCCGCGCGCGGCTCTCGACCGGCGAGCGGCTCGGGGCGCTGGCCTGGCGGCTGGCGCGCCGCGACCGGCTCCGGGCGCTCGACAACCTCGCCCGCGCCTTCCCGGACGGCGGGAAGTCTCCGGAGGAGATCCGGCGCATCGGCCTGGAGAGCTTCCGCAACCTGGGACGCTGCTTCGCCGAGCTCTGCGGCCTGACGGTCCGCGGCGCCGGGCCGGAGGACGTCCTGGCCCTGGTCGACGCCGCCGACGGCGTGGCGCGCTTCCGGGAGCTACTGGCCGCCGGCCGGGGGCTGGTGGTGGTCACCGCCCACGTCGACAACTGGGAGCTCTGCGGCGCGGCGGTGGCCTGCTCGGGGGTGCCGGTTGTTGCCGTGGCCAAGCGGCTCTACTTCGAGAAGTACGACCGCCTGGTCAACGGCCTGCGCCGGCGCTTCGGCATGGAGATCGTCTACCAGGACGAGTCGCCCCGCAAGCTGCTGCGCGCGCTGCGCGACGGGAAGCTGGTGGCGCTGCTCGCCGACCAGGACGTGCCCCGGCTCGACGGCGTCTTCGTGCCCTTCTTCGGCCGGCCGGCCTACACCCCGACCGGCCCGGCGTCGCTGGCGGTGGCCTCCGGGACGGAGCTGGTCCTGGCCCACACGCTGCGGGAGGGGCGCGACCGGCACCGCCTCTGCGTCTCCGGGCCGCTGGCCTTCGACCGCTCCGACAAGGGCCGCGCCGTGCTCGAGGGCACCCGCGCCTGGTGCGCGCTGCTCGAAGAGGCCGTCCGCGCCCGGCCCGAGCAGTGGGTGTGGATGCACCGGCGCTGGCGCACGGCTCCGGCCGACCGCCCGGAGGCCGCACGGCGCTCGGGCCTGGCATTGGAGGGCTGCTGACCATGGCTGCCGGCCGGCCGCTGCGCGTGCTCCTCGTGGCCGAGAGACTGGGCACGAGCGGGGTGACCTCCTATTGCCGCAACCTCATCCGCGGCCTGTCCCGCCGGCACAAGCTCATGCTGGTCTCGCCCGGGGGCGACCACGCCGAGCGACTGGGGAAGCTCGTCGAGCGCTCGCTGGTCATGCCCTGGCTCGGGCGCTGGGGCCTGGCGATCCTGGCCCGCCACCGGCTGCTCTCCGAGGCCGCGGCCTTCCGGCCGGATCTGGTCCACGCGCTATCCGGACACGCCTCCCGCGCGGCCGCCGCGGTGAGCCTCCGGCTGGGATTGCCCGAGGTGATCACCGCCCACCACTACGTGGAGCGGTCCGGGCAACTCGTCGTACACCGCCGGGTCCGACGGGTGCTGGCCGTCAGCCAGGCGCTCCGCGAGAACCTGGTCAACACCGGCAAGCTCCCCCGGGAGCTCGCCGCCGTGGTGCCCAACGGCATCGACGTATCCGAATATGCCCCCCGGACCGAGCCGCAGCTCGCCGGGGCCGAGGGCGCCTCCGCGCCGCTCAGGCCCCGGATCCCGGTGGTGGGCTTCTTCGGGAGGCTCACCTCCCGCCGGGGGCCGGAGTACCTGGTCCGCGCCGCCGCGGTGCTCGAGAAGGACGGCGTGGAGGCCGAGTACCTGTTCGCCGGCGACGGGCCGGAGCGCCGGCGCGTCGAGCGCCTGGCCATCGAGCTCGGCGTTCGCAAGCGCTTCACCTTCCGCGAGGGCTACCTCGACGGCCGCGACCTGCTGCCGGCGCTGGACGTCTTCGTGGCGCCCAGCCTGCAGGAGGCGCTGGGCATCGGCATCCTCGAGGCCATGGCCTGCGGCGTGCCGGTGGTGGCCAGCGGCGTGGGCGGGGTCTTCGCCATGATCCGGGACGGCGAGAACGGGCTGCTGGCCCCGCCCCGGGACGGCGAGGCGCTGGCCGCGCGCATCCGCGAGCTGCTGCTCAACCCCGCACGCCGGCTGGAGATGGCCCGCGCCGGACGCGAGACCGTCGAGCGCGACTTCTCGCTCCCGGTGATGGTCGACGGCACCGAGGAGGCCTACTACGCCTCGCTCGACGCAGGAGAGTCGCAGGCCGTAGACCGCTGAGCCGGACCGCCGGCATCCCGCTATGCGCAGCGACCCACGGATGCACACGGATGAACATACCTGCGTGCATCTGCGTTCATCCGGCCTTCGCAGCCATAGCGGCTGCTACAGCGGAGCAGGCTCCGCAGTTACAGAGCCGCTATTGTTGTCCCCGTGTCCCCGTGTCCCCGCGTCCCCGCGTCCCCATGTCCCCGCGTCCCCGCGTCCCCATGTCCCCGCGTCCCCGCGTCCCCGCGTCCCCATGTCCCCGCGTCCCCGCGTCCCCGCGTCCCCGTGTCCCCGTGTCCCCGCGTCCCCGCGTCACCGCGTCGCAGGAACCGCAGCCTTCGGCTCGACGACGTAGAGCGGGCAGCCGCCCGCCCCCTCGCTGGTGAGGTAGAGCGTCCGGCCGTCCGGGCCGTAGCACAGGCCCTCGCCCTGGCGGCGCGCGGGCAGCTCGATCGTCCGGGCCCCGGCCTTGAAGGCCTGCTCCCAGGCAGCGCCCTCGGCGCGGACGTACTCGTGGGCGTTCCCGTAGGTCTGGAGCGCCGCGCGCCGGCCGTCGGCGGAGATGTCCATGGCGGTGACGTTGAGCAGCCCGTGGGCGGCGATCTCGCGGGCCTTCATGACCTCGCCGTCTTTGGCGTCCTTGGCGTCCTTGGCGTCCTTGGCATCGAGTCTGAGGTCGAGCGCGAAGACTTTGCCCTCACCGCCGTCGTCCGTGGAGAGGATCCCCGCGCCCGGCTTGGTGCGGACCTTGACCGCCAGATAGATGCAGCTTCCGTCGGGCTCCGCGGCGATCGCCTCGCAGTCCCGCGAGGCGCCGTCGGCGTAGACGAGCTCGATCTTCCGGACG
The DNA here is from genome assembly GCA_937935355.1 of uncultured bacterium. GTDB lineage: Bacteria > Planctomycetota > SZUA-567 > JAKLDR01 > JAKLDR01 > JAKLDR01. The sequence continues at coordinate 1,928 of CALGYR010000056.1, read as the reverse complement.
AGTTTGAGCTCGAGCTTGACACCCGCCTTGCGCTCGGCCGAGGGTCGCTCCGCCGGCTCCTCGCAGACGTAGAGCTGGTAGCCGCCCCGGCGGTGGTTGTTGTCGCCGGTGTCGGCGACGACGAGGAAGCCCTTGCCGCCGGCCTTGAAAGAGCAGAGGTCCTCCCAGTCGACGTTCTTCCCGGGCACGCGGTAGGCGCCGAGGTCCTCGCCCTTCTCGTTGAAGGCGTAGAGCTCGGCGGCGCCGCCCGAGTCGTTGTGCGTCCAGAAGACGCCCTCGTGGACGCGGCTGGCCGCGATGCCGCTGCTCTCGTCGATGGAGCGGTTGGCCAGTCGGCAGAGCTCCCTGCCCGGGGAGCACTCGACCCGGGAGGGCGCCGCCGCCGCCGGCGGCGGCCCGGATCCGGGGCCGGGCTCGGCGGCGACGGCGGCGGGCGTGGCCGCGGCGACCGCCAAAGCCAGCAGCATCCAGGCGGCCGGGAGCTTCGCGGCGCGTTCAGCGGTCTTCATGATCAGAGCTCCGCAAAAGGGAGAGATACTGCATCGGAACCGAGCGGTGTGCGCACGGTTCCCGGGTGCACCACGTAGCCGCCGGCCGTCGACTCCTTCACGTCGGCTCGGAAAGCGGAAATGCTTTCGGCCATCGCCGGCCGCGGCGTGGCCGAGATCTTGATTTCCACCGGCACCAGCTCCGTCCCGGATTTCACCACCAGGTCCACCTCCGTGCCCGTCGAGGTCCGCCAGAAGTAGAGCTGCGGTTCGGTCCCGCGATGGGTCAGCGTGCGGAGCACCTCCGAGATCACCGCGGTCTCCATGAGCGCCCCCCCCATGGGACCGGCCACGGCGTGCTCCGGACTTTGCAGGCCGGTCAGGTAGCAAAGCGTGCCGGTGTCGGCGAAGTACACTTTGGGACTCTTGACCATCCGCTTGCCCACGTTGGCGAAATAGGGCCGCAGCACGAAGACCTGGTAGCCGGCCTCGAGGACCGAGAGCCAGGACTTGGCGGTGTTGACCGCCACGCCCACGTCGCGGGCCAGGTCCGTTAGATTCAGCAGTTGCGCGCTGCGCGCGGCCAGCGCGCGCAGAAAGCTCTGGAACTGCGTGAGGTCGCCGACCTGGCGAAGCGAGCGGACGTCGCGCTCGAGGTAGGACTCGACATAGCTGGCGTGCCACAGGGAGGCGTCGCGATCGGGGGCGGCGGCGAGCTCCGGAAAGCCGCCGCGGAGGATGTCGGCCCAGAGCTCCGTCGGCGACGAGAACGTCGGGACGTTGTCCGCCCCCCCGCCCTCCCAGGGAAGCGGCGAATCCGGCCGCCCGGCCGCCTCCCTGCGGGAGAGAGGCAGCAGCCGCAGCATGGCCGCGCGCCCGGCCAGCGACTCGGTCACGCCCTGGAGGAGAAGCAGATTCTGCGAACCGGTCAGCAGATACTGCCCCGGCACGTCGCGCCGCGCGTCGATGCGCTCCTTGATGTAGGGCAGCAGCTCCGGCACGTACTGGAGCTCGTCGAAGATCACGGGCGACTCGTGGGCATCCAGGAAGCCCCTCGGGTCGCTGGCCACGCTGGCGCGCACGTCCGGGAGGTCGAGAGCCACATAGCCGTGCGTCTCCCCGAACACCTGTCGGAGCAGGGTGGTCTTGCCGGATTGGCGTGGGCCGGTCAGGACGATGGCCGGGAACTCCGCGGCGGCTTTGCGGATGACCGGCTCAAGCGAGCGGCGAAGATAGGTAGCCATGGCGAACCTCCTGGCTTGCAATTATGCATTTGAAATGCATAATTGCAAGAACAACCTTAATACGCTGTATATTAAGGCTTTAGGTGAAGAAGATGGCGCCTAATGGCCAAGATCTTCTGGCGGTTTTGCAGGATATAATCGTTTGGGCGTGGCCACTTTGGATGAGGTTCCAAGTTAGCGTAATGACGTGGGTTGA
>CALGYR010000055.1 GCA_937935355.1 uncultured bacterium | reverse complement strand
TGCCGCTACTCCCGTTCCGCCGCTGCTTGACCTCGCAGTAGCGTGGATGCACCCAGGCGCTACCGGCGCTACCAACATTCAAGGTTCGTAGTGTTGAAATCCGCAAGCGACGGCGTAGAATGCCGCGCATCCAGGCGGAGTTTAAGGAGTCGCCAATGCCACTGCGCATCGTTGTCTGCATCAAGCAGGTGCCCGACACCACCGAGGTCCGGATGGACCCGGTCAAGGGCACCCTGATCCGCGAGGGCGTGCAGTCGATCGTCAACCCCTTCGACACCTACGCGGTGGAGGAGGGCGTGCGCCTCAAGGAGAAGCACGGCGGCACCTGCACGGTGGTGACCATGGGCCCGCCCCAGGCCGAGGCGGCGCTGCGCGACTGCATCTCGGTCGGCGCCGACGAGGCGTATCTCGTCTCCGACCGGGCCTTCGCCGGAAGCGACACCTGGGCGACCAGCCTGACACTCGCCGCCGCGGTGCGCAAGATCGGCTTCGACCTGATCATCTGCGGCAAGCAGGCCATCGACGGCGACACCGCCCAGGTCGGCCCGGGCATGGCCGTGCACCTGGACCTGCCCCAGGCCACCTACGGCCGGAAGATCCGGGAGGTCAAGGACGGCTCGCTGGTCATCGAGCGCCTCCTCGAGGAGGGCGTCGAGACCATGGAGATGCCGCTGCCCGGCCTCATCACCGTGGTCAAGGAGATCAACGAGCCGCGCCTGCCCTCCTTGAAGGGCAAGATGCGCGCCAAGAAGTACGAGGTCAGGAAGCTCACCGCTGCGGACCTCGACCTCCAGCCCGACAAGCTGGGCCTGGACGGCAGCCCGACGCGGGTCATGAAGATCTTCGCCCCGCCGCCGCGCGCCGGAGGCGAGGTCTTCCAGGGCGAGGCGGCCGAGTGCGCCGACAAGCTCGTCGCGGTGCTGTCCAAGAACGGCGTCGTGTAGGAACCGATGCTCTCTGTACCAGGTGCCGCCGGCGGAGGAAACTTCTCGCCGGGCGTACAATTTGAATCGACCCGAGGTGCTCGGGTCGATTCGAATTCGTCACGTTTCACGGCATGCGGGAGCCTTGCATTCGACTGTAAGGCCAATTCGGACTGCCGAATTGGCCTTACAGGTACGCCCGGCGAGAAGTTTCCTCCGCCGGCTCCTTCTTCAGCCTGCTGGAGGTTCTAGCGTCCATGCCCAAGCTCAGGATAGTAACCGACAAGTGCGGCGGCTGCGGCCAGTGCGTCGACGCCTGCCCCTACGACGGCATCGAGGTCGCCGGGGCGCTGGCCAAGTTCAAGGACAGCTGCAACTTCTGCGGCACCTGCGTGGACGCCTGCCCCTTCGAGGCCATCGTCGTCGAGGAGGAGAAGGTCCCGGTCGCCGCGGGGCTCGACGCCTACAAGGGCGTCTGGGTCTTCGGCGAGCAGCGCGACGGGCACATCCAGCGCGTGGTGCTCGAGCTCGTGGGCGAGGGCCGCAAGCTCGCCGACGCGCGCAAGGAGCCCCTCTGCGTCCTGATCCTCGGCGACAAGATGGAGCCCGCCTGCAAGCAGTTGCTCGCCGACTACCCGGTCGACAAGGTCTACTACGTCGAGGCGCCGGAGCTGGCCGTCTTCGAGGCCGAGGTCTACGGCAAGGTCTGCGCGGACCTCATCCGCCAGAAGAAGCCCGAGATCGTCCTGGCCGGCGCGACCTGCGCGGGCCGGGCCTTCCTCTCGCGCGTGGCCGTCGAGGTCCACACCGGCCTGACCGCCGACTGCACGGGGCTGGCCATCAATCCGGAGGGGCTGCTCATGCAGACCCGCCCGGCCTTCGGCGGCAACATCATGGCCACCATCCTGTGCCCCAACCACCGCCCGCAGATGTCCACGGTCCGGCCGCGGGTCATGAAGCCGCCGGCCGCCGGCACGGGCAAGGGCGGGACGCTCGAGAAGATCGCCCCGGACAAGGCGCGGCTGGTGAGCCGCTCGAAGATCCTGGACTTCGCCGCCGAGATCGAGGAGACGGTCAACATCGCCGACGCGGACATCATCGTCTCCGGCGGCCGGGGACTGGGCGGCCCGGAAAATTTCAAGCTGGTCGAGGACCTGGCCAAGGCCCTCGGCGGGGCGGTGGGCTCCTCGCGCGCGGCGGTCGACGCCGGTTGGAAGCCCTACAGCCACCAGGTCGGACAGACCGGCAAGACGGTCTGCCCCAAGCTCTACGTGGCCTGCGGCATCTCCGGCGCGGTGCAGCACCTGGTGGGCATGCAGTCGTCCGACACCATCGTGGCCATCAACCGCGACGCGGACGCGCCCATCTTCAAAGTGGCCACCTACGGGATCGTCGGCGACCTCAAGGAGGTCCTGCCCATCCTCACCAGGAAGATCCTCGAGAAGAAGGCCAGGTAGGGTACCGCTAGCCACCGATGAACACAGATTAACACAGATTAGACTCATGATGCCGAACCGGGTCCATCTGTGTTCATCCGTGTTCATCTGTGGCTAGAAGTGCGTTGCTGCTATGGCTCAGGCTGCGCTCTCGATACCGCCGCTCGTCTCCGGCGGGTTGATGATGACCTACCGCTGCACTAACGAGTGCCGGCACTGCATCTACCGCTGCTCGCCGCGGCGCCCGGACGAGTGGATAGCGCTCGAGACGGCCGAGCGGGCCTTCGCGGCGCTCGGCCGGGAGCGCCCCTTCGACTCGCTGCACCTGGCCGGTGGCGAGGCGACGCTGCGCTTCGAGCTGCTCCTCGACGTGATCCGCCTGGCCCGGAAGATGGGCGTGGCGCTCTCCTACCTCGAGACCAACGCCCGGTGGTGCAAGAGCGGCACGGCTGGAAGCTCCCCGAGCGGGGCTTCGTCAGCAAGTGCGATCTGTGCCTGGAGGTTCGCAAGGCGCTTTTCGCGGCGGGCGGGTACGCCGAGCTGCGCCCGCCGGAGTACTATGGCCCGTAGTGGCGCGCGGGCCGCACGCCCGGGCCTCAAGCCCGCGGGGCCGCCATCTTGCCCTGCCGGTACTCGCGTGGTGACACCCCCATGACCCGCCGGAAGGTCCGCGAGAAGTAGTTGCTGTCGCCGAAGCCGGTCCGGAAGGCGATCTCGGTGACGTTCAGCTCCGGAGCCTTCCGGAGCAGCTCCGCGGCCCGGGCCGAGCGCAGGCGCACCAGGTAGTCTATGGGCGAGGTCTCCATCGCTGAGCGGAACTCGCGCAGGAAGGTCCGCACCGAAAGGTGGGCGATTTCGGCGAGCTCCTCCAGGCGCACCGGCTCGGTGTAGTTGGCCTCCAGGTGGCTGATGGCCTGGCCGATGCGCAGCAGGGCCGCCGCCCGGCCCTCCTGCGAGCGCCGCGCGTAGCAGCGCGAGAGGTACCCGATTATCTGCATGAGCCAGGACAGGGTCAGGAACCGGTGTCCCGGTTCGCGAGCCTCCTGCTCGGCGAGCAGGTTGTGGATCAGCCCCTCGACGTGGGAAAGCTCCCGGGCGCCGAGTCGCAGCCGGCTCTCGAAGCCGTGCTTGCGCCGCCAGGCGGGCTCGAGCCGAAAGAGCACGTGGTAGCCGGGCACCCTGGCCAGATCATGCAGGGGAAGCGCCAGCCTCGCCGGGTCGAAGAGGATGTTGACCAGCGCGAGATCATGGACGTCGCGATAGCCGTGGCTGCGGCTCCGGGCGATCACGAAGACGTCGCCGCGCGAGATCGGGTACTGCTCGTCCCCCGTGAAGTGGGTGCCGCTGCCGCCGGTGATGACCACGAGTTCGGTGAACTCGTGGCCGTGTCCTTCGGGGCTCTCTCCATGACGGTCGATCTTCATGACCTGAAGGGGGAAGTCGGGCAGAGGGAAGACCTTGTCGGCCTTGATCCGGCTGATCCTGGGGCGCACGCTCATGGCCAGATAGTGCTACTAATTGGCCCAAGAGTCAAGGACAGAACTCCCGGGCCGGGCTAGACTGCCTGTGTTACCGGGGACGGGAGAGAAGGAGGAGCCAGTGACAGCCCAGGCAGGAACCAAGGCGCCGCTCAGGGTCGGGGTGGTCGGGATGGGCGGGATCGGCAACACCCACGCCGAGGCCCACCGCAAGGACGGGCTTGCCAGGCTCGTGGCGGTCTGCGACGTGGTCAAGGAGAAGGCCGACGCCGCGGCGAAGAAGCACGAGGTCAAGGCCTATTACAGCCTCAAGGAGATGCTCGCCCACGAGGAGCTCGACGTGGTCGACGTGACCACCGGCGGCTACGAGAACGGCAGCTGGCACTTCGAGCCGGCCATGGAGGCCCTCTCGGCCGGCCGCCACGTGCTCTGCGAGAAGCCGCTCTCGAACGACATCGACGAGGCCCGCGAGATGGTGCGGTTCGCGGCCGAGAAGAAGCTCTACTTCGGCTGCAACCTGAACCACTACTTCACGCCGACCGCCGAGCGCGCGAAGAAGTACATGACCGACGGCCAGGTCGGGGAGCTCGTCTCCGTGCTCTTCAAGGTCGGCTTCCAGGGCGGCGAGGAGACCTACAGCCTGAAGGACACGCCGCGCTTCAACCAGCCCTACGCACACATGAAGGCCTTCCTGACGCACCCCTTCAGCGTGATGCGCCACTTCTGCGGGGACATCACCCACGTGCAGTCCTTCTCGACCAAGCCAGGCTATCGCCGGAACAAAGGCGACCTGCTGGTCTCGGTCAACAGCGTCCACGTGCAGTTTGCCAACGGCACGGTCGGCTACCTGCTCAGCCACCGCGGCGATGCGCCCTGGGGGCTGGGCGGCTGGTGGAGCTGCGAGGTGGCGGGTTCGAAGGGCGCCTTCTGCATCGAGAACTGCATCGAACGACTGACCTACTGGCCGGCGCCGAGGAAGGGCGAGAAGTACGGCCTGGGCCAGGGCCCGGCCCCCGAGGTCCTGGACACGGGCATCAAGGACTTCGGCGCGACCTTCCCTCTGCGTATCCACGCCTTCCTGGAAGACGTGACCAACGGCGTGCCCCACGAGCACCTGCGCTCCTCGGGCCGGGACGCGCTCGCCACCCTGGAGTACATCTGGGCGGTGATCGAGTCCTACGAGAGCGGCGGGGCGCTGGTGCGCCCGAAGCCGCTGCCGACGGTCCACGGTGACCCGCGCGTCGAGAAGATTTAGTAGGCACTGAGGGACTAAGGCACTGAGGCACTAAGGGGCGGGAGGGGCGACGCCAAGATGGGCAAGTAACTCAGTGCCTGAGTGCCTTAGTCCCTTAGTGCCTCCCAGGAGGAAGCCATGATCAAGCTCGGAGTCAACTCGGTTCTCTACCAGGGCCACGACCTGGCCACCGCCTTCCAGCACGTCGCCTGGGCCGGCTACGACGGCATCGAGCTCTCGGCCATCAAGGGGATGTGCGAGCACCTGGAGCTCGACAACTGGCGGCCGCAGGCCGCGACCATCAAGGGCCTGGCCGCCGAGCACAAGCTCGCGCTGCTCTCCATGGAGGTGGCCTCGCTCGACGAGGACCGCCTGACCAAGGCCTTCGAGGCCGGCCGGGAGATCGGCGTGCCGGTGGTGAACATCGGGCCGGGCGGCAAGTCCGACGTCGAGGAGGACTTTGTCCGCCAGACCGACTTGATGGTGAAGATGGCCGGGAAGGCCGCCGAGTATGGCGTGAAGCTCTGCTGCAAGGCGCACGTGAAGGCCTCGGTCTACAACACGCCCACGACGCTCCGGGCCATGGAGAAGGTGAAGTCCCCGGCCTTCGGCATCGACATGGACCCGAGCCACATCTATCGCGCCGGCGAGGACCCGGCCAGGGCGCTCCCGGCGGTGCTCTCGCGGGTCGGGCACGTTCACATCCGCGACTGCAAGGGCCGGGGTCCGAGCCCCGGAGAGCCGGCCGACCAGGCCTGCGGCCGTGGCGAGATCGACCTGGCCGGCTACTTCAAGGCCATGGTCGCGGGCGGGTACGACGGTGCCGTGTGCCTCGAGGTGATCGGCGCCGGCAAGTACGAGATGCCCCGCCGGGACGTCATCGCCGCCGAGAGCTACGGATACATGAACGCCATCCTCAAGTCCCTGGGCGCACGGTAGTGCATCACGTGCATTTCAGCGCAGAGACGCAGAGAAGACGCAGAGGAGATGGATCGAGGGTGACAGTCGTGACACAGACAACCAACACAGGGCCGTTCTCTGCGCAGTCTCTGCATTCTCTGCGTCTCTGCGGTGAGCCGGGTTCTTGGACGGCTGGTGAGGTTGAGCGATGAAGCCTGTGCGGCTGGGCGTCCTCGGTTTCGCCCACGGGCATGTCGGGATGTACTGCGAGCGCTGGCGGAAGTCGCCGGAGCTCGGCGTCGAGCTCGTCGCCGGCTGGGACCACGACGACGCCCGCGCGGAAGCCTCCTGCCGGCGCCATGAGTTGAGGCGGGCGGCTTCGGCCGAGGAGTTGGTGGGGGAGGGCGGGGCCGACGCCGTGGCGATCGGCGCCGAGACCTCCCGGCACGCCGAGCTCGTGGAGCTCGCCGCCGCCGCGGGCAAGGCGATCGTCCTCCAGAAGCCCCTGGCCCTGACGCTCGAGGAGGCCGACCGGATCGTCGCGGCCGTCGAGCGCCACAAGGTGCCCTTCACGCTCGCCTGGCAGATGCGCGCCGACCCGCACAACCTTAAGGCCCGCGAGCTCGTGGCCTCGGGCGCCCTCGGCCGGCTCTTCATGGTCCGGCGCCGGCATTGCCTGGCCACCCAGAACATGAAGGACTTCGAAAACTCCTGGCACGTCCGGCCGGAGCTCAATCGCGACATCTTCGCCGACGACGCGGCCCACGCCGTGGACTTCCTCCACTGGCTGCTGGGCATGCCGCTGTCTGTCTCCGCCGAGATCGGCACGGCCATGAATCCGAAGATCCCCAACGACAACGGCATTGCAGTCTTCCGTTACCCCGACGGGCTGCTCGCCGAGGTCTCCTGCACGTTCGTGGCAGTGGCCGGCGAGACCAGCCTCGAGATCCTGGGCGAGAGGGGCATGGTCGTCGGCTGCTACGGCGACGGGCCGAGCTGCTCGGCCCCGCGGCCGGCCGGCGGTGTCCAGCTCAAGTGGTACCTCAAGGATGCCGGCCGCTGGACGGCCAGCGACCTCCCGGACGTGACGGCCCAGGGCGAGCGCATCTCGAATCTCGCTGCGCCGCTGGCCGGCTTCCTGCAGGGTCGCCGGCCGCCGATCGCCACCGCCCGCGAGGGGCGCGACGTCCTCAAGATGACCCTGGCCTGCCTGGAGTCCGCCGCCACCGGGCGGCGGGTGGCTCTGGGCTAGAAGATACGGAGGGACGAAGACCGTGGCCCGCAAGACCAACGTGATCCTGATCGGCATCGACAGCATTCGTGCCGACCACATGAGTATGTACGGGTACAGGCGCCTGACCACCCCGCACCTCGACAAGTTCGCGTCGCAGGGCGCGGTCTTCGAGAACATGTACAGCCCGCACATCCCGACCACGCCCGGCTACACCTCCATGTTCACGGGCATGGATGCCTTCGGGATGGACGTGGTGGCGCTCCGCCACCAGGGCGGGCTGCGGAAGGGGATGGCCACGCTCGCGGAAATCCTCGGTAGGCGCGGCTACGCCACCACCTGCGTGGGCTTCAGCGGCAACCCGGCCTCGCGCGGCTTCCAGAAGTACCTGGACTTCGAGGGCTGGGGCTCCTGGGAGACCGGCCGCAGCCCCAAGGCCGAGAACCTCAACAAGGTGACCATCCCGGAGCTCAAGCGCCTGGCCGGCGGCTCGAAGCCGTTCTTCCTCTTCCTGCGGCACATGGACCCGCACTCGCCGTACCTGCCGCCGAGGCCCTTCGACCGGATGTTCTACGAGGGGAACGAGTTCGACAGGAAGAACCGCTCGCTCGACCCGGTCTACAAGTTCAAGCCCTTCTGCGACTACTTCGCCAGTTGGTTCCCCCCGGGCTGCACGGACAAGGAGTACATCATCGCCCAGTATGACGGTGCGCTGGCCTACATGGACGCCTGCATCGCCAACATCTTCGAGACCGTGCGGAGCCTGGGCATAGAGGAGGAAACGCTGGTGGTCATCGACTCCGACCACGGCGAGACCCTCCACGACCACGACTGCTACTACGACCACCACGGGCTCTACGACTGCACCCTGCACATCCCGCTGGCCTTCGTCCTGCCCGGCAAGATCCCGGCCGGCGCGCGCTTCTCCGACTACTGCCACATGAAGGACGTGACCCCGACCATTCTCGACCTCCTAGGGGTGAAGACCAACATCGACTTCGACGGCCGGAGCCTGGCGCCCCTCTGGACCGGCGGCGAACGGGTCCAGGAGCCGGAGTACTACATCACCGAGTGCACCTGGATGCGCAAGCACGGCTGGCGCACGCCGGAGTGGAAGCTGATCCACGCGCTCGAGCCCGACTTCCACTTCAAGCCGGAGGTGGAGCTCTATAATCTCCTCCGGGACCCGGAGGAGAACCACAACGTCGCCAGGGAGGAGCCCGGAGTGGTGAAGATGCTCGAGGCGCGGATGCAGGCCCACATCGCCCGCCGCGAGAAGGCCACCGGCCGTCGCGACCCGATCTACACCAATCTCAACTGGCACGGGAAGGGCTGCGGCCCGTTCAAGACCTCGAAGCAGGCCTACGAGTCGATGCACATCGGCTCGCCCAAGGCCGCCAAGGGCCTGCAGGCCAGGGAACTCCAGACTCAGCGGGGGGCGAAGAAGCTGTAGACAGGAAGGCTGGCAGTTGTCGTCCTCAGCGCAACTCTGCGTCCTCTGCGGTGAAAGCCCCCGTTTGCTTTTAGGAGATCCACCGTGCTCATAACCGTCATCGGCCGGGGACACGGCGGCACCAGGGCGATGTCGCACACGCTGACCGCCAGCGGCGTCTGGATGGGCGACACGCTCAACGGCTCCGGCGACCTGATCCCCGGGCGGGACATGTACGAGGCCTGCCGGGTGATGGCCCGGTACGTCGAGTGGAAGGGCGGCCTGGAGTGGGACTTCAGCAGGCTCCACACCGCGCCCATCCCGGTGGAGTTCAAGAGCCTGATCGGGTCCTACCTGGCCTCGGTCCTCGGGAGCAGGGCCAAGGTGAAGGGCTGGAAGATTCCCGAGACCACCCTGGTCTATCCCTGGATCGTCCGGATGTTCCCGGAGATCCGCTACATCTTCTGGGCCCGCGACCCGCGCGACTGCATCGCCGGCGGGCACCTCACCGACGACCTGGCCGACTTCGGGATCGGCTACCCGAAGACCGACGACGTCTTCAGGCGGCGGGCCATCTCCTGGAAGTACCAGTACGACATCGTCCGCTCGACCCCGCGGCCGGCGCACTGGATCGAGGTCCGCTTCGAGGATTTCGTCCTCAAGCAAGAGGAGACCCTCGTGCGCATCGAGAAGTTCCTGGGGTTCCCGCTGGGCCGGATCATCGTCCGACCGGACACCGTCGAGCGCTGGAAGCGCTCGGCCGAGGGCGGCCGGTGCTTAGACTTCCTGGAGCCGGCCATGCGGGAGTACGGCTACGAACTGCCGACCTCCGCCTCGGTCGCCTGTCGCCCTGAGCGCAGCGAAGGGTCTTCCCAACGCCCTGGAAAAGATCCTTCGCTGCGCTCAGGATGACAGCTAAGGAAAGGGACTGTCTGCCATGTTGAGAGTCTGCGTCATCGGCCTGGGGGGCATCGGCAACCGCCATGCGGACATGCACCGGGCCAGTCCGCTGGCCGAACTGGTCGGGGTCTGCGACCTGCTGCCCGAGCGGGCCGAGGCGGCCTCGCGGCGCCTGGGGGTGCCGGCCTTCCGCGACGCCGCGGAGATGCTCGCCAAGCTCAAGCCCGACGTGACCAGCGTGGCCACCGGCGGGCACGAGTACGGCAGCGACCATTGCGCGCCGACCCTGCAGGCGCTCGACGCCGGCAGCCACGTGCTCGTCGAGAAGCCGATCAGCAACGAGATCGCCGACGCCGAGCGGATGGTGGCTCGCGCCCGGGAGCGCGGCCTGTGCCTGGGGGTGAACCTCAACCACCGCTTCACTCCGGCGGCGAAGCTCGCCAGGAGGTGGCTAGACGAGGGCCGGCTGGGCCACCTGCTCTTCATGAACATGGGCATGTGGATCAAGAACCCCCGGGAGAGCTCGCCCTGGTTCCAGATCAAGGCCCTGCATCCCCACACCGTGGACATCATGCGCCACTTCTGCGGGGACGTTGTCGCGGTGCAGTGCTTCGCCACCAAGGCCCCGGGACGGAAGATATGGTCGACCGCCCAGTTCCTGATGCGCTTCGCCAGCGGCGCCACCGGGACGCTCACCGGGAGCTACGACATCGAGCGCGGCCACCCCATGGAGCGCTGCGAGGTGGCCGGCACCGGCGGGCGCTTCGTGATCGACGACATGTTCCGGGAGGCCACGCTCTATCCGGCCGGGAACCTCGAGAAGACCGTCTACACCAACCCGATCTTCGGGGGGATGGGCGGCTTCGAGGACACCTTCCGCAACCGCATCCACGCCTTCCTCGAGCAGATCGCCGCCGGCGTCCGGCCGGAGGAGATCGACGGCTCGGGGGCCGACGGCCTGGCCGCCCAGAAGGTGCTGGCCGCAGCGATAGAGTCAATCCAGACGGGCAGGGTCATTGAGGTCCATTAGCCACAGATGAACACCGATTGACACGGATGGGAATTTGAGTGGGGCCGTTCTCATTCGAACGTTTACATCGGTGTTCATCTGTGTGCATCTGTGGCTGAGTGTTCTTGCCCCGTCCCTTGAAAATCGCGAATTATCGTGATAATGCCGCCGGAAAGGATGGAACATTACTGATGCCCGCAACAGTTCTGGTCGGTCTGCAGTGGGGCGACGAGGGCAAGGCCAAGGTCCTCGACGAGCTCGCCGGCGAGGCCGACGTCATCGTCCGCTATCAGGGAGGCTCCAACGCCGGCCACACCGTGTGGTTGGGCAAGGAGCGCTACGCCTTCCACCTGGTGCCCTCGGGCGTGCTGCGGCCGGGCAAGCTCTGCCTGGTGGGCAGCGGAGTGGTGCTGGAGCCCGGTCTCTTCATGGAGGAGGTCGACGACCTGCTCAAGCGCGGGGTGAAACTAAGCCCCGAGAACCTCCGGGTTTCCGGGCTCGCCCACCTGGTGATGCCCTACCACCGGCTGATCGACACCCTGGCCGAGAAGCGCCGCGGCAAGTCCTCGATCGGCACGACCGGCCGGGGCATCGGCCCGGCCTACGCCGACAAGGCCTCGCGCACCGGTCTGCGGGTCTGCGACCTGCTGGCGCCCGAATACCTCCGCTCCCGGGTCGAGGCCCGGCTCGACGAGCTCAACCCGCTCCTGGACAAGGTCTACGGGCATGCCCGGCTCGATGCCGGCAGGATCGCCGACGAAGTGCTGGCCGTCGGCGAGCGCATCCGGCCGTTCGTGGCCGATGTCTCTGCGGTGCTGCTCGACGCGCTGGACGCGGGCAGGTCGGTGCTCTTCGAGGGCGCCCAGGGCGCGCTGCTCGACATCGACTTCGGGACGTATCCGTTCGTCACCAGCTCGAACGCCACGACGCTCGGCGCCGCGGCCGGGGCGGGCGTGCCGCCCTTCCGGCTGGACAAGGCCCTGGGCATCGTCAAGGCCTACACCACCCGGGTGGGCGCCGGCCCGTTCCCGACCGAGTTGAACGACGCCGTGGGCGAGGGACTGCGCCAGAAGGGCGGGGAGTTCGGCACGACCACCGGCCGCCCGCGCCGGACGGGCTGGTTCGACGCCGTGGCGGTCCGCTATGCCGCGCGGCTAAACGGCGCCAAGGAGGCGGTGCTCACCAAGCTCGACGTTCTCGACGGCCAGCCGGTCGTGAAGATCGCCACCGGTTACCGCCTGAACGGCCGCACGGTGGACAGCTTCACCGCCGACGTCCCGGCGCTCGAGCGCGTCGAGCCGGTCTACGAGGAGATGCCCGGCTGGAAGGAGGACGTCTCCACGGCGCGCCGCTTCCAGGACCTGCCCAAGGCCGCCCAGGACTATGTGCTGCGCCTCGAGAAGCTCACGGGACTGGCCTTCACGGCCATATCCGTGGGGCAGGGCAGGGACCAGACGCTCAGACGTTAGACGGTTGAGGGTGGAGGGTTGACGGTGGAAGGCGTAGGGGGAGGGCGGGAGGCGAACTGCCGATCGCCGCTTGCCCTTAGACGGGTTTAGGCAGTGTCCGAAAGATCGAAGTCGTCGGCCGCGCGCGGCCCCGAGCCAGCCCTCCACCTTCGACCGTCCACCCTCAACCCGGTCCCCCGCCACGTCGCCATCATCATGGATGGCAACGGCCGCTGGGCGGTGGCGCGAGGCAAGACCCGCACCGCCGGGCACCGCGCCGGCATGGAGAGCGTCCGGGCCATCGTCAAGGCCGCGCTGGACATCGGCATTCCCGAACTGACGCTCTACGCCTTCTCCGTCGACAACTGGAAGCGCCCGCGCACCGAGGTGTCCTTCCTGATGCGGCTGCTGCGCTCGTACCTGGCGGGCCGGCGCGCCGAGATGGTTCGGGACGGAGTGCGGCTCGAAGTCTTCGGCGACCGGGATGGGCTGCCGTCGGCGGTGCGCGCGGAGCTCGAGAAGACCGTCGCCGCAACCGCCGGGGGGGCGCGGCTGAGGGCCAACCTGGCGCTCAACTACGGCGCCCAGGAGGAGATCGCCCGGGCCGCGCGACTGGCCGCCACCGAGGTCGCCGCCGGCCGGCTGGCTCCAGAGGCCATCACCCCTGAGCTCCTGGAGCAGTTCCTGTACACCGCCGGCCACCCCGATCCCGATCTGGTCATCCGCACGGCCGGGGAGATGCGGCTTTCCAACTTCCTGCTCTGGCAGTCGAGCTACGCCGAGTTCTGGGTCACCCCGGTGCTCTGGCCGGATTTCCGCCGCGAGCACCTGGAGGCGGCGTTGGCCGATTTCGGCCGCCGGTCGCGAAGGTTCGGGGGGCTGCCGGAGAAGGCGACGTAGGGACCTGGTTCACCACCGAGACGCGGAGCCGCCGAGGCAAGATCTTGTCCGCGGCCGAGGTTCCTCCCTGCAGAAGTTGTCCGCCGCGTTCCTGGGCCTGCTCTGTGCCTCAGCGTCCCCTGCTCTGCGAAGCCCGGCTTCGCTACGCAGGGCGAAGCAGAGTCCGCGGCGAAACCGCCTTCTTGAAACGGCCGTGCGCGGCGGGCGCGCGCGCTTGACAGCCTCGCCGGCCGCGGATATGCTCTGCCCGTCGCCCGTTGGGCGCCATCTGAGCTGCTGGAGGACTTCGCTGAGATGTCCAAGACTAAGAAGAGCTCGAGGGTAAGTCGGCCCGCCTCGAGGCGCGTGAGCGCCAGGAGGGAGAAGGTCGAGAAGCGCTCCATGGAGAGCGAGGCCCGGCGGCTCTCGATGCACGCCGTCTCCGGCGGCGAGTTCCTCGATCGCCTGAGGGCCCACTATCGCGAGTGCCGGCGCAAGGACGTGGATATCGAGGCCGACGTGCAGGTCTATCTGGCCGACGGCACCTACTTCGACAAGGGCACGGCCAAGGTCGCCAACGTGTCGGCGTCCGGCGCGCTGCTCACCGAGGTGCGCCTCAAGGGCGAGAGCCTGCCCACCGGGCAGTTCGTGCTGCACGTGACCATGCGCGGCGGCCAGTACAGCGGCGTAACCATCAAGTGCAAGCCGGTGCGTCTGGTGCCGGACCGCGCCGGCCTGGGCGTGCGGCTCGACGACATCTTCGTGTCCCTCAGCGACAGCGAGAACGGCAAGTAGCGGCCTGCCGCCAGCCCGTCGGGAATACCGGCGCCTCCGCTCTTGTTCAACCGTGGTGACAGCCGGTCTTTTTCCACAGGAGGCGTTTGGTGAGAGCTAAAATCGACCCCGACGTTTGCACGGGCTGCGGGTTATGCGCCGACAGTTGTCCGGCGGTTTTCAAGATGGAGAGCGTGGCCGTGGTCATCGCCGACCCGGTCCCGGCCGAAACCGAGGCCTGCGCCAGGGAGGCGGCCGAGGCCTGTCCGGTCGAGGCCATCAGCATCGAGGCCTGACCGCGATCGACTTCCGGGAGCCGCGGCTCCCCTTGCCGGAGGTGGTGGTGAAAAAGCACGAGTGCGAGGTCTGCGGGTACATCTACGATCCCGAGGCCGGAGATCCGGAGAGCGGCGTGGCCCCCGGCACGGCGTTCGAGAGCCTGGCGGACAGCTGGGTGTGCCCGGTCTGCGGAGCGGACAAGAGCCAGTTCAAGCCCGTGGGCTGAAGCCGGATACTGGTCATGGCCGCGGATATCCCGGAATTCCCGGAGTTCCGGCCGCTGACGATAGATGACCGGGAGACGGTCGAGCACGGCTTCGCCTGGCTCGGGCGCGAGCCCTCCGAGTTCACCTTCGCCTGCTTCTATCTGTTTCGCGAGTCGGCCCAGCCGGGCCTGAGCCGGCTGGGGGACGCGCTGCTCTTTCGGGAGCGCTGTCGCGGGGGAGGGTGGTGCCTGCTGCCGCCCATGCTCTCGGAGCGCGCTGATGCGGTCGCCGAGGAAGTGCTCAGGACGGCGCAGGAGCGCCCGGCGGCCGGGGTTCCCCGGCACATCTACGGCGTGACCGAACAGACCTGGCGGCGCTTCTTCGAGCCGTCGGGCCGTTTCCAGCGGCGGGCGGACCGCGACAACTTCGACTACGTCTACGAGCGCTCCGATCTGGCCGAACTGCGCGGCAACCGCTACCACTCCAAGAAGAACCTGGTAAACCAGTTCCTCCGCCACCACGGTTTCGAATACCGCCGGCTCTCCGCCGACCTGGTGGCTCCCGCCCGGGAGCTGGCCGAACATTGGTGCCGGATGCGCTGCGGGTCGCTGGGCTCGATCAGCCGCTACGAGGTCACCGCGCTCATCGAGGGGCTGAGCCTGCACGAGCAGCTCGGTCTGGCCGTCGGCGTCATTCTCGTCGACGGCCAGGTCCAGGCCGTGTCGCTCGGGGAGCGTCTCACGGCCGACACCGCCGCGATCCACTTCGAGAAAGCCGGGCCGGGCATAAAGGGCCTGAGCCAGCTCATGACCCGCGAGTTCGCCGCCCGGGAGTTCACCGACTGCCGCTACTTCAACCGCGAGCAGGACCTGGGCAGTCCGGGGCTTCGCAAGGCCAAGGAGAGCTACTACCCGGTGCGGATGGTCGAGAAGCACGTGGTGACGCTGGCCGGGGACCCGGCCGGCGGGGAACACTTCCAGTACGTGGCCGATCCCGGTCAGGAGGAACAGCCATGACGCCCCAGGAGATTCTGCCCCGCGTATGGTGGGTCGGAGCGCTGCACCCGGACATGCGCATCTTCGACGACCTCTTTCCCACCGCCAACGGCACGAGCTACAACTCGTACCTGCTCAAGACCGCCCAGCCGACGCTGATCGACACGGTCAAGGCCCGGTTCTGCGATGAGTTCATCGCCACGCTCGAGTCGCAGACGGACCTGCGCGAGCTCAAGTACATCGTGGCCAACCACGCCGAGCCCGACCACTCCGGCTCGCTCGGCAGGCTGCTTGAGCGCGCCCCCAACGCGACCGTGCTGGGCAGCAAGGCGGTCGGGATGTTCCTCAAGGAGCTCCTCAACCGCGACTTCCCGTTCCGGGCGGTGGCCGACGGCGAGACCCTGGACGTAGGGGGCCTGACGCTGTCGTTCGTGGTCGTGCCATTCCTGCACTGGCCCGACACCATCTTCACGTACGTGCCGGAGTTGAAGGCCGCCTTCACCTGCGACGCCCTGGGCGCGCACTACTGCCCCAAGGAATCGCTCTGGGCTGACTGCAATCCGGACTACCGTGGCGACCAGAAGATCTACTACGACTGTCTGATCCGGCTCTACAGCGAGCACGTTCGGAAGGCCCTGGCCAGGGTCAAGGACGTGCCCATCGAGGTGGCCCTGCCGAGCCACGGTCCGCTGCTGCGCGGCCAGTGCCTGGCAACCACGCTTTCGCGCTACCAGGAATGGAGCGCGGCCCCGAAGAAGGGCGCGAAGAAGCTCGTCGGCGTGATCTACCTGTCGAGCCACGGCAACACCGCGAAGATGGCCGAGGCGGTGGCCGAGGGCGTGCGCGCCGCCGGGGCCGACGCGGAACTGGCCCACTGGTCGGAGAAGAGCGAGGAGGACATCGTCTCTCTCTGCGAGCGCGCCGACGCGCTGGTCTTCGGCACGCCGACCATCAACCGGGACGTGCCGCCGCCGATGTGGCGCACCATGGCGCTGCTCTCGGTATCGGCTCTCCCGACCAGGAGGGTGGGCGGGGTCTTCGGGAGCTTCGGCTGGAGCGGCGAGGCGGCCAAGCTCGTCGAGTCGAGGCTCTCCGGAATCGGCTACAAGCTGCCGGTCGAGAGCGTGCGCTCGCGCTTCGCCCCGACCGGCGACGACCTGGCCAGGTGCGGCGAGCTCGGCAAGGGGATTGTGGCAACTTTGAGTTGACTTTTCCGACGGCCCGGCTAGAATCCCGCCCGGTTGCTGGGCTTTCACCCGGCGGGGGTTGCCCGGTCGTCTAACGGTAGGACGCCTGACTCTGGATCAGGTAGTTGGGGTTCGAATCCCTGCCGGGCAACCAATCTTCGGGTTGGCTGCGGTTTCCAGAGGACCGCGGGAAGCCAGAGGTCGACGGGAATGACCGGTTCCCGACGGCTGGAAGACCAAGACATAGGGCGTCCCCATCGTCTAGCCCGGTCTAGGACATCAGATTCTCGATCTGAGAACCGGAGTTCGAATCTCCGTGGGGACGCCAAACGAATCCAAGGGGGGACAGCGGCCAGGCCGTTGCCCCTCTTTCTTTTGTGGGCCGGGCTGATAGGAGGCTGGCACCTATGCGGATCGTTTCTCGGCGTGTTGTGGCGGTGACGCTGGGCGGGATCTTCCTGGCGGCGGCGTTCGCGGCGGCCGCCCTGGCCTGGTGGCCCTACGGGCACTGGACCGTGACGCAGGCGGCGGCCGAGGCGCTGCCCAAGGAGGTGCCCGAGTTCTTCCGGTCGGCCGGCACGACGCTGGCCTTCTATTCGAACGACCCGGACCTCTGGACCGAGGGCAAGCTGCCGGTCAGCCTGCGCCCGTCGCAGATGCCCGAGCACTTCATCGACTACGACCTGCTCCAGGGCCGGAAGCTGCCGGTCTCGAGGAAAGGCTACGCTGCCCTCTGCCGGGAGCTCAAGCTCGATCCGGACACGGTCGGTTGGCTGCCCTACGCGGTCCGCGACTGGCACGACCGGCTGACCATCGCCTTCGCCGAGCACCGCAAGTGGCCCAAAGACGAGCGGGTCAAGGCCAAGGTCCTCTACATCGGCGGGATCATGGCGCACTACACCGCCGACGCGACCCAGCCGCTGCACGCCACCGTCCACTTCGACGGGAAGGCCGGGCCGGACGGGAAGTCGCCGAGGAGCGGCGTCCACTTCAGGATGGACGCGCTCCCGGAGCGCGCGGGCCTCAGGGTCGAGGAGCTGGTGAAAGACCTCCAAATCCCCGAACTGCCCGACGGCTTCGCCGCGGCGGTCGCGGCCATCGAGGCGTCGGCCGGCAAGGTAGGCAAGGTCTACCAGCTGGAGGCCTCGCTCCCCGCGGCGTTCGGAGACCGCCCCGAGAAGCTCGACTCCAACGTACGGGCGCTGGCTTTGGAACGCTGCCGCACGGCCGTTGAGCTCACCGCCGGGCTGTGGCTGTCTGCCTGGCAGGCCTCGGCCAAGGTCAAGCTGCCAGAGTGGCACCGGGTGACGGGGGAGAAGTGATTGCATATTGCAGTATTGACGTAAGAATCTGCAATACAATGTGATAACCAGAGGAGTTCAGGGGCGCATGCACAGCGTTCGATACTGCTCCACACAAAAGATCTAACTATACACCAAGAAACCTAGAATATTAGCATTTCGGGTAGATATTATGTCTGTAATGGTGTATAGAAACTTGCAGGCGGGATGAAAGGTGGACACGATGTCCGACAAGCAGGTTGCCTCCGTGCCCAAGTACCTTATGGCCAAGCAGGCCTTCCTGGACCGCGTGGCCGCGCAGCGCTACGCCCCGGATCGCGCCGTTCCTGCGGAGCGAGTTCTGGCCAAGGAGTTGGGTGTGGCGCCGATGACCATGCGGCGCGCGCTGCAGGAGTTGGTCCACGAAGGTGTGCTGGTACGCAGGCGAGGCCGCGGATACGGGACGTTCGTGCGGCAGGGGGCCGGGCTCTCGGGGGAAGCCCGTGCGGCCTCCGGGAAACTGCGCCGGGTGGGTCTGATCCACAGGTCCGACTGGGGAGGCCTGAGCTCCTCGCCCATCTACCATCTCATCTTCCTGGAGGTCCAGCGCGAGTGCGCCCGGCGCGGGGTGGGGCTGGAACTCCTGCCCGTGGAAGCCGGCCAGGGCGCGGATCCCGGCAGTCTCGCCCGGGAGGCGGACTGCCAGGCGCTGGTGGTCCTGGACTGGGCCGAGAGCGCTCCCGAGCTGCTGGCCGCGGCCGGCCGGATGCCGGTGGTCGTGGCCGGCCCGTTTCAGGAGATGACCGATCTGAGCTTCGTGGCCCCGAACGAGTTCCAGGGGGCCATGGCCCTGACCAACTATCTGATGGGGCTGGGGCACTCCAGGGTGGCGATGGTTACCTCGCTCCTGCTGGCCAAGGCGGCCGTCGACCGCCAGGGCGGCTGGGCGATGGCGCTGGAGCGCGCCGGGGTGGACCGGGAAGGGCTGCTCTATCAGGTCCTGCGACTTAGGCAGGAGGGCGGGGAGCCATTCCGGGAGACGCGTGCCGAGCTCCTGGAGCAGTTCCGCCTCCGCCCGCCGCCGTCCGCCGTCTTCGCGCGCGACAGCTTCACGGCGGCGGCCTGCATCAGCGCGCTCCGGGAGCTGGGTCGGCGTTGTCCGGAGGACGTGAGCGTGGCCTGCGTGGGGCGTTCCTTCGAGCAGGCGCTGGACATGCCCAGGTTGACGGCCGCGCAGTCCGAGGATGGCACCCTGGGCCGGGAGCTCCTGCTGCTGGTCGAGGACATGCTGACCGGGCGCCGGATCGGTCCGGCCGGCGTGCTGCTGCCCATGCGGGTGGTCGAGGGTCAGACCACCAGGAAGGTCGATTGACGGGGAACGCAGCCGTGAGCTGCACTGAAGAACGGAACGAGGAGACTACCATGCGACTGCTCATGACCGCCGCCGCATTCCTGGGACTCGCGCTGACCGGCCTCGGCGCAGGCGCCGCCGCGGCCGGCGAGGCCGTCGAGGTCCGCAACTCCGAGGTGACCGAGACGGTCCACACCTGGCTCGACGGCCGTCCGGCCGGCGAGCTCAAGCCGATCACCATGCTCGCCGCCCGCAACGGGACCTTCTCCGGCCGGATCGTGGTCACCTCGACCGCGCCGATCAAGGGCCTGAAAGCCGAGGCCGGCGAGCTGTCCTCCAAGGACGGAGGGAAGATCGGCAGGGAGGCGGTACTGGTCCGCTACGCCCTGCCGGCCGACACCAAGACCTCCTTCGTCGGTTTGCGCGGCGGGCCGGGGCGGTTCGACGCGCTGGTCCTGCAACCGCCCGCCGAAGTCAAGACCGGCAAGCCAGCCGACCCCAAGAGATGCGTCGGCGTCCGGTCCGACGACAAGCCCGCGGAGGGTGCGACACAGCCGATTTGGATCACGGTCCGGGTGCCGGCCGACGCGAGGCCCGGCGAGTACGATGGCAAACTCCGCGTGCAGGCCGACGACCTGGCCGCCAGGGATATCCCGGTCAGACTCAAGGTCCACGACTGGCGGCTGCCCGACCCCAAGGACTTCACCGTCCACCACAACTTTTACCAGTCGCACGAATCGGTGGCCCGCTACTACGACGTGCCCTTCTGGTCCGACAAGCACTTCGAGCTGATGGGCAGGAACCTCAAGCTGGCCGGCGAGGTCGGCGGCAAGCTCTGCCTGGTCCACCTGCTCAGGAACGCGCACTGCCAGAACAATGCCCAGAGCATGGTCCGCTGGATCAGAAAGGGCGATGGGCAGCCTGCCGGGGCGAAGCCGGTAGGCGAAGACCGGTACGACCACGACTTCACGGTCTTCGAGAAGTACCTGGAGACCTACGAGAAGGCCGCCGGCAAACCCGGGCTGGTGGTGATCAATGCCTGGGAGTGGTCCTGCGACAAGCAGGCCAAGCCGGTCACGCTGCTCGACCCCGCCAGCGGCAAGGTCGAGGATCTGGAGCAGCCGGCCTACGGCACGCCCGAGAGCGAGGCCTTCTGGCGGCCGGTGCTGGCCGGGGTCCGCCAGCGCCTGGAGAAGAAGCTCTGGTGGGACGTGACCGCGCTGGGCTCCTGCTCGGACCGCGCGCCGGGGCCCAAGTCCGTGGCCGTCTTCCAGAAGATCTGGCCGGATGCCAAGTGGTTCAACTCCGGCCACGTGAACCCCAGCAGCCTGAAGTCCGAGGGCGGCGCGGCCATGCCCCTGCCTTATTCCGAGCACGTCTGGGCGGCCGGCGAGCTCTACAACCCTGACAAGAAGAACTACGGCGGCAAGTACCCGGCGGTCTGGAAGCGCGGCCGGACCCGCATGGAATGGGCGTTTCCCCGCGAGGGCGTGGGCTGCATCTTCCGCTGGTCCGACGGCCATATGCTCGTCGCCCACCGGATGATCAGCGAGGCCTGCCTCCAGGGGAACCTCAACGGCGTGGGCATGGTCGGGCTCGACTTCTGGCCGCTGCCGGTGGCCAACCGCAACGACCGCCGGCCGATCTTCGGCGCGAACTTCGGCCAGTACGACCCGGGGGCCAGCAACCTGGCGCTCGTGACCGCCGGCCCGGACGGCCCGGTCGCCAGCGAGCGCTACGAGGCCTTCCGCGAGGGCGTGGAGTTCGCCGAGGCGCTGATCTTCCTGAAGAACGCGATCGACTCCGGCCGGCTCCCGGCGGATGCGGCCAAGCGCGCGACCGAACTGCTCGACGAGCGCGCCCTCCACTATCTCAAGACCCGCGAGGCCAAGTGGGAGCCCGTCACCGGTCCATGGGCGGCCTTCGAGAACTCCGGGTGGAAGGACCGCGACGACCGGCTGCTGGCGCTCTGCGCCGAGGCGGCCAGGGTCGTTGGCGGGAAGTGAAGGCCGGACCCGTGGCAGACCAAGCGATTCGCGTCGCGGTCATCACCGGCAAGCACCCCTACGACGTGCCCGCCTTCCAGCGGATGTGGCGGGAGCTGCCGGGCGTCGACGCCTACCCGCAGCACCTCGAGGAGTTCGCCTCCTCGCCGGCCGAGACGCGCGCCGGCTACGATGCGCTGGTCTTCTTCAACTTCAATCAGGCGGTGCCGACCGGCCAGGAGGTCGTGGTCGGCGAAAGCACCAAGGCTTCGCGCCAGGAGGCCAGGCTCGACAAGCAAATCCTGGGGGCCATCGAAGGCCTGGGCCGCCGTGAGCAGGGCATCATGATCTGGCACCACGCGCTGCTGGCCTGGCCGGACTGGGCGCACTGGTCGGCGGTCTGCGGCATGGCCGACCGGAGCTTCGAGGACGTCACCTGCGACCGCGTCCGCACCTCGGTCCTCGACGGCGACCATTCCATGACCCGGGGGCTCTCCGCCTGGGAGATGGACGACGAGGTTTACGCGATGGGCGCCCCCGACCCGGGCTGCCGGGTGCTTCTGGGTACCGACCATCCCAAGAGCATGCGCGCGCTCGGCTGGGTTCACCAGTTCGGCGCGGCCCGGGTCTTCACCTACCAGTCCGGACACAACGCCAAGGCCTTCGGCGACGCCAGCTTCCGCCGGGTGATGGCCAATGCCATGGGCTGGCTGGCCAAGCGGGCTTGACCGAGGAGGAACGCGATGAAGAAGGTGCTCATCACCGGGGTCGAGAAGGCCGAACTGCTCGAGGTCGAATCCCCGGCCGCGCCGCTGGCCTCGGACGAGGTCGAGGGCCGCACGCTCTTCTCGGCGATCAGCGCCGGCACCGAGCTGCACAGCTACGGCCCGGACGGCGCCGAGAAGCGCAAGTATCCCTGCGAGATCGGCTACGCCGCCGTCTTCGAGGTCGACGCGGTCGGCGCGGAGGTCAAGGGGGTGCGGGCCGGCGACGTGGTCTTCACCTCTGGCCGGCACGCCTCGCGGCAGCGGGCCAGGGCCTGCCACACCGCGCCGGTTCCCCGGGGACTGGCGCCGGAGAAGGCGGTGCTCACCCGCCTGATGGGCATCAGCTGGAGCACGCTGGTCACGACCCGGGCCCGGCCCCCGGCCCGCATCGCCGTGACCGGCCTCGGCCCCGTCGGGCACCTGGCCGCGCAGCTCTTCGCCGCCTCCGGCTACGAGGTGCTGGCCGTCGACCCGAACCCGCAGCGCCGGGAGTGGGCCGTGGCCAAGGGGCTCGGGAACGTCCTGGCGGCCATGCCGGTCGACGACCCCGCCTGGCGCGGGCAGCTGGATCTCGTGGTCGAGTGCTCCGGCCACGAGGCCGCCGTGCTCGACGCCTGCAAGATGGTCCGCAAGCGCGGCGAGGTGGTGCTGGTCGGCGTGCCCTGGGCCAGGAAGACGGACATCTTCGCCCATGAGATACTCTACCGGGTCTTCTACGATTTCATCGACCTGCGCAGCGGCTGGGAATGGGAGGTGCCCGACCTCCCGGCCGACTTCCGCGTCGGCAGCCGCATGGAGTTCTTCGCCGCCGGGATGCGCTGGATGGCCGACGGCCGCATCGACGTCGACGGCCTCTACGGCCTGGTCCCGCCGGCCGAGGCGCAGCGGGCCTTCCTGGACCTGGCCCGCGGCAGGAGCAGCACCCTGGCCGCGATCTTCGACTGGAGGAACTAGCGATGAAGCGCGCGACGGAACGGCTCCTGGCGGCCTGCTGCCTTGCGGCGCTCATGGCCTGCTGGGCGGCGGCTTCGGCCGGCGAGGACCTCCCGGTCAACACCTGGGTCACGGTCGATGACGACCCGGGCGGCGGCTGCGCGGCCGGGTTGGTCCACCTGCCGGAGCAGAAGGGCATGCTGCTCTACGGCCGGCGCGACGGGAAGGGCGCCAACCGGTACTGGGCCGAGGTTTTCAGGATCGCCGAGCGCAAGTGGGAGGAGTGGGTGCCCGAGGCCGGGCGCCTCTCGGCCCAGAACGGCCGCGGCTCGTGCTACACCCAGTGGAAGACCGAGAACGGCTACGGGATGCCCCTGCTGCCCTGGTACAACTGCTGCTTCTGGGGCGCGCACCAGATGTGCCTCCTGCCCGAGGAGAAGAAGGTCCTCTACTTCTGGGGCGGGGTGACCTTCAAGTACGACCCGGCCAAGCACAGCTTCGAGAACATGAACATCTCCTTCGGCAAGGCCCCGCCGGACGTCCAGCTCGGCACCATGGTCTGGGACCCGGGCAGCAGGCGCGCAATCCTTTTCGGCGGCGGCTACCTCAAGGCCTACCAGGCCCGGCCCGGGGACGTCAAGCAGGAGCGCCCCGCCGACTGCTGGACGCCGGACCGCTGGGACCGCCGCGGCACCTGGGCCTACGACCCGGCCAAGAACGCGTGGACGAAGCTCGAGACGGCCTCCAAGGAGGTGGCCGAGGCGAACGCGAAGCTCTTGGATGCCGGCAAGGAGTTGCGCACGCTCTGGGGCGCGACCCGGGGCCTGGCCTTCGAGTACGGCGACCAAGTCCTCGGCAAGAAGCCCGAGGAACTCGCCGCGCTCGTCGAGAAGTTCGCCGCGGACCTCGCCGCCTTCGCCAAGGACGCCGGCGGCAGGGGTGCCGGCGACTACGAGAAGGGGCAGTTCTCGACCGCCGCCGGGCTCATCGAGAAGGACATGGCCGCGAATCTCAAGGAGGCCGTCGAGGCGCTTAAGGCCGGCGACGTGTCGCGGCGTAGTTCCGACCCATCCGGGGGCGGAACGAAGCCGGACGGCTGGAAGGCCTTCCGGGCGCTCGACGAGGCCGAGCGGAAGCTCATCGAGGCCCAGGAGGCGCTGGCCGTGGCGCCCCGGCCGCGGAACTACTCGCGGATGGTGCTCGACCCCGGTAACAAGGGCATGGTGCTCTTCGGCGGCGACGGCGAGGACCGCTTCTTCGCCGACACCTGGCTCCTGCACCTGGACACGAACCGCTGGGAGCGCTGCCGGACGGCCGCGCATCCGCCGGAGGTCGGCTCGGCGATGGTCGCGATGGACTACGACTCGAAGAACAAGGTCGCCGTCCTCGCCCACCAGTCCGCCGGGCTCTGGGTCTTCGATGCCGCCAGGCGCGAGTGGAAGAAGCTCGATGTCGCCGGCGAGTTCGGCGACAAGGGCAAGGGCGGCACCTGGCAGAGCCTGGAGTACTCGCCGGAGGCGGATACCCACGTGCTCATCGTCATGGGGGGCGGCAGGGACGGGAAGTGCCCGACGCGGCGGACGCAGCTCCTGCGGCTGGACCTCAAGGCGGCCAAGCTTGCCGCCGGGGCTCCGGCCGGCGGCCTCGAGGAGGTCTGGCGACCGCAGTATGGGGCGGGCTCGGGCGGCCCGGCCAACAAGTACGACCTGGCCTGGAGCTTCCTGCCCAGGACCCAGGCCGAGTACCGCCAGAAGGTCGTCGAGCACAAGAAGCTGCTGGACTCCGTACCGGACAACACCTGGACGAAGCTGCCGCACGTCTACAGCGGCTACGGCCGGGCCTACGGCTCCTTCTGCTACGACTGGGATCGCAACGAGATCCAGTTCTGGGGCGGCGGCCACTCGGCCTACATGGGCAACGAGTGGAGCCAGTACGACCTGGACTCCAACCTCTGGATGGAGTCCTGGAACCCGGAGTTCCCCTGCCACCCGCACGGCAGCCCCGACGGCGAGGGCTGGGCGCCGCAGTTCCAGCACGTGGTCGGCAGCGCCCACGGCTACTACAACTACAGTTACAGCGGCTCGCTCAAGAAGAGCGTCATGTGGGGCTCGGTCGTCTACGACCCGGACCGGATGCGCTACGCCGAGCCGCTCCGGCACATCACCGAGAACGCCCGGCAGGGCGCGGGTCTCCGGGTGGAGATGAACGGCGTTCCCGAGACGTACTCGGTCAGCGCCCAGCACTCCTACGGCGGCCCTTTCGGGGTGTGGCTGGTCGATCCCAAGGCCATGACCAACGCCCGGATCAAGGGCAGCGACACGCCCTTCGGCACCAACGACCGGGCCAAGGCGACGTTCGACACCAGGCGCCGGCGCATACTCTTCTACGGCGCGGCCAACTCCAAGGAGAAGGGCGGGAAGTGCAACGCGCTCTGGGCCTACGGCCTGGAGGGCGGCAAGTGGGAGAAGCTCGAGCCCAAGGTCGAACCCGAGGGCGCCGAGGCCCCGGACATCACCTGGTGGAACTACTGCTACTCGCCGAAGCACGACGGCCTGCTCATCCCGACGAAGGCCGCCACATGGTTCTACGACTGTGGCAGGAACGTTCTGAGGAAGCTAGACTGCAAGCCGCTGGAGACCGCCGCCGGCGTGATCTACTCGCCCAGGCAGGACCTCTTCTACCTGCTCGACGGCCACGGCTACCGCCAGCAGCAGGTCTGGGTGTTCCGGCTGAAGCTCTGAGTGGAGGGCGCCGGCTGACCGCCGGGCTGTGGCTCTCGGCCTGGCAGGCCTCCGCCAAGGTCAAGCTGCCGGAGTGGCATCAGGCGCCACTGGAGAAGTAGGGGCGGGAATTCCTCAACGCAGAGGTCGCAGAGAACCCGCTGAGGGTGGGGTGAAGAGTGGGGTAATAGGTGGGGGAAAAGTCACGGTCCGCCGCCTGGGCATTGTTCAAGCCAGGGCAACCACATACTTGCTAACCGGAGGAAGCGAGCGTATTATTCGGGGCACGGAGGATACTGCTATGTCCGTGACTGTGACCGTCCGTGATCAGAGCATGAAGGGCGAGACTCTGCGCGAGTCCATGCTCGAGTTCTTGACTGAGAAAGTGACCGTCCGGGAGTTGATCCGCAGCCGCGTCTACCAGGAGGTCAGGGAGTACAACGCCAAACAGCCGCAGTACTTCCACGGACTGGTCCAGCCGACGGATGCCGAGAAGACGCTCAACGGCTACAAGATCCGTAAGGCGCGGATGATCGACTGGGAGGGACAGTACAAAGCCGCGGTCGAAGCGTTCGAGCGCAAGCAGGTCCTGGTCCTGGCCGACGACAGGCAGCTTGACCAGCTCGCCGAGGAGCTGGTCTTGCGCCCAGACACGAAGGTCACTTTCATCAAGCTGGTGTTTCTCACCGGCGGCTGAAGAGGAGCGGGGCGCATCCCATGTCAGGCTCAGGATCGACCGGCAGTTCCAACAAGTCCCCAGCCCCGCAGGCTGAGGCCCGGAGGATGATCGCCACCTATCTCGCCGAGGCTGACAAGGGAATAGGCGGCGCTCAGGCTTGCGAGACCGAGCGGTCCATCCTGAAGGCCGCTCCGGCGGTCCAGGCATCCATGCTCCTGCCGCTTGCTGTGGCGCTGGCGGACGTGAGTCACCGCCGGGATCTTCGCATGGGCAGCCCGCACCGTCTTCGGATCGACGCCATACGGAGCCTCCTTGACCGCCTCCTGCGCCGGCCGTTCGAACTGGAGGACAAGGACCTGCGCTCGCTGCTCAGCGCCCTGCGGCGGATGGGACCTCACTACGGCATGGAGGTGCCTCTGGCCAGAGCCCTGGGCATTGCGGAGCGCCATGTCCAGGCCCATGGCGTCTCGGATGCGCTGAAGAAGACGCTGATTGCCTATCGGAAGATGCTGGCGCGCTATCAGGATCACGCCGTGTGGCGGAAGTCGGTGGCGCGCGTTGACGTGGTGCTCGGCGGGATGAAGGTCCAGATCGTCGAGGCGGGCGATGCGTGGGCCAACCGGGCCCTGGCTGATCTGGCATCGATGCCGGCGATGCCAAAGGACCGCTGGATGGAACTCATCCAGTATGCGGCGACGGCGGAGGGTTCCGCGCCATCTAGCCAGTGGCTACGGGGCGCGGCTCCTTTGATCAAGCGCGTGGGCCAGAAAGACTTTCTGGCCAGAAGCCAGACTTGGTTCGCACTCGTAGGGCGGAAGGGCACCCACAAGGTGCAGCGCTACAACGATCTCATCCTGGAGCGGAATGCCGACATTCTCAAGGGCCTGGTGTGGTGTCATTCGGGCCTGGACTCTGATCGCATCCCTCAGTCGATGGGCGACCTGGCTGCCGCCTGTTTTCAGAAGGTGCCCGGCATCGGGCCCCGCAACGTGAAGGTCGGCAGCGCCTGCATCACGGTGCTGGCCGCCATGTCCGGCATGTCCACGGTCGCGCAACTGAGCCGTCTCAAGCTGCGGGTCAAGCACTGCTCCGCGCTGCGGCAGATACAGGCGGCCCTAGACGCCGTGGCGGCCAAGGCCGGACTGACGACCGACGACCTGGAAGATGCTGCCGTGCCATCCTTCGGCATGGAGGCGCCGGGCCTGCTGCGAAAGAATGTCGGCGGCTCCGTTGCCCTGATGCGCCTGGTCGACACAACCTCCACGGAGCTCACCTGGCTCAGGTCCGACGGGCGGGAACAGGACAGCGTCCCGGCCGCGGTCAAGACTGGCTGCGATGGAGAACTTGCCGAGCTGCGCGACACGGCCCGAGCCATGAAGACCATGGCCCTGGCCCAGCGGGACCGAATAGAAGGGTGCTATCTGCGCACCCGCCGATGGTCCCTTGGGGCATGGAGGCGGACGCATCTCGACCATCCGCTCGTGGGCACCCTGGCCCGTCGATTGGTCTGGCATTTTCAGAAGGGGGCACGGCGAGGTCAGGGCATTTGGTGCGACGGCAGGATCGTTGACGCGGCCGGTAAGCCACTCGGATGGATCGACGATCAGACTCAAGTGAGTCTGTGGCACCCAATCGGCTTTGATGCGCAGACAATCCTGGCTTGGCGCAACTGGCTCGAGAACCACCAGGTGCGGCAGCCTTTCAAGCAGGCCCACCGGGAAATCTACGTTCTTACCGATGCCGAACTCAAGACCAGGACGCGATCAAACCGTTTCGCGGCACACATCATCAAGCAACATCAGTTCGCGCGGCTTTGCCAGCAGCGCGGATGGCGCTATCGCCTCATCGGCACATGGGACTCCGACAACACCCCGTTTCTTGACCTGCCGCAGTGGCGCCTGCGCGCCGAGTTCTGGGTTGCGGGGATCGGCGAATACGGCAAGGACACGTCTGACGCCGGCGTCTGCCTCACGCTCAGCACCGACCAGGTGCGATTCCTGAATCCGGCTGGCCAGCTGCTGGCCTTGACCGAGATCCCGGCCATCGTGCTGACGGAGGTCCTGCGAGACGTGGACCTCTTCGTCGGGGTCTGCTCGGTCGGCAACGACCCGACCTGGCGTGATCAGGCTCACGGCGAGGCACGAGTCTACTGGCAGGAGTTCTCCTTCGGCGACCTCTCCGAGTCGGCCAAGACCCGCCGGGGCATACTGGAAGGGCTCCTGCCCAAGCTCAAGATCGCCAGCCGCTGCACACTCTCCGACAAGTTCCTGGTAGTCCAAGGCGAACTGCGCACCTACAAGATTCACCTGGGCAGCGGCAACATTCTCATGTGGCCCAACGACCAATACCTGTGCATTGTTCCGGATCGCAGCAGCATGGGCACGGCATCAGGCGACAGGATCTTCCTGCCCTTCGAGGGGGATGACATGCTCTCCCTGATCCTTAGCAAGGCGCTGATGCTCGCCGATGATACCAAGATCAAAGAGCCGTCCATCCTTAATCAAATCAAGACCGTGAAGTAGCCCAGGAGACCGCTAAATGGCCCCTGATAAGGCAGCCCCAGAGGATGCGGCGGTGAGTGACGTGTTAGCGAATGTGGCCACCTTTCTGTCCGACGCCGCCGCTTCAAACGCCAAGTTCGGGGTGACGACCAAGGATCTGAACCAGTTCGAGGCCTGCCGGGCGATTTTCGACGCCCCTATCGCAGCCAGGATGCCGGCGATCCCGATGATCATCAAGGACGCATACACGACCAAGACTACTCACCGCGGCGATTCGTATGAGCGCATGTTCAGGCGACTGGAGGCTGGCCAGGCACTGCTCGCCGAGATCCTGCGGCGCGGCGACGCGGCGACCACTGACCATTTCTGTCTAAGTGCTGTGGAACAACTGAAGGGCGAGGACCGGGCCGGACTCTACCAGCACTGGGCCTGGGATCTGCCTTGGACCGCGGCCATCGAACTGATGGAGAAGCGCGCCTTGGCCCGGGCATTTCCCCCGGAATCGGCCGCCTGCCTGCGCAAGCTCTGCGGCATGCTTGCGCGACTCCTCAGCGGCTACGCCGAGCATCGCAGATTGGGTGAGCGCCTGGAAGTTCTGGCGACTGGTGCCAAGCCGGGCCTGCTGGACCCCGGCGACGTCTGGGCGGACAAGGCCCTGGCGGATCTGGCAGCCATGCCTGCCGAAGGCCGCAAGGCGTGGGAGACGCTCATCACCTTCGCTGCCACGGCCAAGTCCGCCAAGCCTGCCAAGAAGTGGCTCAAAGAAGCTGGGAGCTTTATCGAGCGTATAGGCTCTGGCTCCTTCTCGTCCACCGTGCAGCCATGGTTCGCCCTGGTCGGGCAGAAGGGCAAACGCCTGATGGCGGAATTCCCGCAGGTCCTGGCCGAGCAGAACGCGGCTGTGCTCAAGGGTTTGGCTTGGGCCTGCAGCGACCAAGCCGACCAGGAACTCAACAAGGCGGTTAGCGCTCTGGCCGAGGCGTGCTTCAAGAAGGTCCCCAACCACGGACCGCTGCATTCTGGCGTCGGCAACGCCTGCCTAGTGGCCGTGGCCGCCATGCCATTGAAGGAGGCAGCCTCTCAGTTGACCAACCTCGGCGCGCGTGTTCAGCACTTCTCTTCAAAGCGTCAGGTGGCCCGGGCGCTAGATTCCGCCGCCAGCCGGGTCGGGCTTACGGCCGACGACCTGGCCGACCAGTCTGTCCCAGATTTTGGGATGCAGGAGCCGGGCCTTCTTCAGCAGAAGATCGGCGGCAATACAGCGATGCTGCGCGTGGTCGGCACCGGAGTCGAGCTAACTTGGCATGATGCCAAGGGCAAGGAGACGGCGCGGCCCCCGGCGGGACTGAAGAATGGCGCCCCGGAACTGAAGGCTCTTCAGAAGACGATTACAGAGATCCGAAAGGCTCTCTCCGGGCAGCGTGCTCGGATCGAGCACGCATTCCTCCGCCAGCGTGATTGGGCTCTCCACCAGTGGAGGAAGCTCTATATCGATCATCCGCTGATGGCCACGCTGGCCCGGCGGCTGATTTGGCATTTCCAGAAGGGCGAACAGAAGGATCAGGGCATCTGGTCGGACGGCAAGCTGGTGGGCGCCAACGGCAAGCCGCTCGACTGGCTGGATGCCGAGACGCGCGTGAGCCTCTGGCATCCGCTAGGTTCTGATGTGCAAACAGTCCTTGCCTGGCGCACCTGGCTTGAGAAACACGAAGTCCGCCAACCGTTCAAGCAGGCGCATCGCGAGATCTACGTTCTGACCGACGCGGAGCTGCAGACCGGCACGTACTCCAATCGCTTTGCCGCCCATATCATCCGACAGCATCAGTTCGCGCAGCTGTGCCAGCAGCGCGGCTGGCGCTACCGCCTGCTGGGCAACTGGGGCTCGGGCGATGACGATCCACGCCTCGATCTGCCCAAGTGGAAACTGAAGGCCGAGTTCCAAGTGGGGATGGCTGGCGACGGCACTGACCTTTCGGGCACTGGCGTGTGGATGCTGCTCAGCACTGACCAGGTGAGATTCCTCAACCGGGCCGGAGAGCGAGTGCCACTCTCCGAGGTGCCGGCACTGGTGTTCTCGGAAGTTATGCGCGATGTGGACCTCTTTGTCGGCGTGTGCAGCGTAGGCAACGACCCCAACTGGGCCGACCGAGGCGAAGGTGGGTATTGGCATCGTTATTCCTTCGGAGACCTTTCAGATTCGGCCAAGACCCGCAAAGCTCTCCTCGAACAGCTGATTGCCAAGCTGCAGATCGCCCCGCGATGCAGCTTTCAGGATCGATTCCTGGTGGTCAGAGGCGACCTGCGCACCTATAAGATCCACTTGGGAAGCGGCAACATTCTCATGGAACCCAATGACCAATACCTGTGCATAGTTGAAGATCGCGCGGGGGCGTCAAAGGTGGATGGGCGCGTCTTCCTGCCCTTTGAGGGCGATGAGCTGCTCTCAGTGATCCTCAGCAAAGCCCTCCTCCTTGCCAACGACAGCAAGATCAAGGATAGAACCATTCTCCGGCAGATACAGAGCACGAAGTAGCCATTTTCATTGCGCGCTTGTGCTGTGACATTATTTCACGAACCGCCCCCGCTCATTGGTGTATAAGACCGCATGAATACCACGCGAATACCGCAGCCTGCTTCTGAGGATACCGCATGAATGCCGGTCGAAGGGACTTGGCTGGCCAAGTCGCCGATGCGATTAAAGGCATGCTCGCCGACGGGGGCATCGCCGGCGACTCGTATCTGCCGCCGGAGCGCGACTTAGCCACACAACACAAGGTCAGTCGGGTGACCGTCCGGCGAGCGCTCAAGAGGCTGGTCGGCGAGGGACTGATTGAGGCCATCCCGTCGCAGGGCTACCGGCCGGTCGCGGCTCGTCCCAAGGCGGCGAGCGCTGGGCCGATCGCCTACGTCCTCGCCCAGGCCGAGCCGTCGGCTCCCTGGGACTTCACTCACGAGCAGATCCTGGCTGCCTTCAACCGGGCGCTGATCTCGAGCGGCCGCCATGCGCTGGCCATCGGCTGCCTGGGCAAGAGCGCCGAGCAGACCATGAAGGAGGTCCGCGAGGCCGGCTGCGCGGGCGTCGTCCTCGACACCAGCCGCAACGACTTCGTCGACGCTGCGGCGGCCTGCGGGTTGCCCTGCGTGATCGTCGATGCCTACGCCGAGGTCCCGGGCGTCGACGTGGTCATCCAGGACAACTTCAACGGCGCGCGCCAGGCCGTCGAGTTCCTGCTCGCGCGCGGGCACCGGCGGGTGGCCTGGCTGGGCTCGACTCCCGGGACGGCCCACAGCCGCGAGCGCCTCGCGGGTGCCAGGGCCGCGCTGGTAGAGGCCGGCCTGGATTTCACACCTGAGCTGACCGGCGGGTTTGAACACGGTAACGTCGAGCAGGCCCAGGCCGCCGCCGAGCGGTTGCTGTCCGCCGCCGAGCGCCCGGACGCCATCGTCTGCATGTGGCTGGAGGCCGCGCTCGGGGCCGAGCGCGCCATCAAGGCCGGCGGTCGCGCCAGGGGCAAGGACGTCGAACTCGTCGCTTGGGCGACCGAGCGGGAGTACCGCGAGGCCCTCGCCCCGGAGTTCCTGGGAGGGACGGTCCCGGCCACAGCAGTGTGGCGCCCGGAGGAGATGGCCCGGGTGGCGTTGGAGCGGCTCGAGGCGCGTCGGGTCAATCCCGCCGCTCCGGCGGTGCGCGTGGACATCCAGGTCCGGCTGGTCGAGCCGGCCGGCGCCGAGCAGGTGCTCAAGAATGGCAACGGCCTTCGGAACGGGAGGAGCTGATGCAATGGCTTCCAGAATGAGCGTCGTGGTGGCGGGCTTGGCCGGCTTCGCGGTCTTGGTCTGCGGCGGGGCGGGGCAGGGCGCCGAGCCCACCAAGCTCGAGGTCAAGGGGCCGCTGGCCGGGCTGCCCTCGGCTCCCGGGCCGCACATGGAGAAGATCAAGGCCCTCGGCGACGGCGAGTGGGTGAACCTCGGCAAGCCCGCGCCCGACCCCAAGTGGGGCCAGGGCCGCGGCCGCTCCTGGAGCCACAAGATGGCCTACGCGCCGGAGTTCCAGGGGGCGTTCCTGTGCGGCGCCGGCCCGCACGCATTCATCAAGCCCGACGGGCACTACGACGACATCTTCTTCTACGACCTCAACGCCCACAAATGGATCTGCATATTCGAGGGCGTCAACACCAAGACCTTCGGCGATGACTGCAAGAACGGGCTGCTCAAGGTCAACGACGACGGCCAGCTCGTCGACAAGGACGGCAACATCGTTCCGCTCGGCGCGCGCAGCCACAGCGGCCAGACCCACACCTACGACCCGGAGGGCCACAAGTGGATCTACAACGGCCTCGCCCCGGGCGGCATCGACCCCGACTGGTGGAGCGCCAAGAAGGAGTGGTACCTGGCGGGCGCGAAGCACCTCCAGGCGCAGGGCAAGCCCGACAATGTGAAGAACCAGCCGCTTTACTTCGATACGGTCACCGGCAAGTTCGAGCGGCCGGCCGGCAAGAAGCCCCGAAGCGGCAGCGGCGCCGGCCGCGGCGAGGCCACCTTCTACCTGCCGACGAAGAAGGCCATCTGGGCCTACAGCAGCGACGCCGGCATGCTGATCGGCAACCCGGCAACCGGCGAATGGACGGTCACGAAGAAGCCGAAGGGCTCTCCCAAGGGCGGGGACTACGGCGCCTGCTACGACTCGAAGCGTCACCGCATCTACCTGAGCACGGGCGGGAAGCCGGCCGACGGCGAGGGCTACGTCTACATCTACGACGTGGCGACCGACAGCTGGTCGAACCCTCCCAACAAGGAGAACGCCGTGGAACTGCCGTCCGCCAACTGCGGCGTCCTCAACTACGACTCGGTCAACGACCGGGTGGTGGTCTTCCGGGCCGGCGAGTACGTGGCCACCTGGAATCCGGAGACGTACGAGTGGACCCCCAAGGTTCCGATGCCGCCGAAGTTTCCCGGCGTCGGGTATCCCGGCTACCACGGCTTCTACTCGCCGGAGGTCAACGCGCACTTCATTTACGCGGCCATGGATGGCGGCGACAACGGCACCATGTGGGTGTACCGGCTGAAGAAAGCCGGGAAGTAGGGGAGGGCGGGGCGATGAGAACGATCCTGACGCTCGCAGCGCTCCTGGCTCTGTCCGGCGTTGCCGGGACCGGCAGTTGCGCGGAGCCTGCCGCCAACCAGTGGACGAAGGTCTCCGAGGACGGCCTCGGTCCGGGCTTCTCGCCGGGGCTGGTCTGGTCGCCGGAGCTCAAGCGCTTCGTCTTCTTCTGCGGGAGCATCACCCACCAGTTCAAGGGCGAGCGGCCCTATGACGTGATGAGCTTCGACCCGGTCGACTCCAAATGGAGGAACGAACTGCCCAAGGGCGCCGAGGCTCGCGGCGGAGAGACCGGGAACGTGAGGGACGTCGACTTCAAGACCCCGTACTTCGAGATGGCCGACAAGGAGGGCCTGGTCCGTCCGAACCGCCGCCACACCTACATGTGGTACCACTACGCGACGCCGTCCTGGGAGGGCAAGGTCTACGCGCTCTTCTGCGGGCGGACCGTCAGCTACGATCCCAAGGAGCGGGTCTGGGCGGACACCAAGGCGGCGGCCGGCCCCATGCCCGAGGTCGGCGGCCGGGGGGGCCTGAGCTGGTCGGCGATGTGCGCCGACCCGGTCAACAAGGAGATCCTGCTCTTCGGCGGCTGCGGGCTGCTCACCGAGGACGGCTCGCCGGGCACTTGGGTCTTTTCGAAGGAGAAGAGCGAGTGGCGGAAGCTCGAGCTCAAGGTCGAGCCGCCGCCGCGGGCGCTCGCGCCCATGGTCTACGACCCGGCGACGAAGAAGATCGTGCTTTTCGGAGGCGACCGGCTCGACCAGCTCTACGCCGACACCTGGGTCTACGACTGCGCGACCCGGACTTGGGAGGAGAAGAAGCCGGCCGTCTCGCCCTCGCCGCGCTTCGGCCACGCGCTTTTGCGCCTGCCCAAGAGCGGCAAGATCGTGCTCCTTGGCGGCAAGGGCTACAGTTCCTCGACGGGCTACTGCGCTTCGCTCTACAAGCCGCTGCCCTTCGAGATGTGGACCTACTCCGCCGCCGCGAACGAGTGGAGGCTGATCCGGCGGTACGGGAAGGACGGCCCGGCCGATTACGTCGGTCGCGGTGGCGCGGACAGCGCGGCGGCCGCCGCGGCGTCCGACGACGACACCGTGTTGTGGATCGGCCCGGGCACGGAGAAGGGCAGCGCCCACAGCGCCTGGCTCTGCCGTCTGGATGCGTCCCAGGCGGACGCAGATGGCACCGCCAAGTACGGCGTCAAGCCCGGGACGCTCGAGTTCCGGACCGGTTCCTTCGATCCGGAGTGGTACACGAAGGACGTCCCGCCGCCCGATCCGGCCGCGACGGAGGCGGTGCTCAAGGGACTCACGCCCAACAGCTGGACGGCGCTCCAGTGTCCGCGCTGGCCGGAGAACCGGATGGGCGGCGGCTGGAGCACGGTTACGCTCGATACCGACCGCGACCGGATCCTGCACATGGGCGGGGGACACAGCTCGTACTTCGGCAACGACATGGCCCACTACGACATCGGGGCCGGCCGCTGGAGCATCGCCTGCCGGCCGATGTTCGCGCTGGAGTACAACTACGACCTCAACGGCCCGGGGCTGTGGGCCTTCAACGGCGCGCCCTGGGGCAACCACAACTACCACGCCTACGCCTACGACCCCACCATCAAGCGGGTGGCCTACATCAAGGGCCACATGACCATGCTGTACGACCCCGAGCCCCGCTCCTGGCCGCACGCCGAGAAGTTCGCGGACTTGCCCTTTAAGACCAGCAAGTACATCAACTACCTGGTCTCGACGCCAGGCGGTGTGATCTGCTGGACCCAGACCAAGGCGAGCCAGTCCAGGTGCGGCCTGTGGCGACTGGAGGGCGGCAAGGCCTGGACGGAGGTCAAAACCTCCGGCGAGCCGCTGCCCATGACCGTCTGCGACAGCTCCACGATCACCTACGACTCCAAGCGCGACCGGTTGCTCTTCACCACCACGATCAAGGACGTGCCGATGGGCCAGGTCTGGTCGGCGGACCTCAAGACCGGCGAGGTGAAGAAGCTGAATCCGGAGGGGATGGACGCGGTCAAGGCCGGACGCTTCGCCCGCGAGTCGGCCTACCTGCCCAAGTGCGACCTGGTCATGTTTGGCTTCCTGCTCGAGGGTGAG
This sequence comes from uncultured bacterium, assembly GCA_937935355.1. Taxonomy (GTDB): domain Bacteria; phylum Planctomycetota; class SZUA-567; order JAKLDR01; family JAKLDR01; genus JAKLDR01. Next base: position 27,120 of record CALGYR010000055.1, on the reverse strand, counting down.
AGCGGGCTGATCGTGCCCTTCTACGATTGTGAGAAGAACCGGTGGCTGGCCGCCAGGATGCCCGGCGCCGAGTTCATGAACGGCGGCAAGAAGGCCAAGGCCGGTTCCAGCGTCGACCTGGGCCTGGTCTACGACCCGAAACGCGACCTGGTCTGGAGCACGCTCTGCGCGCTCTCGCCGGGCTGCCTCCAGGTGGTCAAGGTCGACGCCGCGACGCTCGGTGCGACCCCGCTCAAGTGAGCTTTGCCGGAGGGAATGCGATGAGATCGGTTCTGATCCTGGGGGCCTTGTTGACGGGAGGCCTGGCGGCCACGGCCGGAGAGCCGCTGGTGAACCAGTGGACGCAGCAGGGCAATCCCGCCTTCACCCCGCCGAAGGACGGCAACTACCCGAGCCTGATCGGCTGCAAGCTGGTCTGGGAACCCACTGAGAAAGAGGCGGTGATCCTTCCATCGTTTTCGATCCTCGAGGCGGACTATTGGCGATTCTCCCTGGAGAACGGCGCCTGGGAGCGGCAGACGGGCAAGCCTCCGGCGGACCTGCAACCCAACCGCGGGACCGACCCCCAGGCCTACTGCTACCTGCCGGGGCTCAAGAAAGTGCTCTTCCTCAAGGGCAAGTGGAAGGGGAAGACCCCGGTCAGCTCCTGGCTGTTCGACCCGGCCGACGGCAGTTGGCAGAACCTGCCCGAGACCGTGATCATGTCCGACCGCTCGAAGGACTTCAACCCATCTGCCGGCCGCGACGGCTGCGCCACGCCGGTCTGGGGGCAGATGGTCTACGACGAGTCCAACAAGGAGGCCGTCTTCTTCGGCGGCGGCGGGACCTGGGGCCGGGTCGAGACGGCGAAGAGCCCGGTCGGCCCCGGCGACTGGATCTACGACGAGTCGGCCGAACCCAAGCACTGCCGGCGTCTCACCGCGGACGACAAGGGCAAGGTCACCAGCGCCCGCCGCTGGTTCCCGGGCCACTGCGGGACCTGGACCTTCTCCGAGGACGCGAAGAAGTGGACGGCCATCGGGCAGCCCCTGCACGAGCAGCCCTCCGGGCGGATCCTGCCCGGGATGGCCTGCGACTCCCTCGAGAAGAAGATAGTTCTCTTCGGCGGCGACGACCTGGCGAGGTGCTTCGACGACACCTGGATCTACGACTGCGCCTCGCGCAAGTGGGAGAAGGTCGATGCGCCGGAGCGCCCTGCGCCGCGCGCGGGGCACGCCATGGTCTACGATCCCGAAAACAAGGTCGTGCTCCTGGCCGGCGGCTATGCCGGCGGCTGGAAGGCGCTCAAGGACGTCTGGGCCTTCAGCACCAAGGAGAAGAAGTGGACCCGGCTGGGTCTGGACCTGCCGGCTCCGGCCTTCTACGCTTCGGCCGAGTATCTGTCGACGAAGAAGATCATCGCCGCAGGGCTCTACGGCCGCGGCAGCGGCAACGGCAGCATTGCCGTGAACCTGCTCAAGCTCGATGTGGCCTCGGCTCCCAAGGCCCAGGCCGAAGCCGTCGACCCCGGCAGCGCCTATCACTGCAAGAACACCAGGCGCCCGACCGACCTGCCCGGCGAGTGGCTGACCGGCAAGGGCGAGCCCGAGAAGAAGGAGACGGTCCTGGCCATGCTCAAGGGGCTGCCGGCCAACACTTGGAAGGACATGAAGCCTCCCAAGCCCGCCCCGGAGCGCAACTGGGGCAGCTACATCTATGACGTTCGCACGCACCAGGGCTTTGCCTGGGGCGGCGGGCACAGCGCTTACCCCGGGGCGGAGATCTCGACCTACGACCTCCTGGCCAACCGCTGGGACGGCATGGCCGAGGCCACCAACTACAACCCGATCTGGCTGCACGGCATGGTCGGCGGGCCTCCCGGCGTGAGCTTCGGCGGCTGGAGCCTGCTGCCTTCCCACGCGCGCAAGAGCTACGGTGTTGACCCGCTCTCGGAGACCGTGGTCAACTTCGTCGGCGACGTCTTCGACATCAAGCACCGCACGTTCGTAGCGAACATCGGCGATTTCCCGGGCAAGTTCGGGTTCTCGTCGCAGGTGGCCTTCTGCACCACCCCGCACGGGCTGTATGGCTACAGCCCGGGGTTGCTTGCCCGCGCTGACGTGAAGGCCGGCAGGTGGGTGGAGGTGGCCAAGGGCGGGCCGAAGCACGACGAGCACTGCTTCCTGGCGCACGACGCCAAGCGGGACCGCATCCTCCACTTGTCGTCGGACGGCAAGGCGGTCTGGGCCTTTGACTTCGCAGCCAAGTCCTGGGCCGAAGAGAAGCCCGAGGGCAAGGCGCCGCCGGTCGTATACGGGGACGCCACCTACGTGCCGCCGATGGACGCGGTCCTGGCGATCTTCGCCGCCGACAAGGGCGGTTCCGAAAAGCTCTGGTTCTACAAGTGTGCCGAGAAGAAGTGGTACAGCGCGCCGAGCGAGGGTGATAAGTTCGCCGGAGTCCACGCCGGCCCGCGCGATTGGTCTCCGCACTACGATCCGGAGCTGGGCCTGGTGGTGCGCATCACGCCCACGGGCTTCGCCGCCTGGCTCAACGTCCACGTCATGCGCCTGGACCCGGCGGCGCTCAAGCTCTCCCCGGTCGAGTAGGATGGAGGCCCTCGTGAAGCTCAAGACCAAGTGGCTGGGCGTCAGCGTCATGCGCCTTGAACCGAACAGCCTGAAACTCGAGCCGTTGAATGAAGGGGGTGCCAAGTGATGCGCACTGCCTGTGCGTGGGTGGCAGGCCTGACCTTGCCGATCTTGCTGGTTGCGGCATTGGCCGCGGGCGCCGCCGAGCCCCCCGACTCAGCCCGGGGCGGGCCGGCCCCCCAATTCGCCCCCAACCCCAAGCTGGCCTCCATTCCCGCCGGGACGGCGGTCGTGGTCAGCGAGGGCTACAAGGGCGACCACAACGTCCTTGACTTCAGCGGCATCGTCTACGATCAGCACCGGCACAAGCTGATGGCCTTCGGCGGCGGCCACGCCACCGCCAGGTTCCCGAGCAGCGTCCACGAGTTCGACCTGGACAGGCTCGAGTGGCAGGAGTTGATCGAGAGCGTTCCGCCCAAGGAGTACACGCGTGAGAACGCGGTGCTCGACAAGGACGGCAAGGCGCTCGGCGGCGTGAAGTACAAGGGCCGGATCCAGGCCTCCAGCCGCCACACCTACGACGGCCTGGTCATGGCCCCGGACCGGGACGTGATGCTCTGCCTGCAGAGGGTTGGGGAGATCGGCGGCGGCTATCTCGACGGCAAGGTCTACACCGAGTGCTACAAGGGCGGCGGCCTCTGGGCCTTCGACCCGGTCAAGCGCGAGTGGTCGGTGAGCAAGTCGAGCGCCCTGGCCATGAATCATGTGGGCACGGCCATCTGGCCGAAGGAGCCCGACTGGGTCTACGTCTACGCGCAGACCGGCGAGTTCCGGGCGGTCAACTGGAAGACGGAGGAGGTCAGAAACCTGGGGCGCATCGCCGGCGGCATGGGCTACTCCTACGCGGGCCTCGAGTACTGGCCGGACGAGGAGGCTCTGGTGGCCTTCCCCAAGGGGTCCAAGGACAACCCCAAGAACCGCTTGATGTGCAAGTACGACCTGGCCGGAAAGAAGTGGACCACGGTAGAGGTCCAGGGCGATGCTCCCGACACCTACGACATCAACGTCGTCTACGACGCCCGCAACAAGGCGTTCGTCTGCTGCTCCGGCGGGGGATTCTTCTACTACCTCCCGCGGGAGAACCGCTGGCACAAGGCGGCAACCGACCCCAACATGCTCCAGGGCGGAGTCCGCCACCGCCACGCCTACGACCCGGTGGACAACGTCCATCTGGTGGTCGGCGGGCGCTGGAAGACGGTGGCCTTCAAGCTCGCCGACGATCCGGCCAAGCTGCCCCTGGCGGGGGCCGCGGTGGCGCCCGGAAACGGTCAGGCCAAGTAGACCTGTGATGACCTCAAGGAGCCCCGTGATGAGAAACCTGGCCGTCACGCTGCTGACCGCGGGTGTGCTGGTTGGTGCTGCCTCCGCCGCCGAGCCCCCGGCCAACAGCTGGGTGAAGCTCGTCGAAGAGAAGACCGGCGCGCGGGAGTGGCCGGCGTTCTGGTTCGACCCGCAGTCGGGGAAGTTCGTGCTCAGCGCCGGCCACGGCAGCGGCAAGCTCCACTTCGACACCGAGACCTTCGACGCCGCCAGCGGCAAGTGGCTTAACGCCTATCCGGAGGGCTCCCCATACAAGGCGGAGAGCGGCCCGACCGACGCGCCGGGAGCGGGCATCCGCGACGACCAGCCGCCCCTCAAGGCCGACGCCAACGGCGTGATGCGCATCCAGCGGGCCTTCAACCCGTACGTCCGTGATTCGGGTGTGTTCTTCCAGTACGCCCGGTCGACGGACGACGGGGCGGTCTACGCCCACTTCCTGGAGACGACCATGCGCTTCGACCCCAGGAAGCGCCAGTGGTCGGACCTCAAGGCCAACCGCTTCAGCAAGTGCCAGGGCCGGTGGCTGATCTACGGCTCGCTGGCCTACGATCCGGTCAACAAGGAGATCCTCTCGATCGGGGGAACCAGCGACGAGGACGGCGGCACTCCGGGCACCTGGAGCTACAGCATCGCCGCCAACGAGTGGAAGAAGCTCTCGCCGGGCTCGGCCGAGTTCAAGGCCCTAAATGTCGAGGCCCGGACGCTGCACGCCCGCGCGGCGGCCTTCATCAACGCCTGCCGCAACCGCTTCTACGTCACCGAGAGCGAGGCCGAGGCCAAGCAGGACCTGGTCGCCGGGGCCAATGAGCTGGCCGCCGCCGTCGAGGGTCTCTCGGCCAGGCTGGGTGCGGCCAGGCTCGCCGGGCCAGAGGTCGACGCCCCCAAGGTCGCCCTGGCGGCCATGGCCAAGGTGGGCGCGGGATTCAGGGCCATGGCCGGCAGACTGGGCGGGCGCTTCGGCGGCGAAGCGCTCGTGGAGGCCCAGGCGCTGCAGGAGTCGCTGCTGGCCGCGAAGCGCGCGCTCGATCCCGAGCCCTGCGGGCGGGCGGTCTCGCAGATGGCGACCTGCGGTTCGAGCGGCAGGATCGTGCTCTTCGGCGGCTGCACTTTCGACGGCTTCCTGGCCGACACCTGGGTCTACGACTGCAAATCGCGCAGCTGGGAGCAGCGCCATCCGAAGATCGCTCCTGCGGCCCGGGGCGGCCACGTGCTCGCTTGGTTGCCCAAGAGTGGCCGCGTCGTGCTCTTCGGCTCTCAGCGCATTACCAACGGCAGCTACGGAGTCCCGCACCAGAAGCCGGCCGCGCCGCGCGACCTGTGGACCTACGACGTCGAGGCCGACGAATGGAAGCTCCTGGCCGCGGAGTCCAGGGACGCGCCGGTCGACGGAGTGGGGGCGGTGGACGAGGACGACCTGCTGGTGGTGGTCAGCCGCGATCCCAGGAACCGCGACGGGCGCGTCACCTGGGGGATGCGCGTCGACCCCAAGGCGCCCGACGCCGGCTCGGCCGCCGCGGGCGTCGCCCCGGGCACGGCCGCGCTGGTCTTCGAGGGCCCGGCCGACTACGACAAGGTCAGCAAGCCCGACCCGGACGGCGTCGGAAAGTTCCTCGAAGCCGTGCCGGCCAACCGGTGGACGCCCATGCCCGAATCGCCCCGGAAATCCAATCCGCGCGGCTGGGGCACCCGGCCCTACGACTCGGTACGTCACCAGCTTATCACCTTCGGCGGCGGGCACGGATCGCAGCACTACACCGACGTCGCGCACTATGGCATGCGCACCGCGACCTGGAGCATCGGCTACGCCGAGGAGTATCCCTTCGTCAACTCCCCGTTCTCGGCCATGTTCAGACAGACCTTCTGGAACCGGCCGACCATCGGCCACGTCTGGGACTGCGCGGACTTCGACCCGGTCTCCGGCAAGGTGGTCTACGTCCGGGGGGGCGTCACCCGGGTCTACGACCCGGCCGCGCGCGAGTGGGAGTACCCGCCGGCGCCGAGTCCCAAGGGACATCAGAAGGAGACCAACTACGCGCTGGTCCCGACTCCCAAGGGTGCGGTCTGCTGGACGCAGGGCGAGCTGCTGCTCTTCGACGCCAGGGCTGGCGCCTGGAGCAAGCTGCCGGTCCAGGGCGGCGCGGTCGGCGGAGCCTACGGCGACAGCGGCGGTATCTGCCACGACTCCAAGCGCGACTGCCTGTGGATCTCGCACAAGGGCAGCCCGGTGCTGCGCTACGACATGAAGACCGGCGCGGTCGAGACCCACTCGACGCCGGATTCGCCGGAGCGCCTCTGGATGCGCGAAACCGTCTACGCCCCGGAGCTGGACATGCTGCTCAACGCCGGGCGCATCGACGGACCCGACGGCGCGATCGGCAACCTGGCCTACGACATCGAGAATAGGAAGTGGGTCGCGGTGACCATGCCCTGCAGCGACGGCAAGCCGCGGATGAACGACAAGCCCTACTCGCAGATCGACCTGGGGCTGGCCTACGATCCGGGGCTGAAGCTGGCGATCTTCTATTACCCCGGCGCGCAGGAGCTGCTGGTTGCGCGCCTCTCGGCCGAAGGGCTGAAGACCTTCGAGCCCAGGGTCCAGGAACCCAAGAAGAAGTGATCGTCGAGAGGGAGAACGCCATGAGACGCCTATTGCTGACGGTCATGCTGCTAACCGCGTGCGCGCTGGTTGGCGCTGCCTCCGCCGCCGAGCCCGGCGACTCCGCTCAGGGCCAGCCCCCGGCCAACGTCTGGATGCCTCTGGGGGACGGCTCCTTCTGCCGGGACAAGGCGAAGGGGGAAAGGCACAGCCAGCACGGCATGACACTGCTCTGGATCGACTCGCTCGACTCCGCGGTGATCCCCACGCCGCCGTCGAAGACCGAGGGCTTCTGGAAACTGCCCATCGAGAGCCCCGAGTGGGCGCCGGTGGCCGGTTCCTTCCCCGCCGGCTGGGCACTGGACTACGTCTACAGCCACACCCCCAAGGGCTTCTGCTGGCTGCCGGGCATCAAGAAGGTGCTCTGCGTGATGCGCCATCAGGACTACACCAAGGGCCCGGCCGCAGGCTGGCTTGTGGATCCGGCGACCGGCGCCTGGGAGCCGCTCCAGGATCCGGTCTCGATGAGCGACAAGTCCTCGGACTTCGGCGTCATGAGCTGCCGCGACGGCGAGCGCCTGCCGCGCTGGGGCGCGGTCGCGTACGACGCCCTCAACAAGGAGGCCGTCCACTTCGGCGGTGGCGGGGTCTGGGGACGCGTCGGCAGGGAGAAGGAGAAGGTCAAGCCTGGCGATTGGATCTTCGACGAGGCCGCCAGGCGCATCCGCCGGCTGACCGCCGACGACGCCGGCAAGGTCGCCGAGGCCCGCAAGTGGTACCCGGGCCACGCGGGCACGTGGCTCTTCTCCGAGGCCGAGAAGAAGTGGCGGCCGACCGAGCAGCCCATGGGCGCTCAACCCTCCGGGCGGGCCATGCCGGGCATGGTCTACGACTCCGACGAGAAGAAGATCGTCCTCTTCGGAGGCGACGACCTGGCCCGCTGCCTGGCCGACACCTGGGTCTACGACTGCGCCAAGCGCACGTGGAGCGAGGTGGCGGCCAAGGTCGCGCCGCCGGCCCGCGCCAATCACGCCATGGTCTACATCCCGGAGCAGAAGGCCGTGCTCATGGCCGGCGGCTACGGCGGCGGCTGGACGCCGATGAAGGACGTCTGGGTCTTCAGGACCTCGACCGGCGAATGGACCCAGCTCAACCTCCCTGTGCCCGACGGCTTCGGGCCGGCCTCCGCGACCTACGACGGGAAGCGCCGGCAGGCCATCGTGGCCTTCTCGGGCTCCTCGAACCCCGGCGGCAGGAACATGCCGCTCTACACCCTGCGGCTGGACCTGGCCGCCGCCCCCAAGGCCCCGCCGGCACCGGCGGATCCGGCCAGGGCCTGGCACTGCAAGGTCTGGAACTACCTGGGCTGGGGCTCGCTCCTGCCCGGGGAGTGGGAGGCCGGCGCCAACCGGCCCGGCGATCCGGCCGCCGGCCGCGCCGAGCTCGCCGCGCTGCCGGCCAACACCTGGGTCAAGCGCCAGCCGCCGGTCAACGTCCCGGGGCGCGGCTGGGGCTCCTACGTATATGACATGAAGACCCACAAGGGCTTCGCCTGGGGCGGGGGGCACTCGGCCTATCCCGGAGCGGAGATCAGCGAGTACGACTTGCTCACCAACCGCTGGCGCGGGATGGCCGAGCCGACCAATTACAACCCGGTTTGGCTGCACGGGATGGTCGGCGGCCCTCCGGGCGTGAGCTTCGGCGGCTGGAGCCTGCTGCCCAGCCACGCACGCAAGAGCTACGGCATGGATCCGCTCAGCGACTCGGTGGTCACCTACGCCGGCGATGTCTACAGCATCAAACACCACAGCGTGATCACGCACATCGGGCCGTTCCCGCTCGATTGGGGCGGACCGAGCTACCAGGTGGCCTACGCCACGGCGAAGCACGGGTTGTACGCCTTCGCCTGCACCCGCAGCAGCAAGGCCCGGAGCGTGGTGGCCCGGGCAAATGTGGCCGCCGGGACATGGGACGTGGTTGCGGAAGGGACGATGGGCGGGCACGACGAGCACGACTTCCTGGTCTGGGACTCCAAGCGCGACCGGCTGCTCTACTTCAAGTCGAAGGAGGCCGACGTCTGGGCCTTCGACTTCGCGACCAAGCAGTGGGTCAAAGAGGAGCCGGCCGGCAAGAAGCCGCCCAAGGCGCTCGGCGACGCCACCTACATTCCGGAGATGGACGCGGTCTTCATGGCCTTCACGGAGGCTCCGGGCGCGCCCGAGAAGCTCTGGTTTTACCGCTGCGACGAGCGCAAATGGTACAGCGCGCCATCGGCCGGGGACTACAAGGGCGGCAACGCTTCCGGTCGGGACTCCTCGCCGATCTACGACCCGGAACTCAAGATCATCGTGCGCATGCATCTGGACGGCGATTACGGCCGGTGGACCGGCGTGACGGTCATGCGCCTGGACCCGGCGGGGCTCAAGCTCGCGCCGGTCGAATAGGGCGCAGGGAGACAAACGATGGTCAACGTGAAGTCTGCGGCAGCGGTCTTCGGCCCGGGCGTCCTGCTGCTTGCCGCGTCGGCCATCGCCGGGGAGGCCCCGGCGCTCCCGGAGTCCCTGCGCTCTGCCCCGCCCAACACATGGGTCGAGGTGGTCAAGGACGACAGGACCGGGCAGCGCCTCGCGCCCATCTTCTTCTACGAGCCGGCGCTGAAGCGCATCGTCCGCGCCGCTGGCAGCGGTCCGGGGGTCCCATTCTGGGACGGCGACGCCAACGCCTACGACCGTTACGACACCGAGGAGCTGGACCTGGCCGCCGGACGGTGGGTCAACGCCTATCCGCCGGGCGCGGAGCAGGGGCGGCCGGAGTCGGGGGAGGTCCCGGGCTACAAGCTGACCAGGGCCAAGGACGCGCAGGCCCGGCAGGACCGCGCCTGGGATCCCGGGTTCGTGCTGGGACTCGACGGCGACCGGCTGCGCATCAAGAACTGGCCCGCCTTCCACCAGTGGGCCTACGTCCCCGAGCGCAAGACGCTCTACGCGACGTTCGGCCTGGGGACGATGGTCACCTACGATCCGGCGCGCCGCGCCTGGGCCGAGCTCAAGGCCGACGCCGGGCAGTACAAGGGCGGCGCGCGCTGGTGCGCACTGGTCCATGACCCAACGAATGGCGAGCTGGTGCAGGTCGGCGGGCATGGCGGCGAGAACGGGACATGGCTGTTCGACCTGTCCGGGAACGCGTGGCGTCGCCTGGACTGTGGTTCGGCGGCAATGAAGGCGCTCGGGGCCAAGGGGACCGGCCTGCGCTGGCGGGCGATCGGCCTGCTCGGCGCGGCGGCCAACCGGTTCAGCGTGGCCGAGACCGATGAGGAGGCCAAGGCGGACCTCGCCGCCGAGGCGCGGGGGCTTGCCGACGCTCTGAAGAAGCTCGGCGAGGAGGCCGCCGCCGCCGCGGTCGAACCCAACGAGAAGGCCGGGGCCGGCCGGGGGGCCGAACTCCTGGCGGAGATGGCCGTGACGGTCGGCGACCTGGCCCCCAGGTTGGCCGGGAAGATCGAGGCGGCGACGCTGGGCGAGCTCCGGGCCGCCAAGCTCATCGGCGACCGGGCCTGTGACGCCCTGGCCGCCGAGCCGTCGCCCCGGGGAATATCGCCGGCCGTGTACGACCCGGAACACGCCAAGATCGTCGTCTTCGGCGGAGACCGGCTGGACCGGACACTGTCGGACACCTGGGTCTACGACTGCAAGTCGCGCCGCTGGGAGCAGCGTTTCCCGAAGACGGTGCCGTGCCCGCGGGCCGGGCACCTCATGGTCTGGCTGCCGGAAGCCAGACGCGTGCTCCTGGCCGGGGGGTACAGCCGCGTTCCGATCGCCCAGGACCTGTGGTCGTACGACGTGGCCTCAAACGCCTGGAGCTTCCACGGGGCGGTGCCGCTGAAGGACGGGCCGAACCACAGCAGGTCCTCCCCGGGCGTGCCAAACGCGAGCATGGCCGGCTACCCGGTCGTGGGCGCGGCCATGCCCGGCGACGTCGTGGTGGCCGCGAGCCCGCGGGACAGCGGCGTGATGGCCTGCCGTATCGACATTTCCAGGGCGGATCCCGCCGGCGCCGGGAAGTACGGGGCCGCGCCCGGGACTTGCGCGCTGCACCCCCTCGACCCGGGCAAGTGGGAGAAGCTGGCCAGGCCGGACCCGGAGGCCAATGTCAAGTTCCTGAAGGAGATGTCCGCCAACGAATGGCACGCGCTCAAGTTCCCGGCCTACGCTCCGGGGGCGGGGAACCGCTGGGGCACGGTGGCCTATGACCACGACCGGCAGCAGTTGTTGCTGTGGAGCGGCGGGCACGCGTCGAGCTGGGAGGACGACGTGGACCACTTCAGCATCCGGGGCGGCGTCTGGACGGTGAGCTACCACCCGGACGCGCCGATCAACCCGCACGGCACGCTCTCGCCCTGGGCTGGCTACGGCGGGGTCAAAACCTTCTACGACCGGGTGGTGCCGGGCCACGCCTACCGCTACGTGGCCTACGACCCGTCCGGATACTACCTCGCGGGCGCGGCCGGGTTCCGGTACGACGTCCGGGCCCGGGAGTGGGCGCCGCCCGGCGGACCCGCGCCCGGCAAGACCGTCAAGGTGACCACCCCGCACGGCGTGGTCGGCATCGTCGAGGGGACCGGCGCCGCCGTGCGCTACAACAGCAAGTCCGGGATGTGGGATGCGCTGCCCTGGGAGGGACCCAAGCCCCGCAAGTTCTACTGCGACAGCTACACCGTCGCCTACGACGCCAAACGCGACTGCCTGTGGTCCTTCGACGACCAGGTGATCCGCTACGACTTCAAGACCGGCAGGGCCGAGTTGATGAAGACCGGCTCCCGGCCCCGCTTCGGGGAATGGTACCTGGGCCGCGAGTCGGTCTGCATCCCGGAGGCCGACCTGGTGCTCTCGCCGCTGACCGTCAAGGCCAAGGATGGCTGGACTTCGGGCTGGGTGGCCTGGGACCTCGTTGCCCAGAAGTACCTGGCCGTGGACCTGCCGCGCGACGAGGCCGGCCGGAAGATCCCCGCCGGCCGCATGGACACGACTCACGCCGACGGGTTCGACATGCCCCATTGCGGGCTGGTCTACGACGCGAAGCTGGACGTGGTGTTCTGCAACGACATCCGCCGGCAGCAGGTCTGGGCGCTGCGTTTCGATCGCAAGACTGCCAAGGTTGGGGACGTGGAGTAGGAGGATAGGGAACCATGGACTTCAAGGACTGCCGCAGCATGAAGGTCGTGCTCGTCTCCCACTGCCACCTCAACCAGAACGCCCGGCTCTGGAAGTGCGCGGAGTGCCCCGCCTCGTGCCGCAAGCTCATCGCCGGCCTGCTCGAGCGCGAGGTGGGCATCGTCCAGATGCCCTGTCCGGAGCTGATGGTTCTGGGCCTGAATCGCGGGCACATCGCCATCCGGAGCGGCCTGGAGTCACTCCCCGCCCGCGAGGCGCTGCGGAAGTTGGGCGAGGCCCTGACCTTCCAGATCCGCCAGTACCAGGACTGCGGCGTCAAGCTGCTTGGCGTCCTCGGCAAGAACGGCTCTCCCGCCTGCGGCGTGGAGAAGACCAGCCGCAGCGACGGCCGGGGGCCAATCGACGGCGAGGGCGTCTTCGTCCAGGAGTTCAGGGCCGCGTTGCGAGAAGCCGGTTGCGAGGTGCCCGTGGCCGGGACGATGGACGACGCGCAGGACGCCGCACTGGCGGTCGTCGACGGGTGGCTGGGCTGCTAGCCTGTGACGCGAGTACGGGGGCGGACCAAGACCGTGGGGAGGCAAGCGATGCGCGTCCTGATGGCGGTACTGATGATCCTGGCTGGTTCCGGATCCGCGCGCGCCGACGTTCGGCTGGACAACTCCTGGGGCGAGGGGATGGTCCTGCAGGCCGGTGTCAAGGCCCCCCTGCACGGGACCGCCAAGGCCGGCGAAAAGGTCTCCATAGCCTTCCGGGGGAAGACCTTCGAGGCCGAGGCCGACAGGTCCGGCAAGTGGCGGATCGAGGTCGACACCGGCGAGCCCGGCGGCCCGTTCCCGATGACGCTCAAGGGCGCGAACGCCATCGAGCTGAAGAACGTCTCGGTGGCCGAGATGCGCCTCGGCCAGGTGCTCGGCGACGGGATGGTCCTGCAGCGCGGCGGCAAGGCCCCGGTCTTCGGCACGGCCGCCCCGGGCACCAGGGTCACGGTGGCGTTCCGCGGCAAGAGCTGGGAAGCCGTCGCCGGCGCGGACGGCGCCTGGCGCGTCGACGTGGAGCCCGGCGAGGCCGGCGGGCCGTTCCCGATGTCGGTGAAGGGCAAGGCGGCCATCGAGCTCAAGGCCGTCTATGTCGGCGAGGTCTGGGTCTGCTCCGGGCAGTCCAATATGCGCTGGGGGGTGAGCTACACCAGGGACGCGGGGGGCCTCAAGCTCGACCCGCCGAACGAGCTGCTCCGGCTCCAGAAGTTCCCGGAGGGCAGCTACGCCCCGGATCACCCCCAGCTGCGCTTCGGGGGCTGGACCGTGGCCGAGAAGAAGGCGGTGATGGCCTTCTCCGGCACCGGGTACTATTTCGGCGCGGCGCTGCAGGAGAAGCTGAAGGTTCCGGTGGGTCTGATCCATGCGGCCTTCGACGCCTCCGGGATCCGCGAGTGGATGCCGGAACTGACTCCCGGGCAGAAGGACCTGTACATGGGCGCCGGGCCGGCCGAAGGCGGACATTATGCCCGCCAGATCCGGGCCATCCAGCCCTACGCCATCCGCGGGGTCATCTGGTACCAGGGCGAAGCCAATGCCTCGAAGGACATCTTCAAGGTCGGCTACGCCCGGCCGCTCGCCGCCCTGATCGGCGGCTGGCGCCGCGACTGGGGGCAGGGCGATTTCCCGTTCCTGGTCGTGCAGCTGGCGCGCATCGGCTTCGGCGCCGAGCAGGTCCATGGCGGCAAGCTGCCCTCCGCCGAGCAGAAGGAGATCGTTGGCGACTGGTCCCGGGTGCGCGACGAGCAGCGCCGCGCGCTGGCCATGGTTCCCGGGACCGGCCTGGCGGTGAGCTACGACCTGACGACCGGGATGCTCCACCCGCCGGAGAAGAAGCCCATCGGCGAGCGGCTGGCGCTCCTGGCCCGGGCCCAGGTCTACGGAGAGAAGATCGAAGGTTCCGGACCACTGATCGAGTCTGCCAAGGTCGAGGGCAACGAGGTGGTTCTCGTCTTCAGCCACGCCGAAGGCCTGGCCGCGAAGGACGGCGAGCCGCGCCAGTTCGAGATCCGCGCCCAGGGCCAGGAGAACTATGTAGCGGCCAAGGCGAAGTTGGACGGAACCAAGGTGCGCCTCGATGCCGCGGGTCTGGCCGCGCCGCTCGACGTGCGCTACGCCTGCCGGGAGTGGCCGGACGGCAACATCTTCAACGCCGCCGGGCTGCCGGCCTCGCCGTTCGAACTGAACGGCGTGAAGTGAATTTGGAGGAAGGTCGATGAGAAGCTTCGTCAGCGCTGTCAGCCTGGCCGTGGTTCTGGCCTCTTCCGCCGCCCTGCCGGCGCTGGCCGGGCAGCCCCAACCGCCGACGCCCACCGAGAAGACCGGCCCGATCGGCGCGGGGACGCCTCCCTGCAGGTGGGGTGGGTGCGTCAAGGACGAGGCCAACGGCGAGTGGCTCTGGTTCGGCGGGACCGGCGGCGTCTCCAGGGACGGCGCGCTCCTGACCTGGACCTTCAGGGAGGCGAGCTGGAAGCGCGCCGAGTTCGCCGCCCCGGCCGGACTGGCCGAGGTCAAGCCCCTCGTCGTCGAGGCCCGGCGGCTCTATGCGGCGGTGGCCAACCGCTACTACCAGTCGGAGACGGAGAAGGGCAGGGCGGTCAAGCTCGACGAGGACTGCCGAAGCCTGGCCGGGAAGATCGGCAAGGTCGCTGCCGGTGACGGCCCGGCCAGGAAGGCCCAGGGCGAGGCCGTGGCAGGATTGAACGCCCTGGCCGCGAAGCTCGGCGGCCAGCTCTCCGTCGCCGAGGTCGCCGCCGCGCGCGAGGCCTGGATGCTGGCCGTGCGCCTGGAGTGGGCGCTCTCGCCCGAGCCGGCGCCGCGCGCCTACCCCGGAATGGCCTACGACGCCGAGACGAAGAAGATCGTGCTCTTCGGAGGCGAGGGCATCCACGGCGCCTACAGCGACACCTGGGTATACGACTGCGCCGCGCGCAAGTGGAGCGAGGTCCGGCCGCCCGTCGCCCCCTCGCCGCGCTGCGGGCACGGGATGATCGCGGCCAAGGGCAAGGTCTATCTCGCCGGCGGCTTCGAGCCGCGCGGAACGATGAGCTATTGCGGGTCGCTCTGGACCCGGCTGCCCGTGGACGTCTGGGAGTTCGACATCAAGGCGACGAAGTGGACTCTGCTCAAGGCCGGCGAGGGCAAGCCGGGCGACACCGGCATGCAACCGGTGCTCGAGCTCGCGCTCGACGGCGAGGGGAAGAGGCTCTCCTGGAAGGCGGACGTGCTCTCCTACGGAAAGAAGAGCGGCGAGGTGACCGGCGGCTTCGACCTGCCCGGCTCCGACGCCGGCACCGACAAGGCCGGCGTGCCGGCCGGGACGGTCATGGTCCGCAGCCAGGGCTTCGACCCGGCGTGGTACGAGAAGGTCCCGCCGGCCGACGCCGGGGCCTTCCAGGCGACGCTGAAGGCGCTGCCGGCCAACAAGTGGGTGAACGTCAAGCCGCCAGTCAGGCACGTCAACCGCGACTGGGGCACGACGGTGCTCGACCTCGACCGCGACCAGCTCCTGCACTGGGCCGGCGGGCACAGCTCGCACTGCGGCACGGACGTGGCCCACTTCTCGCTGGCCACCGGCCGCTGGCACATCCTGGCCACGCCGGAGATGCCCTTCGAGTACTGCTACTCGAACGACGGCGCGCACGTCCCGACGCTCTCCGGCGCCCCGTGGGGGCCGCACAGCTATCTGTCCTACGGCTGGGACCAGGTGACGGGCAAGATGCTGTGGGCCGGCACCCACGGCGCCTATCGCGTCACCAACCCCGGCGGGGTCTTCGTGTACGACCCGGAGACCTTCGAGTGGGAGGTGCCGGCGCCGCAGTTCGAGATCAAGGGCGGTTGGTTCACCGCCGAGCGGCACATGACCTGCATGGTCCGGACGCCGCACGGCCTGGCGGTCTGGGCCGACAAGTACGGCGGCACCGGCAACAAGACCGGCCTGTGGCTCGCAGACATCGCCGGGCACTGTTTCGAGCCGGTGGCCGGCACCGACCGCAAGGACAACACCACCTATCCGCCGCCGGCCTTCGGCGACGCCCACGGCCTGACCTACGACTCCAAGCGCGACCGGACGCTGGCGTTCCACTTCGGGCGGAAGGACAAGCACAGGATCTGGGCCACCGACCTGAAAAGCAAGGCGGTGACCGTGCTCGAGCCCAAGGGCTCCGGGAACTTCCCGGCCGAGGCCGGCTTCGGGCGCGAGGCCACCTACCTGCCGGACGATGACGTAGTGTTAGTCCCCACCCGCTGCAAGCCGGAGCAGAAGGTGCTGATCTACGACTGCGCCGCCGACGAGTGGCTGGAGATGTTCGACCCCGCCGCGGCCGATCAGAAGGGCAGGCGCGATCCCGGTTATGGCGTCTCCACCGGCGTCGAGTGGGACCCGAAGCGCAAGCTCCTCTGGCTGGTGCAGACCGACGGATCGGTCTACGCCATGCGATTCGAGAGGGCTTCCGCCGGTCTCAAGCCGCTCGACGGCAAATAATCGACGCCGGGTAGGCAATTGGGGATGGGCTGTCGCCCATGTTCAGCCGTCCCGGTGTGCGGCTACACGGTGGGATCTCTTCGGCACGGGAAGTCCACCCGTCGCCACGACCTAGACGTAATGTGCGCGGAGAAGGCGCGTGAAGAAGGAAGCTTCATGCATAAAAGCACTTGCGCTGAAGTGCAAGCCGCGTAAACTCCCGGCTTAGGCTTAGAGCAGGGGAGGGAAGACTGTGGCCACCATCACCAAGAAGGACATGGTTCTGCGTTTGGCAGCCAAGACAGGCGTGGACAAGGCCATCTGCCGCAACGTTCTCCAGACGTTCCTCGACGAGGTCGCCGAGGCGCTCAAGAGCGGTGACCGCGTCGAGTTCCGCCACTTCGGCGTCTTCGCCCCGGTCGCCCGCAAGGGGCGCGTCGGCCGCAACCCTAAGACCGGCACCGAGGTGGTCGTCCCGGCGCGCATGGGCGTGCGTTTCCGCACCGGCCAGACCCTGCGCAAGCTTCTGGCCGGCCTGCCGGCGCCGAAGTTCGCGGAAGAAAAAGACGAGGAATAGGGCATGGGTCTCGAACCCATTCGCGTCGAGCTCACGGACTTCCTGAAGCTCGAGCTGCTCCGCGAGGAGGAGGAACGCCTCTCCGGGGAGCTGGGCGAGATCGAGAAGAAGATCCGCGAGTGCCTGATCGCCAAGGCCGAGCGCGACTACCTGAAATCCATCTCTCCCTACTACGCGAGCCAGGCTGCTCCCGCCGGAGAAGCCCCCGACGCCGGAGGGCTGGAGGGCCAGCGCACCCTGGTACATCAGACGCTCGAGACCGTGCGCGGCCAGCGCCAGCAATACGAGGAGGCGCTGGGCGTGTCTGCCGCCGCACGGGCGACGCACGGCCCGGCCCGGCGCGCGGCCGCCTCCACGATGGGTGGGAAGCGCAGCCGGTTCGATTCGTTCGAGGACTTTCGCCAGAGCCAGGACCAAGGGCCTGCCCCCGGCCAAACTCAAGGCTGATCATCATGAGTCTGATCTGTCGAATTGCCGGCTGCCGGCGCAAACCGCATGCGCATGGCCTCTGCCAGCGTCACTACGACCAGGAGCGCAAGTCGCAGCAGACGCCGGCCAAGACGGGCCCGGACCGCCCCAAGGGCAAACCGGCCGCCGCTGCCAAGCCGGCGCCCGCCGCGCCCATCGCGGCCGCCGACGACTCCGCAGACAAGAACTGCGTGGTGCCGGGTTGCACCAACCCCCACCACGCCCGCGGCTACTGCAAGAGCCATTACGGCCAGCTCCGCCGCAAGGGCCGCATCGAGGAGCCGCCTCCGAGCCAGCCCGAAGGGGAGACCGTGCGCGTCAGCAAGGAGCGACGGCTGCTCGAGATCATGAAGCGGCACGAGCTCCTCAAGAAGGAAATCGCCAACATCCACAAGGAGTTGGAGTCCGAGGTAGATGGCGAATGAGGAGGCCGCCGGCCTGAACCGGCAGGCGGTGTCGGCCCGGGCCTGGGCCGATGTGGACCTCGGAGCCATCGAACACAACGTCAGAAACATCTGCAGCCTGGTGCGGCCCGCGCGCGTCTGCGCGGTGGTCAAGGCCGACGGCTACGGCCACGGTGCCGTCCCGGTCGCGCGCTCGGCGCTGGCCGCCGGCGCGTCGCGGCTGGCGGTGGCCACGGTGCGCGAGGCGCAGGCCCTGCGCCGCGCCGGCCTCTCCGCCCCGATCCAGGTGCTGGGCGTGATTCTGGCCGGACAAGAGGAGCTCTTCCAATCGCTGGATGTTGCGGCGACCGTGTCCACGCTCGACGAGATCGAGCGCCTGGCCGCCGCCGCCCGCCGCACGGGGCGCAGGACCGCCGTCCATCTCAAGCTCGACACCGGCATGCACCGGCTGGGCGCCGCGCGCGACGAGGCCGAGCGCATCGCCGGGACGCTGGCCGGCTCGGCCGAGCTGCAGTTCGAGGGGGCCATGACCCACCTGGCGGCCGCCGGCTCCAGGCCGGACTACACCGCGCTGCAGCTCGCCGCCTTCCGGGACTTCTCGGGGTGGCTCGAAGCCGGCGGCCTGCGCCCGCCCATGCTCCACGCGGCAAATTCCGCGGCGCTGGCGCTGCACGGGGAGTCCCGATTCGACATGGTCCGGCCGGGGCTGGCCATCTACGGGATCGCCGACCCTCCGGAACTGGCCGCGAAGCTCGACCTGCGCCCGGCCATGCGCCTGTGCGCCCGGGTGGTGCACGTCAAGCATCTGGCCGCCGGCGAGCCGGTCGGATACGACTGCACCTGGCGGGCCGGACGGCCCACCACGATGGCGACGGCCAGCATCGGCTACGCCGACGGCCTGCGCACGGCGCTCTCCAACCGCGGCCAGGCGCTGCTGCGCGGCCGGCGGGTGGACGTGATCGGTCGGGTCTCCATGGACTTCACGGCGCTGGACGTCACCGGGATCGAGGACGTGCGCCCGGGAGAGGAGGTCGTCTTCTTCGGCCGGCAGGGAGAGGGCGAAATCCCGGTGGCCGAGGCGGCCGCCTGGATGGGCGCCATCCCCTACGAGATCGTCTGCGGGGTGAGCTTCAGGGTGTGGCGGGTGCCGAAGTGAGGTAGGCACTTAGGGACTTAGGCACTCAGGCACTAAGTTGCGTTGGCCGTATCTCAGTGCCTTAGTGCCTTAGTGCCTCTACCCCTGCACCTTCACAATCACCTTCCGCTCCCGCGGGCCGTCGTACTCGCAGAAGTAGATGCCCTGCCAGGTGCCGAGCAGCATCTGTCCGCGCTCAACGGGAATCGCCGCGGTGAAGCCGGTGAGCGTCGCCTTGACGTGCGCGGCGGAGTTGCCCTCGGAGTGGGCGTAGCCGTCGTTCCAGGGGACCAGCCTGTCCATCGCCGCTTTGAAATCGCGCTGGACGTCGGGGTCGGCGTTCTCGTTGATGGTCACGCCCGCGGTGGTGTGCGGCACGTAGATGAAGCACATGCCGCTCTCGACGCCGCTCTTCTTGACGATGGCGGCGACCAGGCGGGTGATGTCGACCATGTCGGTCCGGGCGGTCGTTCTCACAATCAGCGTCTCACTCGTCATTTGTTGGCTCCTTTTCAACGCAGAGGCCGCAGAGGACCGCGGAGGTCGCAGAGAACGGCCATTTCCCGGTTGTGGGCTCAATCATGAAAACACCCTGGCTGTCTTCCTCCGCGCCCTCTGCGAACCTCTGCGTCCTCTGCGTTGAGTGTAAACGCGGCCTGGTCGAGAGGACACGAAGAGCAGCGGGGGGCGCGCTTGTGGCAGCGCTCCTTCGCCAGCCGGACGAGGAGCGCGTGGAACTCGTTGTAGAGCGCCGCGTCGCGCGGCAGGCTCGACTCGAAGAGCTCGCGGAGCTCCTCGTAGGGCGCCGCGGCCGCGCCGGGCATCCCGTGGCGGGAGAGCGCCCGGCGGGTGTAGGCGTCGATGACGAAGACGGCTCTCCCGCCGGCGTAGAGCAGGATGGAGTCGGCCGTCTCCGGCCCGACCCCGTGGACGGCGAGCAGCGAGGCGCGGACCTCGTCGATCGGGCCGGCCAGCGCCCGCCGGACTGAGCCCGCCCTGCCGCCGCTCGCCTCCAGCCAATCGAGGAAGGCAAGGAGCTTCTTCGCCTTCTGGTTGTAGTAGCCCGACGGGCGGATGAGCGCGGCCAACTCCCGTTCCGCGAGCCGCCGCATCCCGCGGAAGGAGAGGGCGCCGGCGCGGCGCAGCGCGGCGATGGCCTTCTCGACGTTGGTCCAGGCGGTGTTCTGGGTGAGGATGGCGCCAACCGCCACCTCGAAGGGCGTCTCGCCCGGCCACCAGCCCTGGGGGCCGTAGGCTTTCAGAAGGCGATGGTAGATGACAACCAAGGCAGAAGGAAGAAGGCAGAAGGCAGAAACACGAGGGTGGCTTTCCGTGCCTCCCGTCCTTCTGCCTTCTTCCTTCTGCCTTCTGCCTTTGTCCCCCATCCTCATGCCTTCGTCTGTGTGTCCAGCCAGCTCTTGAGGAGTATCGCCGCCGAGAGCGAGTCGATGACCTGCTTGCGCTCGCGGTGGGAGAGCCCGCGCTCCAGGAGCCGCTTCTCGGCCTCGTCGGTGGTCAGACTCTCGTCCCAGAGGACGATCTCGGGGGCGGGGGGCGAGGGACGAGGGGCGAGGGACGCGAGATAGGCGCGGAGGCGCTCGGCGAACTCGCGGGCCTTCTTCGCCGCCGGGCCCTCGGTGCCGTCCATGTTGATGGGCAGGCCGATCACGATCGTGCCTGCCTCGCGCTCGGCCACGACCGCCGCGATGGCCGCGAGCGCCGCCTCCTCGGGCTTCGCCGGGATGAAGGCGAGCGGCTTCACGCTGATGCCCAGCGGGTCGCAGGCGGCGACGCCGATACGCTTCTCGCCGGGGTCGAGGGCTATCGCGGTGTGCATTAGTGTGCTTTCTCCACCGAAGTTAGAATGCCATCACGAAAACGAAGATTCCAGGTGTGATCATCGTAGGTAATAACCACAAGTAGGGCATCCGATCCCGTGCCGATATGTTCCAATAGCTTAGGATAGGCCGAGAACAGGGCCTTGACCTGTTCGGCAGCCGGGACCGCGGCGTCTGCTGAGTGGTCGCTGTTCATGGTTGCTAGAAAGCTCCACCGCTCATCAGGACCGAGACCAACTTCTCGTCATGGAACTGCAACTCTAGAAAGTGCGCCGGCCCGGTCGGGCCCTTCGGGCGGCAGTCGTATCGGCAGACGCGCCCGGTTTCCCCAGCCCCGAGGGGTGGATAGAAGCCTAGCGAGTTGTCCTGCCGGTCATAGCGCTCATCGCCGACGAGTTCGATCACCGGCTTGAGCGGGGCCAGAAGCGCCTTGGCCTCGGCAACAGAAAGGCCCGGGCTCAGGTGTTTCAAATCGTAGATGCCCAGAAGCCCCCGGCCCTGTTGGGCGACATCGTCGCTTCTCAACAGGTGCCGGCAATAGGCAAGGTGGAAGGCCCGCCAGTTCGCCGCGCCCCAGGCGGCGAGGGACAGGAACGCCGCCAGGGCGGCGCTCCAGGCGATCATCCTGACCGACCAGCCGCGATGCTCAACGTTCCTCCGCTCTGTCCCCCTCTCCCCCTGGGGGAGAGGGTCGGGGTGAGGGGGGTCTTCCATCATCATCGGGTTACACCCTCACCCTTGCCCTCTCCCTCAAGGGGAGAGGGGATCAAAGAGGATTGGGCCGACTCGTCTAGTGGCAAGTGCTGATCCCCACGAACCTGCCGTCCTCCATCTGCACGAGCGCCCAGAAGACGAAGCGCGGCCGGCCGGGCTCGGCGAAGCCGATCACGTATCGCTTGACGCTCGTGCCGGACTGCTCGGGAGAATACGTCATGATCAATCCGACTGAGGCCAGGACGCGTCCTACCTTCTCCATGTCCGCGCCGCCGCCGATGTGAACCTTGCCGAGCCGGTCGAGGCCGCGCGTCTGCCGCCACTCGTCGCCGCTGGCGATGAGCCGCCGGCACCAGGCCAGGTGCAGCGGCTTCCAGGCGACGGCGCCGACGGCTGCGAGCGCAAGCGTTCCGAGCAGCAGTACCCAGAGGAGGCGCTTCGAACGCCGTAGGGGCGCAGCATGCTGCGCCCCTGCGGGTGCGCCGCCAAGCGGCCGGCTCACGGCACCTCCCACCACTTCTCGAGCCGTCCTTCCGTGTCGAAGACCAGGGCGATACCGTCCCCCAGGGAAACGGGGTGGGCGAGGTAGAAGCCCTCGCCATTCCTGCTCAGCTTCATGTCGGCGGACGAGCCCTCCATCGGCCCGTCGAAGCGCACGGGAGAGAATATCCGCTTGACCTCCTCCTTGGTGAGCCCGGGGCGAAGGTGGGTGGCAGCAGCTTTCGCGATGCCGTCAAGCTGACGGTCTTCGTTCCCGCTGGCCATCAGCCGCCTGCAGTAGGCCAGATGGAACAGCTTCCAGTTGGCCGCCGACCAGGCGGCGCCGAAGGCCACGGCCGCGAGAACCAGGCTCCATAAGACCGTGGCCCGCCAGAAGTTTGGCCGGCCGGCCTGCTGTTCGTCGCCCACCGCGTCCCGGTCCCCCTAAGCGCTAAGGCAGAAGTGCGAAGGTAGAAGGCAGAAACGTGCAGAACGAAGCTCGGGGCGCCGGGTGTTCGCGTCCTTTCTTCCTTCTGCCTTCATCCTTCTGCCTTCCCATTTAGAGCAGCTCCGTCCGCCCGCGCTTCCGGATCTCCTCGACCATCCGCTTGACGTCCTGGTCGCGGTTCTTGGGGCAGATGAGCACGACGTCCTCGGTGTCGACCACCAGCATGTTGGCCAGGTCGAGCGCGGCGATCAGGCGCTTGCCGCTCGACTGGAGGATGCAGCCGGTCGAGCCGATGGCCAGGGCGTCGCCGACCACCACGTTGCCGGAGGCGTCCTTCTCGGTGTGGCGCTCGAGGGCCAGCCACGAGCCGACGTCGTCCCACTCGTAGGGGGCCTCGATCATGGCCACGTCCGAGGCCTTCTCGAGGACGGCGTAGTCGATGGAGATCTTCTTGAGACCGGCGTACTCCGCGGCGATGACCCTGGCCTCGGCCGGGGTGCCCAGGGCCGCGCCGATCTTCTCGAAGGCCTGGCCGTGGCCCGGCAGGCAGGTCGAGATCTCGCGCATGATCCGCGAGGCGCGCCAGACGAAGATGCCGCTGTTCCAGAAGTACTCGCGGCTCTCGAGGTAGTCGCGGGCGGTGCGCTCGTCGGGCTTCTCGGTGAAGCCGCGCACCTTGCGCACGGCCATGCCGTCGGCGCGCTCGAGCATGTCCCCGAAGCGGATGTAGCCGTATCCGGTCGCCGCGAAGGACGGACGGATGCCGAAGAGGAGCAGGTAGTCGGTGCGCGCGGCCACCTCCGCGGCCGCCGCCATCGTCTTCCGGAAGACCTCGGGCGGCTTGATCATGTGGTCGGCGGGCACCACCGCCATGACCGCCTCGGGGTCGCGCTTCAAGAGCAGCGCCGCCCCCAGGGCGATGGCCGCGGCCGTGTCGCGCCCCTCGGGCTCGGCCACGACGTTGCCCGGCCGGATCTCGGAGAGGATCCGGCGGGTCTGCTCGTCCTGGCCGGGGCCGGTGATCACGAAGACGTTCTCGGGACCGACCATGCCCGCGAAGCGGTCGACCGTGGAGCGGATCAGCGGCGCCTCGCCCACGATGGCCTGAAGCTGCTTGGGGCTCTTCTGCCTGGACAGCGGCCAGAAGCGCGTCCCGCTGCCGCCGGCCATGATCACGACATAGAGATGTTCGGACATGATGTTCCTCCCGGATCTGGGTTCCGGGACGATTCTAGGCGCCGGAGAAGTGTTTGGCAAGGACGAGGGCTATTCCGGCTCTCCGGCTCTCACTTCGACATTCGACCTTCGTTGTTCGATATTCTGCGGTTCGCCGTGGGAGACCAACGGAGAACCGCAGAACCGCAGAACCGCAGAATGTCGAATGATGAAGGACGGAGGATGGAGGACCGAACGTCGCTACGGGCCCTGCGTCGCATCCGGAGCGGACAGCGCCCGGACGGCCGCGTCGGCCGACTCGTAGCTGGTGACCAGCTGTCCGATGCCCAGGCGGTCGAGCACCACGGAGATCGCGTGGTTGGGCGCGGCCAGGACCAGGCGGCCGCCCACCGCCTCGAGGGCGCGGATGGCTTCCACCAGGGAGCCGACCGCGGCGCTGGGCAGGTTGTCGAGCGTGGTCACGTCGAGCACCACCCTGGACGGCCGGTCGGCGCTGGCCGCCGTCCGGATGACCTGGAACTCGGCGGTGAGCCTTGGGGCTTCGGCGCCGCTGACCCGGCCGGATATTGCCACAACCTCCACTCCACCGACGCTCGTCCTGGCGATGTCCATGCCCGCGCGCTCCTATGCGATCCTGATGCAGACGATGGTCACGTCGTCCTCGGCCGGGCAGGCGTCCCGGAATTCGCTGACGGCCAGCTCGATCATGTGCACGAGGTACTTGGCATCATGGTTCCCGTGCTTCAGGATCGCGGCCTTCAGACGCTCCATGCCGAACTCCTCGCCGTTGCGGTCGTTGGCCTCGAGGACGCCGTCGGTGACCTGGACGAGCATGTCCCCGGACTGGAGCTGGAGCTCCGTCTCCTCGAGGGTCTGATTGAAGACCGGCCCCTTGTCCGCGCCGAGGACGATGCCCTTGGGCTCGATGAGAGAGAGCGCCGGCTGCCGCGCCGGATTGTGGAGCAGCAGCGGGGTGTGTCCGGCGCGGGCGAAGCGCAGCCTCCTGGTGGCGGTGTTGAGCAGGCCGTAGGAGACGCTGGCGAAGGTGTTCTGGGTCAGGTCCTCGAAGATGTCGGCGTTGGTGACGCGCAGGGTCTCGGCGGCGCTGGACTGGCCGCGGCCGTAGATCTTCAGGCACTTCTTGACCATGCTCATGACGATGCCGGCCTCGACGCCGTGGCCGGAGACGTCCCCGAGGACGATGCCGGTCTCCTCGGGGCTGACCTTGATGAAGTCGTAGAAGTCGCCCGAGATCGTGGCCATCGGCCGGAAGAGCACCTCGAACTCGTAGCCCGGCATGACCGGCAGGTCCGGGAGCATTTCGCGCTGCTGCTTGCCGGCGTGCTCGATGGACTTGATCAGTTCGCGGTGGCGCTCGTCGGGCTGCCGGGCGCGGCTGATCATCTCCCCGACCTGGCCGAACTCGGCCTCGATCTCGCGGAAGGTGGCGGTGTCCTGGCGGGCGCTCTTGGGGTTGACGGCCGCGTCCCGGACGGCGCCGATGGCCAGGACGCCCAGGTCCTCGATGGCGCCGGCCGACGAATCGGCCAGGGCGCGGATGGCCTCCTCGGCCGTTTCGAAGCTGGTGACCAGTTCGCCGACTCCCAGACGCTTGAGGGTGGCGGTCAGCGGGTGGCCGGCCCCGGCCAGGACCAGCCGGCCGCCCACCGCCTCGAGCGCGCGGATGGCCTCGACCAGCGCGCCGATGACCGCGCTGGGCAGGTTGTCCAGGGCCCCGGCGTCGAACACCACCCGGGAGGGCGCAACCAGGCTGGCCGCGGCCCGTATGGCCTGGAACTCGGCGGCCAGCTTGGGCACTTCGGCGCCGCTGACCTGCCCGAACGCGCTCACCACGTCGACGCCGGCTATCTTGCGCTTGGAGATCTCCATCCGGGGGCCTCTAGCCGACCTTGACGGCGACTATGGTCACGTCGTCCTCGGCGGGGCAGCCCTCCCGGAACTCGCCCACCGCCAGATCGATCATGTGCACCAGGTACTTGGCCTCATGGTTGCCGTACTTGCAGATGGCGGCCTCCAGGCGCTCCGTGCCGAACTCCTCTTTCCTGCGGTTGGCGGCCTCCAGGACGCCGTCGGTGACCTGAACCAGCATGTCGCCCGGGACCAGGCGGATCTCGATCTCCTCCAGGGTCCGGTTGAAGACCGGGCCCTTGTCGACGCCCAGGACGATGCCCTTGGGCTCCAGCGCCGAGATGACCGGCTGGCGGGCGGGGTTGTAGAGCATCAGCGGCGTGTGGCCGGCGCGGGCGAAGCGCAGGGTCTTGGTGGCGGCGTCGAGCACCCCGTAGGATACGCTCGCGAAGGTGCTCTGTGCAAGGTCCTCGAAGACGTCGGCGTTGGTGACGCGCAGGTTCTCGGCGGCGCTGGACTGGCCCCGGCCGTGGATCTTCAGGCACTTCTTGACCATGCTCATGACGATGCCGGCCTCGATGCCGTGGCCGGAGATGTCCCCGAGGACGATGCCGTACTGCTCGGTGCTGGTCTTGAAGAAGTCGTAGAAGTCGCCGGAGACCGTGGCCATGGGGCGGAAGAGCACCTCGAACTCGTAGCCCGGCACGTTGGGCAGGTCGGGGAGCATCTCGCGCTGCTGCTTGCCGGCGTCCTCGAGGGAGCGGAGCAGTTCCTTCTGGCGGTCGTCGACCTGGTGGCTCTGGCTGATCAGCGCCCGGACCTGGTCGATCTCCGCGCGGATGGCGTGGAAGGTGGCGGTGTCCTGCGGCGCCGAGAGGGTGACGATGCCGGCCTCCTTGCGGTCGGCCCCGGTCAGCGCACGGAGGTCGGCGGGCGTGGCATCCGGGGGCACGCCCTCTTTGAAGTTGGGGCAGGACTCGATCAGGTGGCGGGCGATCTGCCGGGGCGCCACCGAGCGGATCAGGAACTCGCTGGAGAGATCCACGTCGCTGATTATCCGCCGGCAGTGCGGGCAGGCCCAGCGCTTCTTGTCGTCCTTGAACTGCCAGAGGGGATCGGTGCTGACCAGGTTCTCGATGACCGGCGCGAGGCGCTTCTGGCGCTCGGTCTTTTCGATGAGCGTCTGGAGATACTGCAGCGTCTGCGCCGTGCCCTTGCCGTTCTCCCACGCGTAGCAGCGCTCCAGGTGCGCGGCGATGCCGTCGACGATCTCGCGGGTGACCTTGTTGGAGCTGAAGACCACGTCGCCCGGCTTGGCGCAGTAAGGGCAGTACCACTGCCCGCCCGGATCGCGCACCCGCCAGAGGGGGTTGGTCTTCATGAAGTGGGTGATCTCGGCTTTGCGGATGGACTGCTCCATGTCCACCGGCCGGTTGGGCGTGCCGCCGAAGTCCTTCCAGTCGGGGCAGGCCTTGAGGTGCGCGTGGACCAGGTCGAGAAGGTCGGGCTTGCCCTTGGCGTCCTCGATGGCGATCTTGGCGCAGTAGGGGCACACCCACGAGCGGCCCAGGTAGTACTGCTTCCAGGCCAGGCTGCCGGCCAGTTCCTGGCCGATGCGCTCGCGGACGCGGCGCTCCTTGAGCTTGTCGAAAAAGGCCATCGGGGGGATTATGCCCGGCACCGGGGGCGAGTCAAGGCGGAATTCGCGGGGCTTTCCGGAGGGGGGGCACCAACGCTATTGGGGGCCGGGCCTACAACGTGAATCGGCCCGCGCGGAAGCGCGGGGCGATTCGCGTT
>CALGYR010000054.1 GCA_937935355.1 uncultured bacterium | reverse complement strand
TGGGGCCGGCGGAGTTCTGTGCTTGCTTTTGTCCTTTACAGATGAAAAGCCGTGAACCATCGACCGGGGTGCTGCTTTTTGGCCTCCAGCCGCCAATATCCAGGGACGATAGAATATAGATAGTGTCCCGGTCCCGGCCGGCGGAGCCTCCGTCGGCCTGGGGCGCGGGCAGGATCGGCCTCGGCTCAAGGGCGCCATGCATGAAGAAGAAGAAACAGCAGAAGGACGGCGGCGAGAAGGAACCCTCCACCCAGCGCACGGCGGCGACCATGATCTGGGGCGCGGCGGCCATGGCCCTGGGGTTCTTCGCCTTCGCCAGCGTCGTCGGCTATCACGCCTACGACCGCAACATCTTCGCGCCCAGCCACATCCCCGGCGCGGGCATCCAGAACCCCTGCGGCTGGCTGGGCGCCAACCTCGCCTACCACCTGGTGAGCATCTACGGGCTGGCCGCCTGGGCCCTGCCCGTCCTGCCCATCGCCTGGGGCGTGCGCGTGCTCGCCCGCCGGCGCGTCGACCACCCCTGGAGGGGGCTGGCCGGCGCGACTCTCTTCGTGCTGGCGCTGACCTCGATGTTCGGCGTCATGTCCCACGGCGGCGGATGGCTCTACGAGTCGGTCGACGGCCTCAACATCCCGTCCATGGCCGGCGACGGCCGGGCCGGCGGCATGCTCGGCATCCTGACCTCGAACCACATGATCGCCTTCGCCGGGAAGCTCGGCAGCTACTTCCTGATCGGCGGGCTGCTCTTCCTGGGCTTGGTGCTCCTAGCCGAGCGGCTGGTGGATTGGCTGCTCTCGGCCATCGGCCGTTGGGCGGTGGCGCTGGTGCGCCGCGCCTCGGGCGGCCGGTGGCTGCGCGGCCTGGCCGGCGACGGCGAGGGCATGGCCCCGGCTATGGCCGGCGCCGGCGCCTCCGGGTCATCCGGATCCGGGCGCTACGTGAACGAGCCCGACGCCCGAGACCCGGCCCGCGATGCGGCCCGCGTCTCGGCGCGCGACTCGGTCCGGGCCGAAGCCGCCCGCGCCGAGCGCAACCCGAGCGTCCGGGCGACCTTCGGCCAGCCCGAGGCCGACCTCAAGAAGGCCAGGGCCGCAGCGCCGGCCGCCGAGCCGACGCCGCTCATCAAGATCGCCCGCGTCACCGAGCCGATGGCCGCCGCGACAGCTCCGGCCGTCGAGGCCGAGCGCGAGAAGCGCGAGATCGCCGCGCTCCTGGCCCGGGCCAACGCCCCGGCCGAGGGCGCCGTCAAGCCCGACCGGGTCGAGAAGAAAAAACCCGAGCCCCCGGCCGCGGCCGCCGTGGCCATCGCCAGGTCCAAGCCTGACGAGGCCCCGGCCCCCAAGCCGGACAAGGAGGAGAAGAAGCCCGCCGCGGCCGCCACGCAGGCAGCGGAGGCGGCCTCCGCCGGGGACGAGAAGGAACCCGATCCCGCCCCGGTCATCCGCCAGATGGTCGAGGCGGTCAACACTCCCACCAAGAACGCCAAGGCCCCCGCGGCCGGCGCCAAACCGGCCAGGCTCGCCGCGGCCTCCGGGCGCGCCCAGGGCGCCCCGGCCACGCCGGCCAAGCCGGCGCTCTCCCAGATCGACTACAAACTGCCCGAGGTCGAACTGCTCGACAAGGTCGAGAGCCAGGCCCAGGTCACCAACGAGGTCCTGGCCCGGCGCGGCCAGGTGGTCACCGACACCCTGAAGGAGTTCAAGATCCAGACGCGACTCGTCTCCATCGACCGCGGTCCGGCGGTGACCATCTACGAGCTGGAGCTCGCCCCCGGCATCCGCGTGCAGCGGGTCATGGAACTGGCCGACAACCTGGCCATGGCCATGAAGGCCCCCAACGTGCGCATCATCGCGCCCATCCCGGGCAAGGACTCCATCGGCATCGAGGTGCCCAACACCGAGCGCGAGGTGGTGCGCCTGAGGCCCCTGCTCGAGAGCAAGGAGTTCCGCGGCCGCGCCAAGGACATGGCCGTGCCCGTGGTCATGGGCCGCGACGCCGCCGGGGCCATCCTCATGGAGGACCTGGCGCGCATGCCCCACCTCCTGGTGGCCGGCGCCACCGGCTCGGGCAAGTCGGTGTGCCTGAACTCGTTCATCAGCACCATCCTGATGACCAAGAGCCCCAACGACGTGCGCATGCTGATGGTCGACCCCAAGATGGTGGAGATGGCCTGCTACCGCGGCATCCCGCACCTGGTCGCGCCGGTGGTGACCGACATGAAGCGCGCGGTGGGCGTCTTCGAGTGGGCGCTGCGCAAGATGGATGAGCGCTACGCCATGCTCAGCCAGGTCGGCTGCCGCGACATCGCCCGCTACAACCGCATGCCCGCGGCCGAGCGCGTCCAGAAGGCCGAGGCCGCCGGCGAGGAGGAGCCGGGCCGCTTCGGCGAGCAGCTGCCGTACCTGGTGCTGATCATCGACGAGTTGGCCGACCTGATGATGCTGGCCGGCAAGGAGATCGAGATGGCCATCACGCGGCTGGCCCAGAAGTCGCGCGGCGTGGGCATCCACATCATCCTGGCCACCCAGCGCCCCTCGGTGGACGTGGTCACCGGGCTCATCAAGGCCAACATGCCGGCGCGCGTCGCCTTCCAGGTCTCCAGCAAGGTCGACAGCCGCACGATCATCGACCAGAACGGGGCGGAAAAGCTCATGGGCATGGGCGACATGCTCTACCTGCCGCCCACCTCCGCCGCGCTGGTCCGCGCCAAGGGCACCTACGTCTCCGACGACGAGGTCAACCGCATCGTGGAGTGGTCCAAGCGCCAGGCCGAGCCGGAGTTCGCGCCCGACCTCGAGTCGACCCTCTCCGGCGAGGGCGGCGGCTCCGGCGAGGGCAACACCGCCGACTTCCGCGACGACCTCTACGACGAGGCCGTACGCGTGGTGCTCGAAACCCAGCGCGGCTCGGTGTCGCTGCTCCAGCGACGGCTGGGCACGGGCTACACCCGCGCCGCCAAGCTCATCGACATGATGGCCGAGCGCGGCATCCTCGGGCCCTACCGCGGCTCGAAGCCCCGCGACATCCTCGTGACCCTCGAGCAGTGGGAGCAGGGCCTGGGCAACGACCCGGCCGCCGCTCCGGCCAGGAGCGGCATGGCCGGCCAGCGCGCCGACGAACGCGGCCCGCGCATGGCGGCCTCCGACGACGCCGGCGAGGAGCCGCCGGAGACGGACGACTACGACGCCGACGAGTCCGGGGAAGAGGAAGAGGGCGCCGAGATGGCCGCCTCGGAGAGCCAGAGGCTGGCCTGAGGACAGTTGTCAGTTGCCAGTTGGCGGCAGTCAGTAACTGGTGAAGCGGGTGCGGACCGAGGGTCCGCCCCCGCCGTTTTGACCGGGGTGGCGCGGATGGCGCGGCCGCTTACTGGCCCTTCATCTCCTCGAGGTTGGCGCTCTTGCGATCGAACTTCAGGGCCCAGACCTTCCGCGTGCTCGAGCTGTTGATCAGGCAGCGCTTGAGCTCCGGGTCGTAGGCCATGGCGTCGTGGAAGCCGAAGCCCTTCTGGGGCGCGTCCTTGCCGTTCTCCACGAACTTGAGGTTCGTCCAGTAGAACTTGCCGTCGTTGGGGTCCCAGGCGTAGGTGCCGTTCGCGCCGTCGGGGCGCTTGGCCAGGGCCATGGCCAGGATCAGGTCGGCGTCCGGCTCGTAGGCCGTCTCGGACATGAGCAGCCACTTGCCGACGGCGCCGGGCTTGGCGGGGGTGAGCTTCTCGCCGTTGCCGGCGGCGAAGTCGTACTTGAAGATGTCCTTGTCGAAGGCCATCCACAGGCAGTTGCGCTTGGAGTCGTAGGTCATGCTCGGCCCGTCGCACCACGTGCCACCCGGCTTGGCTCCGTTCCAGGCGAGCTTGGTCCAGGCCCCGGCCTTGGCGTCGAAGCGGAAGAGCCCTTTATCCGAGAAGGTCACCGCCCCGGCGGGAGTGGCCTTCATCTGGCTGTGCATCGGACCCTTGTGGTCCAGCCCCGGGTAGGGCGCCGGCACCCACTCGCGGACCAGCGGGTCGTAGGCCCGGTCGAAGTAGAACATCTTCCCGGCGGTCGGGTCGTACGTGTAGGCCCGGTAGGCGTGGATGGGCACGTGCCGGCGATCGTGGAAGGACAGCGGCGTGGGCTGCTCGGCGTAGACGTTCTCGATGGGATCGTCCGGGTGGTAGCCGATGGTCCAGAAGCCGCCGAGCACGGCGAAGTGGGCCACGTCGTCCTCGTGGCTGGTGGCGTGACCGCCGCCCCAGAGCAGGAACTGGTGGCGGTCGGTGTCGTAGGCCGAGGTGCCCCAGCGGTTGGTGGCCCCCGGGGCGTACTTCGGGAAGCTGAAGGCCGTCCACTGGTTGACCGGCAGCTCGTCGAGGAGCTTCTTCGCGGCCGCCGGGTCGGGCCGGGCGACCTTCTCCCAGTTCTCCGGAGAGATCGTGTTCCAGACGTAGCTGCCCGGCTCGGGGGCGGTCGCGGCCGCCTCGGCCCCGGCGGCGGGCTTGGCCGGGTCGATCCGGCAGCCCCAGACCGTGCCGCCGTCGGGGCAGACCAGCACGTCCCCGGCGGCGATCGCGCCGGCCTGGAACTCGCGGGCGGTCACGTTCGGACAGTTCGCACCCTTGCCGCCGGGCACGGAGGCCAGCGGCGTCCAGGCATTGGCGCCGGTGTCGTAGGTCCAGATCTCCTGGGCGAGCGGCGTCCGGCTGTAGCCGCCGGCCATGACGATGCGCTTGGCGCCGGGCAGCCAGCCCATGACGTGGCCGGCCCGCGGCGAAGGCGACTTCGCCGGGAAGCGCTGTTCCCAGGCGCGCGTCTTGCAGTCGTAGACCCAGGTGTCGGAGAGCGCCCGGTCCAGGCCGTCGCCCCCGAAGAGCACGATCTTGCCGGCCTCGGCGTCGAACGCGATCTGGGAGCGCGCCCGGCCCGGCGGCTCGACGGACAGGGCGTCGACGGCCCGCTCGAAGATCTCGCGCGCCGAGCGGACTGCGGCGATCTTCTCGGGCGTGATCGCGCCGGAGAGGTTCGGCCCGGCGGCCTTGACCGCGGCGGCCGCGGTCTTGAGGCGCTGCTGGGCGACCTCGCCGGCGGTCTTCTCGCCACCGGCCAGTCCGGCCCCGGCGACCTCGCCGGCGAGCTTCTCGGCGGCGGCGGCGAGCTTGCCCGCCTCGGCGGGCAGGTCCACCTTGGCCTCCCCGGCGGTCTCGGCCGAGGCGTGGCGGCTCGCGGTCCGGCCCAGCAGGACCTTGGCCTGCCAGCACAGGTCTACGGCCGCCGCGTGGAGCTTCTTCATGGCCTCGGAGCCGAACTCGAGCTTCCGCCACTCGTTCTTCCCGATGTCGTAGGCCCAGGTGGACACGTCGGCGCTGCCGCCGGCGCCGCCGGCGTGGACGATCTCCTTGTTGATCGGGTCGTAGGCCATCGAGCCCCAGATGCGGCACTTCTCGCGGCCGGGCCCCAACTCCTTCCAGGTCCGTCCGGCCACGTCGTAGCCGAGGGTCTTGCCCCACAGGCAGACGTAGAGGGTGCCGCCGGCGCCGCCCTCGGGAACGTAGCAGTACTCCCCGTAGGTCTTGGCGTTGTTCCACTGGCCGCCGGCGCTGGGACGGAGGTGATCGCCGTCCTTGTAGAAGGGCGAGCCGCCGCTGTTGCCGTGCATCATGCGCTGCTTGGTGTATTCCTCGCTCACCGGCCCGGACTCGGGCCGGTCCTTCTCCATGCCGGGCGGATAGGCGTTCTTCCACCTGGCCGCGGTCAGGTCGAACTCCTCGGTGTCGTAGTGGCGCGGCACCGCCCCGCCGGTGGCCTGCTGGCCGACCGCGGCGACGAACTTTCCGGCCCTGGAGGCCCAGACGAAGGCCGGCTGCTCCCGGGCGCCGGTCTTGGACTCGACGAGCTTCACCCAGGTGTTGGGCGCGGCGTCCTTGAGGACCGCCGGTAGGGGCGCCGCATGCTGCGCCCCTGCATCTGCTGACGGCTCGCCCGCGGCCGCGCTCTGCAGGGGCGCGGCATGCGGCGCTCCTGCGAGGTTCGCCACGAACGCCGCGCCGCCGCCCCCGACCGCCAGCACCGAGCAGACCGCCGCCGCCGCGAGCTTCACCTTCGCCATGGTCATCGCTTTCATGGTTCCCTCCGCAAGCTGGGCCGCCGCGCCCGAGGCCGGCGCGGCGAGCGTGCCGGAGCCGAGCGCCTTGAGTCCGGTCAGTAGCGCCGCCGGCACCGGCAAGCCGGCCTGGGACCCGAGCATGCCTACCAGCGCCGCGGCCGGCATGGCGACGCCGCCGCCGGCCAGGATGGTCCGGAGCCGCTCCAGGCCCCGCGAGACGCGCATGGCCGCGGCGCCCTGGCCGCAACCGAGCTCCGCCGAGACCTCCGCTTCGGAGAGCCCGCGCACATGGCGCAGGATGACTGCGCTCCTCTGCGGCTCGGGGAGCTGGGCCAGGGCGGCGTCGAGCCGCGCGCGGGCTTCGGTGCCGACGCCCTCCGGCCGGGGGCCCCCGGAAACCATTGCCGTCTTCATTGCCGCCGCCTCCCTCTCGTGCCGCCGCCGCCGCTCGGCCAGTTTGCGAGCGTCCCGGCAGACGTTCTCCGCGGTGCGGTGGAGCCAGCCGGCCAGGAGCGTCGCGCGCGGGAGCTTCCGCGCCTTCCCGGCCAGCACCAGGAAGACCGCCTGGCTGGCGTCCTCGGCGGCGTGGGCGTCGCCGAGGGCGCGCAGGCACGCGGAGTAGACCATCGGCGCGTGGCGCGAAACGATCTCCGCGAACGCCTCCTGCGAGTCGTCCGCTGCATAGCTGGCCAGGAGTTCCCGGTCGGTCATCGGCGAATCGCGCCCTCCGCGCTGTCCTGCGCTCCGATTCATTATGGACGGCCGCAGGAAAACATCACGGAAAAAAGGGGACGCCGACATTCCGCCCCCGGCGGTGTATACCCCCCTGCTTCCGGTCTTGCCCGGGGCGGCGAAGGATCGCAGCGATGACCGACGGACAGCTTCTGGCCAGCTACGCCGACGATGGGTCCCGGGAGGCCCTGGACCGGCTGGTCGAGCGCCACGCCCCGATGGTCTACTCCACGTGCCTGCGGGTCACCGGCAGCCGGCGGCTGGCCGAGGACGCGGCCCGGGCGGTCTTCCTGCTGTTGTTCAGAAGGGCCGGGGCCCTGGCCGGCCGGCGAACCGTCTGCGGCTGGCTGCACGCGACCGCCTACCGCGCGGCCTGCCGGGCGCTGGAGGAAAGCGGGGGCGAGGAGATCCTCGTCGAAACCCGCGAGCTCGCGGCCGTCGACTGAGCCTCCCGAAAAACAGAGCTTTGGACGAAGTCAGCCGCGTTTGGCCGGCGCCGGATCGCCGTGCTTCATGAACGCCCTGGAGGCTATCGCCTGCCACTTGGGGTCCAGGCCGATGCCCTCGTTGTCCTGGTAGTAGCCGGCGATGAAGCCGCCTCCGAAGCAGCCGAGCTTCTCGATGTACTCGCGCGCGGCGGCATCGATCCGGGCCTCGTCCTGCGTCTGCAGGGTGTGCTGGATGTCCACCGGGCACCAGAAATGCATTCGCCCGCCGAACTTCGCGGCGAGGTGGTCTATGCCGTGGAGTTCGGGCTGGTCGAACTGGCAGACGTCGATGCCCACCTCGATCCAGTCCTCGATGACGTCGGTGTTCTTCCCGCAGGAGTGCAGGAAGACGGCCATGCCGTGGGCGTGGGCCGCGTCGCAGAGCTTCTTGAAGCCGGGCTTGAAGAGCTCGCGCCAGCACTCGGGGCTGACCAGCAGCCGGTCCTGGGTGCCCCAGTCCTCGCAGGCCATGACCGCGTCGCAGCCGATCTCGCCGTAGCGGGCGATCTCCCGGGCGAACATGTCGGCCAGCCGGTCGAGGAGCTGCCTGACCCGCTCGGGCTCGAGAAGCACGTCGGCCAGGAAGTTGTCGAGCCTGCGCAGGTAGCGCGCGGCGTTGAAGGGCCAGTTGGTGTTGCCGTAGACGAACAGCCCCTCGTCGTGCAGCTGCCTGACCCGCGCGGCGGCGTCCTCGTAGAGCTCCATGGCGTCGGTCTTCGGGAACTCGTAGGAGTCGAGCTGGTCCCAGCTCTCCTCGAGCACGCCGATCTTGGGCTCGCCCTTGGTGATCCCGCCCAGGCGGCGCCAGAGGTTGCCCCACTCGTCGTACATCTCCTCTTGGTCGCCGACCGGCGCCCAGGAGGTGGCGCGGCTGTTGGGCGCGCGCTTGCGGTTGACTGAGCGGAAGTCCCGCGGGAACCCGGCCTCCGGATCCATGCCGTAGACGATGCGCGGCGGGGAGGCGAAGGCCAGGCTGGCCTTGACGATCTCGCGGGGCTGCATGGCTGAAGCTCCTGACGAAAGCACCGCCGGGACCTGGACTTCGGGCGAAGCCGGCGGCGGCGCGGGCTGTTCTTCGACTGACGCGGGGACGGCTTCCTCGGGCACAGGCTCGGCGGCGGCGGACGCCTCCGCCCCCTGCGCGGTGGCCGGCTCTTCGGGCTGGACGCCTGGAAGTTCGGGCGCTGGCTCGGCGGCCTCGCCGCCCGACGCCCCCGGGGCGGCAACCGGTTCCGGCACTGCTTCCGGCACCGCCGTATCGGCAGCCTGCCCGGAAGCGGACGGCTCCTCGGCGACGGTAGGGGCGCTGGATTCGGCGGCGGGCCCGATGGCCTGCTCCACGGCGGGCTGTTCTTCGGCCGCGGCAGCGACAACGGGCCCGGTGGCCGGGTCGGCGGCCTCGCGCGTTCCAGCCTGATCCGCGGCCGCGGGCTCCTGCGCAGGCGCAGGGACCTCGTCCTCGGCTCCGCCCACCCACATGGATCTGAGAATGTCGGCGATGGTCCGGGGCGCGTCGGCCTGGGCGCCCTCGGGAGCGCCCTCGGAGAAGAGCTCGCTCCCGGCCGGCTCGGCATCCGCTTCAGCCTGGCCCTCGCCCGGCGCGGCGCCGGCCGCGGCGGCGTCCCCGGAACCCGTCAGGGGCACCTCGGCGGACTCGCCGGGACGGTCCCACTGCCGGACGGTGACGGTCGGCACGGCCGGGGGGGCCTTCTGGCCGGTCACGAAGCGCTGCACGGCCTCCTCGGCGCGGCGCACGGCCGCCTCGAGGCGGTTGACCGCCTTGCGGCCCTCGACGTCGCCGGCGAACTCCTCCTCCTCGGCCAGCGCCTCCTCTTCCTCGGCGCTGTGGGTGAAGCCGGTGAAGCTGCCCTTCTTCGCAGCCAGGGAACTGGAGGTCGGGAGCTTCTCCTGCTCCTCGGCCGAAGGCGCGAAGATCGAGTCGGGCCGGTCGCCGCGCGGCTGGACGTAGATCTCGCCCAGGAGCTCCGGCTGGTAAACCGTGGCGATGCGCCGGCGCACGGCCTCGAGCAGCGCCACGAACATCCCGGCCGCGTCGGCCTTGTCGGCGGCCTCCTTGATCATCGCGCGGAAGCCGAACTGCTCGAGCCCCTGGAGCTTGAGCTTGAGCTCCTCGATGCGCTCCTCGATGGAGACGTCGTCGTAGACGATGGTCCGGGGCAGGTCGTCGAGGGTGGCCTTCATGAGCCGCTCGTAGGCGGTCATGAGGTCGTAGAGCGTGACCTCCTTGAGCTCCTCGGAGGGGTCGGACGCCGGCTTCTCGCCCAGGTCCACGCCCTGGCCGAAGGCCGCGCGGCCGAACATCAGCGCCCGGCGCTCGGCGAAGGCGCCCAGCTCGTCGGCGGCCTCGCGGAAACGGCGGTACTCGAGGAGCTGGCGGACCAGGTCGGTGCGCGGGTCCTCCTCCTCGATCTCCAGGGCCTCGCGCTCCTCGGGCGGAAGCAGCTGCCGGCTCTTGATCTCCATCAGGGTCGCGGCCATCAGGATGAAGTCCGCGGCGGTGTTGATGTCCAGCACCGGCATGCTCTCGATGGTCCGCAGGTAGCGCTCGAGGATCCGGG
Organism: uncultured bacterium; assembly: GCA_937935355.1. GTDB lineage: Bacteria > Planctomycetota > SZUA-567 > JAKLDR01 > JAKLDR01 > JAKLDR01. The sequence goes on along the minus strand of CALGYR010000054.1, from coordinate 479 downwards.
CGATGGGGATGTCGTAGATGTCGACCTCCTCCTCCTTGATGAGGTGGAGGAGCAGGTCGAGCGGTCCGCGGTAGGCCTCTACCTGGACCTCGGGCTCGCGCGGGGCGGGCAGCACGGACGGGGACTCGGTGGTCATGGAGGAGCATCTTAGCAGAGCGCTGCCGGGGTTCAACGGCAAACGGCCCTCCATCCGGCATCCTCTGGCATAACGCGGGTTTGCGCTCGGCGGGCGCATCTTCTCAACGCGGAGACGCAGAGTACGCAGAGAAGACGCGGAGAACAACGTCCGGCGTCCGCCGGGACTGGATGCTCAGCAACGCCCGGGCACAAGACCGTCCTCTCCGTTCTCTGCGTTCTCTCTGCGTACTCTGCGTCTCTGCGTTGAGGTCGCGCACCTGCACTGCGAACCGCTCGGCGCAGGCGATTACTGATCGTCGCATAAATAGCGTCAACTCTTCCGCCGGTTAAGGGGAGGAGGA
>CALGYR010000053.1 GCA_937935355.1 uncultured bacterium | reverse complement strand
ACAGGCTCGAAAGAGCCCTGCTCGCATCATGACGAACTTCCCGGCAACTTGTGTAACAGGGGACAGCTAGATCCGGAAGTCCGAGAGACCCGGATGGGGCCGGACATCAGAGGCGGCTCAGCACCCTTTGCGCCCACTCCTTGACGTGGTTGTCGCCTTCATGGACCATCGTCTGCAGGGCGGTTTCACACGAAGACTTCAGCCGCAACGCCCCTATCAACCTAGCGAGAGACGCCACGTTCTCGTCTGTGAAGAACGCAGGTGCGTTCGATGCGACCCTGATCAACTGCTCGCCGGTAGCCTCGCCTGAGTCGAACAACGGCCGCCAGAGGCGGGCATCCACGGGCTCCCCGACCCAGCCGAGGTTAAAGGCCAGACAAATCCATGCCGTTGGGCAGTCACCGGGGTCCGCCGAAAGCTTGCGACTGAAATAGTCGCACGTTTTGAACATGGTGGTCTTCATGTTCGTGTTTCGCCAGAAAGGATCGGTGCGCGGCAGGGAGTCCAGATCCATGAAGGCCTTGAGCAGCACCGCACGGAGCCGCTCCGCAAGTCCGGGAAGGCCCCGACAAGCCTCCTGAAGTGCATCATCCGGCATGCTCATTGCGGCATAGTCTTGGGGCGACACTTCACCCCGAAGATAGGCGTCAACCATCTCTTGATCAGGCATCGCTAGGCACCACGGACGGGGTCAAGCCACTGCCTCGCGACGCGGAGTTCCCTGGCGATCCCCTCCGCCGTCGTGGCCGCCGCGCCGGGCGTGCCCTCGAGCAACTTCCAGGTGTAGGTCTCGACCACGAAGAGGTCCGTGTGCCCTCCGGAGAGCGCCTCGCGGATGGCCGGGGCGATGAGGTCGGAGGTGGTGCCCAACGGAAGGGTCTCGGGTCTCGGGTCTTGGGTCTCGGGACTGGGGCAGCTGGCTGCACCGCCTTTCTCAGACCCTAGCCCCAAGCCCCCAGCCCCGAGCCCCGACTCCCCTAACCCCGCGGAGAAGATCGGCGCGTGGAAGTGCACCCGCACCTCGGCGAAGGTGCGGAGCCGCTCCCCGGGCAGCGCCAGGAACTCTCCGAGGTCGGCGGAACTGAAGACCACGCGGCCCGAGCGATCGACGGCGCAAGCCTGGTGCAGGTAGACGGGCTCGTCGAAGGACTTGAGCGCGGCGAGCCCATCCGAGTTCGCCCCCGGCTCGCTCAGCCGGAGCGCGGCGCTCACGTGCAGCCCGGCCACCGGGATGCCCTCCCGGGCGTAGGCCCGGAGGTTCTCGGCGGCGTCCTCGAACATGACCGCCGCATGGCAGAGGTCGAGGTTGACGGCGAGCCGCCGGCGGGCGACGTCCTCCTTCGGCCCGCGGAAGAGCCGCTCCTTGAAGTAGCGGATCGTACCGTCGAGCGAGTCGGCGGTGGTGAAGGGCTCGGGCTCGAGGGCCAGCACCAGCTCGCGGCCGGTCTCGCGCGAGACCGCCTCGAGCTCCCCGGCGCAGGCGAGCAGGTTGCGGGCGCAGTCAGCCTCCGCCTCATCGGAGCACGAAGCGCATCCCCAGCCGCGGTAGGTGCCGGTCAGCGTGGTCAGGACCGCCCGGACTCCCTCCGGAACGAGGGCTGCCGCGGCGCGGGCGATCTGTCCGGTGGCCACGAGCCGTTGCGGGCTCGTCCAGTCCGGCGAATAGATGCCGTCCTTGTAGACCAGGGGGCGAGGGACGGGGGGCGGGGGACGGGAATGGCCCTCTTGCCCGCCCCCCGTCCCCCGCCCCCCGCCCCCGCCGTCAGGCCGTCGTGGAGCCGAGATGGGAAAGGCATTGGCGCCCACGATCCGTGCCCCGGCCGCACCTAGCGCGGCGCGGAGTTCCTCGAGCAGGTGCGGTGCGGCCCCGAACTCCCGGGCGGCCTGCGCGCTGATCCTGAGCGACAGGTTAAGCGGCTCACCGGCGGGCAGGTGCTTCCGGACTGCGGCCACCTCGGTACGCACGGCGGCGACGAGCTCCGCGGCGCTCTCGCCGGCGTAGCAGTTGGTGGCGTAGCCGAGGATGGGCTCTTTCATGGGCGCTCCCGGAGGAGATTATAGCCCGGGGGGAGACCTGAACTCAACACCCAACATGCAACGTTCAACATGCAACACCGAATGGCGCTTCCTTAAGACCTACGAACGGAAAACCGCAGAATATCGAATATCGAAGTCCGAATCACGAAGGACGTGGAGTGGCCGAGAGCTACCACTTCGACATTCGTCATTCGACATTCTGCGGTTCTGCGGTTCGCAGTTGGTTCTCCAGACTGCTGGCATGGCCTAAGGAAGCGCCATTCCACGCAACAGCCAACGACAAGGAGACGGGCACCTTCCGCATTGTTGGTTGCTGGTTGTTGATTGTTGGTTGTTGGCTGTTAGCCGTCGCGCGTTCCGTCCGCTCAGGCCCCCGCGCCTTCCTGTGTCGCCTCCGGCTTCTTCTCTTCGATGGCCTTCTCCGCCGGACGCTTCGAGACCACCACCTCGCTGTGGCGGGCCACCAGGCTCCCCACCTTGTAGCCCGGGCGGATCTCTTCGATGATCGAGCCGTCGGGCAGGTCGGCGCGCTCGACCGCGGCTTGCGGGTGGTGCAGGTCGGGGTCCCAGGTGCCGTCGCTCTTGATGCGCTCGGCGCCCTGGGAGGCCAGCGCCGCCTCGAAGGCGTCGCGGGCGGCCTTGACGCCCTCGAGCAGCGCGCCGGCCTCGGCGTCCCCGTGCTTGACCGCGAGACCGAGGGCGTCGAGCGCCGGCAGCAGGGCCTTCACGAACTCCCGCTTGACCGATTGGCTGGCGAGGGCCCGGTCGCGCTCCGCGCGCTTCTGGTAGTTGGCGAAGTCGGCGCGGGCCCGCAGATGCAGTTCGTTGGCCTTGGCGAGCTCGGCCTGGATGTTGGCAAGTTCGGCAGCCTGATCGAGCTGCTCCGCTTTGCCGGACTGGTCCGACTTGTCGGACGGGTCTGACTTGTCAGACTGGTCGGACTCGGGCAATGTCGTCTCGTCAGTCATTCTCGAAGTACTCCCTCAACCGGTCGAAAAAGCCGCTCTCCTTGCGGGCGCTGTGGGGCGCGTTCGGCTTGCTCTCGGCCTCGGCGAGCTGCCGGATGAGCTCCTCCTCCTTGCGCCCGGGCTTCTCCGGGACGTGGACCACGGCACGGACGAGCAGGTCGCCGCGATGGCCGGAAGAGACGTTGGGAAAGCCCTGCCCGCGCATGCGCAGGATCCGGCCGCTGGGCGTGCCCTTGGGGACCTTCAGGCGGCTCTTGCCGTCGAGGGTCGGCACCTCGATGGTCGCGCCCAGCACCGCCTGGCTGTAGCTCACCGGCATCTCGACGAGCACGTCGTCTCGGTGGCGGACGAAGAACTCGTGGGGCTGCACGTGCACCACCACGTAGAGGTCGCCGGGCGGCCCGCCGTGCTCGCCGCTCTCGCCCTCGCCGGCGAGGCGCATGCGCGTGCCGTCCTCGATGCCCGCGGGAATGCGGATCTCGAGCCGCGCGGTCTCCGGCACGGCCCCCGCGCCGCGGCACTTGGGACAGGGGTCGCGGACCTCCTCGCCGCGGCCGCCGCAGCGCGGGCAGGTGGTCTGCATGGTGAAGAAGCCCCGGCGGCTGACCACCACGCCCTGGCCCTGGCAGTAGGAGCACTGCACCGGCCGGCTCCCGGGCTTGGCCCCGCTGCCCTTGCACTCCGAACAGGTCCGGTGGCGGCGGAGCTCGATGGTGCGGCCGGCACCCTTGGCGGCGTCGAGGAACGCGATCTGCATCTCCACCTGCAGGCTCGCGCCGCGCTGCGGGCCGTAGCCGCCGCCGCCCGCGCCGCCGGTGAAGATGTCCTCGAAGATGCTCCCGAAGCCCGCCGGCCCCGCGCCGCCCCGGCCGCCGCGCATCCCGCCGAAGATCTCCTGGAAGGCCGAGAAGATGTCCTCGGCGTTGGAGAAGTGGGGCTCGCCGGCCGCCCCGCCCAGGCCCGCGTGCCCGAACTGGTCGTAGCGCCGGCGCTTCTCGGCGTCGCGCAGGACCTCGTAGGCGGCCGCGGCCTCCTTGAACTTCTCCTCGGCCTCCTTGTTGCCCGGGTTGCGGTCCGGGTGGTACTGCATGGCGAGCTTGCGATAGGCCTTCTTGATGTCGTCGGCCGAGGCGCCGCGCTCGACGCCCAGGACCTCGTAGTAGTCGCGCTTGGCCGGGCCCGCCATGTTCTTGCCGTCCTCAGAGCAAGCGGGGGGCGGCTTCCGGCCGCCCCCCGCGGGGTTCCTCTTCCCTTTCGGGGGCCGTCCGGCTAGTGGACGGCGCCCTCGGCGGCCTTGCCGCCCTCGTCCTCTTCCTTGGGCAGCTCGGTCACGGCGGTCTCCATGGTGAGCAGCAGGCCCGAGACGCTGGCGGCGTTCTCGATGGCCAGGCGGGTCACCTTGCGCGGGTCGATCACGCCGGCCTTGACCAGGTCGGTGTACTCGCCCTTGGAGGCGTCGTAGCCGTAGGCGCCCTTGCCGGAACGGACCTTGTCGACGACCACGCCGGCGTCGGCGCCGCCGTTGGTGGCGATGGTCGTGAGCGGCCAGGCCAGCGCGCGCTTGACGATGTCCGCGCCGAACTTGGCGTCGCCCTGGAGCGACTTGCGGACGTCCTCTACGGCGTCCTCGCAGCGGATCAGCGCCACGCCGCCGCCCGGGACGATGCCCTCCTCGGCCGCGGCGCGCGCGGCGTGCAGGGCGTCCTCGACGCGGGCCTTCTTCTGCTTCATGTCCACCTCGGTGGCCGCCCCGACGTTGATCTTGGCGACGCCGCCGGAGAGCTTGGCCAGCCGCTCCTCGAGCTTCTCGCGGTCGTAGTCCGAGGTGGTGGTTTCGATCTGCTTGCGGATCTGGGCGATGCGCGCCTGGATGTCCTTCTTGGAGCCCGCGCCCTCAATGACGGTGGTGTTCTCCTTGTCCACCTTCACCGTCTTGGCCCGGCCCAGGTCGGCGATCTTGACATGCTCGAGCTTGAGGCCCAGGTCCTCGCTGATGAACTTGCCGCCGGTCATCACCGCGATGTCCGAGAGCATGGCCTTGCGGCGGTCGCCGAAGCCGGGGGCCTTGACCGCGCAGCACTGCAGCACGCCGCGCAGTCGGTTTACGACCAGGGCGGCGAGCGCCTCGCCCTCGACCTCCTCGGCGATCACCAGCAGCGGCTTGCCCGCCTGGGCGACCTGCTCGAGGACCGGGAGGAACTCGCGGATGTTGGCGAGCTTCTTCTCGTAGATGAGGATCAGGGCGTCCTCGAGCACCGCCTTCATCTCGGCGGGCTTGTTGACGAAGTAGGGCGAGAGGTAGCCCTTGTCGAACTCCATGCCCTCGACCACCTCGACGTGGGTCTCGAGGCCCTTGCTCTCCTCGACGGTCACGACCCCGTCCTTGCCCACGGCCTCGAGGGCGTCGGCGATGATCTTGCCGATCTCGGGGTCGTTGTTGGCGCTGATCGAGGCGACCGAGGTGATGTCTTCCTTGGTCTTGCAGGGCTTGGCCAGCCCCTCGAGCGAGCCGGCGATCGCGGTCACGGCCGCGTCGATGCCGCGCTTGAGCTCGACCGGGTTGTAGCCGGCTGCCACGGCCTTGAGGCCCTCGGTGTAGATGGCCTCGGCGAGCAGCGTCGCCGTGGTGGTGCCGTCGCCGGCGGTGTCGGAGGTCTTCGACGCCACCTGCTTGATGAGCTGCGCGCCCATGTTCTCGAACTTGTCGGGCAGCTCGACTTCCTTGGCCACGGTCACGCCGTCCTTGGTGACGGTGGGCGAGCCGAAGGACTTGTCCAGGACCACGTTCCGGCCCGTCGGCCCGAGCGTGGCCTTGACCGCCTTGCTCATCTTGACTATGCCGGCAAGGATCTTCTGCCGGGCTGCGTCCTGGTAGAGAAGTTGCTTGGCCATCGTGAGGCTCCTAGCTCAGTATCTCAATCGGGCGGCGCGTCGCGCCGCGCAAAGCGGTCAGAACCTGGCCAGGATGTCGTCCATCCTGACGATGACCACTTCCTCCCCGTCCAGCTCGATCTCGTTGCCCGAGTACTTGCCGAAGAGGACGGTGTCGCCGGCCTTGACGTCCATGGCGGCGCGCTTGCCGCTGTCGAGCAGCTTGCCCGGGCCGACGGCGAGGACCTCGCCCTTCTGGGGCTTTTCCTTGGCGCTGTCCGGCAGGACGATGCCGCCGGCGGTCTTCTCTTCGGCTTCCAGGCGCTTGATCACAACCCGGTCATCCATGGGAACGAGGCTGATCTTGGTCTTGGCCATCTGAAGCTACCTCCGTATGCAAAGGGCCGGCTAGAAGCCGCCCATCCCGCCCATGCCACCCATTCCACCCATGCCGCCCATGCCACCCATTCCGCCCATGCCCCCCATACCGCCCATGCCGCCGGGGCCTCCGGCCGGGGCGGCGGACTTCTTCTCGGGCAGGTCGGCGATCATGGCGTCGGTGATGAGCAGCATTCCGGCGACGCTCGCCGCGTTGGTCAGGGCGCTCTTGGTGACCTTGGCCGGGTCGATGATGCCGCCGGTGATCAGGTCGCCGTACTCGCCGGTGCGGGCGTTGTAGCCGAAGCTGCTCTTGCCCTCGCGGACCTTGTTGACCACCACGGAGCCGTCCACGCCGGCGTTCCTGGCGATCTGGCGGGCAGGGGCGGTCATGGCCTGGGCCAGGACCTCGACGCCGACCTTCTCGTCGCCGGAGGCCTCGACCCTGGCGACCGCCGCCGCGGCGCGGATCAGGGCCACGCCGCCGCCGGGGACGATGCCGCTCTGGATGGCCGCCTGCGTCGACTTGTGGGCGTTCTCGACGCGGGCCTTCTTCTCCTTGAGCTCGCTCTCGGTGGCCGCGCCCACGTTGATCTGGGCGACGCCGCCGGTCAGCTTGGCCAGGCGCTCCTGGAGCTTCTCGCGGTCGTAGTCCGAGGTGGTGGTCTCGATCTCGCGGCGGATCTGCTCGGCGCGGGCCTTGACCGCCTTGGCGTCGCCGGCGCCCTCGATGATGGTGGTGTTGTCGCCGTCGATGCGGACCTTGCGGGCCTGGCCCAGGTCCTTGATCTGGATGTTCTTGGGATCCTGGCCCAGGGCCTCGAAGAAGGCCTTGGCGCCGGTGAGGATGGCGACGTCCTCGAGCATGGCCTTGCGGCGGTCGCCGAAGCCGGGGGCCTTGACCGCAACGCAGGGCAGGATGCCGCGGAGCTTGTTGACCACCAGCGTCGCCAGGGCCTCGCCCTCGACGTCCTCGGAGATGATCAGGAGCGGCCGGCCGGCCTTGGAGGCCTTCTCCAGGAACGGCAGGAACTCCTTGATCGAGGAGATCTTCTTCTCCCAGACCAGGATGAGCGGCTTGTCGAGCTCGGCGACGAGCTCCTCCTGGCTGGTGGCGAAGTGCGGGGAGAGGAAGCCGCGGTCGAACTGCATGCCCTCGACCACGTCGACGGTGGTCTCGGAGCCCTTGCCTTCCTCGACGGTGATGACGCCCTCTTCGCCCACCCGGGCGATGGCGTCGGCGATCATCTTGCCGATCTCGGCGTCGTTATTGGAGGCCACCGCCGCGACGTGGGCGATGAGGTCCTTCTTGCCCTTGACCGGCACGGCCATGTCGTCCAGGGCCTTCAGGGCCGCGGCCAGGCCCTTCTCCAGGCCCTTCTTCACCGCAGCCGGGTTGGCCCCGGCGATGACGTTCTTGAGGCCCTCGAGGTAGATGGCCTCGGCCAGCACCGTGGCGGTGGTGGTGCCGTCACCGGCGTCGTCGGAGGTCTTGGAGGCCGCCTCCTTGATCATCTGGGCGGCCATGTTCTCGAAGGGGTTGCCGAGCTCGATCTCCTCGGCCACCGAGACGCCGTCCTTGGTGATGTTCGGAGCGCCCCAGGACTTGTCGAGAACCGCGTTGCGCCCTCGCGGGCCCAAGGTCACCTTCACCGCCCGGGCCATCTTGGACACGCCCTCTTTCATGGCGTCCCAAGCCTGGCGGTCGAAGGCCAGCTGCTTTGCCCCCATGCTCCACTTCCTCCCAAGCCTGTAGAAACGGATCCGGACTGTCCACTTGTACAGATCGCGGACGCGATTGCTCGGCCAATCGCAACGACCGTGCCAATTCTAGCTATTCCCGGAAAGGCCGCAAGTAATGATATATCATCGTTTTGCAGCCCTCAAAACGCTTCTCGCTAGCCCTGCACAGGTGCAGTCCGTGCCAAAATGGCCGGACGGATGGGGACGGCCAGCCAAAATGGCCCTGGACCCACCGGTCCCGCATCGGGCCGGAGTGACCAGCCTGTCTGCCGCACTTGTGCCATGGAGAGGTTCGGCCTGAAGACGGTCAGCGCTCTTCTTCGGGGATGAACTCCCAATAGGCCTCGGGGTCCGAAGGAGCCTCGGCCCCCGCCGCGGCCAGCGCCTCGACCTGTTTGCGGTAGCTCCTGGCGACCTCGGCATCGCCCAGGGCCTTGCCGGAGAGCACCGCCAGGTTGTGGAAGGGCCACGCTGCCTTGGGCGCTAGCTCCGCGGCTCGCTCAAACTCCCCGCGGGACTCGGCCAGGCGGTCGTCCGCGGCCAGGACCACGCCGAGGTTGTTGTGCGCCATGGGGTTCTTGGGATCGAGATCGACCGCCGCCCGGAGGGCCAGCTCCTGTCGGCGCCGGTCGCCGGTCACCCCGTAAGCGCGGGCCAGGACCAGCCGGGCCGGAGCGCTCCGGGGGTCGACGGCCACCAACCGCAGCGCCGCGCCCAGGGCCTTCTCGCGCAGGCGCCTTCCCTCCGAGGGCTTCTGGACGGTCAGGGACTGGGCCTGCTTGGCGTAGATGATCGAGAGCGCCGCGACCGCCGGCCGCGAGGCGGGCGATTCCGCGAGCCAACGCTCGTAAAGCGCCGCCGCCTCGCGCAGGTCCCCGCGGAGCCGCCGGACCGTGCCCATGCCGGAGAGCGCCGCGAAGGCGTGGGGGTCGCGATCCAGGTCGGCCTGATAGAGCGCCAGCGCGGCCGCCGAGGCCCGCTCGTCGCGGCAGAGCTCCTCGAAGCGCCGGCGGTCGGAGCGCCGCCGCAGGTCCTCCGGCGGGGCCAGCGACAGCGCGGCGCCCAGCCAGTAGAGCTCCTCGCCGGGCTTTCCGGCCGAGGCGGCGAGCCTGGCCAGGGTCCGCGAAGCGGCCAGCCTCTCGGTCTCCAGGCCCAGCAGCCGCCGGCAGAAGCCGGCAGCCGCGCCGTCGTCCCCGGCGTCGCTCGCGGCGTCGCAGGCGGTCCAGAGCAACTCGGCCTTCGGCGGGGAGGATTCCTCCACCGCGCGGGAGAAGGCCGCCAGGGACTCCTTCTTGCGGCCCGCATCCTTCTCGATGCGTCCGAGCAGAGCCCAGCCCCCGGCATCGTGTGGGGCGAGCTCCACGGCGCGGCGGGCCTCGTCCCCGGCGCGCTTGGGCTCGTCGAGCTTGCGGAGCACGGCGGCCAGCTCGCGGTGGGCGGCGGGAATGGACGCGTCGATCCGGAGCGCGGCCTCGAACTGCGCCGCGGCACCGGCGTTGTCGCCGCCCGCGGCGGTGACGATGCCCAGGAAGACGCGGGCTCCGGCGTTGTCGGGATCGGCCTTGACCAGCCGCTGATAAAGGTCCCGGGCCTCGTCCAGCCGGCGCTCTTCGAAGGCCATGCCGGCCAGGCCGGCCAGGGCTTCGCGGTCCGCGGGGTCCTTCTCGAGCGCCGCCTTGTAGTGGAACGTGGCGGTCCCGGCCTTGCCCAGCCTGGTCCACAGCCGCGCGAGCGCCCGGTGGGCCTCGACGTTGCCGGGGCGCAGGGCCCGCAGGCGCTCCCAGTATTCGAGGGCGCGGGCCGGCTCGTTGACGTGCTCCAGCGCGTCTGCCGCGCCCAGTTGGGCATCGGCATCGTCCGGGAAGGCCCGGGCCAGCCTCAGCCTGGCATCCAGTTCCGCGCCCAGCGCGCCGCGCGCGCGGGCCAGCAGGATCAGGCGCTCGAGCGCCCGGCGCTGTCCCGGAGCCCGGGAGACGAGCTCCCGGTACTGGTCCTCGGCCTCGCCCAGGCGCCCCAGGTTCTGGAGCAGCCCGGCCAGCCGCTCCCTGGCCACGAGCCGATCGGGATCGAGCTCGAGCGCCCGGCGCCAGGCAGCCTCGGCCCCGGAGGAATCGCGGGAGAGCTCCCGGACGTGGCCGGTGACCTCCCATATGGCCGGCGAAGAGTCGTCGAGCCTGACGGCGGCCTCGGCCGAAGCCAGAGCCTCGACGAGCGGATCGCCGGTTGAGGGTGGAGGGTTGAGGGTGGAGGTCTCCGCCAGCGCCATGGCCAGGTCGGCGCGGGCGGCGGCGTTCTCCGGCGCGGCCTTTACCGCGCGGCGGCAGAGGCGCTCGGCCTCGGCGGGGTTCCTTTCGCCGAGCTCCAGATGCGCCTTGTCCAGCAGCAGCTCGACGCTTTCCGGGTCGAGCTTGAGGCCGTCGTCGAGCGCCTTGCGCTCCCCGGCGGCGTCCGAGTTGGAGCGACGGGCGCGGGCCAGCAGCGCGAAGGCCGCGGCGTCGCCGGGGTTGTCGGCGGCGGCCTTCTCGGCCTCGGCGGCGGCCTCCTTAGCCCGGCCGGTCTCGAGGAAGAGCCGGGCGAGCCCCGAGCGCGCGAAGTAGAAGCGCGGCGAGAGGTCGAGCGCCTTCCGGAAGAGCTCCTCGGCCCGCGCGAAGTTCCCCCTCTGGCGGTAGCGCTCGGCCAGCTCCGCCGGAGCGGCCGGGTCCCGCGGGTTGGCCTCGATGTGGCGGAGGTACTCGCGCTCGACCTTGGCGAAGGCCCGCTCCTCGGCCGGCACCGGGCCGCTCGGCGCACCCCAGCGGATGACGATGGGATCGCAACCGGCAACGAGCACAGACACCGCCAGCAAGCCACAGATGGACACAGATGAACACAGATGCTTCATAGACTGGATTCTAGCTGAGCAGGAAAAGGCCGCCAGGGGAAAAGGGGATTGGAGGCAGAAGGCAGAGATACCGGGGTGCGCGGCTGGCTGCTCCCGGGTTTAGTCCTTCTGCCTTCTGCCTTCTGCCTTCTGCCTTCTTACTTCTGCTGCCTTACTTCTTCTCCCGCCTGGCCTTGTACGCCCCGCCCAGGCAGAAGGTGAGGTCGCCGGTCCTGGTCTGATTGTCGAACTCCCTGCCGCCATCGTCCTTGCCGTCGGGGCCGACGCTGTAGAGGACGACTCCGCCGTCGGCTTGGACCATCCGGAGCGGCTTGCCGTCGAAGGGGTCGGTGATGGCCAGTGCGGCCGAGCCTGCGAAGAGCTCCGCGAGCTTCGCCGGGTGCCGGCCGTGCTGGAGCCGGAAGCGCTCGACGGCCACGCCGAGCTCGGCCAGCCGGGTCCGGGCCTCCGACCGGGCGGATCTTTCGGCAATGCTGGTCAGCGCCGGCAGCAGCAGGCTCGTCAGGATGCCCGCGGGCTCGCGGCCCGCCTTCTCGAATTCGCCCCAGCGCTCCCGGGACTCGTGATACGGATAGGCCACCAGCGACTGCACCCGATTCATGTGCCAGCGGTAGGAGTCGAGCTCGCCGCGCAGGAAGAAGACCCGCCAGGCGCCTTGGGCCTCTCGGTTGAAGGAGCGCAACACATGGTCATCACCAGAGGCAAGCACCTGCAGGCCTATGCTGCCCGTGGACAGGTCCGCGAAGGCCGCAAGACCCGTGGCCTCCTCCATGCGGAAGGACCTGAGCAGGTCGTGCCGCAGCGACACCGCCAGGGCGGGGCGAAGGGTAGAGAGCTGCTCGGTGCTCTTGAGCCCGTCGCTGGCCAGCCAGCGCTCGACCGCCCCGTCGGCCAGTCCGTCGATGGCCATGGACACCATCAGCGAGATCAGGATGGGATCGCTGCGCATGTGCCGGGCCATGGAGCGCAGGGCGCCAATGTCTCCGGCCGCGCCGGCCAGGTCGCCGCGGCTGATGCGTGTGCGGGCATCGGCCGCCAGCAGCCTGGCCCCGGCGCGCATTTTGGTCAGCTCGGGCAGGATCATGTTTACGCTGGGTTGCGCGAAGTTCCGGTCGAAGCGACAGGCGGGCAACTCCGCCGCGGCCCGAAAGAGTTTCATGGCCGGCTCGTTGCGTTCGAAGTACTCGACGAAGCCCGCCTCGCCGAGGTGCGCCTCGGGCTCCTTCTGCCAGTCCTGGAGCCGCTCCTTCCACTCCGGAGGATAGGAATCCTCGGCCGGCACGGCCTCGAAGGCCTGCTCGTAGACGAGCGCCGCGTTGTCGGCCTCGCGCACGGCCGGCGGCGCCACGAAGACCGCCAGGGCCCCGGCCTCGCTGCGCAGCGCGGATATCTCGGCGAGCGCCGCCGCGTCGAGGTCCTGGAAGGTCATGAAGGACAGCGCCAGGGCTGCCAGGGCCGCCAGCCCCAGGCGCGAACGCGGCCAGCCGCGGGCGGCCGGCGCGGACTCGCCCGCGCTCCCGGCGGGGCTCCGCAGGCCGCGCCAGAGGATCAGCCCCGCCCCGGCCAGAGAGACCAGCTCCATGGTCAGGAAGTAGCCCAGCCACGGGAAGAGCATGTGTCTGGCCCGAAGCATGAAGCCGAGCGCCACGACAAGCCCCCCGTTCAAGAGGAAGAGGACGGCGACGGCCGCTGGCCAGGCCACCTGCCAGCCCCGACGCGCGAGCCGCGCCGAGCAGGCCGTCACCAGGGCGACCAGCAGCAGGTTGAAGGCCAGACACTCGAGCCAGAGCAGTTGGTAACCCATCTCGTTCCTCCTTGCTTACTCTCTCTTTGCAGCGTTTGCCGGGTTGGCCGTAGCTAGCGCGGCGTGCAGGACGGGCAGAGGCCGCTCCGGCACGCCCGCCTCGATCAGAAGCGCCTGGCGCAGCGCCTCACGCTCGCTCATCTCCGGCAGGAGCTCCCTGATCCGCCGGACGGAGTCGCGCAGGTCCGCCGGAACGGCGGTGCGACGCAGTCCGCAGTCCGTGCCCCTGGCCAGCTGACCGGTCACGTTGGCGCAGACCAGCGCCGCCGCGGCTGCCGCTGCTGCGAAGCTCCAGAAACCGCGGCGCGCCGTGCGCCGCGACGCCGGGCGACCCAGCTCCGCGTGGACCGCGCCGAGGACCCGGCCGCGGAGCGCCGCCGGCGGATCGGCCTGCGCCCGGCCGGCGAGCTCCGATTCCAGCCGACGGAGTTCGTCAGGCAGTTCCATGTCGGCACTCCTGCAGGGAGCCGCGCAGCTTCTCGAGCGCGTAGCGGTAGCGGCTGGCCGCGGTATTGGGGCTAACGCCCAGGGCCGCGGCGATCTCCTCGAAGGTGAGCTCGGCGTCGAGCTTGAGCGCAAGCACCTCGCGCTGTTCTTCGGGGAGCGCCGCCAGAGCCAGTTCCAGCCGCAGATTGCGAACGGCCTCCGGCTTCACTGATGGGCTCTCCGGAACTTCCCGGACAGCCCGGCGCTCCGCGCGCCGGCGTGCGGAGCGGTCGGCGGCGGCGCGGCGAAGCGCGGCGAAGAGGTAGCCGGCCAGGTTCTCCACTCCGGACAATCCGGCTCGCGCGCGCACCAGGGCTGTGAATGTGTCCTGCACGGCGTCCTCCGCCTCCTCGCGGGAGCCCAGGATGCCTAGCGCCGCCCGGAACAACCGGGCGCCGAAGCGCTCGTAGAGCTCGGCGTAGGCCGCCTCCCGTCCGGCGGCAAGCCCCGCGAGCAGCGGGTCGGGTCTAGGCTCGGTCATCGGTTTCATGAGGCAAAGAGGGGGCTCATGCCCCAATTTGTCTGGGAATCCACGGAAAAGTCAAGTGGCGCGCTTATGTGGCTTGCGATAAAGGGGTCAGGACCCTTTATTTCCACATCTCCGGCGCAAGAATCTAGGGGGGCTACCCCAACCTCCGGTGCTCCGAGGGAGTGCGGCCGGTGACCGCGCGGAACTGCCGGCTGAAGAGGAAGACGTCCGGGTAGCCGAACTCGGCTGCGACCTCGCCGACCCCCAGGTGCGGGGCGTCTATGATCCGCGCCGCCGCCAGGCGGATGCGCTCTGCCACCAGCCACTTGCGGGGGCTGGTCCCGAAGGTCCGCCGGAAGATCCGCGCGAAGTAGTCCGCCGAAAGCCCGGCCACCCCGGCGAGCTCTGCCGGTGTCGGCCGCTCGGCGGCGCGCTCGGCCGCGTGGGCCACCAGCGCCCGCCGCGCCGCGCCATCGAGCACCGGGCCCCTCCCGCGGGAGGAGGCCGGAGGCGCGCAGGCCGCCTCCGACCAGAGCAGGAGGACGAGCGCCGCCAGCCGCCGCTGCTTGTGTCGGTGCTCGCGCCCGAGATCGTCACGAAGCTGCTCGGCCAGCGGCCGGAGCCGGGCCTCGTCGCCGGCAACGAACCAAGGCCGCTCGAAGCTCGCGCTGCGCCCGGCGCTCACCACCCGGAAGCGGAAGTTGTGGAGGACGAGCGGCGTTCCTCCCGGCTCGGCCTGGAAGCGGTGCGGCGTGCCCGGACTCACCCAGACGAGGCTCCCGCCCGAGGCCCGCACGCGCCGGCCGGCCACCACTCCGACGCAGCCCCCCCTCACCAGGTAGTAGAGGAGGTGCTCCGGAAGCGTGCGTTGGGGGATCCGCCAGCGCTCGGTCAAGCGGTGGTGGCCGTGGAGGCGCACGTCGATGGCCACGTCCGGGTCGGCCAGAGCCGAGAGCCAGCCCCGGTCGGAGCGCAGGAGTTCCTCCCCGCCGCTGCCTTCCATGGCAGGACATCCTATCAGAATCACCGTTTGAATGCAAGTACTCCACCATTGGAGCTATTGCTACCAGGCCCGATTGGCAACATAATAGCTGTGGATGGACGATGAGGCTACAGGCCGCTGAGAAAGGACGGAGCATGCCGACCGCAACGCACGCGACGAAGACCGCCCGGACGAAGGAAGCCACGGCACCGGCCATGAGCTCCCGCGAGCGCTGGCTCGCGGCGCTCGACGGCCAGCCGGTCGACCGCCTGCCCTTCTGGCCCAAGCTCGACGGCGCCTACGCCAGGGCGCAGCGCGCGCCCTTCCGGAACATGAGCACGGACGAACTGCACGAGTTCATCGGCTCCGACCGGCCCGGCTGGATACCCTCCGGCTTCCGCCAGACCCGCCGATGCACGACCTACAGCTGCGAGGAGCGCGACGGCGAGCGCCTGGAGGTCTTCGGCACTCCGGCGGGCGAGCTCCGCCGCCGGAGCCGCTTCGAGCCGATCTCTCACAGCTGGCACCCGGTCGAGATGCCGGTGAGCTCGCGGGAGGACGTCCTGGTGATGACCGAGTGGTACGCCGACGCCTCAGCCGAGCCCGACCCCGAGAAGGTCGAGCGCGCCCGCGCCTCACAGGCCGAGGCCGAGGCCTCCGGACGGGACGCGACCACCGCCAATCTGGGCATCACTCCGTTGATGGACTGGGTCGAGCACCTGGCCGGGGTGGAGAACGGGCACCTGCTGCTCTACGACCACCCGGAGGAGGTCGGGGCGCTCTTCGCGGCCATGCGCCGGCTGCTGCTGCGCCAGGTGGAGATCGCCGCCGAACGCTGTCCGGCGGACCTGTTCTACCTGATCGAGAACACCTCGACCAGCCTGATCTCGCCGGAGCAGTTCCGCGAGCACTGCCTGCCGCTCATGCAGGAGTGCGCCGGGATGGTCCGCGCGCGCGGCAAGCGGCTCGGACTCCACATGTGCGGGCTGCTCAAGGCGATCCTCCCGGACCTGGCCCGGTCCGGCGCGCACGCCTTCGAGGCCTTCACCTCCCCGACGGTGGGCAACACGCGGCTCGCCGACGGCCGCGCGGCGTGTCCCGACGTGTGCCTGATCGGCGGGACCAACGCGGCGCTCTGGACCCGTCCGGCCACGACGATCATCGCCGAGCTCGAGCGCGACCTGGCCGCGCTGCCCCACCACCGCCGGCTGGTGGTGACCTCGGGAGGCGTCATGCCTCCGCTCTGCCCACCGGAAACCATCCGGGAGGTGGCGGAGTGGGTGAGGCGGTACGAAAGCTGAAGGCAGAAGGAAGAAGGCAGAAACCTGAAGGACGAGTGATAGGGCGATCGACGCGCTCCGCCCCTCGTGTTTCTGCCTTCTGCCTTCTTACTTCTGACTTGGCTTCGCTTTCGGCGGCTGGTGGAGCAGCCAGTGGTCGCAGGCCGGGTAGTAGCCGCCGACCGAGAGCAGGCCCTCGCCCTGGCCGCCGCCGAGCACGGTCTCCCTATACTGCTCCTCGCCGGTCAGGTGGTAGAGCACCGCGAAGAGCGTGGAGAAGCTCTTGCCGTCCTTCTCCTTGCCCACGGCCAGCGACCGGCAGATCTCGAGCGCCTTGGGATCGCCGGTGTTCAGGGCGGTCATGGCCGCGGCCCGGCTGAAGATCTGGGTGAACCAGACGCCGTTGCCGCCCCGCCCGCCGCCGAACCACAGCGGCGACTTGCCGATGACCGGCTCGAAGTTCTTGATGGTCTCCTTGAGCATCTCCCCGGCGCGCTCATCGCCGGTAAGCTCCCAGTAGCGCTCCAGCGTCCGCCACGACCAGCCGCTGTCCCGGCCTATCCTCCGGCCGATGGCCTCCAACTCGGCGCCCGCGGCCGGGGCATGGTCGCGGACGAAATAGGCGCTGTTGGCCGCCAGGCAACGCATGCCCTCCAGGCAGCGCTGGTCGCCGAAGAGCAGGTAGCGGTCGTGGAGCAGGTCGAGCGTCTGGTGCTCGGGGTTGGGGTACTCCCAGGGCGAACCGTAGTCGGGGAGCCCCGCCTGGTACTTCCTGGTCTCCTCGTCGTCGGGCAGCGGCCGCTCCCGGTTCTCGGAGACGTGGGTCTCGCGGAACTCGGTCCAGTCCTTGAAACCCATCGGGTCCTGGTCGTCGATGCGGTAGCCGCGGACGTCGCGGAACTGCCGGCTGCGGGCGTCGCCGGCGGCGAGCCACTCGGGCGAGCCGGTCACGTACCAGCGGTAGAGGTAGTCGTCCTCGTTGATGGGCTGGCGGGCGCCATGGGTACCGCTGCCGCCGTTGGAGCGCCAGCGCTCCCCGAAGATCCGCCAGCCGTAGGCGTTGCCGTAGAGCTCGTCGTCGGTGAGCATCCGCGGCCCGTTGGCGCAGGTGCGGGTGTCGGGCTTCTTGTCGAAGCCCCTGGTCGGGGGCGTGTAGGGCCCGAGGTCGGAGAGCGCCCCGGCCGCGGCGATGTGCTCGAGCGGCGGGCGGAGCATGACCCGGGAGTCCCACAGGTCGGCGACGGCCTCGGCCCTCGGCCGGCTTGCGGTGAGCCCCGTCGAACCGTCCGTCCCGAAGAAGCTGAAGACGATCTCGTGGCCCTTGCCCGCGCAGTCGTCGATCTGGTGCGGGAACTTCCACTCGCGCGGCCACAAGCCCACGCGCACCGCGCCATCGGCGCCGGCCTCGGCGGCCTTGGGGAACTGCCGCCAGAAGTTCTTCACGTGCACGACCACGCCGCCGCGGCCGTTCCAGGCCGAGAGCGTGCCCCGGGCGTGGTCGCCGGCGGACAGGTCCTCCTGCTTTGCGCCGGCGCGCTTCCAGACCCTGTAGCCGCGGAAGCTGGTGAGCTGCTGCTTGACCGGCCGCCAGCCCTGGGTCTCCATGATTCCGAAGCCCGGGCACTTCGCCCAGGTCTCGGCGCCGTTGGAGTCCTGATAGAGGCAGACCGACTCGCCGGCGGCGAGCCCGCCCTCGACGGGCTTGTCGCCAGGCAACTGCCAGCCGCTCGCGCCACCGGCGAGCCTGAGCACCAGCGAGCCGTCCTCCATGGCCGGCGTGCCGATGGCCTTGGCGAAGTTATTGCCGACGACCACGTCGGCGAAGACCTCGGCGCTGCCGGCGTAGAAGTTCAGGAAGACGTCGTAGCCGTAGAGGCCCGGCGAAAAGCCCTTGCCATCCGTCGCCGAATGTCTGCCCCGGGCGCGGACGCAGACCCGCATGGGGCCGCTCTCGAGCACCTCGACGGAGGCCGTCCCGGCGCTGCCAAAGTACTTCTGGCCGAAGGCGTCCTCGGCGACCGTGCCGCACTCCGGCGTCGAGGCCAGCAGGTTCTCGTCGTCGGCGAGCTTTCCGTCGCCGTTGAGGTCGAGTATCGTCTTCTCCAGGAAGTTGAACTTCTTCCTGTTGATCACGAACTTCGCCGGACCGGTGGTCACGACGATGACGTTCTCGTCCTGCTCCACGGAGAGCTTAGCCGCCGGAGCCGGAGCCGGCCCCTCTCCCTTGGCGTCGGTCAGAATGAAGACCGGCTTGCCTTTGGCGGGGAGGTCGGCAGCCAGGTCGACCAGCACCCAGCGCAGCGACTTATCGCCCCGCCACCAGCGGGCCAGCTCCCGGAACTGGGCGGGCACCGGCGTCGTCTTGCCGTCGGCGTCCCTGGCCAGAAGCCGCAGATCGTTCACGTCCTTGGCCTGTCCGGGCAGGAGCGGCACGCCGCAGGTGATCCGCCGCGGACCGGCGACGCCGTCGTACTCCTCGGCGGTGAGCTGGACCTCCCAGGCCGCGGCCGCCGCGGCGACCGGCAGTCCGATGGACAGCGCGCACACGAGGGTCTTCAGCATCCGGGGCATATGGCAGTTCCTTTCGAGGCGGCGGGGGCGGCGCAGCTCGCCGCGCACCGCAGCCGGCCGACACATGCGGCTATCTTTTCGTCTTCTGCGGCCGCGTCAAGGCCCGAGCGCACACAATCTGTAAAGGGTCCTGACCCCTTTATCGCAACCGCCTCGTTATGGCGCGGTTACGCCCAACGCACCTATCCACGGGCGCCCGCCCGCCACGCCCGGCGCCGTCCCGACCGCAGGCCAGCTACACTTCTCCGCCGGGAGCTCGTGCCGCACGCCGTCGCCGTCGACGTATTCGAGCGCCGCCGAGCCGGCCGCCGCGCAGGGCGAACCGGGATCGAGTCGGAAATCGCGCGCGGCGGCACCGACGAAGCCCGGGTCGGCTCCGGAGAGTGTGGCGGTGAACCCGGCGGGAATCTCGGCGTCCGCCGGCATCCAGTTGTGGGTGCCGACGACTGACCTGGCCGGCACCTTCTGCTTCAGAATGTGCCGGCTCCCCAGGAAGATGTTGTTCCGGGCCACGAGACGCGCCTTCGGGTCGGCCAGCTGGATGAAGACGATCTCCGGGCTCCCCGCCACCAGCGTGTTGTTGAACATGTAGAGCGTGCCGTTGTGGCCGGCCGAATCCTTGAGCTCCGAGCCGAAGAGCACGAACTTGCTGTCGTTGCCGCCGCGCTTGGGTTTGCTGACGATCACGTTGCCGACCATCAGCACGTTGCTCTCGGCCAGCCCCGCACCATCCTTCACGCGGGCGTGCTCGTCGACCGGCCCGACCTCGCCCTCGTCGGAGTCGGCGATCAGGTTGTGCCAGAGCTCGACGTAGTGCGCCCGCGACTTGAAGTTCTGGCCGAAGGGGCTGTCGTGGATGCGGCAGTTCCTGACCACCACGCGGTTGCCGTGCATGTAGAAGTTGTGCGCGTAGCCCCGCCACTTCTCGGTGCTGTTGAAGCCCACGTCGCAGTCCTCGATGGTGGCCGTCTCCCGGTCGTCGCCGAAGACCCCCAGGTCGCAGTGGTGGATGTGGCAGTCGCGGATCACGGCGTTGGTCGAGGCCAGCAGCCGGACGCCGGCGGCGGTGTCGCCGTTGCGGGCGTTCTTCAGTTCCAGGTGCTCGAGGACGATGTGGGCGCCCTGGATCTGGAAGATGGCCCGCACCGCCCCGCCCTTGCCGGTGACGTTGAGGCCTTCGGCGTCGAAGACCGGCCGGGGTTTGCCGACCGCGCCGCGGATGACGATGGGCGCCTCCGCCGTGCCACTGACCCGGACCCGCACCACTTCGCGATAGGTGCCCGGGGCCAGCTCGACGACGCCGCCGGGCTTGAGGCCGTCGACCACGGCCTGCAGGCTGCCGGCCGGCTCTCCGGGGTCGACCCGAAGAGGCCTCCGAGCGCAGGAGGCGGCCAATAGAAGGCAGAAGGCGGAAAGATGAAGGATGAAAGAGAGGACAGCCCTCGCGTTCTTCAACATGTTTCAGCTTTCATCCTTCCGCCTTCATCCTTCACTTTCTCTGGGGCGGCTGATGCAGCAGCCAGGCCGCCGAAGGCAGGAACCCGTCGTTGCTGTGGACGACCAACAGCTTCCGGCCGTCGTCGGTCTTGCGCGCGACCGGGTCCTTGTACTGTGGCTCGCCAGTCAGGTGCCAGAGCACCACGTAGAGCGTCGAGAAGTAGTCGGCCTTGCTCTCCTTGCCGTCGGCCAGCGCCTTGCAGATGTCCAGGGCCTTGGGATCGCCGGTGTGCAGCGCGGTCATGGCCGCGGCGCGCGTGAAGATCATGGTGAACCACGAGTTGGGCTTGGCCGCGCCGCCCGACCAGATGTCCTTCTTCTCGACGAGCGGAACGTAGGCGGCGATGGTCTGGTCGAGGAGCTCCCTGGCGCGCTTGTCGCCGGTCAGCTCCCAGTAGCGCTCGAGCGCCCGCCAGGACCAGCCGGTGTTGCGGTGGACGTTGGGCGCGTGGCCGATGGCGAAGAACCCGCCGTGGCCGGCCACCACCCGCATGTTCTCGTAGGCCCGCTGGTCGCCGAAGAGCAGCCAGCGGTCGTAGAGCAGGTCCAGCGTCTGGTGCTCGGGGTTGGGGTACTCCCAGCGCGCGTGCGGGACCATGCCCTCCTGATACTTCTTGAGCTCCTCGTCCTTGGGGATCGGCCGACTGGTCCACTCCCGGCTCTCGGAGGTGTTGGCCTTGCGGAAGTCGTCCCAGCCCTTGAAGGCCAGCGCATCCTGGTCGTCGATGCGGTAGGCGCGGACATCGCGGAAGAGCCGGCTGCGGTTGATGCCGGCGTCGAGCCAGCCGCCGCCGCCGGTCACGTACCAGCGGTAGAGGTAGTCGTCCTCCTTGATGGGCTGGCGCGCGCCGTGCGTGGAGTGCCCGCCGTGGGAGAGCCAGCGCTCTCCGTAGACCTGCCAGCCGATGGCGTTGCCGTGGTACTCGTCGGTCATGAGCATCCGGCGCATGTTGACGCCGATGTCGTGGTCCTCGAATCCCCGGGTCGGGACCTCGGCCGGCCCCAGGTCGGTGAGCGCGCCGGTCGCCGCGATGTGCGCCAGCGGCGGCCGCGGGAAGGCCGGCATGTCCCAGGCGTCGGCGAAGACGTGCGGCCAGGTGCGGCCCTCGCCGTCGGCGGCGTAGCGGCTCTTGCCCTTGGCGTAGAAGTGCAGGACGACCTCGTGGCCCTTGGCCGCGCAATCGTCCAGGTAATGCGGCGCGACGCACTCGCGCGGGAACATGCCCAGCCGCAGAGTGCCGTCCCGACCGCCCTCGACCGCCTTGGGGAACTGCTGCCAGAAGTTGCGCATGAACATCACCGCGCCGCCCTGCCCGGTGGTCAGGTGGATGATGCCCCGGGCCTGATCGCCCTGGCTCACCACCTCCTCCTTGCCTGCGGTGAGTCCCGTCGAACCGCCTCCGGCCAGGCGCCGCAGGATCCGATAGCCCCGGAAGCTGACCGCCTTGCCGCCGAAGCAGTTGCCGCCGGGCCGGGAGTTGCCGGTGTAGCCCTGGCAGCGCTCCCAGGTCTCGGCGCCATTCGAATCCTGATAGAGACAGATGGACTCGCCGTCCTCGGTCTTATAGAGGTTCGAGAAGAAGGGCGCCGCCCCGTAGACCTTGCATGTGCCGGAGACCGGATCGCCAGAGCCGGCGAGCTTCACGAGCAGCGAGCAGTCCTCCATGAGCGGTTCGCCGATCGAGCTCTTGAAGTTGTTGGTGACGATCACGTCGGCGGCCACCTCGGAGCTGCCGGCGTAGAAGTTCATGAAGACGTCGTAGCCGTAGTGGCCGCGGCTGTAGCCCTTGCCATCGCGGGCCTTGTGCTGCCCCCGCGCGCGGACGCAAACCCGCACCGGGCCGGCCTCCAGGACCTCGACCGAGGCGGTGCCCTCCGAGGAGTAGTACTTGTTGCCCTGGTTGTCCTCGATGACCGTGCCGACGTCGTCGCCGCCGGCGAGCATCTCCTTGCCGTCGACCACAGCGCTCTGGAGGAAGTTGTACTTCTTCTTGTTGACGGTGAAGACCGCCGGGCCAGTCGAGACGACGAGCACGTCGCCCTTGTCCTCGACCTTGACGGCGTCCTTGGCCGCGGGCGCGTCGAGCTTGGCGCCGGTCAGGTAGACGACCTTGGTCTCGCCGGGCACGTACGAGGAGGCAAAGTCGACGAGCACCCAGCGCAGCGAGTTGTCGCCGCGCCACCAGCGGGCGAGCTCCCGGAACTGCGCCGGGATGGCGACGAGCTTGCCGTCGGCGTCCTTTACAGCAAGCGTCAGGTCCGAGGGCTCCTTGGCCTGCCCAGGCAAGAGCGGCACGCCGCCGGAGATGTAGGGCGGCACGCCCGAGCGCAGGGGGTTATCCACGGTCAGCGGGATCTCCCAGGCGGCGGCCGACGCGGCCAGCGCGGCGGCCAGGGAGACTCCGAGGGCCAGGGCTCTCAAGGCGGCGATCATGGGCAAGCTCCTCTCGTTAAAGGCTGTTGTCGGGTTGACTGGTCAAGTTGGGGTACACCGCAAGTGGGAGGGAAGTTCGGGGGGAAACTGAAGTTGCGGCACACTGCACGGTGAGCGACAACGCCTCCCGGCTGTCGTGCAGTCCGACGGCGAGCAGTTCAGCGGGCGCGATCCAGTCGGTGACGGTGACGTACAGTATCGCCGGGCTGTCCGCGGGCAGCTACAGCGCAACGATGGTGGGAAAAGGGCGACGGTTGCCGTTTGGCAGCGAAACCCCTATGCGCTCAGCCTCGCCGCTTGTCTCCAGCGGATTGCCATCGGCCTAGTCGCCCATGCCTCATGTAAGCGCTCGCGTTTCCGTTCTTGAGGATGAGTACGCACCTATCTTCCTGCAGCAAGTACTTGGCCCCACATCCACAACGCCACTCGCTCGTCCCGTCGTCCAGGACCGAGAGAAACTCGCAGTCCGCCAGCAGGCCACGCCGGCCACACGAACAAGGAGGAAGGGTTGGTCGCCAGGAATTCCACAATCGGCTCATAGCATCCAGCAACATCGCCGAGAGGATGACCATGCAGAATCCGGCTCCAGCCCCAAGAAGCGACCACCAGGGGCCGTAGGACATGCCCACAAACCAGCCTGCGGCGGTTGAGACGATGAAAGTCAGCAGAATGAGGAATGCGCAACGCACGACAACACACTATCCAGTGAACAGCCGACGTCAAGCCTCGCCGGTGGGTCCGTAGGGGCGCAGCATGCTGCGCCCCTACAATTTGCGGCCCAGCGCCTCCTCGTAGACGGCCAGCACGTTCTCGAGCGGCGTGTCCGGCTGGATGCAGTGCGCCGGCGAGAAGATGTAGCCGCCGCCCGGGGCGATGACGTCGAGCCGATGGCGGGCCTCGCGGCGGCAGTCCTCGACCGTTCCATGCGGCAGTGTCTGCTGGGTGGAGATGAGCCCGCAGAAGGCAAGCTTGCCCTTGCAGGCCGCGCGGATCTTCTCGGGGTTCATGCCCGGAGGCTCGGGTTGCATGGCGTCGAGGATGTCGAGCCCCATCTCGATAAAGGTGGGCATGATCTCGTGGCTGTCGCCGCAGGAGTGCATCATGGCCCTGGCGCCGAACTCGTGGGCGAGGTCGTAGAACTTCTCCAGGCGCGGCCGGAAGACCTCGTCGAAGTCGGTCGGCGAGACCATCCGGCCGTTCTGGTTGCCGGTGTCCTCGCCGAGGCAGAGGATGTCCACCTTGCCCCTGGCGGCCTCCAGGCTCTTCCTCAGGTGCTGGTAGCAGAAGTCCACGCGGTGGTCGATGATGGCCAGGCCCACCTCGTCGCGCAGGGCGATGTCCATCAGCACCTGCTCCATCCCGCGGCCGCGGGAGACGCCGTTGACGATGTCCGGGTCGCCGGCGCCGCCCAGGCAGATGGCGAAGTCCTTGACCTTCTCGCACTGCGCGGCAAGGCCCGAGTAGTCGTAATCGGCGGTGCTCGGCCACGGATAGCGCTCGACGTCGTCCATGGTCTTGAGCTCGGCCAGCGGATGGTAGACGGCCTCGTCGTAGGTGCCGGTCTCGCCGTGGGTCACCCGGCGGTAGCCGGCGCCCCAGATATCGAAGGTCAGGTCGCCCTCCGGCGCGCGGACCGGCTTGACCCGCTTCGGACCCACCGAGCGGAAGTCGACGCCCAGGCACACCCGGACGTCGCGGCCGCCGAAGTGCTTCTTGAGGCGTTCGCCCATCTCGGGCGTCAGGTAGGTCTGGATCGGGACGCGGTCGGGCTCCTGCCACTTCAGGGAGGTGAGAACGCGCTCCTTGGAGGTCATCATCGCCGGGCGCCTTTCTCGCAGTACTCAAAGAGCAGCTTGACGAAGGCCCGGTAGTCGGCGAGCGACACCCCCGGCGGCGTCTGGTGGTCGACGCCGGGGATGAAGCCGCCGGTGCGCATGGTCGGCAGCAACCTCTCGAACTCGGCGCGCACTCGCTCCTCGCCCAGGTGCATGACCGTCTTGTCGTAGGCTCCGAGCATCTTCCAGCGGGGATGGCTCTTCCGGATGCGGGCCACGTCCACGCCGGCCATGCGCTCCAGCGGCAGGATGCCCTCGATGCCGGCGGACTCGAACCACGGGATCACCGGCTCGATGTCGCCGTCGGAGTCGACCATCGGGACGATGCCGCGCTCCTTCAAGGCCGGCACCACCTTCAGGTAGTGCGGCAGCAGGAACTCGTCGAAGAGCTCCTTCGAGAGCATCGGCCCGTGATTGAAGGACAGGTCCTCGCCGAAGGTCATGAACTCCGGAGTGAGGATCGCGCAGAGCTCGTCGATGGCCCGGAGATTGAACTCTACCAGGTCGCGGTTCATCTCCTGCATGAGCTCGGGGCAGTCGTAGAAGGCGTAGAGGTGCGGTTCGATGCCGAGCAACTCCCGCGGGAACCAGAAGAAGCCGTGCAGCGAGAACCACACGGCGGTCCGGCCCTCGCGGTGGGCTTCGGCCCACGCTCCGAAGATCTTCGGATCGAACGCCGGCCGGGGGTAGAGGTGCGGCTTGATGCGCAGGTACTCCTCGCGGCTGGTAACGATCGGCGCGCCGTGGGCGGCCGGCTTGGGGCAGGTCTTGGCCTTGGGCCGGATCCAGTAGTAGCGCAGCGGATCGAGGCCGAAGTGCTCGCGGATATCGAAGGGATCCTCGAGCCCGGCCGGCAGCCCCTCGGTCCGCCAGCGGTCGATGGTCTGGTTCCACCAGGGAGCCCATTCGATGGCCGGCAGGCGGTCGACCGGCTGGAAGTTGAGCGCCGCCCTGACTCGTTCGCGCGCGTTCATAGATGCCGATTATAGAACATATTCGCACATCGTCAATCCCGAAATGCGGATGCCATGAGCGCCTTCCAGACGAGCTGCCGCTGCTCAGAGTACGACGACGGATCGAAGCAGGCGGCTCACCCGCCAGCGGCCGGCGTCGGTGCCGGGGGCTGTTCGTCGGCGGCCACGCCGCGGCGGCCCAACAGGAACGTTCCGAACTGCCAGGCGTCCTCCGCGGGCGGCTCGGGCGCGCCGTCGGCGGCGTGGGCCTCTTCCCAGCGATCGAGCGGCGACCAGTCCACCGGCTCGGACAGGAACTTGCCGAGGTACGGCCTGGCGTCGGCCAGGATCTCCTCGTGGGGCAGGTCGTCGGGCACGCAGACGCCCTTCTCGCGGTTGCGCAGGGTCCACATGGCCGCGGAAACGAGCGAGCAGGCCACCTGCAGGGTGGTGGCGTTCTGATGGGGCACGAGCCGCCGGGCCTCCTCGATGTCCAGCACCGAGCCGGTCCACCAGCTCCGGTAGTCGTGGCCCATGAGCAGCACGCCCAGCTCGTCGCGGCCGGCGACGATCTCGTCGGTCATCACCCTGGGCCGGAGCTCGATGCGCTCCTCGCGCTGGTAGAGCTCGAGAACGCTGGCCAGCGCGCCCATGCAGGGCTGATAGGCGAAGTGCACGGTCGGGCGGTAGACCGGCCGGCCGTTCTCGCGTACGGTCAGGTGCTCGGAGATGGTGAAGGCCTCGCTGTGCGGGATGACGAAGCCGACGATCTCGCCGGAGGGCACCCAGGAGCGCACCCGGGTGCTGATCCCCGAGGCGTCCAGGCAGATCTGGTTCTTCGGGCCGCGCCGGTAGGTGAAGGCCCGGGGCGGGAGCTGCTTCTCGTGCGTGCCCCAGCCCATCTCCACCGGGGCGTTGCAGCACTCGGCGTAGAAGGCCTCCGCCGACCAGGTGTTGGCGAAGATCCGCGAGTCCTTGACTCCCTGCATGATCTGGCTGTCGCGCTCGCTGATGTGGATGACCCGGACGCCCAGGTGCATGGCCAGGCGGTTCCAGGACCGGCGCGCGAGCGCGTCCTCGACGAGCTCGCGGCGCTCGCCCGGCGCGCGGCCGGCGAGCCAGCGCGCGGCGATGTCCTGGAGCGCGACCTTGGCGAAGTGGGAGACGAGCCCGGGATTGGCCCCGTGGTCGAGGACGGCGGTCGGGCCGCGGCCGCGCCCCCACTCGGCGATCATCCCACGGATGGCCATGTGCACGGAGTAGAGCGCCCGCTCCGTGGGTGACTTCCGCGGGTCGTCGGTCTCGCCCGGCCAGGTCTCGATCGAGGTGTTGACGTAGAGCATGCCGCAGTCGTGGCAGAAGCGGACCATGTCCCCGCTGCCCACCGAAACGCTCAGGTCCACCACCAGGTCGCCCGGGCCGGCGTGGGCGGCGAGGGCACGCCCCAGGTTCTCGCGGGTGACCTCTTCCTTGACGAACTTCGCGCCGGCCTCGCGGACCCCGCGGACCGCCTCGGCCACCGGGCCCTCGTCGGTGCAGTCGATGAACGTGTAGCGGTCGGGCGGTGCGCCCAGGTGCTTGAAGAGCAGCGGCGTCGCGCAGCGCGAGACGGCCCCGAGGCCGACGACGACGATCCGCCCTTCGAAGCTCATCCTTGCGCCCGGGCCATGAACGTCGTGAACTGCCACTCGTCGGACTTCGGCGGCTTCCTCATGCCCCCGTTGCCGTGGGCGTTAGCCCAGTTGTCGAGCGGCGACCAGTCGACCGGCCGGGAGATGACCGGCCCCAGGTAGGGCCGGGCGTCGCGCAGGATCTCGTCGTGGGGCAGGTCGTCCGGAACGCAGACGCCCATCTCGGGATTGCGGATCATCCAGAGCACCGCGGCGACCAGCGAGCAGGCCACCTGCAGGGTGGTGGCGTTCTGATGGGGCACGAGCTTGCGGGTCTCGTGGATGTCCAGCAGCGAGCCGATCCACCAGCTGCGGTAGTCGTGGCCCATCAGCAGGCAGCCGAGCTCGTCGCGGCCGGCGACGATGTCGTCGCCCATGATCCGAAGGCGGGGCTGCATCTCGTAGTTGCGCATCTGCAGCTCGACCAGGCTGGCGATGGCCGAGTCGCACAGGCCGTAGGCGTAGTGCACGGTCGGGCGGTAGGCGGCCTTGCCCTTCTTCCAGACCGTCAGGTTGTCGGAGATGGTGAAGGCCTCGCCGTGGCGGATGACCCGGCCGATGATCTCGCCGCAGGGCACCCAGGAGCGCACCCAGGTGTTGACGCCCCAGTTGCCCAGACAGATCTGGTTCTTCGGCCCGGACTTGTGCTGCCAGGCGCGCGGCGGGAGCTTCTTCTCGTGCGTGCCCCAGCCCATCTCGGCGGGCGAGGTGCCCTCCTCGTAGAGCCCCTCGATGGACCAGGTGTTGACGAACTCGTTCTCCTCCTTGGGCCGGGAGGTCAGCTGGGTGTCCCGCTCGCTGATGTGGATGGTCTTGACGCCGAGCAGCATGGCCAGGTCGTTCCAGGCCCGCCGGTCGCGGGCGTCCTGGATCCGCTCGCGGCGCGCGCCGCGGTTCTTCTTCCCGGCCAGCCACTTGCGGCTGATGTCCTCGAGGGCCTGCTTGGTGAAGTGGGAGACCAGGCCCGGGTTGGCGCCGTGGTCGAGCACCGCGCTGGGGCCGCGCTTGTTGGCCCAACCGGCGATCATCTTGCGGAGCGCCATGTGCCGGACGTAGAGGGTGCGCTCCGGCGGGGTCTTGCGGTCGATGCCCTCGTAGGGGTCCCAGACCTCGACCGAGGTGTTGACGTAGAGCACGCCGTGGTCGTGGCACCACTCCACGATGTCGTTGCAGCCGATGTTCCAGCCCAGGTCCACGCACAGGTCGCCGGCCCTGAGGTACTTGCCGAGCAGCGCCCCCATGTTCCCGCGGGTGATGCGATCCTTGACGAACCGGGCGCCGGCGGCCCTGATCTCCCGGCCGGCCGCGGCGATCACCGGGTCGTCGGAGAAGTCCATGACCGTGAAGCTCGATTTGGGCGCGCCGAGGTGCTTGAAGAGCAGCGGCATCGTGCAGCGCGAGACGCCACCGAGACCGATCACCAGGATCCTGCCGTTGAACTTCATGTCAATGTCGTCCTCCTCAGATGGCGCACGCCGGCGAGCGTCATGCCCGGCGACAGTATCCGACCCGAGGGGTGCCGCCGGCGCGAGGGATGCCTCAAGTGAAAGCCGAAGGCGCGAGGCACCGTTCGGCTCTGCTCATCCATTGTTGCGCAACAAAGTTCACGGCCGGGAGTATGCCCGCAAATCGCGGAGGCGCAAGAGAAAAACAACAACAAAAACGACAACGTTCACCACCAAGGCACCAAGACACCAAGGGACACGAAGAACGACCGCGCTCTCTCGTCCGCGGCGCGAACATCCGACAGGGATCGAACGCTTCTCCGCGCGCCGAGCGCCCTGCCGTTCTTGGTGTCTTCGTGTCTTGGTGGTGACGTGCTCTACCGCAGCGAGCGCACCGTGAGCACGGTGATCCGGCCGGGGCGGACCGGCACGCCGGAGAACTCCGCGTGGTGGCCGGTGGGATTGCCGGCGGCGTCCAGGAAGCGGACCTCGACGGTGTGGACTCCGGCCGGCAGCCTGAGCCGCGCCACCTGAACGTTGGCCGGGAGGGTCAGCCAGCAGCGCGTGTCGGCCTTGTCCATGGCCTTGAGCAGTTCGAAGGTCAGGATGCCGGCGAGGTCGGCCAGCCCGCTGTCCTTGCTCTTCTTCTTGACCACCTGGCGGACGCCGACGGCCGCGGCGGTCTTCAGGCCCAGACTCGCCAGCCGGCGCGCGACGATCGGGGCCATGCGGTCCTCGAGGGTCTTGATGGCCGTGGCCTCGATGTCCTCGATCACCTGGGTCCGGACGGGCGGGAGCCCGGCGGCGGCGACCTCCGCGCGGCGCTCGACGAAGCCATACTTCTCGTAGACCGGCAGGTCGAGCAGTTCCTCGCGCTGGGTCTTGACCGGCGCGCGGCCGCACTGGTAGAAGAGCACCAGCTCGCCGGTGCCGGTCTCGGCCGCGCGGTCGTACTTGATGCCGAACTGCTTCTCCCACTCTTCGGCCTCGTCGGCGAAGCCCAGGCGGCGCGCCAGGCGCACCAGGTCGGCCCGGACCGGCTCGAAGTCCGGGCGGAGCTTGTGGACGGTCTTGTAGTCGATGTAGGCGTCGTTGGGCTCGCGGTCCATCTCGTAGGCCACGCCCGAGAGGTAGCGCGCGAAGGCGTTCTGGAGGTACTTGCGCTTCTTGAGCTCGGCGAACTCGCGGAGCTTCCAGTCGAGCCGCCGGCACTCGATCAGCGCCTCCTCCGCAGCCTTGGGCCCGCCGGCCATCAGGTAGTTGAGCGCCGCGAAGGCGTTGACCAGCACGTCCTCGAACTCCTCGCCGACGTAGGGCAGCGCCCGGTCGTCGGTGACCACCGCGGCGGCCTGGGAGCCGGCGCCGGTCGAGAAGTTGAGCTCCTCGATGAACTCGTCGGCCTTGGCGAAGAACTTGTTGGAGAGCTCGTACTGCTTGGCGGCGTGGCAGGCCATGCCGGCGTCGAGGTAGTAGAGCAGCCGGTCGCGGCGCTCGCCGCGGCGCTTCCCGGCATAGATCTCGGCCGAGCGGGCGAAGTCGCCGGAGTAGAAGGCCTGCCGGGCGTCGGCGGTGCGGGACTTGTAGTCGCCGCAGCCGGAGGCGGCCGTCAGGGCGACGGCCGCCAGCAGGGCGGGAAATGCCGAAAGCCCGCGCGCCAAGACATCCTCCTGCCGGACAGCGCTATTCCGGGGCTACTTCTGGATGCGCTTCTTGATTTCCTTCTCGTCCTGCCAGGCCTTGGTGTTCTTGGTGACGTTCACCAGGCTCAGCTTGATGTAGTAGTAGTCCACCTTGACGTCGCCCTGGCGGGCCGGGACGTTCTCGATGGAGCCGAGCAGCACGTAGTCGCAGCCGGTCTGCTTGCCCGGGCCCTTCTGGGTGGCCGGGTCGACCATGCCCGAGGACATGTACTCGTACTCCTTGGCCAGAGCCTCGCGGGCCTCGCCGGCGACCAGCTCCACCCGGCCGCTCTTCAGAATGGCGGTCTCGATGCGGTCCATAATGATCCGGGTGTTGAGGTGCCGCGAGGTGCGGTTCTTGACCTCCAGCGGCAGCAGCACCGGGACCTTCTCAGCCTTGGTGATGATCGGGCTCTCGGCCAGGAACTTGCCGAGGCTCGCGCCCAGCTCGTCGGCGGTGGCGCGGATGTCGGTGTCCGAGAAGTCCTTGCTGACCGTCAGGCTGCCCGGGTCGTCGTACTTGACCTCCGGCTCGCAGCCGGCGAGCATCAGTCCGGCCAGGACGAGGGAGAGAGCGGCGGCGGGGGGAAGCAGTCTCTTCATTTCCGATGACCTCCCTAGAAAGGTTCGGCGGCGGCGCGCGAAGCGCAGCGCGGCTATTCGTCCGGGTCGAACCCCCGGACGGCGACGGTCGCCCGGACCGCTCCGGGCAGCGTGGTCGAACCGTTGAGCGTGGCGAGTTCTCCGCGGCCGATGGTCAGCATCACCCAGCCCTTGGCCGTCGAGGTCACCTCCAGGCCCTCGGCGTCGAAGAACTGGACCTTGTACTCGAGCTGCCAGGCCTTGCTGCGGTTGGACTCGTTGCGGATCTGCACCTGGACGCTCCGGATGTTCCCGGCCTCGTCCTTCACGCCGGTCTGCTGGACGACGGCCAGGCTGCTGGGCACGCGGATGAGCTGGACGCTCTGGACCAGCGGCCCCTGGGCGATGATCGTCCTGGTCTGGGTGCAGCCGGCGGCCGCGACGAGTCCGACGAGCCCGAAGAGTCCGACTGCGGCGAAGAGTCTCGACTTGGTCATGATCGTGTCGCCTCCTCCTCTGACCCCCGCGCCGGGGGCCGAACCTGCCTCCCTGACGGGGGCGGGGCCCGTTCTATTCAGCCTCCGGGCGGCCCTCCGGTTCCGGATTTTCATCAGAATGGGGACGGGCGCAAGGGAAAGACGCGGGCGGCCCGTGGCCGGGTCTGTGCCAGTTCGTTTGCACCTTGATGGCAGTCGGCCATTGCCTGACTAAGCGTATGCCAGACATGACTCGCGCCGGGGCGCCCTGGGCGTGGGGCCCCTGCGAAGCTGCGCTTCGCCCCACGCCCAGGGGCCCTGCCCCGGCGCGGTCATCCCCCTCCCCGCTCCCCCGCAAGCATGCGGGGGAGAGCCGCGCCTTCCCGGCGCGTTGCCAAACAAGGCGGCAAGCAATGTACGCCGCCACCCGCTCTCCGTTGCACATGCCACGAGCCTTGCCCTCGACCGACGTCTTCCGGCGCCCATCAAGTGGACTGACAGTTCTGGGGTGGACCGAGAGGATCGCGAGGCTCGTCAACTCGACTCCGATTCTTCGGCCAGCATCGAGAGCACGGGGCGGGGCATGCTTCAGTCTCAGCGCCATTTCCGGCATTCCGGCCCGACGAGCGGTCGAACGTGCGTGCGAGCTGCGCGTGAGCCCGGGGCGGGGTGGGTCGGAGAACGGCGAGAACATGCTCCGCCTTGTCTGGAATCGCGCCGGCAGGCGCGGCCCTCCCCCGCATGCTTGCGGGGGAGCGGGGAGGGGGATGACCGGCTCGGGGCGCGGGTCCCGGGACGCGGGGCGAAGCGCAGCTTCGCAGGGGCCCCGCGTCCGGGGCGCCCCGAGACGAGTCATCTCTGACCGCTTTCGCCTGGATGCCCGCGGAACCGTTTGTGCGGGCAGATTGCGTTCAATGCGCCCGCCGGGTCTGGCGCCACTGGCGCACTCTCTCCGCCTGTTCGAGCAGGCGCTTCTGGAGCTCGGCCTCGCGCGCGGCCGGCCACCACTCGACGCGGCCGTCGAGATAGGCCACGTTGCGTCCGGCGCCGTTGTGGTTGGCCGGGGACTTGTCGTGGACCAGGATGAAGTCGCCCGGCATGTCCGAGTCCAGCCCTGGCACCAGAGCATAACCAGTGGCCTCCTTGCCCCCCTCCCTTGGACAGCGGAGCACCTTTTCGCTCGGGAGATAGTCTGGGACAAGCACATCCAACGAGGCGGGCATCTGCTGATCACGGTCCTCGGCATAGGCCGCACAGGCGAGCGCGACCATTCGAAGGTTGCTTCTGCATCTGCTGCGTCTGGACGGGGTTCTGGAGGGCTGAATCATTGGCAGAATCAGCCCAATGGCTATGGCGACCCCAAAGGCCGCAAACATCCACCAGAACCAGTCGCGTCTGCGCCGCCCATTCTTCATCGCTCCCGCCCACCCGGCACCTTGCCTCTGCCCAGGCTCCTGGCCGCCCCGACGGCGAGCAGGACGAACGCGGCGGCGAGCGCGGCGGCGCCCCACTGGCCGGCCGTGCGCGGCAGGACCTTGCCGGCGAGCCACAGCCAGGTCTCGAGGTCGGACGCGACCGAGTGGCCGGCGCAGGCCGCGAGGAAGAAGAGCCCGGCCGCCGCCGCGCGGAGCCAGCCGCGCCTGGCGAGGAAGTCCCACAGGCACGCCGCCGCGAGGGCCAGCAACACCCCGCGGAGCGGCGAGAAGGTCACCCCGTCGAGGCCGGGCAGGTCGGCGGCCAGCGCCTCGGGGAAGGCTGCGCCGAAGAGGAGCGCCGCGCCCGCGAGCCCCGCGCGAAGCGCCTTGAGCCCCCTCTGACCGAAGAGCCGGCCGGGCTCCATCCGGAGCGCGATCACGGCGAGCGCCGCCATGAGTGGGGCGAGATGGCTCAGGCGGAAGCCGGCGGCGTGCACCCACGAGGCGGCGACCGTATGGACGAGGAGCGAGCCGAGGAGCGCCCCGGCGAGCGCCCTCCCCAGAAGCCGCGCAAGCGCCGGCTGTCCGGCGCCCTGGCCGCGGAGCAGGAGGAAGACGGCGAGCGCGGCCGCCGAGAGCAGCCACCAGACCCCGTGGATGGGCAGCTCCATGGTCATGCCCGTGCGGTTCATGAGCGCGAGCAGCCCCGGAGCGCCGAGCAGCGCGATCATCGCCGCGGCGAAGGCGGCCAGTGCGCGCGCCGAGGGCCTGAGGCCCAGGCCCCGGACCACGATGAATGCCTTCGTCGCGCCGAGCGCGAGCGCCGCCGAGCTCATGGCCAGCCCGGTGCCGAGTCCCAGCGCCCAGCCCTCGGCGTGGAGGTTGGTGGCGTCGGCCAGGAAGGCCATCTCGAGGAGCAGCAGCATCCTCCCGTCGCGCTCGAACCCCCGGCGGATCAGGAAGACGCCCAGCCCCACGAGCAGGAGCTCGTAGAGGTTGAGGAGCCCGGAGAGCGTCCAGACCCGCGCGAGCCGCGCCGCGTGCTCCGCCCCGGTCACCGAGCCGGCCAGCAGCCAGCAGCCGGCGAGCATGCACAGCGCGCTCAGCAGGTAGAAGGGGTTCTGCGCCCGGAGAATTCGGAAAAGCCGCGAGCCGGGGCTCGCCGCGGGGGCCTGGCGGAGGGCGATTCCGATGGTTTCCATGGGAGGCCTCCTTCCTGGGTCGGGCGTCAGCGCGCCCGCTTTCTCGTAGAGAGGACGATCAGGAGCCAAGCCAGGCCGCCAACGGCCAAGCCGGCGAGGGCCGCGGGCAAGAGTGGCGCCCATTTCGATGCCACTCCCGGCGGGCCTTCCCGTTCCGCGTCATACCATCCTGCTTTGCGCGGATCGGAGGGGAAGTCGTCCAGGAGCCCGGAACGTCCCATATCCTTGGCCCAGAGGGTACCTTCCGTGCTGATCAGGAAAGTGCGCCAACCGGTGCGGTCATAGATCGAAGGCGTGCTGCACAGCGCGAACTCGTACCGGGAGTCTACGGGCATTCCGCCAATCGTCTTGCAGTCCCCGTAGTAATATCCGTGCTTTGGGGCTTTCGGCGAAGTGGCCTGCGCGAAAGCGGCGTCGATGTACTCGATCGGTCGGCCGTTTTCGTCGGGCGTCGTGCGCAGAAGAGTGAAGGGACGCGCGTAGGCGAGTTTGCCGTCGTTGTCCCACTCGCGGCGTGCGTAGCATCTCTGAGCTTCCGCGTAAGCAAGACAGGAGCCCATCGCGTTGATTTCGTGCTGAGACCTCCGAGCCGACCAATAGCCAGTGTTCCACCACATAGAGGCGAGCCCGGCGGCGACCAGCCCGATTACCGCCGCCGGCAGCCAGGCGTTACGGGGCATCAGCTTGGTCCAGGCCATGGCTCAACATCCCTTGTTTCGCTGCGGCCAAGTCGTGAGGCACTCGGCACGGGAGGAAGCAGCAGGGCTCATGGCCGGACCTCAGCCGAACCAGTGATCCGCAACTGCGCAGCCCAGTCACGGATGACCTGGGCGCAGCATGCTTCACAGTTCCCGTCCGCGCCGGCCCGGTCCGGTCGGAGTTCGCCCAGGAAGGCCTCAAGCTGCCGTAGGTCCTCTTTCTGGCCGAGGCAGGATATTATCTCGAACCCCAAGGCGACTTCCGTCGCGTAGCCTGCATCCTCCAGTTCGCGAAGCCCGGTGCCTTGGGCAAGCGGTCCCGCCACTCGCGCTCCGCAGGCATAGACGATCGGGAAGCCGAAGATGTTCCTCCGTGTGCTGTTGCCCGTGGGCAGCCAGCGGTGAGAGCAGTCCCCGCCGACATGCTTCCGCCATAGCTCGTGACAACAGCCACCGTCTTCATCGCGTCCGGTTCGAAGTTCGAACCAGTGGTATTCTCTGCCAATCTGGGCGCAGAGGGGGCATATGACTTCGCGGTCAAGCCGGGCCTCCCCATGGAAAGCCAGCACTCCCATTATCGCCAGTGCAAGCGCGACGAGGAGGCCATTCTGCAGTCGCCTGTTCATGGCGGCGGTCTCCGTCCATCTGTGCTCATCTGTGGGCACCAGACGTCGGCTTCCAGTCCTGGATCTTCTTCCCCTGCTCGGCCAGGCACCTCTGGAACTCGGCCTCGCGCGCGGCCGGCCACCACTCGACGTGGCCGTCGAGGAAGGCCACGTTGCGGCCGGGCATGCTATGGTTCTCGAGAGAGGACTCGTAGGCCACTACGAAGTCATCGGGCATGTCGGCGTCGATACCGGGAACGATGACGTAACTGTGCAATCCACGGCCCTTCACGGCCGGGCAGCGGAGAACCCTCGCTGATCGGATGTAGTCCGGAGTCAGGCAGTCCAGAAACGCGGGCATCTGCCGGTCGTAGTCCTCCGAGTAGCTCAGGCAGGCCAGCGCTATCTGGTGGAGGTTGCTTTGGCAGTTGGCGTAGACGTGCGACCTGTCTGTCTGAAAGAGAGGCAGGATCAGCCCCGTGGCCACGCCAATCGTCACGATGGCCATTGACCACTTCAGCCAGGATCGCCATGGCGGCTTGCCTCTGTCATGACCATCCATCGGTTCGCTCTCCATCCCTCCCCCCTCATCCCGCACGACTGCGCCATTCCGGGTCGCCACCAATGCCAGGACGGACGCTGCGGCGCGCGCCGCCGCGCCGCGCTACGGATTCACGAACCCCATCCTCTCCGGCGGCCAGACCACCAGCCACGCCCGGCCGATCACCCTCTCGGGCTTCACCGGGCCGGTGAAGCGGCTGTCGTAGGAGTCGACGCTGTTGTCGCCCAGCACGAAGTAGCCGTCGCCGCAGGGCGCCTCGGCGCCCTTGAAGAGCGAGCCGTAGGGATGGTAGCGGAGCCCCGCGACCGCTGCGGGCGGCTCGACGAGCGCGCCGTCGACCGCCACGCGGTCGTCGCGCAGGCAGACCTTCTCGCCGGGCAGGCCCGCCACGCGCTTCATGACCTGGGTGCCCTCCTCGTCCTGGAAGGCGAGGACCTCCCAGCGCCGGGGGGAGCGGAACCAGTAGCTCACCTTCTCGGTGAGCACCCAATCGCCGTGGCGGGCGTCGGTGCCCCGCAGGGCCGGGCCCATCGAGCCCGAGGACATGGCCGACAGGTTGAAGCCCAGGTGGTAGGCGAGCAGCACCAGCCCGCAGAGCGCCAGGAAGCGCTCGACCCAGCCGAGCGCGCGGCGCAGGATTCCCCGGCGCGACCGCGCGGCCGGCCTCGCGTCATTCGCCGCCGGCGTCACGGCCCGGCTCCTCCGCGGCGGCGCGCCCGGCCTCGATCTGCCGAACGGCCTCCTCGGCGGCCTTCTGCCGCGCCTCCCAGCGCAGCCGGGCGGAGCGCGAGGCGCCGCGCGTACAGGTGGTCATGCCGGCTGCGACGAAGAGCAGCACGCCGCCGGCGACCAGGACGATGCTCATCATCCCGATCAGGCCGATCCCGCCCTCGTCCTCGGTCAGCGGCTCGGGGTCGCCGAGCCCCATATTCCCGTGCGTCGCGGCATCCATCGTGACCTCCTCCCTTCTCCGCGCCGGCTCAGCCGGCCCGGGCCTCGACGGCCTGGAGATGCCCGAGCGCCCGGAGCGTCTCGCGCAGGCAGGACTTCTCCAGTGTGCAAAGCAGCCGGTCCGGCCGGCTCGCATCGCCGGTCCGGACCAGGTTGTTGCAGCGGCAGGTGGTGGTGCAGAGCAGCCCGGCGGTGCATCGCCCGCAGGCTAGGGCGGAGCGCTGCGGGAAGCGGCGCGGCGCGAAGGGCGTCGCCCCGCCGGCGTCGGAGGCGAGACCGGGCAGCCGCGCCGGGTTCCCGGGGGAGTCGTCGCCGATCAGCCGCTCGCAGGGGTAGAGCCGCCCGGAGGGAGCCACGGCGAGCTCCCACTCGCCGAAGCCGCAGCGCCGGCCGACCGGCTCCCCCTTCCCGGCGAGCAGCGCGGCCTTGTCGTCGAACCAGCTGACGCCGAAGCCGGGCAGCGACGCCGCCCAGAGGTCGGCGCACCCGGCGACGGCGAGCTCCAGCCGCGGCAGGTCCTCCGGACGCCAATCGGCCCAGACGTCGAGCGAGAGCACCGCCCGGGCCGCGCCCTCGTCCCGCAGGAACTCGAGCGACCGGGCGAGCTCGTCGAGGGAGTCGGGCCGGACCGCGACGGCGGCGGAGAAGTCCCGTCCCGCGGCGCGCAGCCGGCGCATGGTGGAGAGCACGGCCGCGAAGCTGCCCCGCCCGTCGGCGCAGCGCCGGTGGCGGTCGTGGACTTCGGGTAGTCCGTCGCAGCTCACGGCGAGCTCGAGTCCGGGAAGCATGAGCAGCTCCCAGGCGGCGCCGAGCGCGAGCGTCCCGTTGGTGGTGAGGCCCGGGACGAGTTCGAGCCCCGTCCGGCTGGCGCGCTCCCGGGCGTGGGCGACGAGCCGGAGGACGAGCCCGCTCTCGAGGAGCGGCTCGCCGCCGAAGAAACCGAGCTCCAGCCGCCCGCCGGGCGCGACCGAGGCCGCGGCCCGGTCGATGGCCAGCCGCCCCAGGGCCTCGGGCATGGTCCGCGCCGACTTCTCTCCCGCGTAGCAGTAGGAGCAGCGCAGATTGCAGTCGGCGGTGACCGCCAGGGTCAGGCCGAAGCGCCGGTGCAGGGGCGGCTTGGTGGCATCCATTTCCAGGCCTCCTGGTTCTGCCAGAGGGACTCGTGAAGGCCGGCGCTCCGGGGACACGGCCCGGGTCTCGTCCCGGTCCTGCAGGTTCATGGCCTGTCCTCCTTCGTTGCCATGGCCCGCTCCGTCCACTTCGAGTCGGCAGCGGGCCGCCACTCTCCCAGGCGGGGCGCGTCCCCGCCGTCGAAGGGGTCCTCGCGGCAGAGCAGCTCGGCGGTCCCGTCCCAGTGGTCGAGGATGGGCCCCGCCTCGCACCAGTCGATCCGGCCGTTCAAGGGGTCGCCGATCAACAGCCAGCCTTCGCGGACCGCGAACACCACGATGGCGTGGCTGCGCGAGCCGATGGTGAACGGCCGGACCAACCGGGCGAGCTCCTTCCGGTCGACCGCGACCAGGCGGGCCTTCAGGCCGCTGCCCTCGGCCGCCAGGCCCAGCCCGCGGTAGACGTCGAACTGGCTGGTGCCCTTCTCCGGAGCGCACAGGCACAGCTGGGCCATCTCGTGCTCGGACTTCTCGATGCCC
The DNA here is from genome assembly GCA_937935355.1 of uncultured bacterium. Classification (GTDB taxonomy): domain Bacteria; phylum Planctomycetota; class SZUA-567; order JAKLDR01; family JAKLDR01; genus JAKLDR01. The sequence goes on along the minus strand of CALGYR010000053.1, from coordinate 542 downwards.
CAGGCGGCGAGCACCGTGGCGCAGGCGGCCGGGGCGCAGGTGTAGTCGGTCGACTGCGTCACCATGGCGCCGCGGACCGGCAGGTCGGTCTTGCCCGGGCACAGGGGGCCGATCAGCCAGCGGCCCTCCCACATCGAGAAGGCCAGGATCGCGGCGGCCGCCGCCCAGACCGTGAGGCGGTTCCAGCGCACGGGCAGCATGGCCCCGCCGCAGGCCACCACGAAGATGCCCGGGGCGTAGACCCACTGCCTCTGCCAGAAGGCGTAGAAGGTCCAGGGGAAGATGCGCACCTCCCAGGCCGGCTGCCAGCGGCAGACCACGTAGAGGACGAGCGCGAGCACCCCGGCCCCGAGCGCCCAGGCCGAGGCCCGGCGGTTGCCGGCAAGCCTCCGTCCGAGGAGCGCCCCGGCGGCGAGCGCGGCGGCGGCCACGAGCGCGAAGGCGACGTAGTGTCCCGGACCGGCCATGGCTAGCCCTCCACCCTTTCCACCGGTGGAGTAGAGGGGGCGGGCCTTTCGGCCCGCGCCCCTCCCTCGTCGCAC
>CALGYR010000052.1 GCA_937935355.1 uncultured bacterium | reverse complement strand
ACAGCCAACAGCCAACAGCCAACAGCCAACAGCCAACAGCCAACAGCCAACAGCCGTGCGAGTAACTGGACTGCGACCACGGAGCGATCGGATGCGGCAGCTCGTTGCCGGGGCCGGCTCCTGTTTCAGGCGGCTCTTGTTTCCTGCCGGTTGATTGTTGGTTGCTGGTTGTTGGGTGTTGGCTGTTCGGTCTCCCGGTTCGCCCATAAAGAGCGATCCCGGAGCGCCTGCCCCGGGATCGTTCTGGCGATGATGGTTGTCTGCCGAGAGACGCCTAGAAGTCGTCGTCTCCCCCGGCAGGCTTGCCTCCGGTTGGCGGCTTGTCCGGCTCGGGAGGTTTGACCTGCTTCGGCCCGTCCCCGTCGGGCCTGGCGGGGGCGTTGCCGTCGCCCGCCGGCGGAGGCTTGGCCCCGTCTCCGGCCTTGGCCAGGGCCTCCTCGTGGGCCTTGACCATGTCGGGCAGCCGGGCCAGTGCGGCGGCGATGTCCTGGTCCGGCGGGGTCGACTGGACGACCAGCTTGGCGGCGTCGGGGGCCGCGTAGACCAGACTGGGCACGGTGGCAACGCCGAAGTCCCTGGCCAGGGTCCGGTACTGCTCCATGGCCTTCTGGAAGACTTCCTGGCGTTGCTTGACTTCCTCCGGCTTCAGCCGGGACGTGTCCAGCATGACCGGCGGCAGGAGCTTGAGCGGGACCACCTTGGACTCGCGAACCGTTCTGCGCAGCGAGTTGGCCGCGAAGCTGCAGAACCGGCCGGCGGCGTCGACCTCCGGGGTGGTGATCAGGATGAGCAGGGCGCGCTTCTCCTCGGCGGCCAGCTTGCAGGCCGCGTCGTAATCGGTCATCCACTCGATCGGATCCTGGGGGTCGACCACGACGGGCGCGTCGCTGACCCCGCCGCCCGATGGGCGGGAGCGGGGGCGGTGCGCGCCGCGCGCCATCGCGCTCTGCGCCGCCAGGACCGTGACCATCAGCGTCATCGCCACGAGAGCGGCTGTTCGGTTCATCATCGACATCCTCCCGGAGCGTCAGGGCTCCGTTCTTCCATCGATCAGAAGGCTTCCTTCTCGGCGGGCACGGGCGCCGGAGCCTGCGGGGCGTTCTGGCCGCCCTGGCGTCCGCCGCGTCCGCCGCGTCCGCCGCCGAAGCCCTGGTAGTCGTACTCGAGCTCGGCGCACTTGATCTTGCCGCTCCAGGCCTTGATGCCGGGCAGGACCTCGTCCTTGGCCGGCACGTCGAGCTCCGCCCAGACCGTGTACTTGCCGGCGTTGGGGAAGCGGATGCCGCCCATCACCGGCTGCTCCAGCGTCTGGCCGGGCTTGAGGACGGTCAGGTGGGCCGGCAGTTCCTCGGGCTTGGGCTGAGCCTCTCCCTCGGGAGCGGGCCGGGCCTCGGGACGCGGCAGCTCCTTGCCGGCGGCGTCCTTGGCGAAGAACTTGACCGGGCCCTCCTCGGCTCCGCCGCCGCGTCCGCCCCGGCCGCCGAACCCGCCGCCGCCGAGCTGGAAGTCGAGGACCAGGGGCTTGTCGCCGACGTTCTTGATCTCGAGGGTGAGCATCTTGAACTTGCGTTCCTGGGCGTTGTCGCCTCCGCCCATGCGGAAGCCGCGCTCCTTGACGACGAGCTTCATCTCCAGGCCGTTGACGGCCTGCGCGCCGGCCTCGGGGGCTTTGGGTTTCTCGGCGGTGAAGTCCCCGTCCTCCGCCGCCATGCCGCCCAGCGGCAGCGCCAGGGCCAGGCCCAACCCGGCGACGATCGGCAACCGCGACTCGATCCAGGCTCTCATCTTCGAATCTCCTCTCTCACGTTGGCGGTCAGCCTCTGGCTGCCGCGTTCCTTGTCGGCCAGGCCGGCCCGGTCAGGCCGTACGCCGGCGCTGCGATCTCCTAGAACTCCCTGGGCGGAGCCTTCCGGTCCTCGCCGTCCCGCGGCGGGGCGTCCCCCGGACCGGCCGGGCCTCCGGCGCCAGCCGCTCCCGGCGCCGGGCGTCCGGGGACGCGCGGGTTCATCATGTGCTCCTTGAGCTTCTCGATGGCCGCCTCGCGGTCGGCCTTGATCAATTCGGCCACGGCCTGGAAGTGCCGGACGTATTCGTCGACTATGGCCGGCGCGACCTGGTCCACCCGGGCCTGGAGGGCGTCCTTGTCCGGTCCGGGGCCGTCGCCGGGCTTCGGGGCTGGAGGCGGAGCGGGGGGCTTGAGCTGGTCCTGGAGCGCCTTCATGTTGGCCAGGTGCTTCTCGAGCTCCTCCTTCATGCCCTTGACGTCGCCGAGGAGCGGCAGCCGGTCGCCGCTTCGCCCGTGCGACCTGGCTCCTTCGCGCCCTTCGCCGCCGCGCCGGGCCGCGTCCGCCCAGCCGCGACGGGTGTCGCCCCTCTGCCAGGGGGTGCGCGCGCGCTCGCCGTCGGCGGCTCCGGGCCGGGCTCCTTCCGGGCCGCCCGGTTCGCCGGGAGGGGCGTCCTCGCCCGCCCGGACGCCGGCGCCCAGGCAGAACCCGATCACCGCCGAAGCCAGCAGCAGCCTTCCCACGATGCCCATGGCAGTATCCTCCTTCACGGCCCGCCTCACGACTTCCCGATCTCCTGGCCGCCGCCTGACGTCCCGGGGGCGACGCTGCCCATCATCTGGTCGACTTCGCTCTCCAGAGTCCCGAGGATGTCCAGTGCCGGGGCCACGCTGCCGAACTCGACCGAGGCGGCCGAGGCGGACGCGGCGGACGGGGCGGACGGGGCGGACAGGACCGGCTTCGGCGTCCCGCGCTCGACCACGTTTCCAGGAGCCCCGGGTCCGCCGGCCCTGCTCCCGTCGCGTGCGGCGAGCAGCAGGACGATCGCCAGCACGGCCGCCGCCGTCGATGCCGCGAGCAGCAGCGCCATGCGTCCCCAGCGGGCCTCCGCCGGCTCGGGGCGGGGCCGCCCCGCGGCCCTGACCTTCTTCATCGTGGCCGCGGCCAGATCGCAGGCCGGCGGCTCCTCCCGGCGCGCCAGGCGCACCAGTTGTTCGAGGCGGTCTATTTCAGCCATGGCAGTTCTCCCAGGAGATTGTCCTGCTCGATGATCCGCTTCAGCCGGCGGCGCGCGCGGTGGGCGCGCATGGCCACGGCCGCCCGGTTCCATCCGGTGCGCTCCGCGACCTCCCGGATGTCGCATTCCTCGAAGTACATGAGGGTCAAAACCAGCCGGTCCTCGACCCCGAGCCTGTCGAGCAGCCGGGCAAGCAGTTCGGCCGCCTTCTGTGCCGGCGAGGCCGCCTCTCCGGCGCCGCCGGACGAGGGTAGAGCCGCGGCGCCATCCTCGATGGTCACGTGGCGCTTCTGGCGCTCGAGGGTTTGCCAGTGGCGGTAGCCGATGCGGGTGGCGATCCGCCTGAGCCAGTGCAGGAAGGGCGTGCCCGGCCGGTAGCTCTTGAGAGAGAGATAGGCCTCGACGAAGGCGTCCTGGACCAACTCGTTGCGCACCCGCACGTCCCGGCTGAAGCGCCACATCTGCCGTGCGAGGGCCTTCTCGTGGCGCCTGACGAGGCCCTCGAAGGCCCCGGCGTCGCCGGCACGGGCGGCCAGGACGTCGCGGAAGTCGGCATCGTGGCCCCGGGGCCGGTCGGTCAAGGCGCGCGCCTCCACCGGAGCGGGTCCGGCCGGCCAGCGCTCGGCCACGGCGCACTCGCCGCCGGCCATCGCCGTTCCGTGCCGCGGAGCCTCGCCCGAGTCGATCAAGCCAGCCAGCCTCCTTCACGAAGGCTATTGGCGGCCCGGGAAAGAAGATAACCGGGAAAAAGGGGATTTCCAGGGGCGGGAGAGCGGTGGCTGGGTGGCCAACAGCCAACAACCAACAGCCAACAGCCAACAGCCAACAGCCAACAGCCAAC
>CALGYR010000051.1 GCA_937935355.1 uncultured bacterium | reverse complement strand
CCTCCATGGTCACCTGGCCTGGAGAACTGTCTCATGAAAAGTAGCCACGCCCATATCGAATATCGAAGTCAGAATTACGAAGGACGCGGAGCGGCCGGAAGCTGCACTTCGAAATTCATCATTCGGTGTTCTGCGGTTCTGCGGTTCGCTGTTGGTTCTCCAGGCCTCTGGCATGGCCATTCCATGCAACACCCAACGCGCGAACAGGCCACGAAACAGAGGACATGACTCATGCCTGAACTCGACAACCTGACGCCGCAGTCGCCGCCGGAACCGGCCGAGCGCCGGGACTTCCCGTGGCTGCGCGTGCTGGCCGGCCTGATGCTGGTCGTCGCCGCGGTCGCCGTGGCCGTCGCGCTCCTGGGCCCGGAGGAGCTCGCCGTCACGGCCCGCTTCGAGCCGGAGAGCCCGCTGCCGGGCGCGCCCGGCCGGCTCATCGTCCAGGTCGAGCCGGCCTCGCCGGAGAAGAGCGGCCCTCTCCAGAACGTGCGCGTCCAGGTCGAGCCGCCGGCCGGCCTCGTCTTCGAGCGCACCTCCGAGTTCCTCCTGCCGCACGAGAAGGAGATGGCCCTGAGCTTCACGGTGGACAGGAAGGCCGCCCCGGGAGCGCGCCGCATCGTCGTGGTGGCCATCGCCGACCTGCCCGCCGGCGCTCAACGCAGCGTGGCCCGGACCGTGGACGTCCGCCGGGAGTTGGAGCTGGTCATTGCCGACCCGAAGGCCGCGGCCGCAAGGGCGGGGAAACCTTGAGTCGAAAAGGCCGGGGCTGAGTGTCGAGACGTCGTTGACCGCGATCGGGATCGCTCGCATGGATGTCGAGGATGAAGGCAAATAGGGGGATTCAGAAGGCCCTGCTGTGGAGCGCGGCCGTGTGCCTTGTGGTGGTGGGATTTGGCCTTGCTGTTCTTATTCGAGAATACTATGTCGTTAGCAAGCTAATTGCCAGCGGGGTCAGGATCGGTTCCACGTTCTGCTATCCTGACAATCCAGATAGGTTCCGGGCAGACGAGTCGGGCCTTCGCGAGAGGGTGATAGGGGGCTTAGGCGGCGAAGAGAGGGCTGCACGCAGATTGCGGTGGTATCTATCGCTGCCTGAATGTATTGCCCCTCACAAAGCCACGGCCCTGCTGGTCATTGGGTGTTGTGGAGACGCCGGACTTCGAGTGCTAGAGGAGCAACTCGCTTCCGGAGACGTGCGTGCCAGACAGATGGCTGCTCGTGCAGTTCTCCTGGCTATCTATGACAGGTTGGGGATGGCCTTAGAGGTGTCGAGATACTGGGACGAAGTGGGAGATGAACTCCCTCTCGAGTGGCGGTTGCTTGCGGATTCCCTGTCCGCGCAGTTGGCCATGGAGCAAGATCCGGATGTGCGCCTGACGATGGCCTATGACGTGAGCATCATTTGCAGGGACCGCACGTGTATATTGGCGGAGCTTGACGCTTCACTCCTTAAGGCCGATCCGTGGACGCAGGAGATGGTAGCTGGTGCGTTCATGGAGAAGGCTCCTTTGTCTAATGCTCTCGTCGAGAAGTGGGGTGCTGTCGCGGAGATGGCAAGTACTCCCGGGCTTATGGACGCTGCATCATGGGTTGTTGTGAGGCGCTTTGACGAGTCTTCGGTTGCAAAGCGTCTGACATCGACGTTTCTTGAATCGAAGAATGCTGAGATGCGCGCTCAAGTGGCCAGATATATCCAATACATTGTGACCTTCAAGAACTACAAACAAATGGAGCCGCTTCTCGCGACGCTGGATGCGTTGGGCGTTGAGGATCCAGATGAGGATGTTCGTTTGGAGGCCCAAGAGGCCGCCAGGGAAATCAGACGGTTCTCTGGTGTTCCGAAACCGGCTGCACCGGCCCAGGTGAATGGTAAGCGTCAGACGAACCACACTCCCCGGCTCAGGGGGTTCAGGCACGGAGTTT
>CALGYR010000050.1 GCA_937935355.1 uncultured bacterium | reverse complement strand
TCCTTTCATCCAGCTAGACTGGCCAGGCTTCGCCTGGCGCTCCAGAGACGCAGAGAGGGGCATGCGACTGACTTCCGCTGGTCCTGTCGAGAAGCAGCCCTCCGCGCTTTCTCTGCGCCCTCTGCGTCTCTGCGGTGAAAGCGCACCCTCGAAAAGGGGATGGGCTTGGTCCTGCGAGGCGATGCCCTGCGCCGGAAAGCCCTTGAACTCCCGCCTCCGGGACGGAAAATGACCGCCGTCCCGAGCGCGCGCCCGTAGCTCAACTGGACAGAGCACCAGACTTCGGATCTGGGGGTTGGGGGTTCGACTCCCTCCGGGCGTACCAGTAAGGCTGCTAGGGCCGCGCCGGCTGGACCTTAAGGCTGAACTCTATCTCCCTGACCGTCTCCTTCGCATCCGGGCCCTCGCCCTCCGTCGCCTTGCGGCGGAGTTTGCCCTTCACGGTCTGGCCGACCTTCGTGTCCCGGTAGACCTGCTGGAGCTGGACCAGGTCCTTGAGTTCGGCTTCGTTGAGCTCGACGACCACGTCGTCGGGCTTGATGCCGGCCTTCTCGGCCGCGCCGCCGGCGGCGACCATGGTCACCTTGAAGCCGCCGTCCGGCTCCGGCCGGTTGCCGAAGCGCATGCCCCAGTCGGGCCGGGGCTCCGGCTTCATCGCGACCGGCACGATCTCGAAGGCGACCTCCTCGACCTTGTCGACCCGGGCCTCGCCCTCGCCCTCGGCCCGCACGCGCTTGAGCCGGCCGGCAACCGCCTGGCCGCCCTCGAAGCCGGTGCGCATCAACGTCATGACTCCGGCCGGGGTGGCCAGTTCCGCGTCGGCGAGCTCGACGATGACGTCGCCGGCCTTGACGCCGGCCTTCTCCGCCGGACCGCCCTTGCGGACCTCGCGGATCCGCAGGCCGTGGTAGCGGCCCAGGCTCTGCGCCGTGGTGGGCTCGAGCGTCCAGCCGAAGTCGACCGGCTCGGCCACCGGCAGCACGTCGAGCTTCACGGGGATCTTCTTCTCGCCGGCGCCGCGGCGAACCACCACCTCGATCTCCGAGCCGGCCGGCCAGGTGCCGATCACCCCGGCGAAGCGCGCGTAGTTGACGATCTTCTCGCCGGCGACGGAGAGCATCTCGTCGCCGGGGAGGAAGCCGGCCTTCTCCGCGGTGCTGCCGGTCCTGACCGACTGGACCACGGCCTTGTCCTCCAGGCCCGAGTTGGGGTCGAAGGGCTTGAGGACCAGCCCCCGCACCGTGCCATGGCGCACCCGGTCGCCCCCGGCCTCCTTGAGGATGGGCAGGAAGCGGCGGATCTGGTTGGCCGGGATGGCGTAGCCGATGCCGGTGTTGGAGCGCGTGCCGAAGCGCGTGGCGATCTGCCCGTTGATGCCCACCACCAGGCCGTCCAGGGTCATGAGCGGCCCGCCGGAGTTGCCGGGATTGACCGGCGCGTCGGTCTGGATGGCGTCGGTGTAGTTGTTCTGGTAGCGGTGGGTGGCGCTGACCACGCCGACGGTGACCGTCGGCGACTCGTCGACGAAACCCAGGCCGAAGGGGTTGCCGATCGCGACCACGGTCTGGCCGACCTCCACGCGGTCGGAGTCGCCGAGCTCGAGGTGGGGCACGTTCTCGGCGCCGCGGAGCTTGAGCAGCAGAATGTCCCCGACCGGGTCGGTGCCGACCACGTCGGCGACGTAGACCTTGCCGCCGGCGGTCCGCACCTTCCAGATCTTGGCGGTCCCGGCCACGTGGTGGTTGGTCAGCGCGTAGCCGTCCGGCGAGATGATCACGCCGCTGCCCCCGCCCACGAAAATGTAGGCCGGCAGCAGCTTGCGGATGACGGCGGAGAGCTCCTCCCCAGCGGCCTTGGCCGCGGCCAGCGCCGCGGGGTCCGAGCCGGCGACGGCGCCGCCGTCCGGCGTCCGTTTCGGGACGCCCGGATCGTCCGTGACCGTGTCCTTGGCCGCCGCCGCTCCGGCCAGCAGCAGCACTGCGGCCAGGGCCGAGGCCAGTCCGCGGAGGATCGCCGGACCCACGTCGCGCCTTGCGCTAATCATTGCTCTTCCCCAGTTCGACCTCGACGTCCTGGACCTTGTCGCCGCGCCTGATGGTGAGCCGGACCTTGTCGCCGGGCTTGTGCCCCACGATGTTGCGCACCAGCCCGGACCAGCCCTCCACGGCCGAATCGCCGAGGTGGGTGATGACGTCGCCAGCCTTCAGGCCGGCGGCGGCCGCCGGCGAGTTGGGCAGCACCCTCCCGACCGGGGCGCCCAGAAGCTCGGGCGCGTCACGGCCCGGGGAGACGCCCAGGAAGGTCCGGGCCGGCGGTTTGAGCACCTTGCCGGCGGCCAGGTCGGCCTTGATCTCGCGGAGGACCGCCGCCGGGGTGATGAAGCCGACGCCCGAGTTCTGTCCCCATTGGGCTTGCGGCTCCACCAGGTGGCCGGTGACCCCGACCACCCGGCCGTCCGGACCGATGGCCGGCCCGCCGAGGTTCCCGTAGTTGACGAAGGCCGAGATCTGGGTGGTGCGGCCCAGGCTCCGGCCCACGGCGCTGACCAGCCCGCGGTTGACGGTGACCGAGCCGACGTCCTCGCTGCGGCCGAGCACGGCGATCTGCGCGCCGACCTCCAGCGGCCCGGCGGATAGCTCCGCGGCCGGGAGCTTCTCGCCGCCGGCGTCGACCTTGAGCATGACCAGGTCGAGGCTCTCGTCGCGCCCGAGAATGGCCGCCGGCAGCGTCCGACCGTCGGCCAGGCGCACCCGGACGGCCTCGTCGGCCTTGCGGATCCGGCCGGTGACGTGGAAGTTGGCGGTGAGCACCAGGCCCTCCGGATCGACGATCACTCCGCTGGCCGGCCCAGGGGGACGGACGGCGTAGCGCTTGCGAAGCTCCTCCTGCTGCTGCTCGTAGCTCAGCGTGGCCCGCGGCCGGGGCAGGGGCTTCTCCTCGCGCGCCACCAGGACCTGGACGACCGCGGGCGCGGCGCGGCCGATTGCCGCGCGCCAGGCGGCCTCGCTCCCCGAGACTTCCGCCGGGGGCTTGAGGTGCTCGGCCAGCGGCTTGACGTCATTGAGCGCCTCGAACTTCGGGGCGATGAGGTGCACCGGCACGACCGCGCCCAGCCAGCGCCGCTCGGAGAAGCCCAGGGACATGATGCCCAGGAGCCGGCCCTGGCCGTCGACCAGCGGGCCGCCGTCCGAGCCGGGGTTGACCGCCGCCTCGGTCTCGATGACCAGGTCGCGGTACTTGGACTGGAAGTCCATGTTCTCGGCCAGCCGGTATACGCCGCTGACGTGGCCGGCGCTGAAGGACACCTTGTTGTCCGAGGAGAGCGTGCCGAATGGGTTGCCGAAGGTGTAGGCCCGGTCGCCGGCTCGCGCCCTGGCGGAGTCGGCCAGGGGCACGAAGGGCAGGTCCTTGCCGTCCACCTTGATGAGCGCGCTCTCGGTGGCCGCGTCGACCCCGATCAGCCTGGCCTCCTTGTCGGCCGCGTCCATGAAGAAGACCCGGATGCCGTGGGCCCCGGCCGGCACCGTGGTGGTCGAGGTCAGCACCAGGCCGTCGGGACTGACCACCACGCCGGTGCCGAAGAATCCGCCCTTGGCGTCGCGACAGGTGATGCCCACCACCGCCGGGGCCACCGCGTCGTAGACCCGCCGGTCCTGCCGCTCGAACGCGGAACAGACCGAGGTCCCCGTCGGCTTCGCCGCCGGCGCCGACGCCGGGCCGGGCTCGGCCGCGCCCGCGGCTGAGGATATGGCGAGAAGAGCGGGGGACAGCAGACAAACGGCAAGGAAGAAGATTCGGCGCATGGAAGGCCTCCGGGTGCGGACCGGGGATTGAACCGGATGATAGCGGCAGAGGTCATCACCGCAACGGGGGAAAAGTTGGGGGCTGAGGCACTCAGGCACTCAGGCACTCAGGCACAGAGGCACAAAGGGGGCGAGGCAGAGCCTCTTCCCCGACTTTGTGTTCGCTTGGTGTCTTGGTGTCTTGGCGGTTGCGTGCCCCGGCGATCAGGACGGGTTCTTGCCCGGGTCGCCGCCCATATCGCGCACCAGGCCCTCGATCTTCTTTCGGAAGCCGGGGTCCATCTCGCCGCCGAGGTCCTCGACCGCCTTGATCTCCTTCCAGGAGCGGAAGTACTGGTCGAGCGCGAAGTAGGTTATGGCCAGGTCGCGATGGATGCCCATGTCGCGGCCATTCAGGTCGCGCGCCCGCTCCAGGGAGGCGACCGCATCCTCCCAGCGGGTCTGGCGCATGCGGATGCGGCCGATGCCCAGGTGGGCGGCCCAGAGCTTCTCGTCGCCGGTCTTCTTGCTGTTGTCCTTGTCGGCCGCGATGGCGTAGCGGTACTCCTCGACGGCCTTCTCCTCGAGTTGCTCGGCGGCCTGCAGGGCCTCGGCCATCTTCTGCCGGGCGGCCTCGGCGGCCGCAGACTCGCCGGCGGCCTTGCAGGCCTTCATGGACGCCTCGCGCTCGGCGGCGGCGGCGCGCTTGTCGCCGGCCATCTCGCTGTAGACTCCGCCCTTGTTGAGGTACGACTCGGTGAAGTTGGGCTCCATGCTCTTGGCCACGTCGAAGTACCGGAGCGCCCGGTCGTACTGCTTGAGTCCGAGCATGGCCAGGCCAAGGTTGGAGTGGTACATGGCCACCCGCCCGTCGATCTGGATCGCAGCCATGAAGTGGTTCGCGGCAGTGAGATAGTCGCCGCCGCCCAGGTACATCTGGCCCTTCTGGTTCTCGACCGAGGCGCGCACCTTCTTGATGGCCTTGTCGTCGGGCGGGGCGACCTTGGGCACCTTCTCCCTGGCCTCCTCGTACCACCACTTGCGCCAACGATCGTAGTCGAGCTGCTTGTCCTCGGCGCTGAAGTCCTTGTCGGTGAGCGCGGTGAGCGAGTTGGCGGCGAAGATGGGCACCCAGGTGTAGTCGTCCTTGAGCGCTTCGATGAGCAGCGGGATGGACTCCCCGGCGTGCTGCGGCCAGCGCTTGAGGTTCTCGGCGGCCGTGGCCCGTTCGGCCTGGTGCTCGTTACCCGTGGCCCTGATGTCGCGGATGGCGCGCTCGAAGGCGGCCTCGTCGGCCGCGTTCCTGGGCTTGCAGCCGGCCGGAACCAGGAAGGCCAGGCCGGCAACGGCCAGGAGGGGCAACCAACGGAGTACGGCGGATCTCATGGGTCTTCTCCTCGCGGCGCGGAAAGCTGCCAGGCGCGCGGCACGGCCCTGCTTGACGGCAGCATTATACGGACGCGCCCGCCGGCCGCAAAGTTAGAGAACTACGCGCCTCTCGGCCACAGATGCACACGGATGAACACCGATGACCGGCTGCAGGATTGGAGTTTCGCTTCAATCCGTGTTCATCTGTGTTCATCTGTGGCTCGCGGTCAGGTCCGCTGCAGCAGACGGCTGCGGGAGAGCAGCTCGAGCGCCGCCTCCTCGAAGGACTGGTCGCTCGTGGCGCCGGCCAGACGGATGCGGTGGCGCGCGGCGAAGGCCGCCAGCGCCCCGGCGTGCTCCGCGGCGGCCGCCTCGTAACGCGCGGCGGCCTCGCGGCCGTCGATCCGCAGGCGCTCGCCGGTCTCGGAGTCGACCAGGACCAGCGCGCCGTCGGCGCGCGGCGCCACCTCGTCGGGAGAGAGCACCCGGGCGAGGACCACGTCGAGCGCCCGTCCCGGTGGCGGGGCGAGCATCGGCCAGTCCGGCGCGCCCATCCAGAGGTCGCTGATCCACACGACCACGCCCCGGCCGCCGCCGGAGACGGCCATGGCGGCGCGCTCCGCCGCGGCACGGAGCCCGCTCACGCCCGCGGGCTCGAGGCGTTCCAGGAAGTCGAGCAGCTCGTAGAACCCGGTCGGGCCGGCGCGCAGCGCGAGCTGCCGGGCCTGGCCGGCGCCGAAGGCCAGCGCGCTCACCCGGTCGCCGCCGGCCAGGCCGATGTAGGCCACCGCGGCGGCCAGGCGGCGGGCGAAGTCGAACTTGGCCCGGCCGGACGGGCCCGCGCCCATGGACGCCGAACAGTCCAGGCACACGGCCGCCCGGCCCTCGTGCTCGGGGGTGAACTCCTTGAGGAAGAGGCGCTCGAGCCGCCCGTAGAGGTTCCAGTCGATGTAGCGGGGCTCGTCTCCGGCGGCGTAGTTGCGGTGCTCGCGGAACTCGCCGGTCCCGCCGCGGGAGCCCGCCAGGCGCAGCCCCTCGGCCCGCGAGCCCGCCGAGCGCACCAGCGCCAGGCGCAGCTTCTCGAGCCGCCGGAGGAAGTCCTCGCCGAAGAGCGCAGAGGCCATGGCGGGAGTGTAGCCTGGGGGCGCGGCGGGGGCAAGTCGCCGATCGGAAGGATCGGTCGGATCGGACGTATCCATCAGATCCGGGGCACGGAAGACGGCCGGGGACGACACCGCCGACCTTCTTGACTCCGCCGGGAGCCGAAACGATAATCCCCGGGCCGGCGGGAAATCCGGACCGCACCGTTGCGGGATGAGGCCTCGCCCCCACGCCGTTCTCTCTGGCAAATGCCAACCGGAGGACTGGCAATCCTCCTTCGCTCGCGGCGCGAGCTTCGGAGGGCGGCCCGCTCCAAGGAGGTGCCCATGTCCCTGCTGGTAGTCGGCTCCATCGCCCTCGACACCATCGAGACCCCCGCCGGCAAGGCCGAGACGGTGCTCGGCGGCTCGGCGGTCTACTTCACCGCCGCGGCGCAGCACTACTCGCGGGTGCGCCTCGTCGGCGTGGTCGGCGAGGACTTCCCGCAGGACTGCCGCGCCTTCCTCGGCGGGATGAACGCCGACCTCGCCGGCCTCGCCGTGCGGCCGGGCGAAACCTTCCGCTGGCACGGGCGCTACCAGGGGGCCATGAACGAAGCCGAGACCATCCGGGTGGACCTCAACGTCTTCGGCACCTTCGAACCCTCGCTGCCGGCCGTCTTCCGGGACAGCGACTACGTCTTCCTGGCCAACGGCGCGCCCGAACTGCAGATGAAGGTGCTCGAGCAGGTCGAGGGCCCGCGCCTGGCGGTGGCCGACACCATGAACCTGTGGATCGCCAACCGCCGGGAGGCGCTCGACGAACTGCTCGACCGGGTCGACGCGCTGTGCCTCAACGAGAACGAGGCGCGGATGCTCACCGGCGAGCAGGTCCTGGCCCGCGCCGCCCGGGCGCTGGTCAAGCGCGGCCTGAAGTCGGTGATCATCAAGCGCGGCGAGCACGGCGTGACCGTGGCCTCCAAGCAGTCCATCTGCGCGCTGCCGGCCTTCCCGGAGGAGAACGTGGTCGACCCCACCGGCGCGGGCGACAGCTTCGCCGGGGCGATGATGGGATTCCTGGCCGAGACCGGCAGGACCGACCCGGCCACCATGCTCAGGGCCGCGGCCCACGGCTCGGCGGTGGCCAGCTTCACCGTCCAGGGCTTCGGGCCGCAGCACGTGGCCGCGCTGTCCCGCGAGAAGATCGAGAAGCGCGTGGCCGAACTCAAGGCCATCTGCACGTTCTAAGATCAGCCACAGATGAACACAGATGCACACAGATAGAAGCAACGATCACGACCCGGCCGTGATGACGGGAAAGGCGCTCTTCTTGTTCAGGCAGAACCCTGATGTCATCGGTGTTTATCTGTGTTCATCTGTGGCTAACGCGTTTCTGCGGTAGATCCATGTCGAAGTTGATCCGCGCGTTCTTCGCCGCCGAGATCGACGACCGGCTCCGCCGGGAGCTCTCATCGGCCATGGCCGACCTCGAGCGCCTCGGCGCGGCCGCCAAGTGGGTCGAGCCCGGGAACCTGCACTGGACGGTGAAGTTCCTGGGCGACGTGCCCATGACCTCGGTCGGCGAGATCGCCGCGGCCGCGGAGGAGGCCCTGGCCGGCCACGAGCCCTTCACCGGCACGGTGACCGGGATCGGCCCCTTCCCCGACGCGCGCCGGATGCGCATGGTCGCCGCGCGCATGGACGAGGGCGGCCGGTTGGGCGCGATCCGCGACGATCTGGAGCTGGCCATGGAGGACTTCGGCGTCCCGCCCGACGGCCGGGGCTTCAAGGCCCACCTGACCATGGCCCGGATCAAGGGCTCGCGGGGCGTCCGGGAGCTGGCCGGGGCGCTCGAGGCCTGGCGGGACCGGGGCTTCGGCCAGTGCCGCGTGGAGGAGCTGGTCCTCTTCATGAGCGAGCTCTCGCGGAGCGGGCCGACCTACACTGCGCTGGCCCGCGTGCCGCTGGGCGGGTGAGGCGGGCCAGCGGAGGCCCTTTCGACCACGAAGACGCGAAGGCACAAAGAAGTCACCAAGGACGGCTTGAGCCACAGTACGCGGAGGACATTGCTTCTTGACTCAAGAGCTTCCGCCGCGGACGCAGGCCGATTCTGCCGTTCTTTGTGCATCTTCGTGTCTTTGTGCCTTCGTGGTTAGGACGCCATCCGCGTGGCTGGAAAGGGGAGCTGTACAGCCGGAATACCCGCGCCGGGTACGGGGTTAAGCAGGTGAAACGCCGGAACCGTCTTCCGGGCCGGTCTACAGACATAGGGAGGACGCAGCCGTGATCAACCGCAAAGTCGAAACCGCAATGAACAAGCAGATCGTGGCCGAAACCTACTCGTCGTGGCTGTACCTGTCCATGGCCGCGTGGTTCGACGGGCAGAACCTCAAGGGCTTCGCCAACTGGATGCGCGTCCAGGCCCAGGAGGAGCTGACCCACGCCATGCTCTTCTACAACCACATTGGCGACCGCGGCGGCCGCGTGGTGCTCGGGGCCATCGAGGCGCCGCCGTCCGAATGGAAGAGCGCCCAGGCGGTCTACGAGGCCGCCTACGAGCACGAGCAGAAGGTCACGGCGCTGATCAACGGCCTGGTGGAACTGGCCGCCTCAGAGAAGGACTTCGCCGCCTCGCCGATGCTCCAGTGGTTCGTGAAGGAGCAGGTCGAGGAGGAGAAGAACCCTTCGGAGCTGGCCGCGCGGCTGAAGCTCGTCGGCTCGACCGGCGACGGCCTGCTGCGCCTCGACGCCGAGGCCGGCACCCGGGCCTTCGTCTACCCGCCGCCGGTCCTGGCCGGGGCGGCCGGAGAAGGGCCGGCGGCCTGACGAAAGTCAGAGCCGCCAAGACGCCAAGGACGCCAAGAACAACAACGGCAGCTCCGAACAGCGAAGTCGCCTTCTAGCCCGCGGCGAGCATTCGCCGACGGCAGAGCTGCCGCGGTTTCGCGGCTCCAATCGCTGCTGTCCTTGGCGTCTTGGCGGTTGGAATCGATGTTGTCTTTCAATCGTACCCGCCGCCGCCGAACCGGCCGAGCTCCCTGGCCCCGGCCTTGAACTCCGGGCCGAACTCCACGGTCCACTGCTTGAGCGACCCGCCGATGTTGTGCCACGTGTAGAAGGTCACCGTAACCTTGGCGTCCGTCTTGACCACCTTGGGGGCCTCGATTTGTTTCGCGGCCTCCTGGCGCTTTGCCTCGATGGCCGGGAACATGTTGAACTTGACGGCCAGGAAGTCGTCGGCCGACCCGCACAGCTTCCAGCCGTCCTGGTTGGCCGCCGAGGCCAGGTGCACGTAGAGCGCCGCGGCGTTGACGTAGTCCGCGTCCTGCCACTTGGACTTGTCCTCGGCCGCGACCATCTTTCCGAACGTCTCGCCACCCGCATCCTCGACCTTGAAAGGCAGGATCACCCGGCCGGTGCGGTCGATGCATAGGTACTGGCGGACCGGGACGGCCGTGGTGTGGTAGAGCAGCACGCACCAGAAACGCTGTTCCTTGAGCGGGTTGACGGTCTTCTGCTCGCCGAGATGGGGGTTGTTGCTGCCGAGCGGGCCCAGGGCCGGCTTGAACGGCCCGCCCCGCAGCCACAGGTTGGCCTGCGCGTCGGGCTTGAGCGCCGCCACCGTCTCGGCGGCCAGCTTCTCCATCTCCTCGTCGGTGAGGCGCTTCTTGCCGGCGGGGTCCGGCGTGACCGGTTGCTCGCCGCCGGGCGCCGGCGGCGCGGGGCGGGCCGCCTCTTCCGCGCGCACGGCGCGGACCGCGAACGGCACGCCGGCTCCGAGCACCACCGCGGCGCCGAGCGCCACCGCCGCGGCCAGCTTCACCTTCATCCAGAACATGGCTTTCAAGGCTCCTTCTGTCAACGCGGCGGCCTGGGCCGAGACCAGCCCGGCGGCCGCCGCCTTCCCAGCCGCGGCGAGCGCCGCGGCCTTGGCTGCCGAGGCCGCAAACGCCCCCGGCAGAGTTTGCAGTGCGTGGTCGGCGAGCAGGCCGGCCAGCAGGGTGGCGGAACAGACCGCCCCGCGGGAGCCCAGCCTCTCGCGGAGCATCTCCCGGCCGCGCGCCAGGCGGGCCGAGAGCGTCCCGGTCGGGATGCCGAGCAGCGCGGCGGCCTCCTCCTGGGTGCGGCTCTCCATGTGATGGAGGATGAGCGGGGCCCGGTAGCGCTCGGGCAACTCGTCGAGCGCCCGGTCCAGCTCCGGCCGCAGCCCGGCCCAGATGTCCTCGCGGGAACGTTCGGGCCCGGTCATTTGGGCGGCCTCCCTCTCTCGCGCGCGGCGGACGACCGCCGCCTCCCGCGCCCGAAGCGCGACGTGCCGGGCGACGCGGTGCAGCCAGGCGGCCAGTGAGCCATCGCCGCGCAGCGCCCCGGCCTTCCTGGCCAGCACCAGGAAGACGGCCTGGGCGGCGTCCTCGGCATCGGCCGCTTCGCCCAGCATGCGGCGGCAGGCGCCGAGGACCAGCGGGCCGTGGCGGCGGACCAGTTCTTCGAAGGCCGCCTGCCGCCCGGAGGCCGCGAACTCGGCCAGGAGCTCCCCGTCATTCCTCATGGCATCGACCATGTCTTCCCTCCGCCGCCATTATCTCCGGCGCGGAAGGGAATCGATGCGCGAAAAACCCGGAAAAAGCCGGGGGCGGGCCGAAGCCCGCCCCGCCGCTCCTTTGCCGGAGGCTGCGCTCAGTTGGCCTCGGGCTGGCCCCCGGGCACATTGATCCCGCCCTCGCCGGCCTCGACGCGCCTGGTGAAGTCCTTGATCTTCTCCTGCAGCTCGCCCCGGGTCTCGGCGATCTTGCCGCGGAGGTAGGGCAGAGCGTTGCGGCCCATGATCAACAGGTCGCGCTCGGCCGCGGCGCGCACCGCCGGGTCCGGGTCGTTGAGCTTCAGCGACTGGCAGATCGGGCGCATCCCGGCCCTGAGGTTCTCGCTCTCCTCGACCAGCTTGAAGACGCCCTCCTTGCCTTCGAAGGCCATGAGCGTGTTGATCGAGCCGGAGTTCCTCATCTTGGGCGGGCCGCCGGCGGCGCCGCCGTCCACTTTGAGGGTGGTCTCAACGGTGATGCTTCCGTCCTTTTCGGTCACCATGAAATCGGCTGGCTTGATGTCGAACTTGAAGAAGCCGTCCTGGGCCAGCTCCTTGCGGAGCAGGCAGTAGCCGGCGGCGGCGGCGCGAGCGGCGTCCCGGTCCCTGGCGCGCAGGACCCTGGCGCAGAATCCCTGCAGGTCCGCGGCGCTCTTCATGAGCGTCACCTCGCGCTTGCCGTCCTTGTCGGCCTCGCCCGCTGCCAGGACGTTCGCGGCGCCCAGAGGCTCCGGGGCCATGCGGGCCACCGGAAACTGCGAGAAGCGCACGACGAAGAACCGGTGTCCGGGGAAGGCGGCCTTGACTGCCGGATCGGCCGATTCCGCGAGTTCAGGGAGCTCCGCGCCGCCCTTGACGTTCTCCTTGAGCCAGGCCCGGACCGCATCCTTGGCGGCATTGTCCGACACGGGCGGCTTGCCGGGCCGCGCGGTCGCTTCGCCCTCCTCGCCCGCCTGGACGGCGTGCACCGCGGCCGGCACGCCGGCTCCGAGCACCACCGCGGCGCCGAGCGCCACGGCCGCGACCAGCTTCATCTTCATCCAGAACATGGTCTTCAGAACTCCTTCCGTTAACGCGGCGGCCTGGACCGAGACCAGCCCGGCGGCCGCCGCCTTCCCCGCCGCGGCGAGCGCCGCGGCCTTGACCGTGGATGCGACCAGCGCCCCGGGCACCGCCGCCGAGGACTTCTCAAGCATCAGCGCGGCCAGCGCCGCCGCCGAGAGCGACACGCCACGGCGCACGAGCCGCTCGCGGAGCAGCTCCCGGGCCCGGGCCAACTGCCCTGAGACCGCGCCCTTGGTCCAGCCCAGCGCCGCCGCGGCCTCCTCGTTGGTCCGCCCCTCCAGGCAGCAGAGCACCAGCGGGGCCCGGAACTTCTCCGGCAGCCGTCCCAGTTCCTCGTCGAGGACCGGCCGGAGGACGGCCCAGGACTCGCCGGCGCCCGCTCTGGCCTCGGTCATGGCTGCGGCCCGCCTTTCGTGCTCGTCCCGGACGGCGGCGGCAGCCCTGGCCTTGAGGGCCACGCGGACGGCCACGCCGTAGAGCCAGCTGCCCACCGACCCGTCCTTGCGCAGCTCGCCGGCCTTCCTGGCCAGGACCATGAAGGATGCCTGGAAGACGTCTTCGGCGCCGTGGGGGTCGCCCAGCAGCCGGGAGGCCACGCCCATGACCATCGGCCCGTGGCGCCGCACGAGCTCCTCGAAGGCGGCGCCATCGCCGCCCGAGGCGAAGCGCTCCAGCAGCTGGCCGTCGCCAGGGTTCATCGTGACCTGCCTTTCGCACTATGGTGCCGCGGAACGGCACACGGAATACGGAATTCCTCGGAAAAACGGCCGTGGGGTGGGCGGGGCTTCAGCGGGCCTTGCCGGCCGGGGCTTCGGCCGAGCCCCCGGCGGAGACATCCCGGCTCTGGCCGCCGGCCTGGACGCAGAGGCGGCCCTGGCGGACGGACAGCTTCCCGCGCACCAGTTCGGCGCGGGGCTGGTCCCAGCGCCACGTGGCGCGGAAACCGACCGTCGTGTCCGGCGCCAGGTCCACGGTGGTGCCGTCGAAGAGCACGGCCTGGCCCTCACCGGCGGAAACGACGTAGCCCGACTCCCGCCGAGCGCCGCCCGAGAGGGCCTTGACCGGCGAGGGCTGCAGTGCGGCGAAGAACCCGCCCGCGCCAAGCACCAGCAAGCCGAGCGCGGTCAGGAACAGCTTGCGGCGGCGGACGGCCGCACGCCGGGCGATCTCCCGAAGGGCGGCCAGCCGCTCGGCCCGGCCGGTGTTCTCGAGCTCCTCGACGAGCGCGGCCGGCGGCGCGTCCTTCTCACCGGGCTCCACCGCCAGGCACTCGGCGAGCACCTTGACCTCGCCGAGCGACAGCCCCAGCATCCGGTCCGCGGCGGCCAGGCGCAGGTAGTGCGCGCGACACTTCTCGCACTCCTCTATGTGACGTTCGAGCAGCGGCAGCCGCTCGGGGGCGAGCTCCCAGTCGAGGAGCGCCGAGAACTCCTCGCCATGCGGGCAGGCGATGGCCGGGCTCATAGCCCGGCCTCCGGCGCGGCCTCGGCGAGCTTGGCCGCGAACTTGTCGCGCTCGTGCCGGACGATCTGGCCGACCGAGGTCATGGGGATGCCCTCGGCGTCGGCGATCTCGCGGTACTTCTTCCTGGCGTGGTAGCGGAAGGTCAGCACCCGTTTCTGGCGCTCGCCGAGGTGTCCCATGAACTCGGCCGCCAGCCGGTCGACCTCCTCGCGAGTCAGATGCGGGGCGCGCTCGCGGGCCGAAGGCGGGCGGGCCAGCACCGCCGAGGCGACGGTCTTGCCGCGGAGTTCGACCTCGGCCTCCAGAGAACAGGTGAAGGTGTGGTACTTGGCGCGGAGCAGCCCGAGCGCGCGCCAGGCGGCCAGGGCGCGGATCGAAGGGGCCAGGAGGTCCGGCTTCTCGATCGAGCGCAGCCACTGGAAGTCGTCGGCGGCCAGCCGCTGGAAGACCTCGACCGCCACCTCATCGAGGTCACCCGCACCGAAGGGCTCGCGGTAGCGGTCGAAGACCGTGCGGGCCACCGCCCGCGCGGCCGGGGCGTGGCGCGCCACCAGCGCGGACCAGCCATCGGCCCGGTGGGCCAGGACGGCCTTGAGGATCTCGGCGTCGGTGCCGGGGGCCTTGTCCGTCATGGCCGCTTATTTTGCCCCGGTTCGGGGAGCTTGCAACGGCAGAAACACGGGGCTTCGGCTTTCGGCTTTCGGAACAGATGAGATTCCCAATTCCGAAAGCCGAAAGCCCAAAGCCGAATGCCGGTTGCCCGGGTTACAGTCCCGCCGTCCAGCCGCCGTCGACGTAGAGGATCTGCCCGGCCACGAAGTCCGAGGCCGGCGAGGCCAGGAAGACGGCCGCGCCGGCGAGGTCGTCGGGCCGGCCCCAGCGGCCCATCGGCGCGCGGCTCTCCACCCAGGCCTTGAACTTCGGGTCGGCCACGAGCGGCGCGGTCATCTCCGTCTCGAAATAGCCCGGGCCGATGGCGTTGACGTTGATGCCGCGCGGCGCCCACTCGACGGCCAGCGCCCGGGTGAGCCCCAGGAGGCCGGTCTTCGAGGCGGTGTAGGCCGGGATGGTGGGCCTGGCGCGGTCGGACAGCAGCGAGCAGATGTTGACGATCTTGCCGCGCCGAGCGCCGCCCCGGAACGCGCGGGCGAAGCGCTGCGAGAGCACCAGCGGCGCCTCTAGGTTCACGGCCAGCACCCGGCGCCAGTCGGCCAGAGCCAGTTCCTCGGCCGGCCCGCGCACGGTGGTGCCGGCGCCATTCACGAGGATCGTCGGAGCGCCGAGCTTCCTGACGACGGCGTCGAAGACGACCGGCAGGCTCTCGACGTCGGCGAGGTCGGCCGGGAAGCCCTCGGCCCGGACGCCCAGCCGCCGCGCCGCGGCCGCCGTGCGCTTGAGGGCCTCTGCCCCGCGCGCGAGGAGCGCGAGGTCCGCGCCGCGCCCGGCGAACTCCATGGCGATGGCGCGTCCCAGGCCCCGGCTGGCGCCGGTGACCACGGCCAGCCGGCCGTCGAGGCGGAAGGGGTCGGAGGTCTTTCTCGGTTTCATGGCCACGATTCTAGGCGGCTGGAAGTGCGCTTTCCAGCGGACGGAAGGGCCTGGAATTTCGGCGGATTTCAACCACGGAGGACAGCGGCGCGGCAGTCGCTGTTCCGAAAGCCCAATGCCCGCTTCACGCCGTCAAGGCCGCTACAGCCCCTCCGCCGCCAGGGTCCTGAGCCACCGGTTGTGGAGCGAGAAGACGTCCGATTCCATGGACGGCGGGGCGGCGCCGGCAGCGGCGAGTTCGCGAGCGGCGCGGCTGACCCTGGCACGGCCCGCCTTGGGCACGAGCGCCGCGGCAAAGAGCCGGAAGTTCTGCGCCGACGAGCCGGTCATCCGGTCGCCCAGGAAGTCGTAGCCGAGCTCGTCGGCCAGGAAGCGCACCTCGAAGTCGGCGCCGAAGGCGGCGACGGCGATCATCTGATGGGCCACCGACCGGGGCGCCGGCGCCGGGCCCTTGGGCGGAGGCGAGGGCAGGATCTTGGGCATGCCCACAGCCATCCGGAAGGCGGTGCCGGCGAGCTTCGCTCCGATCGATGGCCCCTTGGGCGCGTGGGACGGCGAGCCGCTCTCGATGAGCGTGGCCGCCGATATCGCGGCGATCCCGTCCCAGGGCAGCAGCCGCATGTTGCCGACGAGGTCGGTCTGGACGGACAGGCCGTCATCGCCGAAGGCGGCCCGGTGGACCACGAAGGGCCGGGCCGGCGCCGGCAGCGACTGGGCCCCGATCGCCGCGGCGGGGATGCCCGCATCCGTGAAGAGCTTCACTGCCGCGAGGGCCCCGGCCTCGGAGAGGTCCTCGAAGGGAATGCCCGGGGTGCGCTTGAAGGCGGCGATGACGTCGTAGCGCACGCGGCCGATGGTTTTGGCGAGCTCCCCGTAGATCTCGTTGGCCATCGGCGGGATGGCCTCGTCGAGAAGCACCATGGCGAAGAGGGAATCGGCGGGGGACATGGGACTCACCTCCTCGGGTGATTGTCCGCTGGCGCGGCGTCGATGTCAACGGGACTCACCGCCTGACCAAACATTGCTCGGGCCCGAAGAGCCGGGGCATTTCCATCTCCCCGTCCTTTCTCCTGTCTGCGGCTGGCAGCCTGCCGTTCTTCCGGGATTCCGTCGGTCTGCTGCCCGCAGCCGGCGACTTCCTTGAGGATGGAGGGAGCGCCCATAGGATCATGGCAACGATGAGGACTGACGCCGAACTGCTCTGCGCCTATGCGGCGGCTGCCGACCCGGCGGCCTTCGAGGAGATCGTCCGCCGCCATGGGCCCATGGTGATTCGCGCCTGTGCCCGCCTGCTGGGAAACGCCCATGATGCCGAGGACGCCGCCCAGGCGGTCTTCCTGGTGCTGGCCCGCAAGGCCGGCTCGCTCGGGGGGTCCGCGGACGTGGCCGGCTGGCTGCATGGGACGGCGCGCAATGCCGCGCGTTGGACGGCCCGGGCCAGGCACCGGCGCGCCAGGCACGAGCAGGAGGCGGCCATGGTCATGGCGAACGCTGGCAGGGACGGGGGACGCGGGGCGGGAGGCGAGACCTCGCGAAGCGAGTCCCTGACGCACCTTGACCGGGAGTTGGCCAGGCTGCCCGCGCCCGAGCGGCAGGCGGTGATCCTGCGCCACCTCGAGGGCCGCAGCCAGAAGGAGGCCGCGGAGCTGGCCGGCTGCCCGGAAAACACCCTGGGCTCCCGGGCTGCACGCGGCCTCGAGCGCCTGCGCGAACGGCTCTCCTGCGGCGGCGGACCGGAGCTGTCTGCGGGCGTACTCGCCGGCGTGCTCGCAGGCGAAGCCCAGGCGCTTTCCTCGATGACGCTCCTTCCTTCCTTGCTCGCTGTCTCCAGGGGAATCGCGGCGTCCGCTGCGATGGCAGGCGGGGCGGGCAAGGCATCGCTGATCGCGGAAGGAGTCCTCAAGATGATGCTCTGGACCAAGGTGAAGCTCGTGGCAGTTGTGGTGATGGCGGCCTGCCTGTTGGGTTCGGCGGTGCCGATCACCGTCAAGGTCCTCGCGGCAGCCGAACCCGCCAAGGACGAAGAAGCCCGGCCCGACATCGCTGCAGCCGTGCCGGCCGACGCGCTGGCCTTCGTGCGGATCGCCCCGCGGGAGCGGTGGAAGAAGGCCCTGGCCGAGTCGACGCCTGGCGCGGTCTGCCGCGAGGAAGAAGTCAGCAGGCTTCTCGCACCGGCTTTCGAGAAGATCGAAAGCGTCTGGGATCGGACCAAGGCTGCGCTGGCCGGGAAGGACAACAAGACGCCGCTCCTGATAACCGTCCTGGGCTGGCTCGACGAATTGCATCGCGCCGCACGGGGTGATATGGGAATGGCGTTGCTTGAGGTCAAGGCCAACGGAGAACCGGTCTGGCTGCTCGCGGCCGACATCGGCGACAGGGCCGATGGCCTGGCCGCCATGCTCCAGGATATTCACGGGGAGTTCGGCAAGCTGGCTCCTGCGAAGAGCGAGATAGCCGTTTATCGTGGCGTTGGCATCGCCTCTTCCTCGGTGGACCGCGGGAAGACCGCGAATGTGGCGACGGGACTTCCCAACATGCTCTGCCAAGCCCGGTGTCGGGGGCTCTTCCTGCTCTCGCCGGAGAGGAGCGCGATCGAGAAAGCCATCGACACGATCGAGAAAGCCTGCCCCTCGTTCGACGGCGGCACGGCGCTCAAGCCGTCGGAGGGCGACTTGGTCACCCTCGGAGTCAACCTTGCAGGAATCATAAAGCGCGAGCGGGCCAGAGGAAACATGATCGTTGAACGGGGCACGCTCGATACCGTTACCGGGGCAATCACGGGGAATCTGGGGACCGAGGTGGTAATCCGGAATTGGCAGAAGATGGACGCCCTGGGTTTGACTGCCGCCAAGCAACTGTCCTTCCGCCTGGACTTCGACAAGCCGCTCTTCCGCGAGAAGCTCTCCCTGGATGTCTCCGAGGCTAAGGGGCTTCTGTCGCTCCTGAACGAGGCCCAGCCCGCAGATACCGCCAGGCTCGCCGCGGACGCGCCGGCCGACGCGCTCCTCTTCGTCGCGGCCAGGCTCCCCATGGAGAAAGCCCATGACACCCTCTTCAAGACCCTGGAAGCCATCGCCCCCAGGGAGGCTGAGGCGGGGCGCCAGCAACTCCGCCTCCTCAAGGAGCAGGGGCTGGACGTGGAGGCGTTGCTCGACAAGTCGCTCACCGGCGAGGTTGCGCTGTGGGCCGCCATGCCGCCGGCCGGGGCGGGGGTGATCCCCGAGGTAGTGGCGGTTCTCCGCACCAAGGACAATGCGGCGATAGAGGGCGTCATTCAAGCGCTGGCCAGGAACAGCTTGAATGTGTTTGAGGCCTATCGGAGGGCAAGGGCGGAAATTGGGCCAGAGCCGCAACCTCCTGCGATTCCCGCCAACGAGAGCCCGGCAGCTTTCCGGCGCCGCAACGAAGAGGATTTCAAGCGCCAACAGGATTACCGCGCCCGGCTCAATGCCCTCGTTGCCAAGTATGCTCTGGAGACCAGGGAGCGGTATCATCTCGAGCCCATTGCCTATAAAGGCGGCGAACTCTACGCGCTTCCACAGGAGCACCTGGGCGGCATCCCGTTCCAGGTCACCGCACTGCTCCTACCAGGCAAGGTAGTCTTCGCCTCGAGCGCCTCCGCCGCCAAGCGCGCCGCGACACCTCCTGCGGCCGGCGCATCTCTGGCCGGCAAGCCCGCCTTCAAGGACGGCCTGGCGAAGCTCGATCCCGGCGCCTCGGCGGTCTACTACCTCGACATGCCCAGGACCTTCGGCCTGGCCTACGGAGCGGCCGCACCATTCCTGTCGGCCGGCGACCCCGGCAACCGACTCAAGAAAGACTGGGGCCTGGACCCAACCCTCTTTCCGCCACCGGAGGCAGTAAGCAAGCACCTCCTGCCGGAGGTCGGTGCGCTCCACGCCGATAGCCGGGGGTTGCGGATCGAAAACGACGGCAACGTCCCGACCGCGCTTCTCCTGGCAAGCGCAGCCGGTTATGGCATCACCGAGGCGCTGCATAACCAGCGGTATACGGCAAGGATAGAGTTCGTCAGTCGACAGGGCATCCAGATCCAGAGCGCGTTGCAGAAATATGCAGTCACGCACGGCAATCGATTCCCGGACAAGTTGTCCGATCTCTATCCGCGTTACGTAGACAGCCTCGCCCCATTCTTTCCGTCCGGAGCCGTGAAGACGGCTGCGGATATAGATGCGCAGGGGGCCTGGGAGTATCTTGGCCGAGACAGGCGAAAGGGTGACGCGGATCGGGCCGTCCTTTTCTACGAGAAGGGCATGCCGCCTGACGAGAGAATAATGGTATACAGGATGGACGGCTCGGGATCCGACGGGATGACCGCCGGAGCTCTCGCCCGCGAGCTGGAGGCGCAGAAGAACGCGCCCCGGCCCGTCCAGGCAGATCAACCAAAGCCACCGGCAGAGGTCTTTTGAGCCTGGCTAATGGCGGCAAGAGGTCGGGCCGCAGCACGTCTGCGGCCCGGCCTTTGCGTGGCCATCGGCGTGTATCGGTGGCTCCACCTCTCTCTCAATCCTCCACCTTCAGCTTGATCTCGTCCGAGTTGGCCCGCAGCTCCGGCGCGTACATGGCGTAGGCCTTCGTCGGCAGCGCGCTGAACTTCCCCGGGATCTCGGCGCGCACCCGGTAGGAGACCGAGTGTTTGCCGCGGGCGAGCGAGCGCACGAAGAAGTTGACCTTCTGGTCGCGGAACTCCACGTAGGCCCCCATGTCGTTGCCGTTGTAGCCGCTCCGGACCTCGACCGGCTCGAAGCCGGCAGGCTTGGCGTCCTCGAAGACCAGGTACTCGTAGTCGTTCTTGCTGGCGATCTCGAGCTCGACCTCCACGAGCTCGCCGCTCTTCAGGGTCTCGAGGTTCTCGATGGGCACGCGCTCGTACTTCTCGACCTTCTGGTCGAGGACCTGCCCGCGCGAACCGGCGGCCTTGATCTTCTTGTCGACGGGCTTCAAGCGGTAGTACTTGCGCTCGACCTTGACCTCGAGGCCGGCCTTGGCGATGTGGTCCTCAAGCGTGAAGTAGCTAAGGTAGCAGTTGAAGTAGACCGGCCCCTTGCCCTTGCGGCGGAGCTCGACGGAGTGCTCGCCGGTCTCGACTGCGTCGCCCAGGACCAGGAACCGGTTGTCGAAGCTGAAGAGGTTCGTCTTGTCGATTTTGACCTCCTTCTGCTTCTTGCCGTCGAGCAGGATCTCCAGAGTCATGTCCGGCTCGTCCTCGCCGCTGGCCCGGAGGTAGTCGGCGAAGGCTTCGATGCAGATGGCCGTGTCGCGCGTGGAGTTCCAGTAGGTGGCGTGCTTGCGGTTGTTGAGCAGGTACTTGACGAGGCGCGAGGCCTTCTCGGCCTTGGGGTCCACCCGGGCGAGGAGCTTCAGGTAGTAGGCGTGGGCCTCCCACTCGCTGCCGTACCAGTACCACCAGTAGCCCTCGTTGCCCAGGTTGAGATACGCGGTCTGGTTCTCGTCGTCCTGGACCAGGAACTGCTCGATGTTCCTCATGATCATGTCGAGCTGTTCCTTGCGGCCGCGCTTGTGGAGGGCCATGCCGAACATGGCCTTGGCGTAGACGGCGAGGCCGTTGCGGTCGCGATACAGGTACTCGCGCATGTCGCCGTTCTCGCCCCCGGCGTCGACCAGGACCATGAAGACGAAGGCGTCGAGGTGATCGGCGCAGGCCTTGCCATCGCGCCCCTTGGTCTTCTCGTGGAGCTTGAGGAGCCGGACCTGCTCGGACTGGTAGCGCTTGAGCCAGTCGACGCCGCGCTCGAGGGTGCCCGGGACGATGGCCACGCCGTTGTCCCTGGCGATCTGCAGGCCGTGAACCACGTAGGCGGTGGTGTGCGGGTAGGAGCATTCGCGCCAGCCGCTGAACCAGCCCCAGCCGCCGTCGGAGAGCTGCATATTGGTCAGGCGCGTCACGCCGGTCTTGACCATGCGCTGGACTTCGTCCTCGTCGAAAACCGGGTTGTAGGCGACGAGGTTGCCATCGCGGTCGTGGGTACGGGTGCGGCGCTTGCGCCACTGCTCGGCGCGGGCCTTGTCGTCGCCGATCTCCTGGGCGTTCAGGTTCGCGCGCTTGTCGCGGATGTCCTTGAGCTTGATCCCCGACTTGATCAGCACCTGCTGGGTGATGACGGCGGGGAGGAACTTGTTGAGGGTCTGCTCGGTGCAGCCGTAGGGGTACTCGACCAGGTACGGCAGCGCGTCGACCATGGCCCCGGCCAGGGTCGGCGAGTAGCGGAGCTCCAGCCGCGAGGCGCTCTCTCTGCGCTCGGCGGGCACGGAGAGCTTGATGGTCGCCGAGTTCTTGTCCGGACGGATGACGCCGCTGTAGGGCACCTGCTTGTCGATGCCGTGGACCAGGACCGGGAAGCGCATCTCCATGGCGTCCGAGTCGGCGTCGGCCAGCGCCTTCATGCGCACCAAGGCCTCGCCCTCGGCCGTGACCTTCACGCGCCAGTCGACGCGCTCCTCGCCCTTGGAGGCGACCGAGACGGTCTGTTCGGCCTTGCCCATGAGTTCGAGGCAGCCGCCCTCGACCTCGAGGACTACCCTGACGCTCTTCTTCCCGGGCAGGTAGTTGTGGACGTTCGCCGAGAGAACCACCTCGTCCTTCTGAACGAAGAAGCGCGGCGCCTGCATGCGCAATAACAGGTCCTTGACGGTCACCACCTCGGCCGAGCCCTCGCCGACCCTGGTGCCCTTGCCCATGGCCCAGACCCGCACCTTCCAGCCGGTGAGGTTCTCGGGCATGGTCAGATTGACCTCGGCCAGGCCGTCCTTGTCGGTCGCGAGCGACGCCGCCCAGAAGGCGCTGTCGGCGAAGTTCTTGCGGACGGCGGGCTCCGCCGGCGCCTGGCCGGGGGCCGCCCCGCCGGCGCTTTCGTCCTTGGCCTGCGCACGCAACATCTCACCGGGCTTGGCAAGGGCGGCGGCAGGCATGGCTGCGCCGTCGGCCTCGAGCATCTCCCGCGCGGCCATCTTCCGGCCGTCCCTGCGGCCTGCGTAGCCGATCGCACCGCGTCCCGGGCCCCAACCGCCGCCGGCCTGGCCGGCGCCGCCCAGGGCCATGTCGCTGATCGCATCGACATCGTCGGCCACGCTAGCCCCGAAGACGCCCAGGAACTGCATGCCGATTTCATCCTTCTTGAGCTCGTTGCCGAACCAGCGGTCCAGGCTCGACCGGGTGCTGGGGCTGTGCTGCCGGCGCCACTTCCAGAAGAAGGCCTTGATCTCCGGAACGTTCGAGCCGCCGGAGATGTACTCGATGGACTTGTCGTACATGGTCAGCACCGTCGAGCCCTGGTAGGGCTTGCCGTCGGGCTCGGTGAGCTTGACCTTGATCTTCGCCTTCTGGCCCGGCTTGTACTTCTCCGCCGAGGGCAGGACCTCGACGTTGAGGACGCGCTTCTCGGGCGGCACCACGATCTCACGGGTCTCGGTGTGGACGCGGCCGTCGGCCACGGTGACGGCCTCGACGAAGAAGTTGGGCATGTCCTTCTTGGAGACCTCGATTTCCCGGACGGTGCTCTTGCCGTCGAGGCGGATGACCTCGGGCACCAGGTAGCAGCCGTTGGCCGGGCGGGTGAAGAGCAGCACCGTGCCGTCGGCCTTGTCGGTGTTGATCATGAGGCGCACCTTCTGGCCGGGCGCGTACTCGGCCTTGTCGGCGATCAGCTCGATGTTGCTGAATCGGAAGTCCTTGCCGTCGAACCCGTCGCCGCGGACCACGAAGACGTAGCCGCCCTCGATGGCGTGCTTCTTCGCGTCGGTGACCGTGTAGGACAGGCGGTACTGCCCGGCCCTGGCGGCCTTTATCTGGATGCGCGAGCGGCCCTCCTCGTCGGTGGCGAGCTTCCAGTCCTCGACCTCCTTCTCCACCGGCTGGAGCTTCTTGTCGTAGGTCACGCGCAGCAGGCGCAGCACGCCCTTGCCCTGGACCGGCTTGCCGTCCGGGGTCTGGGCCGAGAAGCTGGCCTCGACCGTGTCGCCGACCCGGTAGTAGCCGCGATCCACCCAGGCGTAAACCTTGAACGGCGCGCGGGCCACCAGCACCGAGCCGGTGCCGACGATGGTCCGGCGGGACTCGTCGCGGACCTCGGCGGTGATCTCATAGCGGTGGTCGCTGTCGCCGTGGACCGCCTTGGCCAGCGCCGTGTCGATGGCGATCTTGTAGGTGCCGTCCTCGCCGAGCCTGGCCTCGCCCTCGGCCACCACCTCGGGCGGGGCGCTCTGCACATTCCACCACCACCAGATCGGCCGGCAGCAGCCCCACTCCCGCCAACCCGGATACCAGGCGTAGTCGTAGGCGTACCACCAGTAGCCGCTGCCGTAGAACCAGTCCCAGTACCGGACCGGGTACCAGCGCGCGTCCTGCGAGGTGCGGAGCACCTTGTACTTGACGGTGCCCTTGGTCACCGGCGCCCCGAAGTAGTACCTGGCCTTGACCGTCGCCTCGATCTTCTCGCCGAGCATCACCGGCTCGGACGGGGCGTCGACGGTCACCTCGAACTCCGGCTTCTTGTACTCCTCGACCCGGAAGGTGCTGGCGCCGCCGTGATGCGTGCTGACGGAGTAGACGCCCAACTGGCAGTCGGCGGGGAGCTCGCACTCGCCGCTGACGCCGCCCCACTGGTCGGCCGCGATGGACTTCGACCAGACGGCCTCGCCCTTGGGGTTGTGGACCTGCACGAAGACGTTCTGACCGGCGAAGTTCGACTGGCCATCCTGGTCGTACTTGGCGTGGCCCAGCCAGACCTTGAACTTCATGGTCTGCTTCGGCCGGTAGACCGGCCGATCGGTGACGATGAAGGTCTTGGTCTGGTTGTACTCGTAGTCGTACCAGTTGCCGTACCAGATGTTGTCGAAGCCCAGGTAGGCCAGCCGGCCCTTCCCGTCCGTTGCGGACACCAGCCAGCTGTAGCGCTGCTCCTGGTCCTTGGGATCGAGGATCACCTGCCCGTCGGCGTCGGTGTTCTCGGCGAAGTTGCTGATGTGCATCTCGCGGTGTTCGATGCCCAGCAGGCCCCTGGTCCACTCCTGCCAGAAACCGAAGAACTCGACGTTGACCTTGGCGAGCGGGGCGCCGGTCACGGCGTCGCAGACGAAGTAGTAGGCCTTGTCCTTGACGGGCTTCCGGACGATGACGGTATCGTTGACCCACACGACGATGCGGCTGGTGTTGCCGCCGTTCATCTTGGCCGTCACCAGGTAGGCCCCGGCCTTCTGGAGCGGCGTGGTCACGGTGACGCGCCGGTCCCAGTGGTTCTCGCGGGGCTCGAGCTTGAGCGACCACTCGGCCTCCTTGTCGCCGAGGTACTTGGTCTGGTCGGCGAAGACCAGGCGCCGGCCGATGCCCTGGACGTCGACCCGCTCCCAGTTGAGCTCCTTGGGGTTCGACTTGATGTAGGCCTTGACGTCGGCCAGCAGCGCCGGCACGTCGATCCGCCGGGCCTCGAAGTCCACCCGCTTGCCGTTGCGGAAACGGTAGTCGACGACCGGGCCCCGGCCGGCCGGGTGGGTGGCGGTGGGCTCGAACTCGCCCCAGTTGCCGGTGATCTGGGTCACCCTCTCCGGATGGCCGGCCGCGCGCCACCACTCGACCGCCTTGGGGTACTGCCGGCGGTTCTCGAAGATGGAGGCCAGAGTTGTCTTGGCACCCTGCGAATCACCGCTGCCGATATCGGCCAGCTCCTTGAATATCCGGATGTAGTTGAACTCGTCGGGCAGCTTGAAGCGCTTCACGCCGGTGGCGAGCTTCGCGATGGTCTCGTCCTCGCCCAGGGTGTGCACCGCGAATATGCCGGTCTTCTCCGACTTGCCGGCCTCCTCGTCCTCGCCGCCGCGGAAGTAGCGGCCGTAGTCGGCCATGGTCTGGACGCCGAACTGCTGATGCAGAAAGCTCGCCCAACGCAAGAGAACCTCGCTCTTGAGGTTCTTGTCGAGCTCCATGGCCATCATCACGAGCCAGCGCCAGCGCTCGCCGTCGGTGGCGGCCGCCTCCCAGCTCTTGGGCATGCGGTGGAAGACCGGCTCGCCCTGCTCGTCGACCGGCGCGCCCCGGGTACCGCCGCCGTAGTAGTAGCCCCAGCCGTCCTCGTAGTCGGGCAACTGCGATAGGTCGCTGAGGTACTGGAGCCGCCAGGCTTCGCGGTAGCCGCGGTTGGTGAGCAGCTGATCGGCGAAGGCCAGATGGAAGGAGGCCACCTCCGCCGAGGACTTCTCGCCCCTGGTCTTCTCCAGGGCGGCCTGCATCAGCTGGAGAGAGCGCACCCGATCGCGCTCCCAGACGTTGACCAGCTTCCCGCCGCCGCGGTGGCCGCCGCGCTCGAACTTGCCGGCGACGATGAAGCCGTAGTGCTCGCTGCCGCTCAGGTAGTTGTTGGCCGCCGCCCGGAGCAGCCGCCAGTTGTCCTTGTGCGCGGCGACGACCTTCTCGCGGAGGTCATCGAGCTCGCTCACGCGGTTGATCCGCTGCAGGCAGGCGGTGGCGTTGTTCAGGTCCTGGCCGACGAGTCCCGGGTCGTCCGCCGGGTCCAGGCAGAGCTTCTGGAAGAGCTCGAAGGCGTCCTTCCAGTTGCCGGCGTTCATCTCCTTCTGGGCCTTGCGGCGAGTGGCTTCCCGGTCGGGCTCGGCCCCGGGTGCGAACGCCATGGGGGCGAACAGGGTCATGACGGCCGCCAGGGTCAGGACGGTTCTCATGAGCTTCTCCTCGAACGGGCGCAGGATGCGGTGATTGTACGCACAACCCGTTAGACGCAAATCGGCCCGAAAGGTTCTCGAAAAGCGCCGCGCGCTTGATGGGACCTGCCGATGCGCTAGAATTCCGGGCCATGAACGATCAAGACACGCCCACGGAGCGCCCGCCGCAGCCCGCCCTGGAGCTCTTCGAGGAGTCCGCCGTCGATCCGGCGCTGGACGCCGCCATCCGGGCGCTGCTCTGCGCCTGCTTCCCATCGGACGCGCCGGTCTTCTCGGCGAGCCGCCACTGGCACGGCACTGCGCCGGCCTATTCGCTGGTGCACCGCGTCGACGGGAGGGTCCTGGGGCACGTGGGCATCGTGCTGCGGACCGTGGCCTGCGGCGGCCGGCCGGCCGGGATCGCCGGCATCCAAAACCTGGCGGTGCTCCCCGAGGCTCGCAAGTCGGGGCTCTCGCGCCGGCTGATGACCGAATCCATGGCCGAGGCGGCGCGCCGCGGCGTGCGCTGGGGCCTGCTCTTCTGCGTGCCGGGGCTCGAGCGCTTCTACGCATCGCTCGGCTGGAAGACGCTCGACGTCTCCGTGACCATGGCCGACGGCCGCGGCGGCACCGAACCGATCCCCGGCAAGAACATCGCCATGGCGCTCCCGCTGGCCGGCGAGCCATTCCCGTCGGGGAACATCGACCTGCAGGGACGGGACTGGTAGGACGGCGTTCAAAACGCAACACGGAATGGCGCTTCCTTAAGACCTACGAACGGAAAACCGCAGAATATCGAATGTCGAAGTCAGAATCACGAAGGACGTGGAGTGGCCGGGAGCTGCCACTTCGACATTCGTCATTCGATATTCTGCGGTTCTGCGGTTCGCAGTTGGTTCTCCAGGCTGCTGGCATGGCTTAAGGAACACAAGTTGCCGGGAAATCTGAATGAGTAGTAAAGACGAACGCCTCTGGAGCC
>CALGYR010000049.1 GCA_937935355.1 uncultured bacterium | reverse complement strand
TTGGTGCGCCTGGCAGGATTCGAACCTGCGGCCTTCGGTTCCGTAGACCGACGCTCTCAGTTCCTGAGCGTAAACCACTGTCGGCGACAATAGGCCGAATCCGAGCCTAGCCGAGCCTGAGGCCGCGCAGCCGTCAAGTACAGCGGTTGACGGTTCCCGTTACATTCTGGGTTACATCCTGAGCGATGTAACGGGACGGGGTAGGGGGGTTCAAGGACGGCGAGCGCAGGCCGCAAACCCTGCACGCCTGTCGCGCGAAGAAATCCTGAAAGTGGAGTCCGGCCCAGAGGGCCTAACTTGTCACGCCGCGTGACGGGTTCTCTACGCTCTCCACATGGCGACCTGCGTCAACTGCGGCGGCCCGCTGCCGCCTCCCGGGAAGGCCGGCCCCCCGCGGCGCTACTGCTCTGGGCGCTGCCGCGAGGCCGCCCGCCGCCGCCGCGTCAACGTGCTCAAGGCCGAGATCGTCCCGCGCCGTGACCGCGCCCACGCAGAGCCCTCGCCGCGCGCCCACCCCGACCAGCAGGTAGCCGTCGCCGTGCTCGAGGCGACCCGCGTCTCCGGCGCCTTCCTGCGGCTCGCATCCGAGGCCCGGCCTCAACTCTCATGGCGCTGCGAGAAGGTCGGCGCCGGGCTGCGTTCCCTGCTCGCCGACAACTTCGGAGACCTCGCGTGAAGGGCCGCCCCGTAGACCCGAAGCGCGCCAGGCGCGGCACCGGGCACACGCCCGTCGCCGGCCACAAGAAGGCCCTCGTCAAGGCCCCGCCGATCGCCGCGCAGCTCGCCGAGTCGGTGCCGCCCGCCGACCTCCCGGCGAGCGTCGTCGACGTCTGGCAGGCGTGCGTCGTCGAGATGGCCGGCAACCGCCACCTGCGCGCCCCCGATCTTGTCCTCCTGCGCGCCTACTGCGAGGCGGTCGCCGTCCACGCCGAGGCGTCGGCCGAGATCCACGCCATGGGCGTCCTCGTCGACTCGCCGATGGGCCCGCAGACGAACCCCATGGTCAAGGTGCAGAAGGACGCCGCGGCGACCATGCGCCAGCTCTCCGAGGTGCTCGGCTTGAACCCGCTCGCCCGGATCCGCGCCGGCATCATGGAGCTCGCCGTCCAGAGCCTCGCGCTCGGCATCCGCGACCGCCTCGTCGACCAGCTGACGAAGGAGAAGTGAGATGCCGAGGGCTCGCCAGGTGACGAAGGAGGGCCGCCTGCACGCCGAGCTCGTGCGCCTCTTCATGGAACAGCACCTGCGCTTCACCGGCGGCCGCTGGGCGGGCAAGCCGTTCAAGCTCGAGCCCTGGCAGTGGAGCCGCATGGTCCTGCCCGTCTTCGGCACCCTCGACCGCCGCGGCCGGCGCATCTACCGCGAGGCCCTCTTCGGGCTCCCGCGCTGGTCGGGCAAGAGCCAGCTCGCCGCCGGCCTCGCCCTGGCGGTGATGTTCACCGAGCCGACCTACGAGGGCGAGTACTACGTCGTCGCCACGACACGAAAGCAGGCCGGCATCGTCTTCGACAAGGCGAAGCGCATGGTCCTCGCCGACCCCGAGCTGCGCGCCGTGACCCGCGTCTACCGCGACGTGCTCGAGGTCGAGGAGACCGGGGCGCTCTTCCGCGTCCTGCCCTGGGACGCCGACACCGCGCAGGGCTTCCACCCGACCTGCTGCGTCATCGACGAGTACCACGTCCACCGCGACGCCTCGATGCGCGAGGCCATGGTCTCCGGCATGGTGGGCTCCGACAACGGCCTCCTCATCACCATCACGACGGCCGGCGCCGAGCGCAAGGGGCCGCTCTGGGACCTGCTCATCTCGGCCCCCAAGGACCCCCGCGCCTACGTCTACTGGGCCGGTGCGACGGACGCAGACGACGGCCGCGACACCAAGGTCTGGCGGCGCGCGAACCCGGCGAGGTGGATCACCCAGACGATGCTCCGCGACCAGTACCGCACGCTGCCCTTCCCGGTCTTCGAGCGCCTGCACCTGAACCGCTTCCCCTCCTCGGGCACGAACCGCGCCTACCCACCCGACATGTGGTACGCCTGCGGCGCGGCGCCGCGCTTCGACCCCGCGCTTCCGACCTGCATCGGCCTCGACGCCTCGTTCGCCCGCGACACCACGGCGCTCGTCATGGTGCAGCGCGGCGAGGACGCGAGACACAACGTCTGGGCGAGCGTCTGGCGCAAGGACTCGCAGCTCGGGCATATCGACCACGAGGCCGTCGAGGCGAAGATCGTCGAGCTCTGCGAGAGCTACAACGTGGTGCGCATCGCCTGCGACCCGAACTACTTCACCCGCTCGATGCTCAAGCTGCAGCACGAGTTCGGCCTGCCGATCGAGGAGTTCCCCCAGGAGAACAAGCGCATGAGCTCGGCCTGCATGACGCTCTACGACGTCCTGCAGGAGAACCGCCTGCGCCACGGCGGCCAGGCCGACCTGACCGACCACGTCCTCAACGCCGGCATGCGCGAGACGCCCTACGGCTGGCGCATCACCAAGGTCCACGACGAGCAGAAGATCGACGCCGCCGTCGCGCTGGCGATCGCCGTCTTCGTCGCCGAGTCGGAGGCCGACGCCTTCGGGCCCTCCTTCGCCGACACCGGCGGGGTCTACACCCTCTCGCTCGGAGGCTGAGCCGGCCCGCGTGAGGCACCGCTCACCATGGTCGCGGTACCCAACTGCGGCCGCTGAAAGGTGCCCATGTGAATTGGAACCCTGCGCGATGGTTCTCGGACCCTGACGAGCAGCCGAAGAACCTCGCAGACGAGTACAGCCTGAGCGACGATGCTGTGCTGCAAGCCGTCTTCAACGTCGTCGCCGCCACAGCCAGTGGCGTACGTGTCAACCAGCAGACCGCCCTCGCGTCGACGGCTGTGCTCGCCTGCCTCATCGTGCGCAGCGAGACGTTCTCCACCCTCCCGGTGCGCGTCTTCCGCGAGGACGGCAAAAGCCTCACACCGGACCCGAAGCATCCTTCGTACCAGCTCCTCGCCGTCGCCTGGAACGACATCCTCACCGCCGGCGAGGGCTGGCGCTGGAAGCAGCTCGCACAGGACATCACGGGTAACGCATGGGTCCGTGTCGAGTGGTCGCTCCGTGGCGGCCGGCCGGTCGCCCTCTGGCCGCTGACCGGGCCGAAGCCGCGGATGGTGAGGACGCAGGCCGGGCTCTCCGGCTGGG
Organism: uncultured bacterium; assembly: GCA_937935355.1. Lineage (GTDB taxonomy): Bacteria > Planctomycetota > SZUA-567 > JAKLDR01 > JAKLDR01 > JAKLDR01. Next base: position 5,067 of record CALGYR010000049.1, on the reverse strand, counting down.
ACTACCGCGGCGACGAGCTGACGCCGCCGGGGACCTACCTGACCAAGGACATACTGCACTTCAAGGGCAGCGTGCTGCGCACGCCCTACGAGGGCGCTTCGCTCATCGAGCTCGCGAGCGAGGCCATCGGCACCGCCATCGGCACCGAGCAGTTCTTCGGGCGCCTGCTCGGCAACGGGACACACTTCCCCGCCTACCTCCAGACCGACACCGTCCTCAAGTCGGATGACCTGCAGGCGCTCAAGGACCAACTCGAGGGAACGGCCGGCCTCCTGCCCGCAGGCAAGCTGCGCATCTTCGACCGCGGCCTCAAGGTCATACAGAACGAGATGAGCATGAAGGACGCGCAGCTCTCGGAGCAGGAGCTGCGCATGCTGCAGAAGATCTGCGGCATCTTCCGCATGCCGCTCGCGATGGTGCAGGACATGACGCACGGCACCTACACCAACTCCGAGCAGCAGGACCTCTGGCTCGCCAAGCACACCATCGCACCGATCTGCACTGACACAGAGCGTGTGCTCCGTCACCGTCTCTACGCCGGCGAGCCCACCGTGCGTGCGAAGTGGAACCTCGACGGTCTCCAGCGCGGGGACTACAAGACACGCACCGAGGGCGACGCGCAACTCGTGCGGGCCGGCGTCATCGACCGCAACGAAGCGCGCTCGCACTACGACTACAACCCGCGGCCCGGACTCGACGTTCTGCTGGCCGAGCTCAACCTCGGCATGGTCTCCGAGGACGGCACCATCACGGGGGCCGACAAGGGTGGACAGGGGAACGTCGCCGCCGTCATGGCGCCCGTGCTCAGAGACGCGGTCGCCTGCATCCGGCGCCGCGATGCCGCCGACCGCGAGAAGGGCCGCGAGCGCGGCGAGACCGAGGCCTTCGCACAGGTCAAGCTCGCGCCGGTCGTCGAGGCCTTTGCCGCCGCCGGCGCGACCTTCGATGCCCACGCCTTCATCATGGCGGCCCTCGCGCGTGAGCCGCTTCCTACCCTCACAGAAGACGAAGGGAGCGACTCGTGAAGCAGTGGTACGAGATCAAGGCCAAGGCCGACGAGAAGCGCGCCGAGATCTGGATCTACGAGGAGATCGGCGAGAACTTCTGGGGCGAGGGCCTCACGGCCAAGCAGTTCGTCAAGGACCTCGCGGCCCTCGACGTCGACGCCATCGACCTGCACATCAACTCGCCCGGCGGCAACGTCTTCGACGGCCAGGCGATCTACACGGCGCTCCGCCGCCACAAGGCCAGCATCACGACGACCATTGACGGCCTCGCGGCCTCCATCGCCTCCGTCGTCGCCCTCGCCGGCGAGCGCGTCCTCATGGCCGCCAACGCGCTCTTCATGATCCACGACCCCTGGGGTATGGCCATGGGAACCTCGGCCGACATGCGCGACTTCGCCGAGGTGCTCGACAAAGTCGCCGACACCATCGTCGGCGTCTACGTCGCCAAGAGCGGCATGGACGAACCAGAGGTCCGGGCCGCCATGGCCGCAGAGACGTGGATGGACGCCGAGGAGGCCGAGGCGTTCGGCTTCGTCGATGAGGTGACGGGCGCACTCAAGATGGCCGCCACGTTCGACCTCTCGCGCTTCCGCAACGCGCCGACTAGGCGCTTCCCCGAAGACGCCCCGGACGGCGCCGCAGAGACGCCGGCCGACGCACCGGCCGCAGAGGCCACCGCGCAGGACCGGGACAGGGTGCTCATCCCCGGCATGTTCTTCAAGGACTTCACGAAGAGAAAGGCTTGACCATGCTGGACTACAAGCACATCGAAGGCCGGGCCAAGGAGCTCGAGACGCAGATCCTCGCGCTCGCCGAGAAGGCCGACGCGACCGACGCCGACCGCGACCGCGTGATGTCGCTCACCGGCGAGATGCACGCCCTCGAGGACGTCGCCGCCGAGATCCGGGACAAGGAGATCGAGGAGCTGCGGGCGCAGGTCGCCGCCGGCCAGTCGAAGTCCCTCGGCGGGACGCAGGAGGACGCCGTCAAGCGCGCATACCTGGACTACCTGCGCACCGGCCAGATCATGGACGCCTCGCTGTCCACCACGGACGCGAACGGCGGCTACATCGTGCCCGAGCCGGTGCACGCCGAACTCATCGAGAAGGTCCGCAAGGAAGACCCCGTCTTCGGCCGCGCGACGCTCTTCCGCATGACCGGCGACACCGTCATGACACTGCCCTACAAGAGCGCCCACGGGGTCGTCACCAACGCGACGGAGACCGGCGCGAGGTCGGAGCAGAACGCGCCGACGTTCACCGCGCCGACGCTCACCTGCTACGACTACTACACCGATCAGCGCGCCACGCAGCAGGTGCTCGACTCCGTCGAGGGCATCGAGGACATGCTCCTCGGCTGGATCTACGAGGACGTCCAGGAGCAGGCCGGCGCCGACGCCGTCAGCGGCAACGGCAGCACCAAGATCGAGGGTCTGTTCGCCGGCACGAGCAAGTACACGACCAAGCTCTCGGGCTCGGCCGGGGCGCTCGTCAACACGAACTTCCTCACGGTCCTGTTCGCCCTCCCGGTGAAGTTCCGCAAGAACTCCGTGTGGCTGATGAACGGGACCACGCTCGCCACCGTCGCGGCCTTCGCCTACCCGTCGACGTCCGCCATCAACCCGCTCGCCACGCAGAACGAGAGCACCGGCGAGTGGATGATCCTCGGCAAGCCCGTGCTCGAGACCGACTCCGCGCCGGCGATCGGGGCCTCGAACTACCCGGTCGCGCTCGCGGACATCCAGCGCGCCTACGCGGTCGGCATCCACCGCAACACCTCGGTACTGCGCGACCCGTACACGGCGACCCCGTACGTGCGCTTCTACGGCCTCGCCCGCATGGGCGGCTGCGCTTGGGACTACCAGGCGGCCATCCTGCTCAAGAGCAACAACTCCTGAGCCTGAAACTGCGCGGGGGCTCGCTCGTGACGAGCGAGCCCCCGCTGCCAAAAGGAGCGTGACATGGGTGTACCAAAGGCCATCACGGAGTTCAAGTTCAAGAGCGCGCTCGACATCGCGACCGCGGCGTCCGCCGACCGCAACGGCGCGACGCTCGACATGCTCGGGTATCGCGGCGTGTTCCTGTGCGTGAAGTTCGGCACCATCGCGACCGGCGCCGTGACCAGCATCAAGGCCCAGCAGGGCGCGGCCTCCGACCTCTCCGACGCGGCCGACCTCGCCGGAACGAGGATCACGGTCGCCGACGACGACGACCACCAGACCTTCATCATCGACCTCTACGAGCCCGTCAAACGCTACGTCCGCGTCGTGGTCGACAAGGACGCCGCGAACGCCACCCAGGAGTGCGCCTGGTACATCCAATACGCGGCCATCAACAGGCCTACCACGCCGACCGTCGCCGACGCCGTGACCTACGAGCGTCACATGAGCCCTGCCGAAGGCACGGCGTGACCATGCGCATCGTCTGGGCAGAGGTCTACGGCGTCCAGGTCGGCAGCTCTCCCGAGAACGTCGTCGAGTACCGCGGGTCCCCCGGCGAGGCGGCGGAGGTACCCGACGACATCGGCGAGCTGCTCGTGGGCATCGGGGCCGCGACGCAGCGCCTTGCCGATGCTCAGGTGACGAAGCCGAAGACGACAAGGCGATCCCGAGGAGCCTGAGTGGAGCGCCTGCGACAGAAGACCGCCGGGAGCTACACCCTCACGGTCGCCACGGCGGACGAGGACGGCCTCGCCGTCACCGCCGCGGCCCCCGTCACCCTGGCCCTCGCCGACGGCGCCGGGACCGCGATCGACACCTACACCGGCACGGCCGCGCACGGCAGCGCGACGGCGGCCGTGCCGGTCGCCGACATGTCCGAGCTCGACACCTACACCGGCGTGTGGACGGACGACGACGGCGAGGAGTGGGCCTCGACCGTCGAGCTCTGCGGCGGCTTCCTCATCGAGCTCGCCGAGCTGCGCGCGGCCATCCCCACGCTCTCTGACGACTCGAAGTACCCCGCTGAGAAGCTCAAGGCCGCGCGTCTCGCCGCCGAGGTCCGCGCCGAGCGGGTCGCCGGCGTCGCCTTCGTGCCGCGCTGTGCCCGCGTCAGTCTCATCGGCGACGGCACCAACCGCCTCATCCTGGCCCACCCCGCCATCCGTGAGGTCCGCTCGGTCTCCATCGACGACGGCGATACCGTCACCTCCTTGACCGCTGACGAGATCGCGGACCTCACCGTGCGCGAGTGGGGCGCTCTCGACCGTACCGACGGCTCCGTGTGGACTGCAGGCGACGTCGTCGCGGTCTGCTACGAGCACGGCGAGGACTACGTCCCCGAGCCTGTGCGCCAGGTCATGGTCCTCGCCTGCGAGCTCTACTTGACGCGCTCGGCGCTGGCCTCGCGGGCCGTGACCGAAGTGACCGAGGTAGGCACCTTCAACCTCTCCATCGCCGGCTACCGCAAGCCGTTCGGCATCCCCGAGGTCGACCGCGTCCTGTCCGACTTCGGCCGCGCCGGCCTCATGGTGGGCTGACGTGGGCGGCTTCGCCGTCATGGCGGCCGAGGTCGAGGACGCCCTCGCCGTCATCGTCGCCGAGGAGATCGCCGACACCGGCGTCCCTTCGTGCGTCGGCTACCCCTCCGGCGGCCCGGCCGAGGAGCAGGTCTGGGTCGAGGGCGGCTTCGACCTCGTCTTCATGCGTCGCACCTCGGGCGGGCGCTCGCGCGCCGAGACCGCGCGCCTCGGCGTCAAGGTGCTCATCACCCGCGCCGCCGACGAGGTCGCCGAGCTGCGCGACCGCGCCCTCGTGCTCGTCGGCCACATCGAGGACGCGGTGCGCGACCACGAGACCCTCGACGGGCTCGTCGAGCGCCTCTGGGTCGAGTCCACCAAGGCGAGCGAGGGCGTGCTCGAGGACGGCCGCCGGCAGTTCGGCGCCACCGTCACCGTCGCCTACGAGGTCAACGTAGCGCGCTCCGCGTGAGCGCCCAACGAGGATGGAGACATGAAGAAGACCTACCAGATCGGTGAGGCGGTCCACGTCGTCCACGGCCTGCGCGCCGGCGTCGTCGTCGAGTGCGACTTCGAGGCCGGCGACGTCGTGCCCGCAGACGCG
>CALGYR010000048.1 GCA_937935355.1 uncultured bacterium | reverse complement strand
GCCTGCGGCCGCGGTGATGAATCCTGTGCCCCCTCCGGAGAGAACCGCCCGGAGAACCGGGTTCAGCGCTAAGCATCATGCGTCCGCCGCCGTTCGATGCACTGCAGCATGCCGCTCTCGAGGTCGTACATCAGCGGGGCCACCAGCACCCGGGGGTAGCGCTGCCGCAGCCGGTCCGCCTCGGAGCGGACGAACTCCACGGGGTCGCCGATGTCGAAGATCGGCGCGTAGCGGTCGAAGTGCGTCTCGGCCTCCGGCCGGCTCCAGCCGCCGTTCTCGACCAGCCCGGCCACGAACTCCTCGCGCCGCGAGGCCAGGCCGACCATGCCGCAGCGGTCGTGGCCGAGCAGGCAGATGGCCCGCACGCCGCCCACGGCCACGGCGAAGGAGACCTTGAACTCGATCCGCCCGAGGTTGGCCGCCCCGGAGCGCAGGATGTAGGCGAAGTTCTCCGGCACCCGGAGCATCTTGCGGTTGTCCATGCACATGCCGACGAGCAGCTCGGCCCGGGCGTAGGCGCGGGGCGCAGCGCCGAGATTGTGGTACCGGATCAGGTCGCCGACGGGCGTGTCCCGGTAGGGGGGCGGGATGTCCTCCTCGCGTCTCATCGGGACCAGGTTGAGCACTGGCGGCACTCCGTAGACCTTCGACCGTGGCTGCCGCGGGCGTCGCCGCGCCCGCCGACAAAGATGCGGAACCGGCGCCCCCCTCTCGGGAGGCCGCTGGCTGGCGCCCCGGCCGGCCGTCCCCCGCGGGGACCGCCGCCACTTCACTGCAGCGTTGGAGGCGGACACGAAGAAGCCGGCGGCGATCCGGTCCTGCCGAAAAGCCCGCCGGCCCATCTCAAGCAGGTGGCCCGAGGCCACCCCCTCTCGACCTGCCCGCGACGCACTGAACTATAGTGCCAGCCAGTCGGCTGTCAACCTACACCAAGGTGCGGGCACGGTCACTTCAGGAAGCCACAGATGCACACAGATGGACACGGATATGAGCAACAGCTGTTGATCAAGCTGTCTCATCTGTGTTCATCGGTGTTCATCTGTGGCTGGCTAGGCCTCCAGCTCCGGGCGGCCGTCCAGGGTGAAGATGATGACCCGCTCTCCGCTGGTCGTGCTGATGTCGGTGTGCAGGCTCCGGACCTTGCGGCCGGTGAGCTCCTGGACGATGGCCTCGAGGAGCGCCCGGGCCTTCTCGACGAGTTCGATGCGCACCTGTTTGATGAGCGCGCGGCCCCGCGCGGCGTCCTCCGACTTGGCCAGCTGCTTCTCGGCCGGAGTGAGCACCCCGCGCAGGCGCACCAGGACGATGTCGTCCATCAGGTAGGTCTTGGTCTCCTCGGGGCCGCGGCCCATGTACTCCTTCTCGAAGCGGATGAGCGCCTCGCTGATCTCGGCCTCGACCTGTCCGCGGGTTTTCAATCTGGGCCTCCGGATCCTGGGTCTGCCGGCGCCATTTGTGCCGGCTGAATCGGGATTATCCCTGGGGCGATGGACCGCGCAAGGCCTTGAGCCGCGAGGCGCGTGCTATTCCGAGATCAACCAGTCCAGCCGTCGAGCCGCCAGTCGCATGGCCATCTCGCTTGTCGCGACTGCCGCCAGCATGTAGCCCAGCGCGAAGCCCCAGCAGAGCGTCGTGAACCCGGGCTCCGCCACCACAATACATATCCAGGGAGGATTGGCCATCAGCCACGGCATGCCGGATCGGTCGAGCAAGCCGGCCCATGTGGCCGCAGCGCCCCAGCTCAGAAGGACGAAGACGCCGGATGCCGCAAGCGACACGGCAAGTGCAGCTGCGAACCTTCGGGTCAGCGTGGCGGCCGCCAGTCCCAGCGAGGCTGCGAGCCAGATGGATGCGATGTCCGACATCGATCCGCTCAACGATATCTGCGCCGCCCACCAGAGTCTGCCTTCGCCATTACGGCCTGCCAGAGCATCCAGCATGTCGGGCATCAGGTAGAGCGGTGCCGGACCCCGTCCGGCCGGAGCCCAGAATGGCACGAAGGCTGCGAGCAGCAGCCCGGCGGTTAACAGAACTCTGCGCCGATAGGCTGCCAGGAATGGGCGCCGCCCCATGGGCGTCAGGATCAGCGGCTCCAGCCTGGCAGTCCGGAGGTCGCTCGCCAGCAAGAGGGGGCCGAGCGTTGCCGGCAGCGCAACCAGGATCACGGGCAGCACCCAGACTCCCATGACAACCGGGTCCCAGGGCCCGTCGGCCTCCATCCACAGCGAGCCGCCCCGCTCCAAGACCCGCTTCCATACCAGGGCTGCGGCCACCCAGGCCAAGCCGATCCCGCAGGCCCAGGGCCACCACTTGCGCCTGATGGTCATTAGACGATACAGCCGGCCGACACTGACTTGAGGAGAAGAGTGTGTCTCTGCGGCTGCCAAGCGAGTCTTATGCTCCCCGGTTCATCGGACTGAGGGGCAATCTGCCCCAAAGGGTCCATCCGGCGTCCACGCGCTTAAGGCGCGGATCTGAAAAGCCTTCGCCATGCTCGGGCCTCCGAACGGAGTCGGGCCGTACCGGACATCGTCCCGGGTTTACTTCTCCGCCGCCGGCTGCTCGAGCGACACCCGGATGATCTCCTTCGACTCGCGGATCTTCTCGATGGTCTTCTCCGAGGGCGCCCGGTCCAGGCTCAGCGAGCAGGCCGCGGCTGTCTCGCCGTCGAAGATGGTGTTCTCCATCTCCTCGATGTTGACGCCATCCTCGCGGAGCAGGTCGAGGACCGAGGCCAGCACGCCCACGTGGTTGAAGTGGCGCACGACCAGGGAGTGCGCGGAGCGCTTGCGGCGGAAGTTGACGGTGTTGAGCGGCCGGCCGGTGGCCTTGTAGGCCTGGACGATCCGGACCACCTCCTCGCCGATGGCCTCCTCGGCCTGGTCGGTGGAGGCGCCGACGTGCGGCGTGGCCGCGGCGAGCGCCCCGGCGAGCTCCCGGGCCTCGAAGGGGGCCTCGCCGGCGGAGGGCTCGCCGTCGAAGACGTCGAGGCCGACCCGGAGCTTCTTCGCGGCGATCGCCTCCTTGAGCGCCGCGGCGTCGACCACCTCGCCGCGGGAGGTGTTGACGAAGATCGCGCCCGGGCGCATCTTCTCGAAGAACTTCGCGCCGATGAGCCCCTTGGTCTCCGGGGTGAGCGCCAGGTGCACGCTGACCGCGTCGGAGCGCGCGGCCAGGGTCTCGAGGTCCGGGCAGAACTCGAGGTCGAGCTCCTCGGCCTTCCCGGGGGTGAGGCTGCGGGACCAGGCCGCCACGGTCATGTCGAGCCCCCGGCACAGCCTGGCCAGGGCCGAGCCGATGCTCCCGAGCCCCGCGATGCCCACGGTGCGGCCCTTCAAACCCCGGGCCTTGCCGAACTCCTTCTTGTTCCACTTGCCCTCGCGGAGCGTCGCGGTCGCGTCCGGGATGCGGCGGTCGGCGGCGATGATGAGCCCGAGGGCGAGCTCGGCCACGGCGTCGTTGTTCTTGCCGGGGCAGTTGGCCACGCAGATGCCGCGGGCGCTGGCCTTCTTGAGGTCTATGGTGTTGACCCCCGCGCCGGCGCGGATGATGAGCGACAGTGCCTGGCCCGCCTCGATGGTCTCGGCGGTCACCTTGGTCGAGCGGACGATGAGCACCTCGGTGTCCCCGATGGCCCCGGGCAGGGTCTTGTCGGAGAGGTCCGGGTTGAGGGTCACTTTCGCGCCGCCGTCCTTCAGGGACTGGACGACCTTGCTGGAGACCTTGTCGGCGATCAGGATCTTCATGGGGTTTCTCCTTGTCCTCTCTTTTTCTCTTAGGCCTAGGCCTCTTCGCTTCGGCGCGGGATTATCCATGGCCGGCTGAGCTTCGGCAAGCGGAAGAGCGGAAGGTGTGCCCAACGCAGAGGACGCAGAGAACGCGCAGAGGGCACCGGGCTGAACCCCTCACCCCAACCCTCTCCCCCAGGGGGAGAGGGAGCCGGCGAGCCCCGGCCATCCCCTCTCCCCCTGGGGGAGAGGGCCAGCTCTGCTTCGCCCTGCGTAGCGAAGCAGGGCTTCGCAGAGCAGGGGGTGAGGGGTGTCGGCCTGGGACCAGCCTGTCAGGGCCGGTCATTCAAGGTCTGTTCTCGTTGGCATCGGCGGAGGGCTCCCGGCTCGCACGGCTCGATGTCCGCAAGGGAGGGCGGAGCTCCAGCCGCTGCCGCGCATCGTCTCTAACTGCGGTCGGATCGCGGCCCGGGTCGCATCCGCACGCCGGGGGCGTGGGTGGGCTGACTACGGAGGAGTTGGCAGAGAAGGCCGTGGGCCGATGGTTCGCCTTGTATGAGATTCGCGCCGACAGGCGCGGCCCTCTCCCGCAGGCTTGCGGGAGAGCGGGGAGAGGGGTGACCGCGCCGGGGCGGGGCCCCTGGCTCGTGGGGCGAAGCGTAGCTTCGCGGGGGCCCCGCGAGACAGGGCGCCCCGGCGCGAGTCATGTTTGACGGCCCGCCTCGGGCGTTGGCCCTGTTGCCAGATGCGCCTGAGCGCGCACTCGACTTTCGCATTCCAGGAGATAGAATTCCGGCCATGGCCAGCAAGAAGTCCAACGGCAAGCGGTCTCCCAGCGTGGTGGTCTTGGCCGGCCCGAACGGCTCCGGCAAGTCCACGGTGGCGCCGGACCTCCTTCAGGGGGCGCTGGCCGTGACCGAGTATGTCAACGCCGACACCATCGCCCAGGGGCTCTCCGGTTTCGCCCCTGAGGGCGCGGCTCTGGAGGCGGGCAAGATCATGCTGCGGCGGCTCCAGGAACTGGCCGGGCGTCGGGATGACTTTGCCTTCGAGACGACACTGGCCAGCAGGTCGTTCGCGCCCTGGCTCAGGGGGCTTCGCCGGAGCGGCTACGCTGTACACCTGGCGTTCCTCTGGCTGCCGAGCGCCGAGTTCGCTATCAAGCGGGTGGCCGAGCGGGTGCACGCCGGTGGGCACAACATCCCGGAGGATGTGATCCGGCGCCGGTACCGCGCCGGGCTGCGCAACCTCTTCGCGATGTATCAGCCGCTCTGCGCGGACTGGTGGGTCTTCGACAACTCCCGTCCGGGCGGCCCCAGGCTGGTTGCTGAAGGGGCTGGCCCGGAGGCGAACAGGATCGCTGACCCCGACACCTGGTCTCTGATTCGGAAAGGGGGCGCAGGTGCCAAGCCCTAAGGATATCTCGGCAATACTGGCTGACAGCCGGAAGATCGAGGCCGCCATGCAGCGCGGCGTGCGCAAGGCGCTCATCCGGCACATCCACATGGGCCTGCCGGTCGTTGAGTGGCGCGACGGGAAGACGGTGTACGTCTATCCGGCGGAACTCAAGAAGTTGGTGGGGGCGATGGGGCGGGGCGGGGCGCGGCGGAGGACGGTGTCCAAGAATCGTAAGCGGAGTTAGGCTTTAGCGGGAGATATTGTGGCCCCGAGGCTGCGGCAGAGAGGTAAGCAATGAGATACGAGTGTGTCTTTCATAAGGGCACGTTTGTGAACGCTCGCCCCGAAGGGTTCGCGTGGGGGATCTCTGAGCGTCAACCACCTTTTGAGATACACAAGACGGATGACCTAGAGCCAGCTATGGCTGACTATGACGTGAACGCAGGGCCTTACGTGGTCAAAGCCTCACAGGTGGATTTTGCGCTAGTTGCAGAACACTACTGTCCCCAGGGCGACTCTTCGACCCAGAATGTGGTCATCCATACTCCAGCAGAGATCCTGGCAAAGCCCCTGTACAAGTACACAAGGCGCAAGTATGCGGACGACATGGTCAGGAAAGGCCATTTCAAGATCGGCACCCTGTATGAGTTCCTGGACGTTGAGAAACATGGTAATGCCATTGGTGATGCTGGAGAAGGACGTAAGGTCGTCTACTGTCAAGGGGATGAGATCGCTGGAAAGAAGACGAGTGAACTGCCGCAATTTCTGCAGGAAGCGTGGTTCGACGGAGAGAAGAAGGAGGTCACGATATTTCCAGCGGTGGGGATGACGTTCGGTGTTGAGTCTCTCCGGCGGAATCTTTATGTATATTGCACCAGTGAGACGTACTCGGAGGATTTGATGCGCGAGTTTGGTTGCGATGCTTGCGTCGAGATCGTAAATATCGCCCAGTTCTTCGTGGAGTTGACACGCGAACTTGCCAAGGTCCGAAGCATTCTCCCGGTTGATCCCGCGGTTGCACGCTGTGTTTACGTGGGTCGGGAGCAACATCACCTCGACCAGCACCTCCTCCTGCCTCCTCTGCTAAAACCTCCCAGTTATGCAGGCCAGAAGGAAGTGAGGGCCATTTGGACGCCAACCCGTGCTCCCATCAAAGGCGTGATTCTTCACAGCTTGAAGGCTAGCGAACACTGTTTTCTGAAGCGGATTCTGCCAGCTCTTTGACAAGATGGTAGGTGGTCCGCTGGGTTATTGGAGTTGTTGGGGCACAGTACTCATCTCGTGCACTCCTATTCATCCCACCTCGCCGCATACAAGCACAGCGCCGCCGCGGTGGCGGCCTTCAAGCTCTCGGCCCTGCCCCACATGGGGATGTTGACCGTGCCGGCGGTGGTCGCATCCCGGGGCAAGCCCGCAGCTCATCGCTCCATTACCGCCGCTCCCGCGTAGTAGATGGGCAGGAAGGTGAGCCTCTGCTCGGGGAGCTCCCGGTAGGGCCGCGAGGAGAAGACCCACCCGCCTCGGACATTGGGGTGTTCGGCCAGGAGCAGGTGCAGGCTGCGCAGATGGCCGGCCGCGCCGCTCTTGACCTCCACTCCGTAGATGTCGCCTCCGACCTCGACCAGGTAGTCGACCTCCGCCTGGCTGCCGCGGGCCTCCCGCGACCAGTAATGGAGCCCGCCGCCCCGCTCGGCGAGGATCTCCTGGCCGACGTACTGCTCGGCCATGGCGCCGCGATGCACGTCCAGCAGGTCGGCGGCGGTCAGCTCGCGGTCGGCGCGCACCCCGGCCAGCCGCTGCCAGAGACCCACGTCGAGCATGATGGCCTTGAACCGCTCGACCGAGGCTCCCGCGCCCAGCGGCAGCCCCCCGGCGCCGGAGGCCCTGACCCTGGCCAGGAGGCGCGCCTTCTCGAGGAGCTCGACCGCTCTCTTGACCGTCGGGCCGGTGCCGCAGTCGGTCAGCCGGGCATACTTGAGTTGCTGGCCGACGAATGCCGGCGCGCTCTCCAGCACAGCCCCCAGGCAGTCCAGGTTGGCCCGCTTGGAGTACTTCGGGAAGTCCTGGCGGAAGGTCTCCCTGAGTCCGTCGAGGATCTGCGCGCAGCGCTGCAGCGAGCGGTGCTCGGCATAGTCGGCCACGCTCTCGGGCATGCCGCCGACGAAACAGTAGGTCCTGAGGAGCTCCAGGAGCGAATCGTGCACCGACTCCGAAAGCGTCCGCGGCCGGTCCTGGAGGATTTCCGCGGCCGGCCGGTTGTCGAGGGCCAGGGCGAACTCGACCAGGGACAGGGGATGCATCTCCACCGTCTGCAGCCGGCCGACAGGGAAGGACTCGTCCCCCATGGCCAGCTCCAGGAGCGAGCCGGCGGCCACGACGTGAAGCCCGGGAAGCTCCTCGTAAAGATAGCGAAGGGCGGTGATGGCCCGCGGACAGGCCTGGATCTCGTCCAGGAACAATAAGGTATTGCCCGCCTCGATGCGGGTGCCGGTTATCACCTCCAACGCTCCCACCAGCTTGCGGGCATCGAGGTCTTCGCCGAAGGCGCGGTGGGCGCTGGAGTTCCTTTCGAGATTCAGCTCGACCAGGCGGTCGAAGTGTCCGCGGCCGAACGCCGCAATGCTGTAGCTCTTGCCCACCTGCCGCGCCCCGCGGACCAAGAGGGGCTTGCGTTGATCGGAGTCCTTCCAGCTGACGAGCGCGTCATCTATCTGCCGCTGCATCTGTCTGATCCTCCTTGCCTTAGCTCCAAACCTGCGTGTATTATAGCACGCAGCGTTTAGAAAGACAAGGCAATAACTAAATGCAGGCTATAGACAATCAAGTCAAGTGCGGACGGTTTCTGATGTGAGCCTTATCACGTGGCCCACTTCGCCGCATACAAGCACAGCGCCGCGGCGGTGGCGGCATTAAGGCTCTCGGCCCTGCCCCACATGGGGATGTTGACCGTCCCGGCCGCCGCCGCGCGCACTCCGGGAGAGAATCCGACGGCCTCGGCGCCGACGGCTACGGCCACCGGGCGGCTCCAGTCGGCCTTCCGGCAGTCGTCGCCGGCGCGGGCCTCGGCCAGGACCAGGCGCACCTTGGCCTTCTGGAGCGCGGCCAGGATCTCCGCCTCGCTCGCGGAGACTACCGGGAGGTTCAGGATCGAGCCGGCCGTCGAGCGCACCACCTTGCTGTTGTAGATGTCCGCGGCCGGGCGGACGACCAGCACCGCGCCCGCCCCGGCGGCGTCGGCCGTGCGGATCATGGTCCCGAGGTTGCCCGGGTCCTGGATGCCGCAGGCGAGGAGGAACAGCGAACGGCGGGTCTCGGGGCTAGGGTCTCGGGTCTCGGTCCCAGCCCCCAGCCCCCAGCCCCTAGACCCTTGCTCTTCCGGCCCTGTGCCGCCCAGCACCTCATCCAGATCGTGCTCCGGAAAGGCCACCAGGGCCGCCAGTCCCTGCGGGGTCTTCACGTCCGCGACCTTCTTGTAGCAGTCCTTGGAGAGCAGCGTCACCTTCACGCCCTTCGAGCGGGCCAGCTTCTCGAGCGGGTGCTCCTCGCCGGCCAGGTTCGGCGAGTAGACGAGCTCCTCGACGCGCGCGCTCCCCGCGAGCGCCGCCTCCACGAAGCGCGGGCCCTCCACCAGGAAGTGGCGGTGCTGGTTGCGGAGCTTCCCGTCCTTCTGGAGCGCGGCCAGGTGCTTGACGTGGTCGTTCTGGGGGCTGGTGATCATGTCAGACATGATTGAGCTCCTCGAAGAGTGATCCTCGCGCCAAGCCATTCGACAAGCTCATGGCCCTGAGCGGCGTCGAAGGGCCGCCAAGCGCGTCAAGAGCAGCATGAGCCGGTGAATTCACGGTCTGGGTGTAGGGGCGGGTTTCAAACCCGCCCCTACCGAGCCTGTGGGGACGCACGACGAGGTTCGGGATCATTGCGGCAGGGACTCCCGGATCTCCTTGGCCAGCGGCGCGAGGCGCCGGGCGGCATCTTCGATGTAGCGACAGTGCGGCAGGCGGACCAGGTTGTCCAGGCGTCCGGCCCGGGCGATCTCTCCGGCGTTGGTCGCGCGGGCCAGGTCCGCACGCCGCCCGAGCGTTTCGTTGAGCACGACGCGCCAGACGGCGAGCCGCCTCCGGCGGGCCTCGGCGAGCGTCAGGAGCGCGTGGTTTATGGCCCCCAGCCGGTTGGCGACCACGACGACCAGCGGCAGCCGCAGTCTGGCGGCCAGGTCCGCGACCAGCAGCTTGTCCGACAGGGGCACGAGCAGCCCGCCCACGCCCTCGACGACGACGAACTCGTGGCGCCGGGAGAGCTCCCGGTGGGCGGCGAGCACCTTCCGGAGGTCGAAGCGCTTCCTCTCGATGCGCCCGGCCACCGAAGGGGCGAGCGGCAGGGCGAAGGCCGCCGGGCTGACCAGCTCCATGGGGTCGTCGGTTCGTGCGCCCTCGCGGAGCAGTTCGCTGTCCTCGGATACGAGCCGGCCTTGCTTCGTCGCGCAACCCGAGGCCGCCGGCTTCATCACCCCGACGTCGACGCCGGCGTCGCATAGCGCCCGCGCGAGCGCCGCGGCCACGAAGGTCTTGCCCGCGCCGGTGTCGGTGCCGGTGATGAAGAGGCCCTTGAACATGGCCCCGAATCATAGCCGCGACGCAGACGGATTCCAGAGGGCTCGGCTCGGCGACAGCACTGGTCAGCCACAGAGCCTACTCCGCCGTAGCAGCCGCTACGGCTGCGAAGGCCGGATGCACACAGATGAACACCGATGGGGTGCCAGAGTGCTGGAAGGCGAAGATGCTCTCCAGCTTCAGGCCAGGCAGACTCGCTTCTCAAGCCCTGTAGTGCTCGTCTGGCTGTTATCTGTGTCCATCTGTGTGCATCTGTGGCTGGGTGATGGTTGTGCGTACGGCCAGGCGGTTAGTTGGTCAGGCCTAGCCGTAGAGGCTCTTGACGTAAGGAATGGCCGCGTTCAGCCCGGCAATGCCCGCCTTGCCGAGCGTGTCGTACCCGAAGCCGTGGCCGGCGCCGGGGATGACCTCGAGCCGGGAGTCGACCCCGGCCGCGGTCAGCCGCTCCGTGAAGGCCCGGGCGTGCTCGATCGGGGTGGTCTCGTCCGCGTCGCCCTGGACGACGAGGACGCTCCGGAAGAGCCCGGGCTCGACGTGCGCGGGGCTCACTTCCTCGTGGGGGTGGCCGTTCATGAGCGCCCGGCGGTGGATCGCCTCGGGCGCCGGCTTCGGGAAGTCGACCACCGGGCACATGGCCACCGTGCCGACGATCTCGGGGGCGGCGCCGGCCACGCCCTCGGCCAGCCACCGGTCGCGCCAGGCCTGGAGCATGAGTGCCAGGTGCCCGCCGGCCGAGCTGCCCCAGGTCACGGCCCGCGAGGCGTCGATGCCCAGCTTCCCGGCGTTGCGGCCGAGGAACTCGGCGCCGCGGAGGACGTCGTAAGGCATCTCCGGCCAGGCGGCGTCCGGGAGCAGCCGGTAGCCGACCGTCGCCGAGGCGATCCCCGCCTCGGCCAGCGGCAGCGCGGTGCGCCAGTACTGCTCGCGGCAGCCTCCGGACCAGCCGCCGCCGTGGATGAGCAGCACCAGCGGCGCTCCGGGCGCTCCGGCCGGCCGGAAGACGTCGAGCTTCTGCCGTTCGTGCGGGCCGTAGGCCAGGCCGGTGGTCGCCAGTATCTCGGACATGTCGTCTCCGCGTCTCTCAAGGCGTTTCTCAAAGAGCGCGGCGCGGAAGGGCTCCCGCCCGTTCCGCGCCGCGTCGGATCTGCCTCCGGTGTGGGGCGATCAGAAGCGGACGCCCAGCCCCACGGTCACGCCGCCGAGCTTGAGGTTCACGTCGTTGTCGTCGTCCTCGACGTCGATGTTCAGCTGGCGCCAGCCGGCGGAGAGGCTGGCGTGCTCGAAGAGGGTGAGCTTCACGCCGGCCTCGGCCTCGATCAGGCTGCCCCGGAAGTCGTCGTAGTCGACGTAGAGCCCGGCGGCCTCGCCGTAAATGGACAGGCCCCAGATCAGGTCGACCTCGCCGATCAGGCCGACGACCGGCACGGGGCCCTTGACGTCCTCCTCTTCCTTCTCGCCGGTGGTGTCGCTCTCGATGGTCATGGAGACGTCGAAGTAGTCGGCGCCGAGGATGGTGCCGAGCCGGAAGAGGTCGTTGCTGAACCAGTCGGCCTCCCAGGCCACTCGGTAGATGTCGGCGTCGAGGTCCGTCTCGATCCTCTCGCCCACGGCGTAGGTCGCGCCGTTGAAGGTGATGGTCTCGTCGAGGCGGGTGTCGCCGTGGAGGCTGAGGCGGGTGGCCGAGGCGGCCAGTCGGTGGCGGCCGCCGACCCAGATCTTCAGGTAGGGGGCGTTCTTGACGGTCTCGAGGTCCAGGTCGTCGTCGATGTCCAGGTCCGTGCCCTCGAGGATGTCGGTGGAGCTCCTGACCTCGGCGCCCACCTCGGGCCGCCAGAGCTTGGCCTCGGCGCCGAACAGGCTGCCCTCGGCGGCCAGGGCGCCCCCGGCCAGGGAGCACAGGCAGAAGCACACCAGCACCGGCAGACTGGCGATTCGCATGTCGTTCCTCCTGAGAGAGAGGTCAGTTGGCCTGGGCGGGAAGGCCGGCGCCGGCCTTCTTCCGGCTCAGGAACTCGCGCTCGTGGTGCTTGACGATGATGCCCTCGCGCATGTAGATGACTTCCTCGGCGATGTCCTTGGCGTACTCGATGGCCTGGCCGATGGCGGTCACCGCGCGGATCAGGCGCACGGCGGCGGGCGTCTGCCGCGGGCTCTTCTGGGCCAGTTCGGTCAGTCCGTCGGTGATCCGGCGGATGTCCTCGCCGGCGGCGATGTGCTGCTCCCAGATCTCCCAGGCCAGCTCGCCGTTGCGGGTGATCAGCGCCTCGACGCTCTCGCGGACCATGTCCTCGATGCGCTCCAGGAGGTCGCCGAGCTCGGCCACCGGGGCGGCGCCGCCGGGCAGGCGGATCAGGGCCAGCACGTGGCCGGCGATCTGCACGGCCTGGTTGCTGATGCGCTCCAGGTCGTTGTTGATCTTCATGGTCGCGGCCACGAAGCGGAAATCGCTGGTGGAGGGCGGGGCCTCGGCCAGGAAGTCGAGGCACTCGCGGTCGATGACCACCTCCATCTCGTCGATGTCGGCGTCGAGCGAGATCACCTCGTAGGCGAAGCGGCTGTTGGAGTCCACCAGGGCCATGACGGCGGTGTTGACGTTGCGCTCCACGAGCTCGGCCATGGACACCAGGTCCTGGGTGAGCCGCTGGAGGCGCGGGCTCTTCTTCTTGTTGCCGTTGCCGTTGGCGCTGCTGCTGGTCTTGGGCATGCTAGGGGCTCTCTTCCTGCCTGGGGGTCTCGGTCCGGGCGCTCTCCTCGCTGGGAGGTTGCGCCACGGGCGGGGCGGCCTCCGGGGCGGGTGCGCTCGGCGGCCTCTTGTCCTTGGGGGCCAGGCGGCGCAGGGCGGCCCGGAGCATGCCGAGCAGCCCGCGTCCGCGGGTCCTGGCCAGTTCCTGGCCGTCGACCCACCGGCCGAAGCAGACCAGGCAGGTGCGCACCGCGATGCCGCCGGCGTCGTGGGCCCGGACGGTGACCAGGTCGCCGCCGCAGCCGGCGCACTTGAGCCGGGCGGCGGCGGGCGGGGCCTCGGCCGGCGGCTCCTCAGGGGCCAGCTCGGTCAGGCGCGGCATCACCGCCTCGCAGCTCTCGAAGGGCACCCAGACGCCGCCGCAGGCCGCGCAGGTGTGGGCGCGGCACAGGCTGACCATCACCTGCTTGAGCTCTCGGGCGCAGCGCGGGCAGTTCAAGAGCCCTCTCTCTTCCCCGGCGGAGTCGCTACTTGATCGGGCCGGCCGCGTCGTGCGCCGACTTGCGGCCGCCGATCAGATTGGCCAGGCCCTCGGCCGGGACGTCCCGGACCGCGCCGTTGACGAACAGGCACCAGTGCCGGCCGGCGGCGTTGGGCTTGATGGAGTAGAGCAGCAGCGTGTTGCCGACCGCGTTGGGCGTCCGGCCCGGCACGTAGCGGTAGCCGGACTTGACGTCGACCTCCTCGGCCTTGGAGATGGCGACCTTGTCGTCGGCCTCCTGCTGCCGGGGCGTCAGGAAGACGTCCGGCTCGGTCACGTAGGTGGGGTAGAGCTCCGAGAGGTTGAGCGGGTAGCGGCCGAACTCGGTGGAGAAGAGCTCCATGCCCCGCCAGATGGCCTTGAGCTTGGCGGTGTTGGCCGCGCGTTCCGCGGCGGCCTCCGCGTCGATGGCGTCGAGCGTGCCCTTGGCCAGAAGGGCGGTGGCCAGCGGCATGAGCCCGACGGAGGAGATCACCTCGACGGAGACGCCCTTCTTCTCGCGGCGCAGCGACCAGGTCAGCCCGGTCACCTCGTCGAGCACCCGGTCGATCGGCGGCAGTTCGGAGAAGGCGCCGCTGGCCCCGGCCAGGGAATAGGCGATCTCGCCGATGCGGTGCAGGTCCATGTAGCCGTAGGACAGCTCGTTGGCCGGCGAGCCCAGCACCGCGCGGGCGGCCTTGAGGTCGGCCTTGTCCAGGATGTTGGAGGTGTGCTGGGCCGGGTCCCGCTGGCGCACGCTCATCTTGACCGCCCGGGCGCTGGTCCCGATGATCACGTCCGTGCCGAGCACCGCATAGGCCCCGAAGCGGGTGAGCTGCATGGCCATGGGCGAGCCCATCTCGGAGGAGCCGCCGCGGCCGAGCCCGAGGGCGAAGGGGTCCTGCGGCGCGGCCTTGAGGTCGCTGCGGACGGGGGTCTTGGGCTTCTCCAGGTAGTGGACCTGGGCGCTCAGGTACGATTCGGACTTGAATTCGCCGGCGTCGGGCCCGGAGAAGGCCTTCTCCAGGCCGGCCAGCGCCTTCTTGAGCTTCTCCATGTCGTCGGGATGGATGACCATGACCATGTCGACGTCCGGTATCACCGAGGTGGTCCGGACCGTGTAGGCCGAGGCCACGTCGCCGGCGAAGGCCGGAAGGATGTCCTCCTCGAGGGACAGCCCGGACTTCTTCTCGATCTCGGCCACGCGCCCGTCGAGCTCCTTGCGGGCGGCCTCGCTCAGCCGGGCCTTGAACAGGCCGAAGGCCCGGGCGGCGGCGCCGGGCTCGACACGCTCGATCTCGAAGTAGCAGGCGTCCAGCGGCATGGCCTTGGCCAGATCCGCGGCGGGCGCGGTCCGGGGCAGGAGCTTGGCCAGGGGGCTCTGCGGGTCGAGGGCCGCGAAGATCTTCTCGCGGGCCGCGCCGGACTCGAAGCGCAGCGCCGCGGCCACGTAGCGCACGCCCTGCAGGCCGGCCGCGGCGGCCAGCTGGTCGCCGGCCTCGGCCGACGAGGCCATCTGCGCCAGGGACTTGACGTCGGCGCGCAGGTAGAAGTCGGCGTCCTTGCCCAGGACCTCCATCTGCTCGGCGCGGACCTCCTCGCGGGCCAGGCTCTTGTCGCCGCGCGAGACCGCGGCCTTGAGCACCAGGTCGGCGTAGAGCTGCCTGCCGCCCTTGGAAGCGCCGCGGGAGACCTCCACCACCAGCTGGTTGCCCACGAAGCCCCAGGTGGCGACCAGGCCGTTGCGGGAGGTCAGGCGCCAGAACTCGAACTCGTCCCTGGAGAGCTTCTCGGCGATGGTGTCGCGGCTCAGGCCGGCCAGCGCCTTGAAGTCCTCGATGGAGTCCTCGAAGGCCGTGCGGCGCGCGCCTTCCAGTTCGGCCACCAGCAGCAGCCGCCGGTCCCGGCCGCCCTCGGCGGGCGGGAAGACGGCCGCGACCACCTCGCCGGAGAGCAGTTCGCCGACCCGGTTGAAGAGGTCGACCAGGGCGTCGCCGCCGGGCAGCCCCTCGGCCGCGGGCGGCAGGTTGCGCATGCGCTGGACGATGTGCCGCGACCAGACCGGGCCGAGCGTGTCGTCGGCCATGAGGCGGCCCAGCGGCGAGCCGCCGGCCGAGCGCCGGGCGCGGGCCAGGTCGGGAATCTCCAGGACGATCTCGGCGCCCTCGGGCACGAGCTCCGTGGCGTGGTGGCGGACGATCGGCTTGACCTTGGGCGCCTCGGCCTGCTCCGGCGGCTTGGCCGGCACCGGCTCGACCGGCGGCTTGTTCGCGTCGACCTTGCTGAGGTCGTACTTCTTGACCGGAACCGGCTCGGTGAACTGCTTGTCGGCCTGGCTGTCCTCCCGGCGGTCTCCGGCGGGGGCCAGCGCGGCGGTAAGGGTGCAGGAGGCCAGGGCGGCGATGGTGGCCAGGGCGATAAGGCGAGACCTGCGCATGCGAGTCCTCCCGAATCTGGCGGAGGGCGCTCCGAAAGCACACCGGCGCCTTTCGAGATCGCCCCGGAACCGTCGGATATGCTAGGCTTGTCGGGGCCAAAGTCAAGGGTGTTTCGGGAGCGTTCCACTTGACACGCGAAGCCCGGTTGGCTACAAGCCGCCCACCATGAAACCGGAGTCGACAGTCGAGCGGATCGCGGCGCGCGGACGCCGTCGCAACCAGGGCTTGCGCCAGCCGTGAGGCCCGCGTTGCTGGCCCCGGTCCTGGCGGCGCTTCTGTGCGCTGCCGGCGGCGGCATCGCCGGTGAAAGGGAGCCCGTCCGGGCCGTCTTCTTCTTCACCCCCGGCTGCCGGATGTGCGCTCCGACGAAGGACGCCGTCAGAGCGGCCGAGCGGAAGCACGCACCGGGGGTGTCGGTCGAGTGGGTGGACATGTCCGACCCGCGGGAGGGGGCCGCGAGAGCCAGAAGGCTCTTCGAATTGCTCGACCGCCACGGGATCAGGGAGACGCCGGAACTCGCGCTCTTCGTCGGCGGCGAGTGTCTGGCCGGCGGCGAGGCGATCATCTCCGGTGCCGAGGCCGCCTTCGATCGGGCGCTCTCCGGCAGGGGAGGAGAGGGCGGAGCCAAGCCCGTCGCCGTGAACCGGACCGGCTTCTGGGTGGTGACGATGGCCGCGTTCTTCGACGGCTTCAACCCCTGCGCCTTTGCCACGGTGGTGCTATTGGTCTCGATGATGGCCACGGCCGGCCGCACGCGCCGGGAGGTGCTGACCATCGGCCTGGCCTTCGTGGTGGGGGTGTACGTCAGTTACTTCCTTATCGGCCTTTGCCTCTACGGCGTGCTCAACAGGCTGAGCGCCTTCCATCTCGCCTCGGACTTGGTCTACTACCTGGCCTTCGGGCTCTGCGTCGCCTTCGGGGGGCTGAGCCTCCGGGACGCGTGGGTCGTGCGGGGCGGCGCGGACCCCAAGGAGATGGTCCTGCGACTGCCCGAGCGGCTGAAGACCAGGATGCAGCTTTTGATGAGCCGGGGCGTGCGGGCCCGTGGGGCGCTCTTCGGCGCGGTGCTCCTGACCGCGGGAGTCGTCTCGCTCATCGAGTCTCTGTGCACCGGGCAGGTCTACTTCCCGGTGATCGCCGGGATGGTTCGCGACGCGGCCACGAGGGGGCAGGGGCTCGCGCTCCTCGGCTGGTACAACCTCGTCTTCGTGCTGCCGCTGGTCGTCGTCCTGGCGCTGGCGCTCTTCGGCGTGGGGAGCAGCCGGATGGCGGACTTCTCGCGGCGGCACCTGGTCATGGCCAAGCTGGGCTTGGCCGCGGCCTTCGTAGTCATGGCCCTATGGATGTGGCCGGGGCTGGTTTGGCCGCCGGGGGCGCGTTAGTGTTGAGCAAGACCATGGACCATCCATGAGTAAGTCTAGAGACGGTCACAACAGCCTGGCGAGTCGGGGCGAGGTCATTGCCAGGTTTGCCGAGGCAATGTTGGCCAACATGATGGCCTTCGAGCGCTCCGGATTCAGCATCTTGAGTGTGAGAGTCTCCGTGGATCGACATGGTGGAGTCATCAAGCGCGGCAGCATCGTCCTCGATGTGCCCGTGGAAGGCCATCTGTCCAATCGCGAGATGGACCGGGCCTTCGATGCCTTTGACGGGTTGTATCGGAGACATGTTCGGCGTGAGCTATCGGAGGAGGACTTGATCCGAATCACAAGGGAACATGATGTGGAATCGAAGGCCGCATTTGTCAGAAGCAAGCTTGGACGACGCTAGAGCCTGACGGCGACAGGAGCCTCTATCTTGTCGCCGTGCCGTCGACGGGTATCCTGACCGTGGCGTGGAGCGCCGAATCCGTCTTCAGGGTGACCTCTCCGCGCACCGGACCTGCGGGTATTCCCTCCTCGGGCAGCTTCAAGGTGAGCTCTCCGGCCTCGCCGGGCGCCAGGGTCTTCGTGCCCTTCATCTCGACGGCCGAGCCGGCCAGCGTCGAGGCGAGCTCCTGGACGGCCAGCGGGTACTTGGTGAGGTTCGTGAGCCTGACCGTTGCGGTCTTGCCGGGCTTGGCCGAGCCGAAGTGGAAGGCCTCGGGAGTGAGCAGGATCTTCGCTGGCACGCGCTCGACCTCGGCTGTGACGTCAGCTCGAAGTATGCCCTTGGCCGGCTCGAGGAGCTCTACGTAGACGGGGAAGGACTTCCTGCCCTCGAGAGTCAGGCTGTGGATGCGGACGGTGACCTTGGCGGGCTTGCCTGCCTCGACGACGAGCGGCGCAGCCTCGACCCGGACGCAGGGACAAGGGCTATATAAGCGGCCCATGCGGAAGGCCCCGTCAGAGGGGCGCTCGATGGCGAGCTCCACACTGCGGGCCTCGCCCTCGAAGAGCTTGCCGAAGTCGTGACTGGCCGGCGAGAGCTTGAAGCCGGCGGGGGCGGGGGAGAGGACCTCGGTCTTCGTGCCGGGCTTCGCGTCCTCAGTGCTTTGAGGCTGGGAGCCCGGGGCGGGCTGCTCCGCGGGCCGCTGTCTTCCGATGACGATCCCGAGTCCGAGGGCGACGATGACGGCGAGACATGCGAGCGCGGTCTTCATGGTCAATTCTTGCCTTTCGGAACAGAGGTGGAATCTCAAACTTCGAAGGCGGAGATCGTGATGCCAACGGCCGGCCTTTATAGGAGACGGCGAAGAGAAAGCAAGAGATTTCGCGTGCTTCGATGTCCCAACTTCCGCTGATCGATCGAAAATCCGGACTCGCGGTCGAACGGAATCGGCGCCGCGTGTCCTGCGCGATATCCCGAGCGCGGGGTGTATCTTGTTGTTGCGAATGGTCTTGCGATGCCGCGAGCCTCGTGGAGTGCGTCGCTGCGTGCTCCGCAATGCCTTGAAAAGACGCAGCTTGTGTTCGGTTTGCGGGCGCTTGCCAGGTATAATCCCAGCGCGGTCCTGAGTTTGGCGTAACCTGCTTTCATCAGTAGGTTTCTGACGAGTTGGCTCGCGATGCATGTCGTGCTCAGGCGAAGTTTCAGGTATAGCCGCCATGGCGACTTGCCTCCCAGGCATTCGAGGTAGTTGCGGATTTCTTGCGGAAATCTACCACCCTTTTATCTTGACAAGAGAGTCCTGCCCGGTAAAAAGGGCACCCACATCTTTGACAAGCGGCATCGTTGCGAATTCTGGTGGAGGGCTGTTGAGGAGAGCCGGTGCCCCGAATGGCGAAGCCAATCAAAGCGATCTTG
>CALGYR010000047.1 GCA_937935355.1 uncultured bacterium | reverse complement strand
CCAACAGCCAACAGCCAACAGCCAACAGCCAACAGCCAACAACCAACAACCAACAGCCAACAACCAACAACCAACAACCAACAGCCAACAACCAACAACCAACAACCAACAACAACGTCCCATGAACAGAGATGGGCGGCGAGAGCCGGGCCGTGTGCGTGGGGTGCTGGCGTTGGGTCCCGCCGATGCCTCAGGCCGTCTCGACCTTCTCCGCTTCGGCCACCGTCACGCGACTGATGCCCAGAGTCCGCAGCGACTCCGCCATGGCTTCGGCCGCGGGCGGCTCGCCGTGGACCACGAAGGCGGTCTTGGGCAGCGGGCCGGTCTTCCGGAAGTAGCCGAGGATCTCCTCGCGGTCGGCGTGTCCGGAGAGCGCCTGGATGCTGTGCACCTCGGCGCGCAGGCGGTGCTCCTCGCCGAAGATGCGCAGGAACTCGCGCTTCTCGACGATGCGCCGGCCCAGGGTGTGCTCGGCCTGGTAGCCGACGATCAGGATGATGTTGTCGGGGTTCTCGACCCCGTGCCGCAGGTGATGGACGATGCGGCCGCCTTCGCACATGCCCGACGCCGAGATGATCGCCATGGGGCCGGCCGCGCCGTTGAGGCGCTTGGAGTCCTCGGAGTCGGTGACGAAGGTCGCCCACTTCATGGAGAAGGGGGCGTCGAGGTCGCGGAAGAGCGCGGTCGCCGCCGCGTCGTAGCACTCCGGATGGTGCTCGTAGACTCCGGTGGCCTTGTTGGCCAGCGGACTGTCCACGTACACCGGCATGCGGGGCAGCCGGCCGGCCTCGTGGAGCTCGTGGAGGAAGTAGAGCAGCTGCTGGGTGCGTCCGACGCTGAAGGCCGGGACGATCAGCCGCGAGCGCCGCGCGGCGGCCTTGTGGCAGAGCGCGGCCAGCTGTTCCTTGACGTCGGCCTCGTGCGGGTGCAGGCGGTCGCCGTAGGTGCTCTCGGTGATGAGCACGTCGGCGCCGGAGACCGGGTCGGGATCGCGGAGGATGGGCATGCCGCTCCGGCCCAGGTCGCCGGTGAAGACCAGCCGGCGCTTCCGGCCGTCCTCGGCGAAGTCCAGGGCCACGAGCGCCGAGCCCAGGATGTGTCCGGCGTCGTGGAGCGTGGCGGTCACGCCCGGGACGACCTCCTGCTTCCGGCCGTAGGGCAGCGGCTGCATGCGCTCCATGACCGGTGGCACGTCGGCCCGGGTGTAGAGCGGCTCGAAGGGCCGCTTGCCCTCGGCCATGCGCCGCTTGTTGACGAACTTGACGTCGGACTCCTGCAGGTAGGCGCTGTCGGCCAGCATGATGTCGCACAGGTCGCGCGTGGCCGGGGTGGTGAAGATCGGGCCGCGGAAGCCGGCCTTCACCAGCGAGGGCAGGTTGCCGCTGTGGTCGATGTGCGCGTGGGAGAGCACGCAGGCCGAGAGCTTGCGGGCGTCGAAGGGCAGGTTGCGGTTCTTCTCGAAGGCTTCCTTGCGGTGGCCCTGGTACAGGCCGCAGTCGAGGAGGATCAGCTTTCCGTCGATTTCGATGACGTGCATCGAGCCCGTGGTGGTGCCGGCCGCGCCGTGGAAGTGGATGCGCATGGTGCCCTCCTTCTGGCTGCCTGGCCCAGTTTAGCCGCCGGCATCGCGGATGCAACGGGCGTCGGGCGACAGGATCCGCTCGATGCGACTTGTCTGACGCAGGTCCCTGACTAGAATCCGCGCCATGCCGAAGTCGAGAGATATGGCGGTCAAGGAAAGGCCGCAGCGGGGGACATGCCGCATCGTGGATGGCGGGAGAGGCTGCAGAAACCCGGTTCATCTCCGCGGGTTGTGTGACGTGCACCATCGCTTGTCTTGGTTCCCGAAATGTTTGACGGGCTAAGGGGATAAAAGGGCAGAGAAAATCGCTCCTCCGCAGAGGTGGGGGGACCCACCGGGAGGAGTGCGTGATGTCAGGCGAAACGGTAAATGGACCCGCGGTAGGAGTTGGTGACGCCCCAGGGCAGGGGCTGGGCAGTACGGGCAATCCGCCGTTAGACGAAGCCGTTGAGAGGGAGCCCGCCCCCATGGGGGCGGCGCTGAATTCAGCAGAGTATCCTCCGTCCGAGGTGTCCGATATCGTCGAGGAGGAGCCTTTGAGCGTGCCGCGGCTGATGGCCGGGGTGGGCAAGGGCAAGAAGCGTGGTTACCGGCAGGCTGAGCCCGAGCGGAAGGTGAGTCCGGAGCAGCGGCTGCTGCTTTTGGACACTTGGATGCGCAGCGGTTTGCCGGCGGGTGATTTTGCGGCGATGCTGGGCGGGGCGGTATCGAAGCACACGCTGTACAACTGGAAGAAGCGGTTCGAGGAGATGGGGCCTGCGGGGCTGGCCGATCAGCCGCGGGGGTCGATGTGCGGCGGGAGTCGATTGCCGGAGGTGACGCGGCGGGCGATATTGATGATGAAGCAGCAGAACCCGGATTGGGGGTGTCAGCGGATCAGCGACATGCTGGTGCGCAGTCCGGGGGTGCCGGCGAGTGCGCGGGCGGTGGCGCGGGTGTTGACGGAGGCCGGGCTTCCGCTTGAACAGACCCCGTCCGAGCCGCATTCGGACAAGGTTCGCAGGTTCGAACGTGCCAGGCCCAACCAGCTTTGGCAGACGGACCTGTTCACTTTCCTGCTGAAGCGTCAGAACCGGCGGGTGTACCTGGTGGCATTCATGGACGACCACAGCCGGTTCATCGTGAGCTACGGGCTTCACGGGAGCCAGAGCGGGGCGCTGGTGCTGGAGGTGCTGCACGCGGGTTTTGGGCGGTTCCAGCCGCCAGAGGAGATTTTGACGGACAACGGGACACAGTACGTGACCTGGCGGGGCAAGAGCGCTTTCACGAAGGAGCTGGAGAAGCACGGGATCAAGCAGGTGGTGGCCCGGCCGCAGCATCCGGAGACGCTGGGGAAGATCGAGCGTTTCTGGGGGACGCTCTGGCGGGACTTCCTGGGGGCGGCCGACTTCTACGATCTGGACGATGCGCGGAAGCGGATAGGGCTCTTCATCGACGACTACAATTTCCGGAGGCCTCATCAGGGGATCGATGGGCTGACTCCGGCGGAGCGGTACTTCCAGGCGGCGCCCGAGGTTCTGAAAACGCTCAAAGAGCGGGTGGCGGCGAACGCTTTGGAGCTGGCTCGTGGGGGGGTGCCGAAGGACCCCTTCTATCTGACCGGCCGCGTCGGCGGCAAGGCCTTCAGCGTGCACGCCGAGGGCGAGCGGGTGATCCTGACGAAGGAGGGCGAGGAGCGCCGGGAGATAGACCTGGCGCCGGCCGGAGGCCAGGAGTCGCGGCCGAAGCTGCCGGAGCCGGCGACGCCGAGCGGGGCACCCACGGTGATCCTGCCTGATAACGGCGCGGAGCCGAGGCTCGCGCCTGGGCAGTCGCCGCTGGACCGGTGCGTCGAGGAGATCCGGGAGGCGTTTGCCCAGCCGTCGCAGGGCCATGGGCAGGAAGGGGCCGGACAGTGATCGGCGAGGGGAAGGCGAAGGCTCCGAAGAGCGCCGGACCGAAGGTCGACGGCGGCAGTCCGGAGGCCCGGCGGGTGACTGCGGCGATCCTGGAGGTCCTGGCCG
>CALGYR010000046.1 GCA_937935355.1 uncultured bacterium | reverse complement strand
AGCGGCGTGGAAACGGCTAACTTTCTGATACCGCCCTATCCTTGTCCTATTGGCGCTTCCGTTCCCGCGCGATCCGCGAGCCTTGCTTCCTCTGGCATCGCAGGCACAGGACACCGAGCGGGCCGAACTCGTTGCCGACTTCAAGGTGGTCAGCAGAGAGCACGACGCGCTCGCCGTCAGGGTAGTAGTCGATGGCACCGCAGCCGGGACAGAACGTACCGTGCTGCGCCTTCCACGCCCTGACCGTGGCCTCGCGCCGGGGCCGGTCCTGGTCCCACCCTGGCCTGCGCTGCCTCGTAGTCTGCGTCTGCCGGTGCCAGCCCGGTTCATCCTTCGGCTTGTCCTCGGGCTTGCACACGCACACTAGCCTGCGACAGCGTGGACATGGCGACTTCGGCCTCGTCGGCATCAGTTCCTCACCCACCACGCCTGCACCACGGACACCGGCATGTCCAGTGCGTCGCACCATGACGTGATGGCGTAGGCGATGCGTCCCTCGGCGTAGGCCACGTCTATCCAGCCGCCGTACACGGACGCCATGAGCTCGGCGCGCTCGTCCAGTTCGGGCTCAGTCATGGGACAGGAACTTCCCTAGGCGCTTGGCCTCGTAGGCGGACGGCGGCAGGTTGAAGCAGATGCGGCTCGCGGGTCGTGTGGCGTTGATCCGCTCGAGCTCGTGACACTCCCACTGTGTGCCGTGATGGTGTAGGCACTGGGGCTTGTCGTAGTGCTCGCCCTGCATCACTTCCCGGTAGAGGGATTCGTCGTGTAGTGCCTGCTCGATGAGGCGCATGAGCCGCTGCCTTCTTGCCTCCTGCTGCATCACGCGGATGTGCGCCCTTTCAGCGGGCGAAAGCTTAGGGCGTTTGGCAGGGCGTTTCATGCGTCTACCTTATAGTGCGAAGTGGGTACGATAGCCTCGGCCCTGAGCTTGCGAATGGCGCGCCGATGGCACTGCTGCACGGCCCTCGTGCTGCTGCCGATGAAGATGGCGATCTGCCCGAAGGTGAGCCGACAGTCGTAGTGCATCTCCACGACCTCGCGTTGTCTGGGGGTCAGGATGCTCAGGTCGATGTTGGGGAAGGGGTCGTCCATGCCCCGACCCTAGCCGCGCCGCCGCCCGCGCTCTATCGGAAGATTCGCCCGCCGCGTGCCACCCATTTGCCACCGTGTTTAGGCCCAAATTTCTGGACAGGGCGGGAAAGGCGGTGTCTAGCGGCTCGGAAAGTGCCTGCTCAGAGGCGCGTCAGGCACGAGAGACTTGGAGGAGTGATGGTGGGCAATGTTGGATTTGAACCAACGTCTGCCGGAACTTATCGCCCCGACAGAGTGCCGAGCTATGCAGGCTTTTTCTTCGCTCGGCGCTTGGCCAGCTCGTCTACGGCGCCGCGCTTGCCACCCATTTGCCACCGTGTTTCCGTTTCATGCACCTTGCGCCACTGCTCGCCGTAGGCCCCGGCGGCGGCGTCGAGCACCTCCGAGTGGACGTAGCCGTAGACGTCGGCCGTGGTCTGGATCGAGGCGTGGCCGAGCATGTCCCGCACGGCATCAAGTCTCACCGTCGTCGTCGATGTACATGAGGAGGGCGGTGTCGGCCGCAATGTGGCCGATGTACTTGTCGTTCTGCTTGGCAATCATCCTCAGCGTCTTGATGAGTTCGTCCTTGGTCAGGATGAAGTCACTTTCGTCCATCGTAGACCCTCACTCGCATCTCGCCGGTGAACTCCTCGACCGTGGTGTAGCCGGTCTCGCTGCTCGTCTCAATATCGAACTTCACGCCCTGGACGGTCACCGCGTCGCCCAAGACTATCTGCATCGGATCCATCTTCCAGAGCAGCCGCCCGGCCCTGTCGTGGAACGTCACCTCTGCCGTCATGCGTTGCTCATCCATGGCGCTCATCCTACCCTTCATCCGTCACCAATGTCAGTTGCCACGGCAGATGTACGTACTTGGCCAGCGTGTAGCCGCGAAAGCAGTAGCCGCGCGTCCGATCGCCTGCGATGCCGAAGCCGAGATTGCGCGCGATGACTACGGCCTCGTATGCCTTCTGGCGCAAATCGTCCCGCTGCCTCTCGTCCGTCGCCAGGAACAACTCGGTCGGGTGCGTCCACTCGTCGCGGTGGTCGATGAGGTAGCCGAGCCACTCGTCCTCGAAGGTCGTGTCCCAACGCGGGCTCCAGTCTGTCGCGGGGGCACTCACCTCGGCCTCCTGCACGCATTTACGATGTTCACGAAACTTTGCAAGTCATCGACCACATGCACCTTGACGCCCTGCTCGGCGGCGCGCTCGATGAAGACTTGCTGGCCGAGACTGAGGACGCCGGCGGGATGGTCGTCGGCCTTGCACCGCTTCAACTCGATCAGCACGACGTGACCGGCGCAGAACAAGCAGAGGTCGGGGAAGCCGAGCGTCGTGCCCGCCTTCTTGCTGTTCTGCTGCCCGACGACGGCTACAAAGGCGTTCATAGCCTCGGCAGCCTTTTTGATGGACTGGACGAGGTCGCGCTCTAGGGCGGTCACTTACCTGTCTCCCAGTACGGCGTCCAGCGGGACGGGGTGAAGTGGCAAGGGTCTGACTGCCTGCAATCCCACCGCCGACCGCGCTCATCTCCGGTGTCCGTCTTGCACTCGTATAGGGAGTCCGACCAGTGCCGACATGTCCCGCAGACCCGCAGCCGCTCGTTCTCGGCCCGGGCGGCGCGAGCGTCGGCCTCTGCCTCGTGCCAGCATCGTTCCAATGCCGCGACGTTCGCGCGGTGCGCCCGCTCACGCACAGAGGACGATAGCTGCACCCGTACCGGCTCGTGGCAGGCGTCGCACACCGCGAGCAAGCCCCGCAGCCGCTCGTTCTCGGCCTCGGCCTGCTCGGCACGGTCGAGCGCGGCGTTCGCCTTGTTCCGCGCCTTGCGGATACGGCGTGCCGCTCTATTGCGTGCATCCAGCACCCGGCGGTCGCGTTCAGCGACGACCTCGATAAGCTGGTGTTCATGTTCGTTGGCCGTCTCCAGCGCGGCCTCGGCCTGCTCGGCACGGTCGAGAGCTGTCTTCAAATCGATGATGTGCTGGAGCGCGTAGCCGGGTTCCCACTCTTCACCGGAGGCGCGGGCGGCTATGAACATGCATGTCTCCAGCCCCTGCACCTTCTCCCACGCGCACTTGGCGTCGGCCTTCGCATCCTCGCGCTCGGCCTCAAGCTCGTCGATGGCAGCGTCGGCAAGGTCGATGTAGCGGCGGGCCTCAAGTTCGGCTGTCGGATGGGCAGCGAGGTACTCGTTGTACTTCCGGTACTCGTCCAGCGCGCTCACGGCTTCACCTCCGGATACGGGATACAGGCCATCGCTCCGCACTTCGGGCACTCCATGAGGACAGGCTTGTCCACGAACAGCGGCCAGACGGCCATGTGGATGTCGTGACAGTCGAGGCACACCTGCCAGCCGCAGACGTGGGGGCGGTGCGGTGTGAGGTCGTCGCTCATGGCTGCCTCCTCTGGAAGCGGTAGCAGTAGCCGTCCTCTGGTGTGTCGCGGAAGTGTGTCTTGCCGCAGCCGGGATTGGCGGGTGAGGATGTGATAGTCCAGATGCAGCACCTTCCGTAGCCCCTGCCGCGACTGTCCAGCCAACCGAACGGCCCATCCCAGTGCTCGCACGCCTTACACTCGATGGTCGGGGCGGCGTCGAGTTGCCCAACCAGGATGATGTCTCCAAGGCCGACGTAGGACACCGCTTCCGCTTGTTCCCGCAGCGCGTCGGCGTCGATGAGTCTCACTTCTTCCCCCTTGTCGCGTCCCAGGTCATGGCCGCGCAGATGCAGACGATGGCCACGACGAGAATGAGGGCGGCGGTCATAGCGCCGCCTCCTTCGTGTTGCGCTTCCTTGCCTCGTAGCGACAGCGAGCCCGCTTCTGGGTCGCCCGTTCCCGGCGATGCCGATCCGGGTTCAGGCAGGCAACGCACTCTGCCGAGAGTCCATCCTTTGATTTCGGGTCGGAGTAGAAGTTGCGAAGGTTCGGCGCGTAGAGGCGGCGGCACGTGGCGCAAGCCCTGTTACCTTCCTTGGTGTAGGCCATCGCCAAGGTACGTGGGTCAAAGGCGTCGTCGGCATGGGCGTAGCAGAACTCGCCCTCGTGGTATTTGGAGAGGACGGTCGTGCAGCCGTCGTGGGCGCAGACGCGGCCCGTGCCGTAAGTGCGCTGGGTCACGTACTCGCCGGCGGCGTCGATGGGCTGCTCGTAGTCGCGGGTGGCGGTGGCGCTCATGGCAGCACCTCCCCGATGTCGAGCCAGCGCGCGACGATCCAGCACTTGCGCCCGGGCTTGAACTCGGTATCGGTCGGCATCTTGACCAGGACTGCGCGGCGGTTCGGCTTGTACTCGAGCACTTGGACTTCGGTGCCCACGGCCGCGCGCCAGACGCCGGATGCGTTCTCGTTGATGACGGCCATCACGGGGCCGCCTCGGCTTTTGGGCAGGTCGTGTGTCGGAGACCGCGCTTCGTCTCGACGACGCGGTCCTCACACATGTCGTCGCCAGTGATGGGTTGATGACAACGCCAGCAGAGACGCTCGCCGTCACCCAGGGGCGGGCTGGACCCATCAGGGTCAAGTCCAGCCCGCCCCGTCCCTCGTGTACCTTTAGGTACTCGGGACGGGGCTGGACGGGGCGGGGCGTCTTGTACAGGACGTGTACAGGACGTGTACAGACCATTATCCGGCCTGTCTGTGTCTGTGTACGCAGTCCGTACCCACTTCCTGCCGTCCTTGCCAACGCCCTCTACAGACTCACAACGGACCCACGGCGGTAGCGGCAAGTCGGCCCGTTGCGGGTTGCGCGGGTGCTCATGCTGGAGGAACGTCTTGATGTAGAGGAAGCGCTCGCCGTCGACCTCGTAGGGGATTAGTTTGCCTGCCTCGACGAGTTCATCCCGCCACTTGGCGAGCACCTCGACGGTGATGTCAGAGTCCAGGGGCGACGGCCAGATCAGGAGCTTCCACATGAACGGGTCGTCTTCGAGGCAGCCCGAGTCCTCGGCCAGTGCCCAGAGCGCCGAGTAGGTGGCGCGCTTGTCGCGGTGCCAGCGCAGCAGTTCGCCGTCGGAGAAGTAGTCGGCCTTGCGGATGCGGTTACGGAGCCTAGGCACGAGCAATCACATCCCCGATGAAGCAGTAGTTGCGCTTCTCGCGCGGCGCCCGCGCGGGCATGTGGTCAGAGTGCAGGGCGTGAGAATAGGAACAGGCACGCCGCACTAGGTCGTCCCCGAACACGCGATCAAAGGCGAACTCACGCCACCCGTGCTTCCAGTACGCCCGGTAGCTAGCGATTGGGTCGGGGTGCCCGGAGGCCAGGACGAACATCCGGCACGCGCTTCGCTTGACGACCAGGTAGGGGGCGTACGCGATGTACTTCGCGGCCACGTCGTCGTCACGCCACAACAGGTGCTTCACTTCAACGATCACGTCGATGTCTGGCAGGTAGAAGTCGGGCGTGTAGGAGTACTGCCCGCGCAGTCGGAACTTGCGTGGCTCGTACTGCCACGGCGTATCGAGACCCTTGAAAAACGCAGCCCAGCGCGACTCGAGGCGCGACTTCATGGGGACCCCGGCGTAGGTGCAGGGGATGGCCTCTATTGCGCTCATGGATGCCACCGCCGGTACTCGTTGAAGTGGTAGACGGTGAACCACAGGCTGGCCTCGAGCGACTGCACGCGCTGGCGCAGTTCCTCGTTCTCCTTGACCGCCTGCTCCAGCTTGAAGCGCAGCAGGCCGTTGGCGGCGTGGGCGTTGTCGAGCTGGTACTGGAGCGGCTCAGTCATCCCCGCGCCGCCCTCCGCTCCCGACACGCCTTCGTCTTGGCGTAGAACTTGGACGGGTCGCGCCGGTAGCGTGCCTTCTGCTGCCGGTTGCGGCACTCGCGACAGACATTGCGCAGCCCATCGTCGCAAGCCGCGTCCTTGCCGAAGTGTTCCGAGTTGCGCGGCTTGGGCTCGCCGCAGTTGGGACAGACCTTCACGCCGAAGATGAGCGCGTCGAGGTCGAAGTCATTCATCGTCGCGCCCCTCAGCGATCCGGCACCATTGCGCCATGAACTCGGACTCGTGCCGCATCAGGCGCTTGACCTCGATGCGCAGTTCCGAGACCTGGGCTTGGAGCGAGACGAGCTTGCGCTCGAGTTCGTCGAAGATGCGGAGCTGGTCGGGATTGGCGTCGAGGTCGAGCGGGATGGCGCCGTCGTCGTCCTGCTCGCGGATGTCGCAGGTGTCGCGCCGGGGGCAGACCTCGCACTCGTAGCTGTCGCACTCGGGATAGAAGCGGGTCACGACACCCTCCTCAGCTTGGCCGGGAAGTTGCGCATGGTCTGGCCGTGGTCAACCGCGTCCTGGTAGCAGCGCCACGCCTCGACGACGTCGGCGCAGATCACGACCTCGACGTGGTCGCCGTCGTCGCGTTCGGTCCAGTAGTCAGTCCCGGCGTGGTGCAGTTCCAGCACGGCGCCGAGCGGGGTCCGCGTACGGGACAGGAGCGTGAGGCGGTCACTCATCGGGCCACCCCACTTCCGGATAGACCATGGGCACGAGCAGGTCGGCGCGGCACATGAGCTTGCCGACCTTGGCCACGGGGATCTCCGTGTAGTCGCCGGTCGCCGGGTCGCGCCGGGGACGGAGATGCTTGACGTCGAACGCCGTCTGCTTGGTCAGTTTCGTGACCCGTGCGAGGTAGCGGTGCGCCTTGGGATAGCCCGCCGTCGTGGACATGCCGAGGAACCGGCAGGCGACGGAGAACGGCACGCGCTCGGCCTCGACGATG
The DNA here is from genome assembly GCA_937935355.1 of uncultured bacterium. Lineage (GTDB taxonomy): Bacteria > Planctomycetota > SZUA-567 > JAKLDR01 > JAKLDR01 > JAKLDR01. The sequence continues at coordinate 6,152 of CALGYR010000046.1, read as the reverse complement.
GCCTGGGCCTTGGGCGGGAGCGTGGCGGCGGTCATTCGTCGTCCCCGAACGGGATGTCATCGACCGGCGCGGGCCGCTTCCCCGTCGGCACGAGTTGCCGCTGGAACGGCTTGCGGCGCGGCAGTTCGATGGTCACGGTCTGCGCCGTGCCGAGCTCTGGACTGCCCTTGATGCGGACGCAGGGCTGGCCCTTGTACTTGCCGGCGACCTCCACCTTGTCGGCCATGAGCGTGATCTGGTGCCCGGCCCAGTCCTCGACCTCGGCCCCGAACATGGCCTCGATGAGCGTGCAGTTGATGACGTTCGCGGCCAGCTTCTTGTCCTTGCCGACGAACGTGATGAGCGCCTTCTTGTCGTGCTTGCCGTCCTCGCCCTCAAACACGCCGCCCTCGACGCCCGCGATGGTCACGGTCGGCGAGTGGCCTTCGATGTCCGAGGCCGCGATGGTGTCTGAGTTACTTGCCAGCGTCTTCCAGTGGGTCATCGTGCCGCCTCCAGAATCTCCAGCGCCTTATCGCGAAACTCGTGCCACTCCTCGACGCGCCACGAGTACTCGCAGCGCTGGACGTCTTCATCTTGTAGGCGGTCTGCTAGACTTGCCGCGTCGCCCCACTGGATGCTGTCGAATAGTTCCTGCCGCAGTTCCTCGACCTCTTCGATGGTCTTACTGCCCTGTAGCGCGTCACACCCGGAACAAGAGCCCCAACCGAACCGCAGATAGCCATAGCGGTCGGCATCCCGGAAGAGGACGTAGCTGTCACCTTGATAGTCGTCCTCATCTACCTGTAGAACGATGTCGTGCCCGAACGACTCCAGCATGGGCTGGTAGTCGTACCAGTACTCGTCGGGGTACACCTCAGTGATGTCTTTCATCGGTATCCTTCCAGTGCTTGTTCGCCCTGCGCGTAGTACCACTCAGGCAGGTCGAACGCGGATTCGTCGGGGAACGCGCCGGGCCACTCGCCGCTCGCGGTACAGTCGGCCACGAGCCGGAGCAGGCGCCGCCGCTCCTGCTCACCGGCGTACAGGGCGTCTTCGGTGATGAGCCCGGCGCGGACGTCGTGGGGCGGGTTACTCTCCACGGCGATGAAGTAGAAGGCGCTGATCGCGTGCCCGTTCGCCGCCAGTCCCGCCATGTAATGCGCCACCTGCACGTGATAGAGCAGGTCGTGCGTGGTGCGGGAGAATGACCGCTCCGAGATGTCGCGGCTCGTCTTGAAGTCCAGCGCGTAGCCGTCGCCGATGAAGTCGAGCCGGGCCTTGCAGTCGAGGCCGGTCTCGGCGTCGGTCCACTTCACGGTCTGCTCGGCGACGCCACGGGTCAGGAGCCGGGCCGCGACGGCATGCGCACGTACGGCATCGCGTACGGCGAGCGCCTCGTCGTACTCGCTCTGGGTCAGGACTTGCATCCCGGCCTGCTCCGACGCCTCGCTGAACGCGGTCCAGTCCTTGCCGCGACGGGCGCCGGGCCAGACGGTGTACCGCTTCGGGAACTCGTCGGGCTCGAGGACGGCGCAGTGCATGAACCTGCCCTTGAACATGGCGGGACTGTCCGGCGATTCGTGGGTAGAGAAGTAGTGGTAGTGGAGCGGCGACCGCGCCATGTGCTTGAGCAGGCTGGCGTTCGTCGCGGGGATCTGGCGGTAGGTGGCGAAGTCAGTCATCCTCGCCCCCGCACTCGTGCTTGGTCGTGACCACGATCTCGGCCCGGAGTTTGCCGTCCTTCTCGCCCCAGAACGTGCCGACGTGGTGGTAGAGGTGCGCGCCGCACTTGGCGCAGATGACGACGATATGGACGTCGCTCATGCCGCACCCCGCCGCCACTCGGCCACGATGTCGCGCGGCTCCCGGCACCCGACACAGAACTCGGCGTCTCCGACGACGGCGATGGTCGGGCACTCGCACCAGTGATAGGAGTGGGTGAACGTCTCCGCGCCGGGATGCTCGTCCAGCAGCAGTTCGATGCACTCGGCGCAGGTCAGGTCGGGATTCGGGCAGCTCATGTCAGCCGCCAGTCGTCGTCCACGCGCTCCCAGTCGCGGTCGCGCTCGATGCCCGCACGGTCGAAGTCCCACCACGTCATCAGCGGCGACTCGATCGGGTTGCCGAGGTCGTCCCACTTGAGGATGTAGAAGCGGTAGTCGGGCGTGCGGTAGAGTCGTTCATCGCGGCGCTTGTGGCGGTAGATCAGGCGGTCAGTCATAGCGCGCCGCCCGGCAGAACAGACACACGAACGCGCAGGCGATGAGCCAGATGCCGACGCCGACGCCTACGTAGACGAGCCAGCGCCAGCCGATGATGGCGGCGGCTACGTGGCCCGCCAAGTAACAGACGGCGAAGACGATGAGCGCGAGGAAGCAGGCCGAGACGAAGGGTGAACGGCGGTGCTTGTTTACAGGCGGGGCAACATGGCGCATACTAGCGGGTGCGCGGTTGGAATCCTCCCCGGACTCCCCCTGCGCGTGGCGGGACTTCGGTCCCGCCTTTTTCAGATACATCTCTCCCCCTACACTCCGAAACTTGACGGACGCGGTTGGTGCAGGCGTCACCTCCTCCCCGGACGTTTCCCGTATCCTTTCACGGATTGCGGCGGTGTCAAGTACTTTCTCGGCATCGGCGCTGAATCCTTTAGCGAGTATGGCGGCGAGGTCGGACGGATAGGGCGTGGGGCATGGGCGATGCGGGGGGGGAGGGGGAAGATTGGCGCAGGGCGCGCCGGGGGATTAGGCCCGTAGAGGCACGTAGAGGGGCCTAGGAGGCGACGGGGCTACCAGCGCCTCAGGCGATAGGCGAGCGGGGCGTCAGCACAGCCTACCGGCGAAGTCCATCGGATGCCGAGCGGACTTGTGGAGGTTACAGGCCGCGCAGGCAATCACGATGTTCTCGGGGCCATTGGACCCGCCCAAGGCGAGCGGCACTACATGGTCAACGTGGTAAGCATCGCCGACCTTAGCCTTGCACCAGAAACACCGTCCGTGCTGGCGTGCGTGCTGCGCACGGATATCGGCTGCGGTGTGCGACTGGTCGCTCCCGCGTTCGCGCTCCTTCCGTGCCCGCCTGAAGGCGGCGAAGTCGGCCCTATAGGCCGCGTGGCGGGCAGAGCGAGCTGCGGCGCGCTCGGCCTTGTGGGATGCCTCGTAGGCAGCGCTATAAGCGGCGCGCTCCTCGCGGTGGGCGAGGCGGTAAGCGGCCTGCTCTTCGCGATGGGCCAAGCGGTACGCAGCCCTCTTCTCGCGGTTGGCGGCAGAATATGCTGCGGCGTCCTCGGACTTCGCCGCCCGACACAAGTCGCAGCGGCAGCCACGGCGATAGCGGGTGACCGTTCCGTGATTGGCCTTTGATCCCAAGTTCAGCCTCCTTGGGGTGGGTGCCTCGCCGCCGGGGCTGAACCGACGGCGAGGCGGGGGGAGAACCGTTCAGCAGCGGGCATGGACCCGCCTATGTCTGAGCTACAGCACTGAGTCTGGGAACAGGTATTTCTTTGCGGCATACAAGATGGCGCCGATGATGACGGTCAGCTGCTCGTTGGTGATGCCGATATCTTCAAGCGCACCATCGCCGAGCAGGTACGTGATGGCGGCACCCGCCACCATGACGACCGCCGTCCATCCGCCGCGAATCAGTGCCGCGCGGAACCTCAGCCAGTCCATATCCACCCCCTTCTAGGACTTGATGATTGACAGGAACCAGCGCCACAACCGGACCCACCACGGGGCCGGGGATGGTATGAATCCGTGCTCGGTCTCCACGGCCGCCATCGCCTCGCCGCCGTTCGCGAACACGGCCTCGAGGTCGGCCCACTTCATGGAGCAGCGCCCGCGGTCGCCCCACTTGTCGCTCCAACTATTGACGAAGTGGCAGTAGTCCGGGTCGGCCCCGTAGGCGAGGATGGCGTGGCCGCCGCAGAGTTCGCCGGTGGGGCGGATCACAGCGTCGGCGTCGGGGTAGAACATGCCTTCGTACCAGTCGATACCAAAGACGACGGGACTCGCGGTCAGAATGAACCGCCTCGCCTCCAGCACAGAGTCCGAGAAGGCGTAGGTGTCAATCCGCCCCCGGTTCTTGAGCACCTTGGCGGCGGAGCGGACCCAGGAACCGTTCTCGGCGCCGGGCTCGCCGTCGAGCACTTTGCACAAGTAGTACAACTCGTGCCCGTCCTCGTCGTCACAGTCATTGATGACCGGCTCGGAGTTCAGCCAGTGGGCGGCTGAGAAGCCGACGCAGTGCGGAGTCGAGCCTTGGTTCAGGATGGGGCCGGTCGAGTAGAAGGCCATGTCGTGGGCGAAGTCGGGCCACGTCGCGGGCATGTAGTCGCGCAGGCGATAGTCCCGAGAGTCGGGCGGGGATGGCTTGCGGCCTAGTCCGTAACGCATCTGAACCTCTCAGGAATCTTCGTGAACAGGACTCTGCCGAAGGTGTCCGCCGCCGACCACGGATGCCACCTGAGCCGCACGCGGTCGGTGCAGTTCCCCTCGATCGACCAGAAGCCACCACTATGCGTTTTGTGCACGATGCCGGTGTGGCCGTAGGGAAAGGTCACGACGTCGCCGGGGCGCACGTTGCGGCGCTCGAAGACACGGCGCAGGCCACGCACCTCGGCGCGGATCGCCGCGCGCCAGCTCCCCGTCGAGGCCGGGTTCGCGGGCAGCGGGTGACCGTCCTCGCCACGGCCGACACAGAAGGCGGCGAACAGGGCGCACCACGGCAGGCCCGACGGCGCGTACCTGGAGTAGCCGTCACCGATGCCAGCCACGGCCCAGCGGTGGACGCGGCGCGGCACGTCCAGTTTCCGCCACTGCCGCCATGCGAGGTACCGTTGCCGCAGCCTGCGGTAGCGTTCCTCGCGGGCCTGCTGTCGTTCGTGGGCAGCAACGTAGTCGGAAACGATGAGGAAGTGGTCGCTGCTGACAGCGGCGGCGCGGGCGTCGGCGGCGAGGGTAAAGACGATTACACAGACCGCGGTGAGGATGGCGAGGCGGGTCAAACGACTACCCAGCCTTTGCCGCCACATCCGTGACAGGTGCGGGTCCCCTCTTGCGCCGACACGGTGCCGTCCTCGTTGATTCCGGGCAGACCGTTACCAACCTCGCCGCTGCCCTTGCAGACCGGGCACAGTTGCGCCTTGCCGGGTGAGTGGATGAACGTCGTGCGACAGCCGGGGCACTGAATCTGCGGGCAGTTGTACGGGTCAGACCCGCCGTAGCAAGCGGCATGAGTGGTCACGGCTTCCTCCCATACGTCCCCGCGTCCCCCCACAGGTGCAACTCCTCGCGCTCGGCCCAGCACATGCACCGGCTCATGGACTGTACGAACTTGCCGTACTGGTCGGACGCGGGGCAGGTGCAGATACCGGCGGGAGTGCAGTGCTCGCAACGAGCACAGACGCGGTGCAGGTCCTCCATCGCCCGCCGCGCCCGCTCCTGTTGCTCGGGTGTCAGGGCGATGCTCGTAACGCCTAGATTTCTATGTGTTGCGGGGCGCCGATGCTCACTACCATCGCGCCTGTTAGCGTGCAGGACGCGTGCTAGGAACTGCCTTGACTTTTTGTCACCTGCTGCCCAAAAGTGCCCACACTTAGCGACAAGTGCAGTAACTCCTATCCGCACGAGGTCGCGTAGGTGCGTGAGGATGCGGGGGGTCATCACCACCCCTGTATGTGTGGCGGCGTCGTGGCCCGCGCCTTCTCGGTTGCGAAGAATGCGGGGGGCTCAGGAGTTATGGGGCGGTCTTGAGGACCCCGCATTCCGGCCAGCAGCAGCACGCGCGCCATGAATTCCCAGATGAACTCGCGCTCCCGGGCCACCTGCTGCTCCTCGGTGTGACCGGGCGCGAACTCGACCAGCTCCCCGAGTTGCTGCATCATCTCCGCGAAGAGGTCGTCGAGCTGGAGTTGGGACTCGGGGAGGGTCATAGCTCCGTGTACTCCTCGGCGTCGGCGTCGATGGCCGGGAAGTAGCAGACGTCCTTGAGCATCCGGGCTAGGTCGTCGACCAGCCTGAGGCGCGTCTCGGCCCCGGGAGTGACCCCGGAGTCGGTGAAGAGCGTCGGCTCGCCCGGTTCCTCGTACACCTCATAGACCTGCCAGTGGTCTGCTCCATCGCCCGTCTTGCGCCCGGCGGCGTAGTGCCACTTCACAGTCCCACCGCCCCGGC
>CALGYR010000045.1 GCA_937935355.1 uncultured bacterium | reverse complement strand
CGGTGCGACGAGGGAGGGGCGCGGGCCGAAAGGCCCGCCCCCTCTACTCCACCGCTGAATATGCACGTCCGCGAATGGAGCACCCCCCTCACCCCGGCCCTCTCCCTCGAGGAGAGAGGGGGCCCAAAGAGGAGTGCCGCAGAAACAGCGGGGGCCCGCCTTTCGGCGAGCCCGCCGCCCTTAACTGCCGTCGCGCCAGGTCGGCGCCGGCAAACTCTCAGAGGCCGCTCAGGAAGTCGTCCACGAGGTTGTCCGTGGCCTGCTGAACCTTCTCGTCGGTCACGTACGTCCCCTGGAGGATCTGATCGCGAATGGCCTCGATCTTTTCCCTGCGGACGTCCGGCATGGCCTGGATCTTGGCCAGCAGCAGTCCCGCCGTGCTGATCTCGACCTTGTCGGACTTCGCGGTCTTGGGGGCTTGCGTCGGACCGCTGCGCTCGCGCGCGCCCTTGGGGCCTTCGAACCCCGGAGGTCGGATCCCGCCGATTCCCTCTACCATGCTCCACCTCACCTTCAGCGCCTGGAAAGCCCTCTTGAGACCTGAGGCTTTTCCACTAGTTCTATCGGCGAGAAACGAAAGCGGCTTTAGCGGAAAACGCGCGGCCCTGGTCTTGCGCAAGTGGCGCAGTGGCGCCGCTTAGGCCGTCCAATCACCCTTGGCCGGGGGCTTCGGCTCAGACTTTTCGGATTTTCCGCTCAAGTCCTGTTTTTCGCCGCGGACCGGTCGCCGGCGGCCGGCGGCCTCCAGCCGGTAGTGCAGCCGCTTGACCATCTCGGTGTGCATCTGGCTGACCCGGCTCTCGGAGACTCCCAGGATCTCGCCGATTTCTCGGAGGGTGAGCTCCTCGTGGTAGTAGAGCACGACCAGCAGCCGGTCCTTCTCGTCGAGGACCTCGCGGAGCAACTCGAGCAGTTCTCGGCGCTCCATGGTTTCGAGCGGGCTGCGGGCCGATTCGTCGACCACCAGGCTGGCCACCGAGTGGCCCTCGCCGTCCGACTCCCCGTCGAGGCTCGCCCAGGAGGCCATATTCAGGGCCCGCTCGGTCTCGCAGAGCTCCTCGACGGTCATGCCCGCGGCCGCCGCGACGGTCTCGGGGCTGAGCGCGCTCCCGCCCTCGCGCAACCGTCGCTCGGCCTCGCGGATCCGGGCGGCGCGCTCGCGGACCGCGCGGGTGAGCACGTCCATGCTGCGGAGCTCGTCGAGCATGGCCCCGCGGATGCGCCCCATGGCGTAGGTTTCGAAGCGCACGTCGCGCGCCGGGTCGAAGTTCTCGACCGCCGAGAGCAGCCCCACGCAGCCGGCGCTGTAGAGGTCCTCCTCGCGGACCGAGCTGGGCAGGTGCATGGCCATGCGCCCGGCCACCACCTTGACCAGCGGGAGGTAGTGCTCGACGAGCTCGTCGTAGGCCGCGCGGTCGCGCGCCGCCAGGTAGCGCGACCAGAGCTCGTTCTCGTCGGCGCCGCGGCGGGGCTTCTCAGCGCTAGAGCTCAATGGGCTCGTCCCCTTTCAGGCCGAAGTAGCGCGACCAGCGCTCGACCTCGTCGTCGGCGGGAGCGGCCAGCTCCTTCTCCGGCTCGGGCGGACCGGACCGGTTGTCGCGCGTCGGCCGGCCGTGGCGGGGCCGCTCACGGGCGGCCAGCGACTTGGCGCACTCCTCGCTGGTCTCGATGCGCGCGCCGACCGAGCGGGCGTAGGAGGCCAGCGCCCGGTCGCTGGTCACCACCAGGACCTCGCGGGCCTTGCCGACGACCGCGCGCTCCTCGACCAGTTCCTTGATGACCTCGTCGGCGTCCGAGCCCGGAGGCGAAAAGACCACTCCGAGCGCTCCGCGCCGCTCGCGCCGCAGCGACAGCCCCTCCGGTCCGGGCAGATGCCTGGCGCCCAGCCGGCGGGCGTCGAAGACCACCGTCGCCGAGTGGAACTCGGTCCGCTTGGCGCGCGAGAGCAGGTGCAGGAGCACCTCCCGGGAATACTGGAGCTCCCCGGCGCGCACGCGCTCGGCCAGACGCCCGATCTTCATGATCAGGTTGTACCCGTCGACGACGACTTCCACAAGTCCCCCGAACCGGGTTTCTTCACCGCGGAGGCGCCGAGCCGCGGAGAACGGCCTTCTCTTGGGTCGTTGTCAGCCAGGGTCGCCGCTCTGCGCCTCTGTGCCTCTGCGGTGAAACCAGCCTTGTTTGCGGCCGTCCTGACCGGCGCGCGGTGCAGGTAGCAGATGGCTGCGGCCAGGGCGTCGGCGGCGTCGGAGGGGGTCGGCGGCTCAGCTAGGCCCAGGACGGCCTTGACCATCAGGGCCACCTGGTCCTTGCGGGCCGCGCCCGAGCCGACCACCGCGCGCTTGATCTCCGCCGGGCTGTACTCCTCGACCGGAACCCCGGCCGCGGCGCAGGCCAGGAGCGCCACGCCCCTGGCCTCGCCGATGGCGATGGCCGTGGCCAGGTTCTCTCCGGCGAAGGGTTGCTCGACCACCGCGACGTCCGGCCGGGTCTCGGCGACGACCGCCGCCAGCCCATCGTGGATGGCCCGGAGCCGCTCGGCGAGCTTCTGCGAGCGCCTGGCGCGCACCGCGCCGCAGGTCACCAGCCGGGTGCGCCCGCCCTCGGCCCTGACCGCACCGTAGCCGGCGGCCACGGTGCCGGGGTCGATGCCGAGGACGATCAATGCCTACCCCTTGGCCAGCTCCGCGGCCAGCTCCGCGGTCATCTCGAAGTTGGTGTAGACGTTGTTGACGTCGTCCTGGTCGTCGAGCTCCTGCATGAGGGTCACGACCTTGCGGGCGGCGTTGACGTCCAGCTGGATCTTGTTGTCGGCCTCCTGGTTGATCTCGGCCGACTCGGTCTTGATGCCGGCGCCCTCCAGGGCGCCCTCGACCTTGCCCTTGTCCTCGGGCGCGGTGGTGACGGTGTAGAAGTCGCCGCCGGTCTCCACGTCCTCGGCGCCGGCCTCGAGGACGATCTCCATGAGCTTGTCCTCGGGGACGTCGGCGGTCTTGACGGTGATGACGCCCTTGCGCTTGAACATCCAGCCGACCGCGCCGGAAGTGGCCATCTTGCCGCCGCGCTTCTCGATGATGCTGCGGATCTCCGGCGTGGTGCGGTTCTTGTTGTCGGTGACGCAGCTGATGATCAACGCCGCGCCGCCCGGCGCGTAGGCCTCGTAGACGACCTCCTCCATCTGGACGCCATCCACGGCCTGGCCCGAGGCCCGGGCGATGGCCCGGTCGATGTTGTCCTTGTTGACGCCGGCCTGGCGGGCCTTCTGGGACAGCAGGCGCAGCGCGGGATTGGAGTTCGGATCGGGGCCGCCTTCGCGGACCACGATGAAGATCTGCTTGATCATCTTGCTGATGACCTTGCCCTTCTTGGCGTCCGAGGCGGCCTTCTTGTGCTTGATGGTTGCCCAATGCGAGTGACCAGACATCGCCAGTCTCCTTTTGGTTCTCTCAGTTCGCGGCCGGAAGCCCGGCCAGAAACACCCCGGCGGTCAGAACATAGTACTCAACGGCAGGCCGGTCACGTGGTGAGCGGCCAGAAGCTTGCGCAGGAAATTGTGGACGTAAAACATGACTCCAGTCCTCATCCGGAGTCGATTCTAGCCCCCTCCAGAGGGGCGTTCAAGAGGAAAAGGCGGGTGGGACAAGTTGGGGCACCCACCCGTTTGATGGGGGGGCGCGGTGGCCCAACAGCCAACAACCAACAGCCAACAACCAACAATCAACAACCAACAGCCAACAGACGGCGACCAATGACCGCACCTGAGACAGGGAGCCGGTCATGGCCAGAACTTGTTCCTGGCTTGTTGCTCCTTCATCATTGTCAGCCCCTCTCCACGATGTTGGCTGTTGGTTGTTCGTCATCCGCCTGGCGTTCGAAACGCACACTCGGCCTCTTTTCTGGCATTGCCCGGCCCCCGCCGGCGTCTGTATAATCGGCCCAAGCGGGGGCCGTCCCGGACTCAGGCAGGAGGTTTCCCATGCGCAAGCGCTTCCTATCATCCATGCTGGCCGCGGTCGTTCTCGGCCCAGCCCTGGCCGCGCCGGCCCTGGCCGACGTGGTCCACCTCAAGAGCGGCAAGAAGTTCGAGGGCGTCGTCGAGGACAAGGGCGACACCGTGGTGGTGCGCCTGGAGTCCGGCTCCCGCTTCACCTTCAGCCGCGAGGACGTCGAGCGCATCGAGCGCCAGGCGCCGCCCTGGGAGGTCTACGAGCAGAAGGCCCGGGCACTGAAGCCCGCCGACGCGGCCGGACACCTGGAGCTCGCCAAGTGGTGCCGCGAGAAGGGCCTGGCCTCCCGGATGCAGAAGGAGCTCGAGGCCGTGGTCCTGGCCGAGCCGGACAACGCCGAGGCCCGGGCCATGCTCGGCCACGAGAAGCTCGACGGCAAGTGGATGACCCGGGAGGAGGCCCTCAAGGCCCGGGGCTTCGTGCAGGTCGACGGCGTCTGGCTGGGGCCCAAGGAGTACGCGGCCCACAAGCAGAAGAAGGAGGCCGAGGAGGCCGCCCGCAAGGCCGCCGAGGAAGTCAAGGCCAAGTTCGAGGCCCTGGCCGACAAGGACCCGGAGAAGGCGGCGGCCGCCCGCAAGCACTTCACCGACCAGGGCCAGGCCGCGCTGCAGACGCTCTCCTGGGCGGTCCTCAACATGAAGGATCCCAGGGTGCGCCTGGAGGCCGCCAAGCTGGTCAACGAGATCGGCGTGCCCGAGAAGAGCATCGTCTCGGGATGGCTGGCCCGGGCCGCCTGGCAGGACACCTCCAACGAGGTCCTGACCGAAATCGCCCGGGGCATCAAGGCCCGCAAGGACGACACCGCGCTGACCCTGCTGGTCTACACCGCCGCCTACGAGAACGCCTACCGGCGTCGGGCGGCCCTGGCCCTCCGGATGGTCGGCGACCCCCGCGCCTACCGCGCGCTGGTCGGCTGCCTGGTGGGTGCCTCCACCAACAACCTCCCCGGCCAGATGGGCATGAACCTGCAGGCCATGAGCGGCATGGCCGGCAATTCCGGCACGGCCCAGTCCAGCGCGAACGTCATGGGCGAGGTCCTGCCCGCCGCGGACTCCCTCGAGTTCATCAGCGGCCAGGAGTACAAGAACGACGTCGGCAAGTGGCTGCAGTGGATCGACAACCTGGGCAAGGCTTCGGGTGGGGCGGTGGTGGCCCCGGCGGGAGGCGGATGAGATGGGCAGCCAATACGCATCGCGCACCCTTTCGAGGCCGACGGCGCTGGCTGCCGTGCTGCTCGGGACGGCCTTCGCCGCCGGCCCGGGCGGGATTGCGGGGGAGGCCCCGGCCGCCCGCGAGGTCGCCGCGCAGATCCAGACCGCCTCGCCGCTGCCGTGCATCACCCCGCGCGAGGCCCGCGAGGACTTCATCCGCGTGGCCGTCGCCGGCGGCAAGGGCGCCATGGCCCTTCCGGTCAAGGGCGGCCAGGTCAACGTGCTCGTGGCCCGCGGGGCACTGGCTGTGGAGGTCCCCGGCGACGGCACCGGCCGGCCCTCGCCGGCCGTGGCCCTGCCCGAGCGGGGCTTCTCCGTTCCGCTGGTCGTGAACCTGGAATACCCCGACAAGAGCACGGGCATCGCCGCGCTGTCCTTCGCGCACGGGTCCAAGGAGGGCGAGCTCTTCGTCCGCAACATGGCCGTGGCCACGGCCCGGGCGGGCGACGGGCTCATCCTGATCGCCGACGACAACTGCAACGGCAAGTACGGCGACTCCGGCGAGGACGCGGTCACCTTCGACAACTCCCGGCTGGCGGTGCCGCTGGGCTCGACCCTGGTGGTGGGCGGCGTGCCCTGCGGCGTGCAGGTCGCCGAGAACGGCCGCAAGGTGACCATCACCCCGACGGATGCCAGGCTGGGCATGGCCGGCCTCAACACCCGCGACGGCTGGACGCTGATGGCCGGGGCGGTGGTCAAGGGGCCCGGCGGCTCCTTCGCGCTTCGGCCGGACCGCCACGTGGCCGTGCCGGCGGGCAGCTACGAACTGGCCTATGCCGTCATCGAGGACGCCGGCGGCCGCCGGGCCATGGTCGGCGGCGGCAATCTGAAGATGACCGTGCCCGAGGGCGGCCAGGCCGCGCTGCCCTCGCTCGGGACGGTGAAGCTCGACGTGCAGGCCCGGTTCGACCCGGCCAGCGGCAAGATCACCGTGGAGCCGCCCAAGCCCGAGGCGGTGACCTGCGCGGGCGGCAGGGTCACCTACTTCTTCCCGTTGCCCGCCCCCGACGTGAACGTCAAACAGAAGGTCGGCAACCAGGAACAGACCGTCCGCGCCAACATGAAGATGCCCATCAAGGGCGGGGCCATGGTCTTCCTCCCGGGTGACGCCGGCATGCGGTACTTCGAGAAGTACAAGCTGGAGATGGTCTGGATGACGGGCGTCGGCCCCGAGGCCAGGGGTTCGGTCCAGCTGGAGATCACCCTGCCCACCCCTCCCAATAAGAAGAAATAGCCGCCGGAGCACGACACCATGAAGACCGCGTTCTGTCTGCCCTTCATCGTCGGCATTATTGCGGCGGCCGGCGCCGGGCTGCTGCCCGGGGCGGTCTCCTTGCCGGTTCGCGCCGGCGAGCCGGGCGGCCCTGTCCCCTCCCCGGCCGAGCGCCCCAAGACCGGCTACGAGGCCTTCCTCGCGAAGGGCCGGATCGTCGACTTCCCGGAGCGCAGCTGGGAGCAGGCCTTCGTCTACAGCTCCCAGTGCTACACGGTGCGGACCAACACGTCGACGGACGTCGCCGAGTACGCCGGCGTGCTCATGGACGCGGTCCATTACCACTATTGCCAGCGCTTCGGCATCGGCGGTACGCAGCGGAGCAACATCTGCGTCTTCCGGACGAAGGAGGAGATGGCCGCCTACGGCAGGAAGCACTGCCAGTGGACGCCCCCGGCCAACTCCATCGGCTTCTTCTCCACCGTCAACGGCGGGACCATCTGCGTGGTCTGGAAGGAGCTGGTCGGACAGAAGCCCGAGATCGTGCTCATGCACGAGGGGACGCACCAGTTCGTCCACGCAGTCTTCCGGGAGGCCCTGCCCATCTGGCTGAACGAGGGCTTCGCGGTCTACTTCGAGAACAGCTGCTTCGACGGGCGCAACCTGGACGTCGGCCGCCTGCCGGTCGCGCGGCTGCTCCAGCTTCAGGCCCAGATGCGCCAGGACAAGCACGTGACCCTGGAGAAGCTCTTCGCCACCGAGCAGAAGAACTTCAGCGTGGCCCACTATGGGTCGGCCTGGGCGTTCGTCTTCTGGCTGGCCCACGGCGGCGACGAGCGCGAGCTCCAGGTGCACCAGGCCGCCCTCGGGCGGTTCGTGGCCGACTGTCGCCAGGGGCGCAAGGACGGCAAGGCGCTGGCCGGCTATCTCGGCAGGGCCGGCGGAATGGACGCCCTCGAAAAGGAGTGGAAGGAGTGGGTGCTGGGGCTCGACGCCTCCGACTCCTACGGCGGGGTCCGCCCGCCCGATCCCCGGAACTTCGACCCCCGGGCCAACGACGCCGTGAAGAAGATGGCCGGATACCTTGCCGGGCTCAAGAGCCTGAAGTTGGATTTTGCGGGGCCGGACGGGACCGGCAGCCTGGCCCTGCGCCGGCCCGACCGCCTGGCGGTCTCCGTCAGGACCGGGGACAAGGAGTACCGGCTGGTCTCCGACGGCCGGAAGGTCTCGGCCGGCCTCAAGGGCAAGGGCGGTTATCAGATGATCGACGCCCCGAGCAGCGCCGGGGCGGCCCTGGGGGTGCCCCTGGCCGCCGCGTCCGCCATGCGCACGCCGGCCGTCAGGCTGCTGGCCTCGCTGGTCGGTCTGCGCCCCTACAATTCCGCGCTCAGCGGGGCGGAGAAGCTCGAGTACCTGGGCACCGAGGACGTGGGCGGCGCCAAGTGCCACCGCGTCAAGGTCGTGCGCAAGGAGGGGGGCTTCGAGCTCTGGGTGGCCGACGGCGACCGGCCGCTGGCGATGAAGTTCCGCCCCCTAGAGCCGGTGGCGGCCGCCGAAAGCCTCTTCAGCAACTGGGCCCCCGACGCCGAACTCGCCGACGAGGTTTTCAAGTATTAGCCACGGATGCACACAGATGAACACGGATGAATCCGGGAAGGATGAGGCCCTGAATATTCCCCATCTATCGGATCCGTGTCCATCCGTGTTCATCTGTGGCCAACAGCGTCATGTCACATCCGCGGCTGCGTTTGCGCCGGGGCGCCGCGCCGGTATAATGCACCCGAATCGAGCACGCGACTCGCGGCTGCAGCATAGTGGCGCGGCGCGTCTGGCAAGACGGAGAAGCTCATGTCCTTCGATCTGATGAGGCGCCACCGGCGCAAAGTCGAAATCCCCCTGGCCATCTTCGTGGTGATCACCTTCGTGCTGTTCTTTGGCATCAGCGGCATCGACAAGGTCTTCGCCGAAAGGCAACGCTACGACGCCGCCGACACCACCGAGGAGCAGGGCCGGTTGCTGGTCCTCGGCCGGGACCTGGCCAGGATCGGCATGCTCCGCGAGCCCCCCAAGGAGATCTGGGACTACGACGACAAGGACGCCGAGAAGCGCAAGCAGAGCCTGCAGGTCAGGGCCGACTACACCAACGCCGTGCGGCAGCTCTATGAGGCGCCCGTGAAGATGGCCGGCGAACTGGGCATCCGGGTCAGCGACGAGGACCTGGCCAGGGAGCTCAAGCAGCGCCTGAGCCGGGAGTGGGGCCTCACCCAGAAGGCCGGCGAGACGGCGGAACAGTATCTGCAGAGGTACGAGAAGCTGCTGAAGGGCCGCGACCTGACCAAGCAGCGCTTCGAGGAGCTGGTCCGCGGCCAGATGACCATCGAGCGCCTCACGCAGATGATGAGCGCCGCCGGGGCCGCCTCCGAAGCCGAGATGTACCGGTTCTACGCGGATGCCAACCAGAAGGTCCGCGTGCAGTACTTCCAGCGCCGGACCGCCGACTTCGTCAAGGTCGTCGAGGAAGCCTCCAGGCTCGAGGCCGCCGGCGCGGCCAAGCCCGCCGACCCGGCCGGGAAGGAAGAGGCCAGGGACGGGGACGCGGAGAAGGCGGAGAAGAAGGACGGCGCCGCCGGGAAGCCGGAGAGCAAGGGCGTCTCCGAGGACGATATCCGGAAGCGCTTCGACGGCGACATGCTCCAGCTCAAGTCCGCCGCCCCGCGCCCCGGCGAGAGCTGGGACTCCCGGGCGGTCAGCTGGCGGCCCGAGTACTTCTCCAGGGAGCGCGCCCGGGTCGAATACCTGGTCGCCCTGCGGGAGAAGTTCGCCAAGGACGTGGAGGTCAAGCCCGAGGAGATCGAGCAGTACTACAAGAACAACGAGTACAAGTACCGCGAGGAGCCCAAGGCGGACGACAAGGCCAGGGACGACGCCAAGAAGGACGAGGGCAAGGACGCCAAGGCCGGCGAGGAGCCCAAGCCCAAGATCAAGCCCCTCGACGACAAGCTCAAGGCCGAGATCCGCAAGACGCTGGTCGAGCGCAAGGCCATCGAAAAGGCCGAGGCCGCGCTCGAGGCCGCCGTCAAGGAGTACAACGACGCCGATCCCGAGAAGCGCCCGGCCCTCGGCGCGCTGGTCGCCAGGCACAACCTCGAGACCCTGGGCACTTCCGCCCTGGCCGAGCGCGATGACCTAGAGGCGCTGCCGCAGCTCAAGGGCGCGCCCTGGCTGGTGGGCCAGGTTTTCAGCGAGTCGTCCCGCGAGAAGCTCGGCGGGAAGTTTACCGAGACGGTGCGCACCCGCGCCGACGACAAGGACCAGGACAAGGACAAGGAAGAGGTGGCCTCCGCGGTGGTGGCCCTGCGCGTGGCCGAGTTCCAGCCCGGCAAGCTGCGCGACTTCGAAGACGTCAAGGCCACGGTCCGCGAGCGGCTGGTCATCGAGAAGGCCCTGAAGCTGGCCAGGGAGGCCGCCGAGGCCGACCGCAAGCTGCTCGTGGAAGGCAAGCTCGACCCCAAGCTGGTGCGCCTCAGCGAGGTCCTGGACTCCCAGAGCCAGACCGCCGCGCGCACCGCCGACCTGGCCGTGGGCGAGGCCTCCGAGCCCTTCGCCTACCGGGAGCTGCTCGGCGAGGAGGCGGCCGCCGAGAAGAAGAAGGAAGAGCAGAAGGAGAAGGAAAAGGCCAAGGACGGCGCCGGCAAGAAGGAGAAGCCGGACCTGGCCGACGACTACAGCCGGGGCTACCGGGTGGTGATCCTCGCCGAGCGCGTCGTGCCTGCGATCGACGAGTTCCGCAAGGACGGCGAGTGGATGAGCCGCTGGAGCCCGGAGGCCTCCTCGCGCTTCGAGGGCCTGCCCCCGGAGTACCGCGAGTACTTCATGAACCAGATGCTGCGGCAGTCCCCGAACCTGCAGTGGCGCAGCTTCTACGCGAGCGAGTGGGTCCGGACCCGCTGCGAGAAGGCGATGCTCTCGGACCGCTAGCCGGGTCCGGGGAAGAACTCCGCGGGGGCGGCGTCCGCATCGGGCGCCGCCCCCGGTCGTTTCGCGGTTGCCCCGCCCCCCGTCAGACCTCCAGGGCCACGCTCAGGATCTGTCCCGGCGCGACCGAGATCGGCACCGCGCCGCCCGAGACGGCGAGGTCGGCCAGCGGCTTCTCCTCGAGCGTGACGCTCCGGGCCCGGACGACCGGGCGGGAGAGCCGGATCGCTGCCTTGACCGGGCTGCACGTCGGGTTGTGGCAGCGCAGGACGAGCGCCCCGCCGTCCTCGCTCTGCTTCAGGGCCGTGACCGCCAGGTCCGGCGAGTCGACGGCGGCGAAGGACGTCCCGGCGAAGGGCAGCTCTCCGCGGTGCGCCGTCGACTGGACGACGCGGAGCGGCACGGTGAAGCCGGCCGCCTCGCACCAGATCCGGTCGGCGCGGCAGTCGCCGGCGTGCGGCGAGACGGCGTAGCGGAACTCGTGTTCGCCGGGCACCTGGGCGAGCGGTTGCGCCGTCCAGGTGTCGGCCACGCCGCCGGCCGCTGCGAAGCTGCGCAGCAGGGTGAGGGCCACGCTCCGGGTCTCGTCGTCGAAGACCTCGTACTCCGGGATGCCGGCGTGGAGCACGGCCAGCGCCCGGCCGGCGCCGTCCGACAGGTCCACGAAGGACTGCGACGGCCAGGTCCGGAGCGCGGCCTCGTGCCAGCCGCGCGAGTCGGGGACGGCCACCGGGCGCTCGACGATGTCGAAGGGGCTGTCGGCATGGCTGCATTCGGCCCGCACGCCGGCCGGGAAGACTACCCGCAGCCGGTGGTCGCGGACCGTGTTCCTGACCACGGTGCGGAACTCCAGCCGCCGCGCGCCTTTTCGCAGCGAGATCTCGGTGACGATCCGGAGCGCCGCGCGCCGCTCCGAGCGGCCTGGCCGCCGGGTCTCGATGAAGCGCGGTCCGTTGGGGATGTGCACGTCGAGCGCGGCCTCCAGGCCCTCGGGCAGCATCCACTCGCGCTCGACGCGGTACGCGCTCACGATCGGCCCGGCGGTGACGAGGGAGACCGCGGCGGACTGCCCCAGCGTCGTGAAGACCGCGTCGTGCTTGGGCGCGACGTGCATGAGCGGCCCGCCCTCCTCGCCGCCGTCCTCGAAGTAGCCGAGGTTCCGGAACTCCTGGCCGCTGGCCTTGTCGAGGAGGTCCACCGTGCCGTCGGCGTTGAGCGCCGCACGGAGATGCTCGTTCTCGAGCACATTCGCGCGCGGGCACAGACTCGCCGTCGGCCGGTACTCGCGCGCGACGAAGCGGGCGGTGTAGCCGCGGCAGCCCATGGGCGGGAGCTCGCCCGTCTCGAAGGCCAGCCGGAAGCGCACGGCGGGGAACTTGTCGCCGCCGGCCACCGCCATTCGGGCGCTCACCACCCGGTCGTCGAACTCGAGGACCTGGCACTCGACCTCGCGCCCGGCAGCGTCGCGGAGCTCGACCGAGCCGGGCTCGCGGTAGCCCCCGAACTTCTGGCCGACGAGCTCGTGCGGGAAGTCCACGAGGCACTCGGCGGTGCCGGAGAACGGCTGGGCGTGCGGGTTGAAGACCACCAGGCCGACCTCGTCCGCCCGAAGGTGCGACGCGTCGACCCGGGCGGCGAGGTGGCTGAGCGAGTTGCGGGTCGCCGTCTCGGCGACGTCCTCGACCGTCCGGTAGCGCTCCTCGGTGGCCAGCGTCACCCGGTCGACGTGGCAGCCGCCGACGCCGTCGTGCTGCTGGTTCTGGCAGAGCGCCTTCCAGGCCCCGTCCAGGAAGGCCCGCGGGTAGGCCGCGCCGTGCAGGGCGGCCCACGAGGCGGCCGGCTCGGCCCAGTCCTCCAGGGAGACCTGCGCCCGGTGGTTGGCGAGCTTGACGTTCATCCGCGCCGAATAGACCCCGGCGAGCAAGGCCGTGCCGGCCGGGTCGGTGGAGTGGACGTCGAGGCGCTCGCCCTTGAGAACGGGGAGCGTCTCCAATAGCCCCTGCGACTCGAGCGACTCCCGGACGCCCGCGAAGAAGGCGGGCATCGAGCTGACCTCGATCCGCTCGCCGCCGCCGAGCCGGACGTTGAGCTCCTCGACGAGCTCGACGACCGCCGGGTCGGGGATGTCCAGGTCCGTGCCCTGCAGGAAGAGCAGGTGCTCGGTCGAACTCTTGGGCTCGAGCGTCGCGCGCAGCCCGGCCAGGCCCTTCACTGCGGCGTCGATGTCGCGGGCGTTCGGGCGGTCGACCACCCGGTGGTTGATCTCGGCGGATGTCGGGTCGCAGACGTTGGTCAGGAACCCGGCCGCGCCGGTCCGGTCGCAGATCGGCCGTCCTGCGCCGCGGCGCCAGGGCTGGTAGACCATCGACCAGAAGTTGAGCCGGTTGGCCCGGCCGAAGCCGATGCCGAGCAACCGGCTGCCGTCGGGGCCCTCCCAGTGGTACTCGAAGCGCTCCATGCGCGACTGGTCGAGCCCTCGGTAGAACATGACCGTGTCCATCCCGAACTGCCGGTAGATCTGCGGCAGCTGCGAGATCTGGCCCCAGGAGAAGACGTTGTAGGCGGCCTTCATCACGCCGCCGGCCCCGGCCGCCAGGCGGTGGCCGAGGAGCAGGTTGCGGACGACCGACTCGCCGCTCACGAGGAAGAGCGCCGGCAGCGTGTACCACGGCCCTGCGAAGAGGCGCCCGGCGCGCACCAGCGCGCGCACCCGCTCGCGGTTCTCCGGCCGCTTCTCGAGGTAGTCGTCGACGATGGCCGCCTGGGAGTCGGCCAGGAAAGACCGGAAGCGCGGATCCTTCTCCATGGTGTCGAGCAGCAGGTCCATGGCCTCGACGAGGCGCATCTGGGTCTCGCCGAAGGACCAGCGCCACTCGCGGTCCCAGTGGGTGTTGATGACCAGGTGCATCACCCGGGGCTTGCCGTCGGCCGCGTTCATGGTTTCGTCTCCAATGGGAAGCCTCCAGCCGGTTCGGCCCGGCCGCGGCCCATTCTAGAAGCTGCGCACCGCCAGCGCCATCGGCTCGAGCTCGAGCTCCAGTCGCCCGCCGCCGAGCAGCTGCACCGCCGTGCTCAGGCGCTTGCGCGAATTGTTGACCACCGCGAGCTTCTTCGCGCCGGAGAAGTACGCGCACTCCGCGTCGATGTCCGGGCAGTGCCAGGCTTCGAACGCCGCCTCCTGCCCGGCCGCCCAGAAGAGCGCCCGGTGCAGCGCCCGGGTGTTGGCCGGGTCGTACTTGAACCCGGCGAAGTAGACGCTCCGGCCGGAGCGGAAGCGGTTCGTCACGATTTGCGGCTGGCGATACGTGTGGAAGTAGGTGCAGTCTCCGGTCTTCGCCCAGGCAACCACCCGCGCCTCGGGCGAGATCAGTTCCAGGTTGGGGAGGTTCGAGACGAAATCCAGCGCGGGACCGGAGGCGCCGGCGGCAACGTCGGCGGCGATGAAGTGCCCGCCCTCGAGCCGGCCTTCGTAGTCGGCATTGCCCTCTCCCGGCAACGGCTCGCGATCGACGCCCAGGACGTGGGCCAGTTGCAGAAACTGGTTGCCGCCGTCGCAGGCCGAGGGCTCGCCCAGGCCCACGAGGCCGCCGCCGCGGGCGACGAAGCCGGTCAGGCGCTCGACGAGCGCCGGGTCGCGCCAGGCCTTGCCGCCGCTCCAGGCCGTGCCGGCCCGTCCGGCGTTCACCACCACGTTGACGTGGCCGGGCAGCCCACGCTCGGCGACCTCCCGGAAGGACAGGAACTCGACGTCCACCGGCAGGCCGCTCAGGGACTCGAGCATCTGGTTGTAGACGCTCGCGTGCTGCATGTGCCCGGAGCACATCCAGGCGCGCTTGCGGCCCCAACTGTTGAGCACCGCCACGCTCACCGGCCCGGCGTGGGGGGCGCCGCTCTCGTGGAGTTCGCGGATGGCCCGGGCCTGGCGGCTGACCTCGGCGACGTACTCCACGAAGTCCGGGAACTTCTCGAGAAGAGAAACGTACCCGCCGAAGCCGATCCGGTCGATCGGCGTGCGCAGGCAGGCGCGGCGGATGTCGGTCCAGTAGGTCTTGAGGTCCTCGGTGGGCGTGCCCTCGGGGCAGAAGGTCGGCTTGCCGGTGACCTCCCGCGGGAAGAAGTAGGGATGGAAGCGGATCTCCCTCACCTTCACCGAGTCGGTCGCGCCGGCAATGCGGGCCTCGAAGCCGTTGAAGACCGACTTCACGACGCCGTCCATGCCGAGCTCGGCGAAGCGGCCCTCGAGCGGCTCGCTGCCCACCCACTGGTCGCCGAGCAGGAAGAAGGCTTGCTTCCCGCGCGCGTGGATCAGGTCCACGAAGGGCTTGGTGACCTCCATGAAGAAGTCGTGCTGGAACTCCATCCAGTCGGCGTACTCCTTCGAGGGGGGGCGGTGGGTCGGGTTGTAGAGACCGCCCTGTGTGAAGGTCTCGGCGGTCAGGCGGTAGCCGGAGCGCTTCCGGAACTCCTCGAGTTGCCGGGGGCTCACCGTCCGGCCATAGTCGCCCCAGCCGCCGCGGCCGTTGCCGTAGTAGAAGGTGGTGAAGCGCACCACCGAGACGTGCGGGTTGCGGTCGAGCCAGCGCTCGAGCCGCTCCTTCATCCGCTCGCGGACCTCGGGGTGCGCGGGGTCGAGCGGCATCTCCGGCTCGGTCCTCCAATTGTTGACCCGGTGGTTGTAGCGGTTGATCGACTCCCAGATCTCGTAGGCCAGGAAGTTGGCGCCGTAGCGGTGCCAGCGCCTGGCGCCCGAAACCTCGATCGCGCCCGTGGCCGGCACGAAGCGCCAGCGCTCCGGGGGGAGTTCCTCGCCGGTCGTCCGGTCGAAGACCTGCCAGTAGGCCCGGCTCTCCGGCGACTCGTTGAGGACGTAGACGTCCCGCGGGAATCCGGCCAGGAGCTCGATGGCGACGCTCTGCGCGTCTCCCTCGCCCTCGGCCAGGACCTCCCGGCTCGCCAGGAAGATCTGCTGGAGCTTGTCGCGGTTGGCCCTGGCGAATTCATTGTCGCCGCGGATCAGGCAGATCGTCGAGTAGATCGGGTAGCCCGACTCCCGGATCTTCGCGGGCAGTTCGGTGCCGTCGCTGTCCCTGAGGGCGTCGGCGCCCCAGAGCCGGGCGAGCTCGAGGACCCGGTCCTCGCAGCCGGTCTCGCCGGGCATGGTGAAGCCGCCGGCCGCGGGGTTGCGGATTCCATCTCCGGTCGATCTGTGGTTCACACGGTCTCCAGTCCACGCGCAGAGCCCCAACGCGACCCCGGGCTCATTCTTTGTGAGGCCCCCAGACAGGGCGCCCGACGCCCTTCGCGTTGCGACCCGCCGTTCACTTCCCCTTCTGCGCCTTCCAGCACAGGTAGTGCAGGATGGTTCCGGCCCGGAGGTTCATGGGCGGCCGGACCGTCCAGTCGGCACGGTCCGCCGAGTAGACCGCCGGGGTGCGCGACTCCGGGAAGCCGTCGGCGAAGCAGCGCAGGCCCCTCTCCATCATCTTGGCGTCGCCGGTGCTGGCGCCGAGGTACCCGTAGACGTCCGAGAAGAAGAGCGGCCCCTCGTAGAAGGTCGAGGGCGGGCCCTTCTCTGCGATGGCCTTGAGCAGGCCGATGACCTTCTCGTCCTTCGTCCGGTAGCAGTAGTCGCACAGCGCGGCGACCCCGTAGGAGAGTTGCTGGCCGAAGGCCTGGTAGCCCTGGCCGGCGTTCTCCCTTCCGGGGTCGAACATGTGCGGGCCGAGGTTCTTGCTGACCGGGGCGAGCCAGCCGTCGACCAGAAGTTTCGCGTCCGCCAGGTACTTATCTTCGCCGGTGAGCGCGTGGAGCGACATCAGGTTGCCGATGGTGAGCAGCGTCGCCTGCAGCGAGTCGTCGCCGCAGAAGGCGGCGCCGGGCTTGGCCTTGACCGGGGCCAGGCACGACTCCTGCATGCCCCGGTAGTTGCGCTCGGCGCACTCCCGGGCCTTGGGGTCGCCGGTGAGCATGTAGTAGAGGACGATCCCGCCCAGCCAGTTGCGGCAGGGCAGCGCCTGGCCCATGGAGTACTGGTCGCTCCAGTTGGTGTGGTTCTCGGCCTGCGAGCCGTCCCCGCGGAAGAGCGCCCGGTAGGGCGCCGAGTCCCGGTCCGACCAGTCCTGGTCGACCTCCTCGAGGTGCCGGGCCATCTCCGTGCCCAGCCCCAGCAGGCCGGGGTTGCCCGTGCGCATGTAGTGCAGCAGCACCGCCCAGGTCCAGTCGAAGTGCAGGCTGCGGTTCTGCAGCCAGCCGTTGTAGTAGCCGCCCGAGGGCGAGACCACGTCGCCGAAGTCCATCCAGCCGTACCAGCGGCCCGCCGTGGTCCGGGCGAAGACCAGGCTGGTCTTGCTCTTCGGGTCGAGCAGGTTGGCGGCCATGTTGTCGCGGAAGGTCAGCTTCCAGTCGGCTTCGTCGTCGCCGGTCTTGGCGCCGGCCGGCGCGAAGAGGATGTTGGCCGCCTCGGTCGAGGCGAAGTACTCCGGGTTTGCGGCCGCCAGCGGTGCGGAGAGCTCGGCACACGTCTCCTGCGCCGGCCGTCCGGAGAAGTCGAGCGCGAACTCGTGGCCCTTGTGGACGCCGCCGGGCAGGGCGGTCAGCCCGTCCTTGCGGGTCCACTCCCACCACTTCTCCATGCCGCCCTTACGCGGCCACTGGCCGTCGGTCGGCCAGAACCAGAAGCGCAGCGTCCCGGCGTCGACCTCCAGCGCCTGGTCGTAGTTCTGCCAGAAGTCGGGGACCGCGGCGGTCAGCTTGCACTTGCCGCCGGCGACGGTCACGACTCCGTCGGTGTGCGCGCCCTTGGCCAGCTCCCTGTCGCCGGAGGCGATCCGGTAGGCCAGCTTGTCGTAGGTGCCCCCCGGGCAGGCCTGGCTCACCCGGAGCCTGCCGTTGGCCCTGGCTCCCTCGCAGGAGACCTCGGCGTTCCCCGCGCCGTCGAGGGCCAGTTCGGCCGCCAGGCCCTTGAAGAAGAACCACTCCGGCTTGGCCTTGAAGCCGTGGGCGCCGTTGTTCTCGATCCAGACGCGGACCTTGAGCATCTTGCCTCCGGCGCAGGCGGTCGTCCGGACGGTGTAGCCGAGGTGGCCGTCGTGCACTCCGGGAAAGACGCCCCGGGCGCAGACCACCGCGCGCATCGGCCCGGCGGCCTCGACTTTCACCTCCGAGGGCGCGCCCGCCTGGACCTGCTTGCCGTCCTCGGCCGTGAGCACGAGTCCGCGGCCGCCGGCGGCGAGCATCTCGGCGCCGTCGACCTTGAGCGACTTGAAGAGGCCGGGCCCCTTCTTGCTCACCGTGAAGGCCAGCGGCCCGGTCGAGACTGCCACCTCGTCGGCGTCGTCGGTCACCTTGACCGGCGAGGCGGGTGGCGGACTGACGCCGCCATCGCGGACGGCGAGCTTCGCCTTGCCGCCGGCGGCGACGTCCACCTGGCAGTCCATCAGCGCCCAGCGCACCGAGCCGTCGCTCCACTTGGCGAGCGTCGCGAACTGCGCGGGCACGGCCTTTCCGCCGACTTGAACGGAGAGGTCCTTTTGGTCCTTGACCGCGCCCCTGGCGAAGGGCACGCCGCAGGTCACGACGCCGGCCTTGCGCTCGACGCCGGAGGGCTCCTGGACGGTCAGTTCGGCCTCCAGGGCGGCGGCCGGCATGGCTAGGCAGAGGGCCATGACGGCGGGCAGGATCGCGTGCAGTTTCATGGTCGTCTCGCCTCCCCTACTTGACTTTCTCGGCCACTTCGCCGGCCAGCCGGTAGAGCTGCGCGCTCTGCTCCGGACGGTCGGAGCTCGCCGCGAAGATCGCGCCCCCCCAGCCGTCGGAAGAGTTGACCAGGCGCCGGCGGTCCTCCAGAAACTTCGCGCAGCGTCCGGCCAGGTCCTCGCCCAGCCTGGCCCGCCGGGCCTGGTCGGTCATGGCCCGGTCGATGACCACCACGGCCTCCATGGCCTGGGCGCCCTCGCGCATGGCCTCCGCACGGAGCGTCGAGATCGGCCCCTGGGGACCGGGCGAGAGCAGCCACTGGGTGCAGCACAGCAGCGACAGCTGGCCCCAGTAGCTCTCCGGGTAGCGCCCGCAGAGCTGTCCGCGCCAGTTGCCGGCCGCGTCCTTCTTGAGCACCGGCCAGAAATCCACGCCGATCCGGCCCAGGCCCTTTACGCCGTCGTTGGGCGCCCCGGGCTTGCCGCCATGGACCAGGGCGCTGGCCGTCAGCCAGTGCTCGGCCAGGTTCATGCCGATGTTCGGCGGAGCGTTCTGGGACAAGCCGTAGCGGGAGTTGAGGGTCAGCCGGAAGTCGCTCTTCCAGCCGTGGCCGGACGGCCCGAACTCCGGCAGCGTGGGACCGCAGCCCACGCCCCAGACCGACGAGCACAGGCCCACCTTGTGGCCCTGGTGCTCGGCGCAGTAGAAGTGGCTGTGGGCGGCGAAGAGCACGTTGGGATTGCCGCTGGCCAGTTCGCTCATGGCCAGCTTGGTCGGGCGGTGGTCGCCGATCAGCCCGACCAGCAGCGAACCCTCCATGCCCCGGTCCTTGAGCAGCTTCTCCATGGCCGGGATGAGCTTGCCCCAGAGCTCCTTCGACTCCGGCGTCCCCCAGTCCGGCCCCATGATCTCGCGGAGCTCGCCGGTCTTGGGGTTCTTGAGAGTGAGCAGAATCGGCCGGTCGTGGGTGCGCGACGGCGAGTTGGGGTTGCCGGCGTGCCCCTGGCTGTCGGGCGCCTCCCAGGCGTAGAGCACCACCGAGGGGATCTTCCCCAGGCGCTTGCAGGCCACGTCCACGTACTTTTCGACGATGGAGAGGTCCGGCTCGAGCGCGCCGTCCTTGCCGCGCACCCAGCGGACCATGGCCTGCTCGTTGCCCAGATGGGTGCGGCGGATGGCGGTGACGTAGAGCGTCCGGCAGCCCAGCGGCGCGATCATCGCGAAGGTCCGGTCGAGCAGCTTGAGGTGCTCGTCCGACCAGAGCTCCACCCCGTAGCGCATGGCCACCGACTCGGGCGACTCCATGAAGTCGTTCTGCACCGCGCCCTCGCCCATGGCCGGCATGCGCCAGGCCGGGACGTCGATCCGGAGCTGCACGGTCTGGGCAGGCGCGCCGTCGGCCGAGACGGAGAGCGTCCCGGAGTAGTCGCCGGGCGCGGTCTCGGCCGGGACCTGCACCGAGACCCACAGCGGCTGCACGGCCAGCCCCGTGCCGTTGACCGCCGGGACCTCCTCGGGCGCGGTCTCGGCCAGGGCGTCGAAGCCCTGCGGGTCCGCCGGCCGGCCCTCGGGCAGCATGTAGCGCACCTGCACCGCCGAGGCCGGAATGGTCCCGGGTCCCTTGAGCTCCCCGACCTGGACCTTGAGCCCCTTGATCGCCCCGGAGGCCCCGGCCAGCAGCAGGCCGGCGCCGGAGCCGCCGCACGGCGCGGTCATCCTAACCGGCTGAAGCGTCGAGATCGCGCCGGCCGGGTCCTTGGCCAGCGGCCCCTGGGCGATGGACTGGTTCCACAGCCGGAGCCCCGAAAGCCTGGCCGGCCCGACCGCCGGCGTCAGCGCGGCTCCGGCCGGCGCCGACAGGGTCAGCTCGGAAAGCCCCACCGGCGACCAGCCCACCGACTGGCCCAGCCAGCCCCTGGCGAAGCTGGTCCGGTGGTCCACGCTGCTGCCCCGCAGCATGCAGACCTTGTCGAGCGGCGCGCGGTGCACGGCCACGGCCAGGACGTTCTCTCCCTTGCGGAGCTTCACGGCCGGTATCCGGCAGCCGTCCAGGCGCCGGTTGAAGTCGCCCTTGGCCGCGAAGCCCTTGGCGTCCAGGACAGAGCCGTTGGCGGCAAGATGGATCGCCTCCGGGTACGGTTCGGCCAGCGCCTCGACGCCGGTCTGACCGGCCATGAAGTCCTTGCGCGCGACCTCCTCGCCGTTCAGGTAGACGACGATGCCGCCGCGATAGGCCGCCGCGACCGTCAGCCCTTCGCACTTGGAGGGATCGGCCACCTCGAAGCAGCCGCGGGCCAGGATCAGCTTCCAGCCCTCGTCCATGGCGAAGTTCGGCGGCCCGGCGCCGCGCCACCACTGGCTGTCGTCGAAGCCCGGCTTGGCCCAATCGGCGGGAGTGGACTCCGGCAGGCGGTACTCCCTGGCCTTCTCCACGGTGCAGTCGGCCGGATCCAGGCTCTTGCCCTGGACGAAGCCCTTCTTCGGCTGGTAGACCACCTTCTCGACCTTGCCGGGCGCGGTGAGGATCTCGGCGGTCTCGCGCACCAGCTGGAAGCGCCACATGCTCTTCTTCAAGTCGAGCACCGGCGCGCCGCCGGCCGGCGCGGCCTTGGCGGGCTCTCCGGAGCGGGCGGCCGACACAACGCAGGCGAGCCCCAATGCCGCTGCGGTCATCAGTCCGATTCTCGTCATGGAGCCGTCTCCTTCCGTCTGGCTTGCGCCGGGATCACTTCACGTCGCAGGCCGCCTCGGCGGCCCAGGTCTTGTCCGCGCGGACGATGCGGCAGTTGAGCTGGTCGCCGACGTAGATGAAGTCCTCTCCGGCGGCCACCGCGGTCGGCCAGCCCAGCGGGATGGCCGGCCCGGCCTTTCCGCCCGGCGCGCCCTGGTCGTCGTAGTTGCCGTAGGCGCCGAACCTGACGATCTCGTTATCGTTGTTGTCGCGCACCGACACCTTGAAGTTGACCGGGCTGGGGACGTACAGGCGGTCGTAGCGGTCCAGGTCGAACCGCGAGCGGGCGCAGACGCAACCGCCGCCCTCGGCGCCCTCGGTGTTGTAGCCCACGCCGCTGAAGCAGCCGTAGTTCAGGTAGGCGTGCCGGACGCCCTGGTACCAGTAGTAGGTGTCCTCGGGCGCCTTGCGCTCCCACCAGCCGTGGGCCCGGGTGTCCTTCCCGCCCTCCGGGCCGAACTTTAGGATGGTGCCCACGGTCAGGTCGTAGAGCGGCTCCTTCTCGAACCCCTTGGGGACGTTCGGGTCGCCGGGCGGCAGCTTGCGCCC
Organism: uncultured bacterium; assembly: GCA_937935355.1. Classification (GTDB taxonomy): domain Bacteria; phylum Planctomycetota; class SZUA-567; order JAKLDR01; family JAKLDR01; genus JAKLDR01. Next base: position 28,995 of record CALGYR010000045.1, on the reverse strand, counting down.
GGGCACGACCACGCCCACGTAGATGTTCCCGCGGGAGTCGACGCGCAGCCCGCCGCCCGCCTTGCCCCCGCGGCTCAGGAAGACCAGCGGGGCCTGCTTGGTGCCGTTCGGCTCGCTGGCCCGGAAGGGGATCGTCTCCTTGCCGGGGATGGGGTCGCCCTTGGCGTCGAAGCCCAGGACGCCGTCGATCCAGTCGTTGCCGATGGACTGGAACAGGTAGACGTTCCCCTTCAGGTCCACGGCCATGCCGCCGTCGTTGTGGCCGCGCCCGAAGCGCCCGCCGGCGCCGGGGGGCTTGGGCAGCGGGTCGGGCTTGAGCTCGCGGGTGTAGCGCAGGACGGACCCCGAGTAGCTGCCCTCGCCCCAGGCGTAGACCTCCCCGCCCGGGCCGACCGCCGCATCGATGGTGTGGATAGCGGTCGGCCCGCCCTGGCCGGTCCGGCCGTCGTAGCGGCAGAGCACGCCCTTGCTGATCTGCCCGGCCTGGGGCAGGGCCAGCGCGTAGACGCTCTCGGACTCCGGGTCCGCCGCCACGTAGTTGAGGTAGACCGGGATGGCCTGCTTGTCCGCGTTGGTGACGCTCGGGCCGCGCGCCAGGGCCGCGCCCTGGTCCTCGATCCGGAGGGCCGACCAGTTGTCGTGGAGCCAGACGACCGGCTTGGCGCCGCTCTCGTCGACGGCCAGGCCGCCCGGCCCCCACCAGGGGAGGTCCTCGAACTTGAGCCGGGCCTCGATCCGGGCCTTTTCGCCGCGGCCGGAGACCTTGAGCAGCTCCGGAGGGGTCCGCTCCTTGCAGCTCACGACGTAGAGCTCGCCGGTCTTGCGGTTGACCCGCACCCAAGTCGGGTTCGGGACCGGAGTCTCGCTCTTGACCGCGCCGTCCAGGCCTAGTTCCAGAATCTTCCCGCCCTTCGGATCCGCGGCCAACAGCTCGCCCTGCGCGGCGACGTCCTGGACGGTCACGCCGGCGCCGAGCTCCTTGCCGATCTTCGCGGCCACGGCGCCGGCCATCGAGAGGTCCTGCTTCCAGAGCGCGCCCTGCGCCGGGTCCGTGTAGCAGGCGCTCCTGCCGTCCGGCGAGATCGCCACCGCGAACTTGGGACCGGGCATGGCCGCGCCGCGCACGGCGGCCTCGCCCGGCTTGAAGAAGTTCAGCTTGCCGGCCCTGCGGTCCACGAAGACCACCGCCCCGTCGACGACCCGGTGGTACATCTCGTAGCCGAACTCGAAGAACACCGGGTAATAGTTGCGCCGGTTGACGGGCGTCAGCGCGCCGCTGCCGTCGTCGACCAGCTTGAAGCCCGGCGTGCGGTCCGGAGGGGTCGAGGCCGGATAGGGCAGCAGGGTGCGCTCGTACTTGCCCTCGCGGTCGAAGCGCCGCAGTTGCCAGGGGAGCCCCTGGTCCCAGGAGCACGAGCAGATCGAGGCGATCTTCAGGTAGAGCGCCCCGTCGGGCCCGGTGGCCACGGAATTGGATCCCGCCATGTGGGTCAGCTGGCCGGAGCCCGGGCTGCCGCCGATCAGACGGCCGAATTTCACGCCCATCCCGGCGCGGACCCGAACCTTGAAAGGTGCAGGGTGGACGGTGGAGGGTGGAAGCTGGCCGAGGTCGTCCTTGCCGTCCCACTCGAGCGACTGGGCCAGCCCGGGCTTCAGCGGTTCCGGCGGCGGGTTCTTGGCGCCCAACACTCCGGCGGCCAGGTGGCGGACCACCTTGCCGTCCTTGTCGAGGACGGCCACCTCCACGTCGGTCGACGCGGAGACGGTGAAGCTGATGGCCACCTTCTCGCCGGCCTTGGCTGTCGTCGGGCCGGCCGTGAACTTCACCTCGCCGGCGAACACCACCCCGGTGCCGGCCGCCAACACGAAGGCCAGAACCAGTTTCCCCCGGTGCGCATTCATCGCTTCGTACCTCCTTGTTCCGACCTCAGCGCAGGTCGCACTCGGCGCTGGCCGCCGCCTCGAACTTTACGTCCGCCACGCGCTGGTTGACGGAGTCGCTCACGTAGATGTTGTCGCCCCGGACGGAGACGGCGAAGGGTGCCGCGAAAGCGATCCCCTTGCTGTCGTCCGCGTTTCCGTAACGGCCCACCCGCTCCATCGGATTGCCGGCGGAGTCAAGCACCTCCACCGAGAAGATGAACGGGTTGGGCATGTAGGTGCGCCCGAAGTGGTCGACCGCAAAACGGCTGCTCATGCATTGGCAACCCGGGTCGCCGTGCGGTATGTTCCTGCCCGCCGAGGCCGACACGATGCCGAACCCCGGATACCGCCAGAGCGCACCCTGCACCCGGTCGGGGACGCCCAGGTAGCCGTGACTGTATTCGACGCCGCCGGGCAGGTCCGGGCCCAGCTTGCCGCCCTCCGGGCCGAACTTGAAAACCGCCCCCATGGCATACAGATAGGGGTTCATATAGGGGTAGCACCACGGCTCCTCCCGTTTGGTCTTCCAGAAAGCCCATCCTTCTGCCGGGACCTTGCCCATGAATCCTTTCGGGTAAGGCTCCTTCTCGGGCTTGCGGTTGATGCCGTAATAGAGGTTGCCGGCCGCGTCCACCCCGACGCAGCCATCGCCCGAGGCCAGGCCGTCGATGAGCGCATTGACCTTGAGCTTCCCATCAGGGCCGTAGGCCATCAGCCGGCCGTTCTTGTGGGGCGCGGTGCTGCTGGCGTAAACTGTGCCATCGAGTCCCACGGCCAGGCCGCGAGGACCCACGCTGACCCCATAGGAGTAGTAGGGCACGTCGAGCGAGTTAACGCCGGTGCCCGGGAAGGGCAGCGGTTTTCCGGACGGATCGCTGCGGAGGATCTTGTTGCTGGCCCAGCCTCCCAAGGCGTAGATGTTCCCATCCCGGTCGAAGGCCACCTCGTCGCCCTTGGTGCCCGGCACGTTGGAGCGCACGATCCGGTTGGCCTCCGGATCGATCTCGACGTACGACTCCCACCGCTCCCGGACCAGCACCCGCTTGCCGCTCGGATCGGCGGCGACGAACATGGGCCAGACCAGGCCGTTGCGCGAGCTCACATCCTTGCCGAGCTGCAACTTACCGCCCTGCTCCTCGATGAGCACCAGCCGGGTCGGCTTGTGCCAGCCCCCGGAGATGGCGACCCACGCTCTGGCAGGAGAGGCCTTCGGGTCCAGCGCCATGAGCTGTATGTCCGCCTCCAGGCCAGCCAGCTCCTGCGCCTCGCCCTTGAGCGGGCTGGAGAACCGGATCAACCTGGGCAGGGGAGGCTTCTGCTTCGGCGGCGCCTCCCTTCTGGAAAGCACGAACACGTCCCCGGTGGGCACATGCACTCCGATCTGCTGAGGGCCCTCCACCGAAAACCTGGCCAGCAGCTTGCCCTCGGAGGAGAAGCACATGACCCGCCCATTGCCGGAATCGCAGACGTAGATGTTGCCTGCCGGATCCACGGCCAGGCCCCTGGGGTTCTTGAAGTGTTCGTCATCGGCACCCGCCTCGTCCTTGCCGAGGAATGGCGCGCCCAGCCCCTTGTCCTTCCACTCCACCCGGAAGACGCCGTGGCGGGGCTTGAACGAATCGCCGCCGATCCATTGGGTGAGGTAGACGTACTTGCCGTCCGGGCTGCAGGCCAGCCCGTCGAACACCCCGCGCCCCCGCTCGCCGGCCCCGTAGCCGAACTGGCCGAGCGCATCCCGGATCTTCGGCCCGACGAAGCTCATCCCCTCCGGGGCTCCGCCCTCGCGATGCAGCGCCAGGAGGTGGCGAGGCGGGCGGTGGTTGGTCATGGTCCCGATTGCGCTGGCCAGGACCAGATGGCCGTCGGGGTGGACCGCCATGTTCTGCTGGCCCATCATGCCCTCGGTCAGCGGACAGGTGTTGTACGCGAAGGCGCCGAACACGATCGGCAGCCTCTCTCCGTCGATCTCCAGTTGTCCTACCGAGGCGGCCCGCTCCTTGGGGGTGCCGGCCGCATAGGGGATGACGGTGCGCAGATACTTGCCCTGGGAGTCCATCGCTTTCAGCGTCGTCCGACCGTAGTTCCAGTCGGACTCCAGCACGAAGACTTCGCCATCCCGCCCGACGGCCAGGCCCGTCACACACACGCCCATCAGTTGGCCGTTCCAGCCCAGGTACTTCTCCAGCCGGGCGCTACGGCCCAATCGGACACGGACCTTCAGGGGGCCGCCGACCGCAGGCTTCCCGAGGTCATCCCGGCCGTCCCACTCGATGCTCTGTGCCAGCCCCGGCTTGAGCGGTTCAGGCGGCGGGTCCTTGACACCCAGGACGCCGGCGGCCAGATGGCGCACGACCTTTCCGTCCTGGCCGAGGACCGCGACCTCCACGTCGGTCGGCGCGGAGGCGGTGAAGGCGATGGTCACCTTCTCGCCGGCCTTCGCGGCCGTCGGGCCGGCTGTGAACTTCACTTCACCGCACCATCCGCCCGACGCCATGACCAGCAGGAGCGCGACCGCTGCGCATGTCCTTGCCATTGCAGGCACCTTCATCCTCCCCGGCCTCAATCGGCCAGCCTGAGCCGCGTGGGGATCTTGATCATCACGGGCGATTCCTGCGGGTCGGCGCGGCGCTCGGCCAGCCGGGCCACGGCGGCGCGCGCCAGGCGGTCGACGTCCCAGACCACCGCCGGGGGCACCGGGCCGCCCGCGAAGTTCGGCAGGAACTCGCTCTGATAGTCGCCGTCGGTGGACCAGCCGACCATGTCCAGGTCCCGGCCGGGCACCAGTCCCAGTTCCCGGGCCGCCCTGGCCACCAGCGCGGAAGCCCCCTGCCAGAGCGCCAGCACCGCCCGCGGCCGATCGGGCTTCGACAGATACGCCTTGACCAGCGCCAGGCGCTTGTCCGCTCCGGCCTCCGGCAGGATGAGCTGCCGGTCGGCGGGCATCTCGGCTCCGCGTTCCGTGAGCGCCGCCGAGGCGCCTCCGAATCGCTCGGAGCGCACGCGAGTCCGGTTATCCGGACTCACCCAGCCTATCGTTCGGTGACCGCGATCTGCCAGCCACGCGCCGGCCAGATAGCCGCCCAGGAACCCATCCTGCACCACGGAATCGATCGCCTGGTTCTCGTGCCAGTGCTCCACCGACACCGCCGGAATGCCCAGGCGCCGGATCTCGGCGATCACCTCCGGGTTGAACGCGTCGACGATCGCGCCGCAGACCCTCATTTCGCGCAGCCGCTCGCAGGCCTCTCCCAGGCCGTTGCTGGGGGCCTCGACGGTCAATAACATCCAGCCGCGTCCGGCGGCAGCATGCTGCAGGCCGTTGAGCAGGTTCCGGCGCAGGTTGTCCCAGACCTCGGAGCTGCCCTCGTGCTGCGGAGTGAGCACGAAGGCCACCGGCGCGCCGCGGTCCGGGTCGTTGCCCCGCGAGAGCACCCGGTGGCCGCGGCCGTGTTCGGCCGAGATCCAGCCCTCCGCGGCCAGCGCCTGCAGCGCGTGGTAGACGGTCTTGTGGGCGAGCCCGTGCTCGGCGCTCAACTTGCGCACGCTCGGCAGGAAGTCGCCGGGCCGGTAGGCCCCCGAGGCCACGGCTTCGCGCAGAGTGCTGGTCAGCCGGCCGACGGCCGGTCCACCGGCCGGTGATTCGACAGTTCTCGGAGTGTTGCCTGTAGTGTTATCCATGTGTTTCCATACACCCCGGGGCGGTTATTGTCCGGCGAAAAACCTGCTTTCCTTAACTATATATCGACCAGTTGGATAAGTAGGGAATGGGGAGGCGCTGGCCACGGGACGCGGGGACGCTGAGACACTGAGACGCGGGGACGCGGGGACGCGGGGACATGGGGACATGGGGACATGGGGACAGGGAGCGTGACGGGGTGGTTTGGTCGGGCGGACTTCGGGGGCGATGCAGGCTCCGCGCCCATTCCCTCTCCCCCTGAGGGAGAGGGCCAGGGTGAGGGGTGGCGGCCTTCCCGTTGATCTCAGTCAACCGAACCTTGCGCCGGTCCCGACGGCGGGGACAATGCCGGCGGCATCCGATCAGACTGATTGAAAGAAGGAACAGCTGATGAGCGCAACGCTACAGGCCGCTTCGTCCTTGATCTTCCCGGCGCTGGCCATCGCCCAGTTGGGCCTGCTGCCCGGCTGCGGCCGGCCCGCGCCGGTGAGCGCCGGGCAGCCGCCGGCCGCCGTCGCGCAGCCGGTCGAGGCCCGGCCGCCGGTCCGGGTACGCCTCAAGGACGATGCCGTCTACGTCAAGAAGCTGGCGGCCGCGCTCGCCGCCGAGCCGGCCGTGGTCGCCTCGAAGGAGGAGAGGCTCAACTGGCACCTCGCCGTGGCGAGCGCCGCCTCCGATGCGCGGGCCTACGGCCTGGCCGCGCGGCATTACCGCTCGGCCATCGATCTGTGTCCCGGTTGGGACGTGCTGTACGCCAACCTGTCGGTGGCGCTCGGCAAGCTCGGCCGCTACAAGGAGGCGGAGGCTCAGGCCTTGACCGCCGTCGCCCTGGGAGACAGGACGGCCATGCACGCGAACATGGTGCTCGCCTCCTGGGAGTGGCATCTCGGCAAGAACCAGCGGGCGCTCGACCGGATCGCGAAGGTAGCCGAGCCCACCGAACCGCGCGAGCGGCATCTCTACCACAGCTGCCTGGCGTGCTTCTACGCCAGCGTCGGTGACGAGACGCGGATCGAACAGGCCATCAAGGCCGCCCTGGAGATCGCGCCGGAGCTCTCCGCGCCGGCTGTCAGGCGCGAGTTCTTCGCCCGGGACGTGATCTTCGACCGCTACCGCGGCAAGCCCTGGTTCGTCAAGCTGGTCGGCGAGACGCTGGCGGAGCCGGAGGCCGCTCCCGCCGGCAACCTTGCGCCGGTCCCGACGGCGGGGACAATGGTGCCGAAAGGAGACGAGCCATGAGCTATGTGGCCGAGATCGATCTGGCGCGGGTCAAGGCTGAGGAACAGCGTTTCATAGTCAAGGTCTACGGGTGGATGTCCTTCGGGCTGGTGGTCACCGCCCTGGTGGCCCTGGCCACGGCCGCCACTCCCGCGCTGTGGAAGCTGGTGGTGGCCAACCGGTTCGTCTTCTTCGGGTTGCTGATCGTGCAACTCCTGGTCGTCGGGAGCCTGGTCGGCTGGGTAGGCAGGATGTCGGCGGCGGTGGCGACCGGCATATTCGTCCTCTACGCCGCCCTGAACGGGCTGACCTTCTCGGTGATCTTCCTGGCCTTCACCACGGCGTCGATCGCCACGACCTTCTTCGTGACCGCCGGCACCTTCGCGGCCATGAGCGCCTACGGCTACTTCACCAAGCGGGATCTGACCAGCATCGGGAACCTCTGCTTCATGGCGCTCATCGGGCTGATCATCGCCTCCGTGGTCAACCTCTTCTGGGCGAACTCGACGCTCTACTGGGTGACCACCTACGCCGGCATCCTGATCTTCGTGGGCCTGACCGCCTACGACACCCAGAAGATCAAGCAGATGAACGTCATCGGCAACGAGGGCACCGACGAGGACCGCAAGGAGGCCATCGTCGGCGCGCTGGCGCTGTACCTCGACTTCATCAACCTCTTCCTCTTCCTGCTGCGGATCTTCGGGCGGCGGCGGTAGGCATTGGAAGAGATCACTCCCCCTGTGCCCACCTCCCTCGCACCCGTCCCAAACGACCGCGGACCCGGGCCGGCTTCGCCTGCCGTGCTGAGGTGTGCGCAACGGGTGGGCGTGACGGTCGCTGCCCTCGTCTTCGGGCCGGCCTTCATGCTGGGTCCGATAGTGCTGGCCGATTTCATACTGCTCAACGTCCCGTTCGGCCCCGGTCCCTTCGCGACGGCAATTGGGGCCCTGGGCGCCACCGCCTTCATTGGCTACCACATGCTTCAGAATTACCAATGGGTCGAGCTCGACGGCGACGTCATCCGCGGCCGCAGGTTCTGGACCCGCCGTCTGGTCGAGCAGCGGATGGACGCCATCCGGGAAGTGCGCTGCCTGGGGGCCGCGGGCCGAAGCATCGAGACCCTGGTGGCCGATCGCCTTCTTGGCAGGGTCCGCGGCTACGAGATCCGATTCGAGCGCGGCCCGGCCATAGGGTTGGTGAGACACGACATGGCTGGCGTCGACGAGTTCATCGTCGCGCTGCATGCCAGGCTGGCCGCCAGCCGGACGGTGGAAGCCCAACATCCTGGCCCCGGAGATTGCGAAGCATGACGCTGAGGCTGGCACGGAGCGTCCCGGTGCTGCTCATTGGGATCGCCGTCGGGATCGCACTTGGGGCGTCGGGCGGCTGGTTCCTGGCGCGCCGGGCTGACCGCGGCGCGGTTCTCTGCGGTCCCTACAGCGACAACTACGGGCCGGCGCTCGCCGCCATCGCCAGAGCCAGGGAGGCGCTGCCGCCGGGGGACGGCAAGGCTGCGGCGGAGCTCGACGAGGCCGAGGCCCAGATCCGGAGTGCGCAGGCCTGGGCCAGGGGCTTCATCGACGGCAAGTCGTGCGCCCGGTGACGGCGCGAGCGGGGGGCGACGGCGATTGATGCCATGGAACCGCGTCTTTCCAATACCCGCTGATCTTCAAGACGCCTTATCCATCGCTCCTGACATCGAGTAGTTGCACGACTTCCTGCGAGAAGCCGCCTGTCCCGTGGGACTCGTCTTAGGGGCGGGTTTGAAACCCGCCCCTACAACGCTTCGCCCCACGAGCCCTGGACCTGCGCCCCGGCGCGGTCATCCCCCTCCACGTTCTCACGTTGCCTGCGGAAGAGGGCTGCGCCTGTCGCGCGAGTCCGGACAAGGTGCGGCATCGAATTCCTCAATGGCGGAACGTAGCATTCGGGGACTGCCCGGAGCGCGGCATAACGGCCAACTGGCGCGGTGCGCGGCAGCGGTTCGATCCTCGCGCGCCTTGCGCCTAACGAGCCGTGCGAGCCGGAAGCGGTGCGCCACTGCCCGCAGAACGGACCTTGATCGACCGTGCTCCGTTCCTGCCGGCGGGTACGGCGTTGACGACGGGTTCGCCGCGAGGATCGAAGCCTGTCAGCGGATGTAGGATTCGCCGGAGCACGGCTGAGGGCTTGCGCCTCTCCGGATGCCAAGTCGGCGATGTTCGTCTGCGGCACGGGCTAGCTGCCTTGCGCCCCCTCCTTCCCGACGGATAATGGCAGCGCCAAAGACGACCGATGAGAACAGGAGGCCGGGCGCGCGTGGATATCAGGCGGCTCCAGGACTTCGCCGATGCCGCCTCCCGGCTCTGCGGCCTTCTGGAAAGGCCGCAACGCCGTGACGCATGGATAAGAGACGTTGTGGAGTCCCTCGCCTCGGTGTACGCCATGGCCGCCTGAGGGCGCGAGGCCATGCCGCACTGTGTGACTACCCGCGATCTGGCCCCTGATGAGCGCGCGGTCCTGCTGCGCTCTCTCCGCATGACTGCGGACAGCTGGGCTTGGGTTCTTCTTCCTATGGTGGCCGTGGGGGGAATGCTGTTCTTCCTGGGGAAGCTCGCTAGCGGCCTGTTGGGTGCGCAGCACCTCCCGCTTGTGCTTGGCGGAGCAGGTGCGCTGGCTGGGGTATGGCCGTCGGTCCTGATCTATCGGAGCTTCAGGCGTGCTCAGTCTCTGGCCTGGGGCGACGCGTCCCTTGGCAGGGTGGAGGTCGTCGAGGTTACCGACCCTGTGGTTGTGCAGCAGGAGGAGTACAACGACGAAGGCCCCATCTACTACCTGGATATTGGTGGCGGCAAGATCATGTTCGTGTGGGGGCAATGGATGTTCGACCCTAACGTGTTTCCTGGAAACCACTGGCATGCTGCGGCTGACAACGACGATGAGCCGCTGCCGTTTCCTTCGTCGCACTTCAGGCTTCACCGTGCGCCGACCTCGGGGCGGGTCCTTCGCGTGGAGAATCTGGGCACCCGCGTTCAGCCGACAAAGACAATCCCGGTCAAGGCAGTAGCTCTCTCCAACCTTCGCGAATGCGAAATTGCCTCTGGATCGCTCGACGACCTTCCTGCGGTTGTGGCTCGCTTCGCTACCCAGGATGGCAGGTAGCTCTGGCGGAGCGGATCAGCCCGCTCGAGACCCGCGCCGTCCGGCCGCCGCCTGAGGCGCCCGGCCCTCGCCGGCCCATTCACGGCCCGGCCGCTGCGACCCGCGCGGGCCGCGCGCCGGACAGGACGGCCCGGAAGGCCCCTGCGGCCGCCTCGACGGTGCGGGCCACGTCGCCGGCGCTGTGGGCCGTCGAGAGGAAGAGTGCCTCGAACTGCGAGGGCGGCAGGCTGATCCCGGCGGCCAGCATTGCCCGGAAGAAGCTGGCGTAGCGCCCGACGTCGGCCCGGAGCGCCGAGGCGTAGTCCGTCACCGGGCCATCGGTGAAGAAGACCGTGAGCATGGAGCCGACCCGGTTCACGGTCGCCGGCACCCCGGCGTCGGCGGCGGCCGAGCGCAGCCCCCGCTCGAGCTCGGAGCCGCGGCGCTCGAGCCGGGCGTAGGCCCCGGGCTCCTCCAGGGCGCGCAGCGTGGCCAGGCCCGCGGCGGCGACCAGCGGGTTGCCCGAGAGCGTGCCCGCCTGGTACACCGGCCCGAGCGGCGCGAGCTGCTCCATGACGTCGCGGCGGCCGCCGTAGGCGCCGACCGGCAGGCCCCCGCCGAGGATCTTGCCGAGCACGGTCAGGTCCGGCCGGATCCCGGTCAGTTCCTGCATGCCCCCCCGGGCCACGCGGAAGCCGGTGATGACCTCGTCGAAGACGAGCAGGCTGCCGTTGTCCGTGGCCATGCGCCGCAGGCCCGCCAGGAAGCCGTCGGCCGGCGGGACCACGCCCATGTTGCCGGCGACCGGCTCGACCACGATGGCCGCCACCTCCGGGCCGTGCCGCTCGATGAGCCGCCGGACCGATTCGAGATCGTTGTAGCCGGCGACCAGCGTCCCGGCGGCGTAACCGGCCGGCACGCCGCGGCTGTCCGGGACCGAGAAGGTCGCCGCGCCCGAGCCGGAGCGGACCAGCAGCCCGTCGGCGTGGCCGTGGTAGCCGCCGGCGAACTTGACGATCCGGTCGCGGCCGGTGAATCCGCGGGCCAGCCGCACCGCGCTCATGACCGCCTCGGTTCCGGAGTTGACCAGCCGGACCATCTCCATGGACGGGAAGGCCCGGGTCACGGCCTCGGCCAGCTCCAGCTCGGCCACGGTGGGCGCTCCGAACCCGGTGCCGGCCGGGGCGGCCCCGAGGATGGCGGCTACCACCGCCCGCGGCGCGTGGCCGAGGATCAGCGGCCCCCAGGAACCGACGTAGTCGAGAAGCTCTCTTCCATCGGCGTCCCAGACGCGAGAGCCGCGGCCCCGCGCCACGAAGAAGGGCTCGCCGCCGACGGCGCGGAACGCCCGGACAGGACTGTTCACCCCGCCGGGCATCGCCCTGCGGGCCCGGGCCCAGAGCCTCGCGGCGTCGGACGCTTTCGGCTTCGGCATGGGCACGGCTCCCTTCATCCGCGGGCGAAGCGCGGCGGGCGCTTGGTGAACTCGCGCAAGGTGGGGAGCACCCGGCACTCCTCCGTCCCGCAGTCGGCGCGGAGCGCCCCGACGGCCTCCAGGAGCCCGCTGCGGGTCCGCGCGTGGACCATAGTGTAGAGGTTGTACGGCCAGCCCGACGCGGCGCGCCTGGCGCAGACGTGGCTGACCACGGCTCGCCGGGCCGCGGCGGCGCCAGCGCGGTCGAGGTTTCGGAGGGGCACGCGCCAGGCCACCAGGGCGTTGGCGCCGAAGCCCAGCCGGTGCCCGTCGACCACCGCGGCCACCCGCCGCACCAGGCGGCGCGCGAGCATTCCGCGGACGGCCTCGATCACCTCCGCCTCGGTCCGACCCAGGCGCCGGGCGACGGCCGCCCAGGGACGCCGTCCGCCGGGAACTCCGCGGGCGAGCCCGGCGAGGACGTCGCGCTCGGCGGGCGAGAGCCGGGCGGCCGGCGCCGGCGGACCGAGCCGCGCTTCGCCGGGGTGTCTCCCGGGGACCGGGCCGGGGTCGGGACCCGGGCCGGAGGCCAGCTCGCCCGGCTCGCCCGACCCGCCGAAGCGCACCGCCAGCTTGTAGACCCGCGTCGCCGGGGCCTCGAACAGGGAGAGCACTCCCGGCTCGGCGGCCAGTCCGGCGAGGATCTCGCCGATCCGCCGGCGCGAGCCGGCCACCAGGGTGAACCAGAGGTTGGGCCGGCCGCCGCGCAGGTAGCTGTGGGTGACCTCGTCGAGGCCGTCGAGGCGCCCGGCGACGCGCCCGACGCGCCGCGGGGCCACGTCCGCGCCCACCAGGGTCACGGCCATGCCCAGCCGGCGCGAATCTAGCAGCACGCCCAGCCGGCGGACGACCCCGCGGCGGCGCAGGCTCGCCAGGCGCCGGAGGCACTCCCCGGCCTCCAGGCCGCAGAGCCGGCCGAGCTCCGCGTAGGGATCTCGCGACACCGGGAAGCCTTCCTGGACGATTTCGAGCAGCCGGCGATCCCTGCCGTCAAGGCGCACGTTCGGCGCTCCACTCCGCGCTGGGGCAGACCTCTTCGCTGCGGGCGCACAGCGGATCGGCTCCGAAGACATCGCCGGTGGTCGCGTAGGCCCGCGCCCGGCACCCGCCGCAGAGCGTGCCGTCGGGGCATCCGCCGCAAGCGGCCCCGGGACGCCGCGGGTCGCGCAGGGCCAGGAAGAGCGGCGCCGACGCCCAGATCTCCGCGAAAGGCGTCTCGCGGACGTCTCCGGCCGCCACCGGCAGATAGCCGCAGGGCTGCACGACTCCGTTCGAGCCGACGAAGGCGAAGGCCCGCCCGGCCAGGCAACCGCCGCCGGAGCCGCGCGGCGCCTCGGGCAGTCCCAGCCGCCGGCGGACCAGCCGGTACTGCGGGGCGCAGGTGACCCTGACCGGGATCGGCGAGTCCGCCTCGGCGCGCGCGAGCCGGACCAGGAGCTCCCCGGCGCCGCGAGCGTCGAGCGATTCGCCGGCCATGTCTGCGCCGCGGCCGGTCGGGACGAAGAGGAATACGTGGTGTTCGACCGCCCCCAGCCGCGCGGCGAGCGCCAGCAGGCCGGGGATCTCGCCGGCGTTGGCCGCGGTGACGGTGGTGTTGATCTGAAAGGGGAGCCCGGCCTCGCCGAGCCGCAGGGCCGCGGCCTCGACCGCCTGGAAGGCGCCCGGGCGGCCGCGGAGCGCGTCATGGAAGGATTGGCTCGCCCCGTCGAGCCCCAGGGAGACGCGGCGCACGAGCGCATCCTTGAGCGCGCGGGCCGTCGGGCCGTCGAGCCGCGCCCCGTTGGTGGCCAGGGCTACGCGCAGCCCGAGCTCGCTCGCGCGGCGGGCCAGCGCCAGGACGTCCGGCCTCTCCAGCGGCTCGCCCCCCGACATGATCAGGGTGAGCGGGGCCAGCTCGGCCAGCTGTTCGAGGAGCGCCAGGGACTCGCCGGCGGAGAGCTCGTCCGGCGCCGCCCGGCCGCCCCGGTCGGAGCGGCAGTGCCGGCAGCGCAGGTCGCAACGGCCGGTGAGCTCCCAGGCGACGATCCGCGGCGGAGCGGTCACGGCCGGGACCCCAGCCAGGCGGCGGCCTCGGCGGCGAAGTAGGTGATCACGAAGTCCGCCCCGGCGCGGCGGATGGCGGTGAGGCTCTCGAGGACCGCCCGGCGCTCGTCGAGCCAGCCGCGCGCGGCCGCGGCCTTGATCATGGCGTACTCGCCGCTCACGCTGAAGGCCGCCGTGGGCCGGCCGAACTCCCGCTTGACGCGCTCGACGACGTCCAGGCAGGGCAGCGCCGGCTTGACCATGACCATGTCCGCGCCCTCCTCCAGGTCCAGGGCGACCTCGCGCAGGGCCTCGCGGGAGTTGGCCGGATCCATCTGATAGCCGGAGCGGTCGCCCTCGGCGGGCGCCGAGCGCGCCGCCTGCCGGAACGGCCCGTAGAACGCCGAGGCGTACTTGGCGGCGTAGGACAGGATGGCGGTCTCCTCGAGGCCTTCGGCGTCGAGGGCCGCGCGGATGCGCCCCACCCGGCCGTCCATCATGTCCGAGGGGGCGACCACGTCGGCCCCGGCCCGGGCGAGCGAGACCGCGGCGCGGGCCAGCCGCTCGAGCGTAGGGTCGTTGAGCACCCGTTCGCCCTCGAGTGCGCCGCAGTGGCCGCCGGTCGCGTAGGCGCACAGGCACACGTCGGCGATGACCAGCATGCCGGGCAGCTCGCGCTTCAACCGGCGCGCCGCGCCCTGCACCACGCCGTCCTCGCGCCAGGCCCCGGAGCCCTCGGCGTCCTTGTCGTCCGGCACGCCGAAGAGGATCACCGCCGGCACGCCCAAGGCGTCGAGGCGGCGGCACTCCTCCGCGGCCGCGTCCGCCGAGAGGTGGAACTGTCCGGGCAGCGAGGCGATGGGCTCGCGTCGGCCCCGGCCCGGCACGATGAAGAGGGGCATGACCAGCTCCGCGGCCGAGAGCCGGGTCTCGCGCACGAGCGTCCGGATGGCCGCCGAGCGCCGGAGCCGGCGGGGGCGCTCCGCCGGGAAGCTCATCGCCGCGCGGCCTCCGGAGCTCCCAGTCCGATCTCGGCGTCGGAGAGGTAGCAGGCCGGGTCGTCGCCCCAGGGGTCGCCGCCGGCGGCCTCGGCCCGCACCCGGCAGCCTCCGCAGAGCTCCCGGTGGCGGCAGGCCGAGCACCTCGGGCCGGAGAGCGGCGCGGGCATGGCCCGGAGCCGGGCCAGCAGCGGATGGGAGCCGTCGGCCCAGATCCTCGAGAAGGGCCGCTCGCGGACGTTGCCGAGCACGGCCGCGCTCCAGAACTGGCAGGGCCGGACGTCGCCGAGGTGGTCCACGCAGGCCAGCCGCCGGCCGGCCGAACAGCCGCCGTGGCGCCGCTCGCGCCGGGGAGGTTCGGAGGCCGCGCCGTCGCCCGTCTCGCCGGGCTCGTCGTGCCTGCCGGGCTGGCCCGCGCCGCTCCGCTGCCCGCGGAAGATCCCTTCCATGAAGATCCCGTCGGCGTGGTTGTCGACGGTCAGCACCTCGACGGCCACGCCGCGCCGGTGCCAGTCGAGCGCGCTGCGGGCGACGAGCTCCATCGCCGCGCGGCTCTCCGCGGCGGAGAGGTCCCGCCCGGCGAGCTCCGCGCCGCGCCCGGAGTAGACCAGGTGGTAGAGGCACAGTCGGGGGATGGCCTCGCGCTCGACGAGTTCCAGGACCGCGGGGAGTTCGGCGAAGTTGTCGCGGGTCAGGGTCATGCGCACTCCCGCCCGGACGCCGGCGGCCAGGCAGCGGCGGATGCCTTCGAGCGCCGCGCGGAAGGCGCCGTCCGCGCCGCGGAAGCGGTCGTGGGTCGGCTCCAGGCCGTCGAGGCTCACCCCCACGTAGGAGAACCCCGCCCGGGCGATCCGGCGGGCGGTGGGCCCGTCGATCAGCGTGCCGTTGGTGGAGAGAGCCGCGCGCAGTCCCCGCGCGACGGCCAGGTCCCCGAGCGAGAAGATGTCCGGGCGCAGGAGCGGCTCGCCGCCGGAGACGAGCAGTACCGGCGCGCCCATCGCGGCCAGGTCCTCGACGAAGGCCGCGGCCTCGGCGGCGGTCAGCTCCGGCCGGCCGTCGTCCGCCGCCGGCTCCCCGGCGCGGAGGTAGCAGTGCCGGCAGGCCAGGTTGCAGCGCCGCGTCGAGTTCCACACCACCACCGGCCGGTCGTCGGAGGCCAGGGGGCGCACGCCCCGCGCCGGGCCGGAGAGCAGTTCGGTGCAGCTGATCACCGACGCCATCCCCGTCCGCTTCGGCGCGGCCAATTCCCTCCGGACCCCAGCCGGGCGGCGATGGTCCGGACGAACTCCCCGAGCTCCTGACGGCGGGGGACGGCCACTACCCGGAAGCCGAGCTCCCGGGCGGCGCGCGCGGTGGTCGGGCCGATGGCCGCCGCGCGCATCCCGCGCAGCCGGACCAGCCGCGCCGGGCCGAGCATGGCGGCCAGGTTCCGGGCGGTCGAGGGGCTGGTGAAGACCGCCAGGTCCACCTCCCGCCGGGCGAGGGCGCCGAGCGCCGCGCGGCCCGCCGCGTCGACGGCCGGCCGTACCAGCCGGTAGGCTTCGACGGCGTCGACCCGGGCGCCGAGCCGGGCCAGGCCCTCGGGCAGCGCCTCGAGGCCGCAGCCCGACCTCGGCAGGAGCACGCGTTCCCCCCGGATGTCCGCTCGGGAGAGCGCCCGCAGCAGGCCCCGGGCCCCGGAGTCCTCCGCCACCAGGTCGGCCCGCAGTCCGGCGGCGGCCAGCGCCGCGGCGGTGCCCGGCCCGGCCGCCGCCAGCGAGACGCCAGCCAGGCTGCGCAGGTCTCGGCCGAGGCGGAACAGGCGCCGGTGCACCGTGCCGACGGCGTTGGCGCTGGCGAAGACCACCCAGCGGTAGCGCTCGATCCGACGCAGGGCCGCATCGAGAGCGGCCGGGCTCCGGGTCGGGGCGACGGCGATGGTCGGCAGCTCCCAGACGCCGGCCCCCAGCCGGCGGAGCCCGTCGACCAGTCCCGCGGCCCGCTCCCGCTCCCTGGTCACGAGCACCCGCCGGCCGAAGAGCGGCAGCCGCTCGAACCACGACGGGCCGCGCCGGATGGCGGCCGTCCGGCCGACCAGCAGCAGTGCGGGCGGACCGAGGCCGGCGCGCCGGACGTCGGCGGCCACGCGCCCCAGGGTCGAGACCAGCGCCTCCTGCTCCGGCGTGGTGGCGCGCGAGACCACGGCGGCGGCGGTGCCGGCCGGAAGGCCGCCGGCCATCAGCGCGCCGGCTATTTCGGGGAGGCGCTCCAGGCCCATGTAGACGGCGATCGTCCCGCCGGTCCGCGCCAGGGTCCCCCAGTCGACGCGCGCGTCGTCTGGTCCGGAAGCCTCGCGTCCGCTGACCAGCGTCACCGTCCGGCTCCGGCCCCGCGCGGTCAGGGGCATGGCGCAGTAGGCGGCCGCGCCAGCCGCCGCGGTCACGCCGGGGACCACCTCGCAGGGCACGCCGCGCCGGGCGGCGGCGGCCAGCTCCTCGCCGCCCCGCCCGAAGATCAGTGGGTCGCCGCCCTTGAGCCTGACCACCCGCTTCCCCGCGGCGGCCAGCTCCGCGATGAGCGCGGAGATGCGCTCCTGGGACATGGCCTGGGCGCCGGGGCGCTTGCCGGCGTCGATCAGCCTCGCCCCCGGCCGGGCGCGCGCCAGCAGCTCCGGCGGGGCCAGGCGGTCGAAGACGACCGCGTCGGCTTCCTCCAGGGCGCGCAGCCCGCGCAGAGTGATGAGCTCGGGGTCGCCGGGCCCGGCGCCGACCAGCGTGATCCGGCCGCTCATGGCGGGTCTTCCCGGACGGCGGCGACTCCGGCCCCGGACCCGACTACGGCTCCGGCGTTGGCTCCGGTGCTGGCCCCGGTCAGACCGCCGGCCAGGCGGCGGGCCAGGCGCCGGCCGAGCTCCTCGGCCTCCGCCGGGTCGCCGGAGTCCTCGCCCTTTGCGTCGTCCTTCGGCTCCGGAGCGTAGACGGCCCCGCGGAGCGTGAGCGCGTCGCTCCCGACCGTCGCCAGAGCCGCGACCGGCGCGCTGCAGCCCAGGCCGAGCTCCCCGAGGAAGGCGCGCTCGGCGCTGCAGGCCAGGTGGCTCTCGCGATGGTCGAGCGCCCGGGCGGCTTCGACGGCCCGCTCGTCGGCGGCGCGCGCCTGCACCGCCAGGGCGCCCTGCCCGGGACAGGGCAGGAAGGTCTCGAGCGGCAGTTGCTCGCCGGCCAGGTACAGGAGCCCCAGGCGCTCGAGGCCCGCCGAGGCGAGCACCGCCGCCGAGAGGCCGTCGTCTCCGCGCCGCACCCTGTCCAGCCGGGTGAGCACGTTGCCGCGCAGGGGCACGGCCTCGAGGTCCGCCCGGGCGCGGAGCAACTGGGCGCGCCGGCGCAGGCTCGAGGTCCCCACCCGGCTTCCGGGCGGGAGCGCGCCGAGCCCCCGGCCGCTCCGGGAGACGAGCACGTCGGCGGCCCCGGCGCGCCGGGGCACGGCGGCGATGACCGTCCCGGGCGCGAGCGCCACGGGCAGGTCCTTCAGGCTGTGCACCGCCAGGTCCGCCCGGCCCTCGAGCAGCGCGACCTCCAGCTCCGCGGCGAAGATGCCCGCGCCCGGCGCGATGTGGCCCTCCGGCTGGCGGTCGCCGCGGGTCTCGATGGCGACGATCTCCGGCGCCAGTTCCGGATCGGCCTGGCGGAGCAGCCTGGCGATGCAGTGGGCCTGGATCAGCGCCAGGCGGCTGCCGCGGGTGCCGATGCGCAGCGACGAGCTCATAGCCGGTCGGCTCCCGCCGCCGAGGTCAGCCGCGCCAGGTGCGAACCGAGCGCGCGGGCGCCCGGTGCACGGGCAAGCTCCAGGAGGGAGTCGTCGGCCAGGCTCCTCAGCAGCCTCCGCCGGCGCCGGCCGTCGCGGACCCGGTCCAAGGTGCGGCGCCGGGCCCGGGCCAGGCGCTCGAACAGCAGGGCGTATTCGGGGCCGAAGGCGGCCTCCAGGCGCAGGCGGATCCTGCGCGCCCACGCGGGGCTCGCCCCGCCGGTCGAGACGGCCACGGTCAGCCGGCCGCGCCGGAGCACGGACGGCAGGATGAAGCTGCTGAGCTCCGGCCGGTCGGCGACGTTGACGGGAATGCCGCGGCGCGAGGCCTCGGCCGCCGCGCGCGACGAGGCCTCCGGATCGGCGACGGCGATCAGCGCCAGCCGCGCCCCGGCCAGGTCGCCCGGACGGTAGCGGCGCGCCACGTGCCGCACCCGGCCGCTATCGACCAGCCGGCGCACGGCGGCGCCCAGGCGCGGGGCGATGACCGTCGGCCGCGCCCCGCACTCCAGCAGCGCCTCGAGTTTGCGCCCGGCGACCGAGCCGCCGCCGATGACCACCAGTTCACGCCCCAGAACGTTCATCAGAATGGGATACCATTTGCCCGGCGAACGTGTCATGAACGCCGGGCCATCGCAAGATCCGTGCCGGACCGGCCGGCGGGGGCCGTCCGCCCGGATCGGCCGGCGTCTCCGGCGCTTCGGCCCGCGTCCGGAGCGGGCGGGAGCAGCCGACGGCTGCGGGGCGCCATAGCCCCTGGCTACGGCGGGTGCGCGGCGGGAACGCCCGGCGCGGGACGAGCTGGCGATCGCCGCGGTCGCGGGCGCGTCTACTGGCGGGGCGCTCACGGCTCCAGCCCCAACTCCGCCAGCGCCGCGCGGGTCGGGCCGTATCCGCGGTGGACGATGCCGCGGATGCCCATCTCGCCGGCCACCTCCACGTAGAGCGCCCGGTCCTCGATGTAGAGGACCTCGGCCGGCTCCACCTGGGCCAGGTCCAGCGCGATCCGGAAGATGTCCGCGTCGGGCTTGCGGAAGTGCACGAAGCACGAGGCGATGAAGAAATCCAGCAGTTCGCCCAGCGCGAACCTGCCGATGCGGTGGACGGTGAGCTCGCGGCCCTCGTTGCTCACCGCCACCAGCCTCAGTCCGTGGCGGGCCTTGAGGCCGCGAACCAGCGCGATCATCTCCGGCACGGCCCGCGACTGCGCGAACATGAACGCCTTGAAGTCTCCGGGCGCGAAGAGCCGTTGGCGGTGGAAGACCACCCGGCGGAGGTACTCGTCGAGGGAGAGCTTGCCCTGCTCGTAGGTGTCGAAGCTCAGGTGGTGGCGTTCATTCAACTCCTCGAGGTCCAGGTCGAACTCGACGGCGGCGCGGCGCCTGGCGTCGCGGTCCCAGCCGTTGGTGAGCAGCACGCCCCCGATGTCCAGGAAGAGCGCCTTGATCCTCGGGCGTCCGGATCCGGCCGGCGTCATAAGCGATGTCCCCACGCGATCTCCGGCGAGGTACCGGCGACCATGCCACGTCAAACGCCCCGGAGGGCGACCGGATTCCGGCGCGTCGGCGGATCGTCCCGGCGGCCGGGGCCGAGCGGAGAATAGCGCCGCGCCTCCGGGCGTTTACGGTGGCGTATGATTGGACAGTCCGCCCCCGCCGCCCGGCCCTTCCGTCGGTGAGTGACGTGCCCGTGCGCGGCGAACGCTACGAGGTCGGGCTCGTCGGCCTCGGCGTGATGGGCCGCAATCTGCTCCTCAACATCGCCGGGCACGGGCACGCGGCCGCCGGCTGCGATCGCGACGGGGGGAAGGTCCGCGCCCTGCGCGCCGAGGGCCGGGGCGGGAAGGTCGCCGCCGCCGGGTCGTGCCGGGAGCTCCTGGCGCTGCTCGAGCGCCCCCGTGCGATCATCATGCTGGTGCCGGCCGGCCGGCCGGTGGACGAGGTCGTCGGCGAGCTCCTGCCCCACCTCGAGCGCGACGACGTGCTCGTCGACGCCGGCAACTCGCACTTCCGGGACACCGAGGCGCGCGCAAGGCGCGCGGCCGCCCGGGGGGTGCGCTACCTCGGCGTGGGCGTCTCCGGCGGCGAGGAGGGCGCGCGGCGCGGCCCAAGCATCATGGCCGGCGGGGACCGCGAGGCCTACGCCCGGGTCGGCCCGCTCTTCGAAGCGATAGCCGCCCGCGCCGGCGACGAGCCCTGTGCGGCCCTGCTCGGGCCGGGCTCGGCCGGCCACTACGTCAAGATGGTCCACAACGGCATCGAGTACGGGCTCCTCCAGCTCCTGGCCGAGAGCTACGATCTCATGAAGCGCGGCCTGGGCATGGACGACGACGGGCTCGCCGCGGTCCACGCCGGCTGGAACCGCACGGAGCTGGAGTCCTACCTCGTGGGGATCACCGCGGAGATCTTCGCGCGAACCGACCGGCGCACCGGCCGGCGGCTGGTCGACGAGATCCTCGACGAGGCCGCTCAGAAGGGCACCGGCAAGTGGGCCAGCCAGGACGCCATGGAACTGGGCGTGCCCACCCCGACGATCGACGCCGCCGTGGCCGCGCGGAGCCTCTCGGCCCTCAAGGAGGAGCGGGTCGGGGCCGCCCGGGTGCTCGACGGTCCGCCGCACCGCTTCGCGGGCGACCGGGACGACTTCCTGGGCGGGCTGCGGGACGCGCTCTTCGCCGCGACCGTCGCGACCTACGCCCAGGGCTTCGCGCAGCTCCGCGCCGCCTCGCGGGCCCACGGCTACGGCCTGAGCCTGGAGACGGTGGCCGCCGTCTGGCGCGCCGGCTGCATCGTCCGCGCGGCGGTCCTGGGGCCGATCCGCGAAGCCTTCCGCGACGGGCCGGAGCTGCCCAACCTGCTGCTCGACCCGCGGCTGGCGCTCGAGGTCCGGAGCCGGCAGGGGGCGCTGCGCTCGACGGTCACGGCCGCCGTCCGGCTGGGGCTGCCCGCGCCGGCGCTCGCGGCCAGCCTGGCCTGGTTCGACGGCTACCGCAGCGAGTGGCTGCCGGCCAACCTGATCCAGGCGCAGCGCGACTACTTCGGCGCTCACACCTACGAGCGCGTCGACGAGCGGGGCAGCTTCCACACCGACTGGGGCAGGCCGTGAGCGCCGGGCGGGCCCGGCGTCCGGCGGTCCTGGCGATATTCGGGGCCGGCGGGGACCTGGCCTGGCGGAAGATCGGCCCGGCGCTCTACAACCTCATGGCTGCCGGGTTCCTGCCGGAGCGCTTCGCCGTGGTCGGACTCGACTCCAAGCCGTCGGACGACGAGGCCTTCCGCCGGCGGATACGCGACGGGATCAACCGCTTCTCGCGCGGCGGCCGGCCCGACGGCGCGACCTGGGCGGACTTCGCCCGTCGGCTGAGCTACGTCCAGGCGGACTTCGCGAGCCCCGACGGCTGCCGCCGGCTGGGCCGGTTCCTGGCCGAGGCGGACCGGCGCTGGAAGGCGCGGGCCGAGCGCGTCTACTACCTGGCCATTCCGCCGGCGGAAGTGGGCGAGGTCGTCGGCCAGCTCGGTCACGCGCGGCTGGCCCGGGACGGCCGGCGCACGCGCATCGTCATCGAGAAGCCCTTCGGCCACGACCTGGCCTCGGCGCGGGAGCTCAACCGGCTGCTGGCCGGCGTGTTTCACGAGGAGCAGATCTACCGCATCGACCATTACCTGGGCAAGGAGACGGTGCAGAACATCCTGGCCTTCCGCTTCGCCAACGCGCTCTTCGAGCCGGTCTGGGACCGGCGCTACATCGACCACGTGCAGATCACCGTGGCCGAGCGCGTGGGGGTGGAGCACCGCGGCTCCTACTACGAGCACGCCGGCGCGCTCCGGGACATGATCCAGAACCACCTCATCCAGGTGATGTCGCTGATCGCCATGGAGCCGCCGGTGTCCTTCGACGCCGACGAGGTCCGCAACAAGAAGCTCGACGTACTGCGGGCCATCCGCCCGATCCAGCCCGGCGCGGTGCGGGTCCACGCGGCCCGGGGCCAGTACGGCGAGGGCTGGATGGCCGGCGAGCACGTGCGCGGCTACCGCGACGAGCCCGGCGTGGCCCCCGACTCGCAGGCCGAGACCTTCGCGGCGCTCAAGCTCTTCGTGGACAACTGGCGCTGGCAGGGCGTGCCCTTCTACCTGCGCACCGGCAAGCGCCTGCCGGAGAGGGCCTCGCACGCGGCCATCGAGTTCCGCCCGGTGCCCCACCAGGCCTTCCCCTCGACGGCGTCCTGGGGCTGGCAGCCCAACCGGCTGACCCTCCACCTCCAGCCCGAGGAGGGGCTGCGCCTGGGCTTCCAGGCCAAGCAGCCGGGCATGCAGATGCGCCTGAGCCCGGCGGACATGCACTTCTCCTATCGCGAGGCGTTCCGCGAATCGGAACTGCCCGAGGCCTACGAGACGCTGCTCCGGGACGTGGTGCTCGGCGATCCCACGCTCTTCAAGCGCGCCGACCAGGCCGAGGCGGCCTGGGAGGTGGTCATGCCCGTGCTCGAGGCCTGGGCTGAGTCGCCGCCGACCGACTTCCCCAACTACGAGGCGGGCACCTGGGGGCCGGAGTCCGCGGAGGTGCTCATCGCCCAGGACGGGCGGCGCTGGCTGCGGCCGATAGTGCCGGAGGAGGCCGCCGCCCATCCGG
The DNA here is from genome assembly GCA_937935355.1 of uncultured bacterium. Lineage (GTDB taxonomy): Bacteria > Planctomycetota > SZUA-567 > JAKLDR01 > JAKLDR01 > JAKLDR01. The sequence goes on along the minus strand of CALGYR010000045.1, from coordinate 6,155 downwards.
CGGGGCCGCAGGCGGCGATGGCGCGAAGCGGCCGGGCCCCGGCCGGGTGACGCCGGACGCCGGCAGGGTCCATACTGGGACGCCGCGTGAAATGAGGAATGGCCCCGGAGCGGCCGGAGGTTTACGAATGCGCTCGGCGCCGGGCGCTTCTATGGACGGATGGAAGGAAGGACCGCCTATCATGCCCACGGTCAGCGATTACCTGGTGAACCGCCTCCACGAGTGGGGCGTCGACATGGTCTATGGGTTTCCCGGCGACGGGATCAACGGGCTGATGGGCGCGATGAACCGCGCCCGGGAGAAGGTCCGCTTCATCCAGGTGCGCCACGAGGAGAACGCGGCCTTCATGGCCTGCGGCCACGCCAAGTTCAGCGGGCGGGTGGGCGTGTGCATGGCCACCTCGGGGCCCGGGGCCGTCCATCTCCTCAACGGCCTCTACGACGCCAGGAAGGATCACCAGCCGGTGGTGGCCATCGTCGGCCAGCAGGACACCGCCGCGCTGGGCTCCGACTATCAGCAGGAGGTGGACCTGATCTCGCTCTTCAAGGACGTGGCCTCGGACTACGTGCACATGGCCAGCTCGCCGGTCCAGGTCCGGCACCTGGTGGACCAGGCGGTGCGCATCGCCAAGGCCCACCGCACGGTCACCTGCATCATCGTCCCCAAGGACGTCCAGGAGATGGACGCGGTCGAGTCGCCCGAGCGCAAGCACGGCCGGACCTTCTCGGGGATCGGCTACTGCGAGCCGGTCGTCGTTCCCCAGACCCACGACCTGCACCGCGCCGCCGACGTCCTCAACAAGGGCTCGCGGGTGGCCATGCTGGTCGGCGCCGGCGCGCTCGGCGCCTCCGAGGAGGTCCGGCAGGCCGCGGAGATTCTCGGGGCCGGCGTCGCCAAGGCCCTGCTGGGCAAGGCGGTGCTCCCCGACGACCTGCCCTGGGTCACCGGCCCCATCGGCCTGCTGGGCACCAAGCCGAGCTGGGACCTGATGATGGAGTGCGACACCTTCTTCATGGTCGGCTCGAGCTTCCCCTACTCCGAGTTCCTGCCCAAGGAGGGCAGCGCCCGCGGCGTGCAGATCGACGTCAAGGCGCGCATGCTGGGCATTCGCTTCCCGATGGAGGTCAATCTCCACGGCGACGCCGCGGCCACGCTCCGCGAGCTCATCCCCATGCTCAAGAGGAAGACCGACCGCGGCTGGCAGCAGGGCATCGAGAAGGGCAGGAAGGAGTGGGACGAGGTCATGAAGGCCCGGGCCATGCGCTCGGCCAGCCCGATAAACCCCCAGCGGCTCTTCTGGGAGCTCTCCGAGCGGCTTCCGGCCAACTGCATCCTGACCAGCGACTCCGGCTCGGCGGCCAACTGGTACGCCCGGGACATCAAGATGCGCAAGGGCATGATGGGCTCGCTCTCCGGAGGGCTCGCCACCATGTGCGCGGGTGTGCCCTACGCGGTCGCCGCCAAGTTCGCCCACCCCGACCGCCCGGTCATCGCCATGGTCGGCGACGGCGCCATGCAGATGTTCTCCATGAACGAGGCCCTGACCATATCGAAGCACTGGAAGGAGTGGAAGGACCCGCGCCTGGCGATCCTGGTGCTCGACAACCGGGATCTCAACCAGGTGACCTGGGAGCAGCGCATCCTGAGCGGCGATCCCAAGTTCTCGGCCTCGCAGGACGTGCCGCCCTTCCCCTACGCGCGCTTCGCGGAACTGGCCGGCCTCATGGGCATCGAGGTGGACGAGCCCGGGCAGATCGCCGGGGCCTGGGAGAAGGCGCTCAGCGCCGACCGGCCGGCGATCATCGACGCGCGCTGCGACCCGGACGTGCCCCCGTTGCCGCCGCATATCACGTTCAAGCAGGCCAGGGGCTACCTGACCTCCATGGTCAAGGGCGATCCCAACGTCGTCGGGGTGGTCAAGCAGTCGGCCAAGCAGATGACCGCCGGCTGGCTCACGCTGGGTTGAGCGCCCCGTGAGCGGCAAGGCATCGGCGGAGTTCCCGCTCGGCAAGGTCGCGGCCCGGGCCTACCGCATCCCCACCGACCGGCCCGAGTCCGACGGGACGCTCGAGTGGGACGGCACCACCCTGGTGGTGGTCCACGCCGAGGCCGGAGGCCGGCGCGGGATGGGCTACAGCTACGGACCGGCCGCCGCCGCGGGGATCGTCGCCGGGCAGCTCGCCGGGCGGGTCGGAGGCCTGGACGCCATGGACGTGCCCCGTGCGTGGGCGGTCATGCTCGAGGCCATCCGCAACGACGGCGAGGACGGCCCGGCCATGATGGCCGTCTCCGCGCTCGACGCGGCGCTCTGGGATCTGAAGGCCAGGCTGTTGGACGTGCCGCTCGCCCGATTGCTCGGCCGGGTCCGGGAATCGGTGCCGGTCTACGGCAGCGGCGGCTTCACGTCCTACACCGAGCGGGAGCTCCGCGAGCAGCTCGGCGGCTGGGCATCCGAGGGCATCCCGCGGGTCAAGATGAAGATCGGCCGGGACCCGGAGGCCGACCCCGACCGGGTCCGCGCCGCGCGCCGGGCCATCGGCCCCCGCGTCGAGCTCTTCGTCGACGCCAACGGCGCCTACGACCGCAAGCAGGCCCTGGCCATGGCCGAGGAGCTCGCCGAGCTGGGGGTGAGCTGGTACGAGGAGCCGGTCTGGCACCGAGACCTCGAGGGGCTCCGGCTGCTGCGCGACCGGGCCCCGGCGGGCATGGAGGTCGCGGCCGGCGAGTACGGCTTCAACCTGCCGTACTTCAGGCACATGCTCGAGGCCGGCGCGGTCGACGTCCTCCAGGCCGACGCCACCCGCTGCGGGATCAGCGGCTTCCTCGAGGCCGGGACGCTCTGCTGCGCGCGGGGCCTGCCCTTCTCCTCTCACTGCGCGCCGTCGCTCCACCTGCATCCGGCCTGCGCCGTCCGGGAGCTCAGGCACGTGGAGTACTTTCACGACCACGTCCGGATCGAGCGCATGCTGTTCGACGGCGCGGCCGGTCCCGTCGGCGGCGCGCTCCGGCCGGACATGGCCCGCCCGGGCCTGGGCCTGGAGCTCAAATCCGCCGACGCCCGCCGGTACGAGGTCTGAAGATGCCCGATCCGATCAGGAAGGACGCCGGCGCACGCGAGGAGCGGCGGGTGGACGCGGCCGAGCTCGAGTACGAGCTCGGCTCGGGCATCGACGCCGAGGTCCGCTTCGACACCGCCACCCGCGCCCTCTACGTCACCGACGGCTCCAACTACCGGCAGGAGCCCATCGGCGTGGTGCTGCCCCGCACGGTCCAGGCGGCCATCGACACCGTGGCCGTCTGCCGCCGGCACGGCGCGCCCATCGTTTCGCGCGGAGCGGGCACGGCCCTGGCCGGGCAGACCTGCAACGTCGCGGTGGTCATCGATTACTCCAAGTACCTGAACAAGATACTGGAGATCGACCCGGTGAAGCAGCAGGCCCGGGTCCAGCCCGGCGTCATCCTCGACCACCTCCGCGAGGAGGCGGTCAAGAAGCACAAGCTGACCTTCGGGCCGGACCCGGCCACCCACAACCACTGCACCCTGGGGGGCATGATCGGCAACAATTCCTGCGGCATCCACTCGGTGATGGCCGGCCGGACCGCCGACAACGTCCACGAGCTCGACGTGCTCACCTACGACGGCCTGCGCCTGCGGGTGGGCCCGACCAGCGAGGAGGAGCTCGGCCGGATCATCGCCCTGGGCGGGCGCCGCGGCGAGATCTACCGCAAGATGCGCGACCTGCGCGACAAGCACGCCGACGAGATCCGCAGGCGCTACCCGCCCATCCCCCGGCGGGTCTCGGGCTACAACCTCGACCAGCTCCTGCCCGAGAACGGCTTCCACGTGGCCCGCGCGCTGGTGGGCACCGAGAGCACCTGCGTCACCGTCCTCGAGGCCACCGTGAGGCTGGTCCACAACCCGCCGGCGCGAACGCTCCTGGTCCTGGGCTACCCGAGCGTCTACGAGGCCGGCGACCACGTCACCCAGGTCATGGAGTTCGGTCCGGTGGGCCTGGAGGGCATCGACGACGAGCTCATCGGCTACATGAAGAAGAAGAAACTCCACGTCCGGAACCTCCACATGCTCCCGGAGGGCAAGGGCTGGCTGCTCGTGGAGTTCGGCGGCGAGACCAAGGATGAAGCCGACGCCAGGGCCCGCAAGGCCATGGAGGCGCTCAAGCGCCAGCCGCAGCCTCCGAACATGAAGCTCTACGACGACATCGACGCCGAGCACGAGGTCTGGGAGCTCCGCGAGTCGGGGCTGGGCGCCACCGCCAACGTCCCGGGGCTGCCGCTGACCTGGCCGGGCTGGGAGGACGCCGCCGTGCCGCCCGACAGGGTCGGCGGATACCTTCGCGACTTCAAGGCGCTGCTCGGGAAGCACGGCCTCCAGGCGGCGCTCTACGGCCACTTCGGGCAGGGCTGCATCCACTGCCGGATCACCTTCGACCTCTTCACCCACGACGGGGTCAAGAACTACATGCGCTTCGTGGACGCGGCCTCGGACCTGGTGCATGGCTACGGCGGGTCCTTCTCCGGCGAGCACGGCGACGGCCAGTCGCGGGCCTGGTTCCTGCCCAAGATGTACGGGCCGGAGTTGGTCGCGGCCTTCCGGGAGTTCAAGGCCATCTGGGACCCGGAGTGGAAGATGAACCCGGGCAAGGTGGTCGAGCCCCACGCGCCCGACCAGGACCTGCGCCTGGGCCCGGGCTTCGTCCCCTGGCAGACGGACACGCACTTCTCCTTCCCCGCCGACGGGAACAGCTTCCCGCGCGCCACGCTCCGCTGCGTGGGCGTGGGCAAGTGCCGGCGCACCCACCGCGCCTTCATGTGCCCGAGCTTCCTGGCCACCCGCGAGGAACTGCACACCACCCGCGGACGGGCGCACATGCTCTTCGAGATGTTCCGCGGGGACCTCATCAAGGACCGCTGGCGCAGCAAGGCCGTCAGGGAGAGCCTGGACCTGTGCCTGGGCTGCAAGGGCTGCAAGACCGAGTGCCCGGTCAACGTGGACCTGGCCGTCTACAAGTCGGAGTTCCTGTCGCACCACTACCAGGGGCGCCTCCGCCCGCGCTCGCACTACGCCATGGGCCTGGTCGGCTACTTCGCCCCGCTGGGCGGGGCCTTCCCGCGGCTGTCCAACCTGATCTCCCGAATGCCGGGCCTCAGCAACCTCCTGAAATTCATGGGCGGCTTCACCCAGAAGCGCCCGGTCCCGCGCTTCGCCCGCGAGACCTTCACCGAATGGTTCCGCCGGAGGGAGTCCATCCCCCAGGGCCGCCGGAAGGTCATGGTCTTCCCGGACCTGTTCAACGACCTCTTCTATCCCCAGACCCTGAAGGCCGCGGTGCTGATCCTGGAGCGCTGGGGCTACACGGTGGTCTGTCCTCCGCGACGGCCTCCGCCCGTCCGGCCGCTTCTTCATTTCGGGTGGCTCAAGCTCGCCAGGAAGAAGCTGGCCAGGACCCTGGAGATCATGCACCCCTATCTCGCCGAGGACGTCCCCATCGTGGTGATGGAACCCAGCACCGCCTCGGTCTTCCGCGACGAGATGCCGCTGCTCATGCCCGCCGATGAGGACGCCCGGCGGATGAGCCGGCTGGTCTTCCTCATCGACGAGTTCGTCAAAGTCGAGAAGCTCGAGGTCCCCAAGCTCGCCGGCAAAGCCATCTTCCACGGGCACTGCCACCAGAAGGCGGTGCTCGACCCGACCGCGGCGCGCGAGCTGCTCAAAAACATGGGCCTGGACTACGAGGAGCCCCAGCCCGGCTGCTGCGGGGTGGCCGGGGCCTTCGGCCTGGAGAGCCGGCACTACGACGTGTCGATGAAGATCGGCGAGGAGTACCTGCTGCCGGCGGTCCGGAAGGCCGCGGAGGACACCTACGTCGTGATCGAGGGCTTCAGCTGCCGGACGCAGATCTCCGACGGCACCGGCCGCGAGCCGATGCACATGTCCGAGCTCCTCCGGCTGGCCTTCGAGAAGAACCCGCCGACGGGATCGGCCACAGATGAACACCGATGAACACAGATGGGAGCATCATGGGAGATGGGGTCGGACCTGTGAGCGCCACCCCCCAGCCCGAGCGCCCCGGGCCAGTCCGTTACACAAGTTGCCGGGAAATCTGAATGAGTAGTAAAGACGAACGCCTCTGGAG
>CALGYR010000044.1 GCA_937935355.1 uncultured bacterium | reverse complement strand
TGCGACGAGGGAGGGGCGCGGGCCGAAAGGCCCGCCCCCTCTACTCCACCGGTGAAACGGGCTTCTTGAAATAGACCTGGAGACCCGGCTCGCGCCTTGCTTTGGACTGGCCTCGGCCTAGACTGGTCCGGGCGTAGTTCATCGATAGGCTGGGCGACAGGCTGAGCGAGGAGCGCACCATGACGAAGAGCGCGACCGGTGGGCTGGGACGCAACTTCCTGATCGGCGTGGTTTTGACGGTCGGGGCGCTGGCTGGAGTACGCGGGCCGGCTGCCGCCGAAACCGCGGCCGGAGGTGCCGCCGGCGATGCGCTCAAGGCCTCGGGCGTATCCGGCGGGTTCTGCGTGCAGCTCGGCTTCTCGTCGCCGTCGCTCATGGAGGAACTGGCCAGGTCGGGCAAGTTCCTGGTCTTCGGCCTCTCCCCGAGCCGCGAGGCGGTGACTGCCGCGCGCACCCGGCTGGCCGCCGACGGCCTGAGCGGCCTGGCCTCCGCCGAGTGCTGTCCGCTCAAGGACATTCCGCTGGCCGACAGCCTCGCCGCCCTGGTCGTGGCCGAGGACGCCTCCGCGTTGCTCAAGGGTGGGCTGAGCGCGGCCGAGATCGCCAGGATACTGGCGCCGGGCGGGACGGCCTGCCTGGGAGTCGAGGGCGACGCCAAGGCTCTCGAGGGCCAGCTCGCCCAGGCCGGGATGGCCGCGAGCCGGCAGGCCGGGAGCTCGCGCACGTGGCTCGTATGGCGCAAGCCCCGGCCGGAGGGCATGGGCGAGCGCTCCCACGCCACCTACCTTCCCGACGGCAACCTGGTCTCGACCGACAGCTTCATCGGGCCGCCCAATACCATCCGCTGGTGCACCGGCGCGGTCATGCCCAGCCCGCGGATCGAGACCGGCCCGGCCCACGGCGGCGTGGCCGCCATGGTCTCGGTCGGGGGCCGCAACTTCTATCTCATGGGCAGCGGCTACATCGTCGCCCGCGATGCATTCAGCGGGTTGATCCTCTGGACCCGGCCGATGAGCCCCGGCGCCGGCCACCTCAAAAAGCTGGTGGCCGTCGGCGACCGGCTCTACGCCTCGAACGGCAAGGAGGTGGCGGTCCTGAACGTCGTCACCGGCGAGACGGTCCGGACCATCGCCGCCCAGCCGTGGAACATGATGGTTCTCGGCGACCGACTGATTGCCCAGAACCAGTCGGCGCTGAGCGGTTTCGACCTGGCCACCGGCGCGGTCAAGTGGAACGTACCCATGAAGATCAACCGGCCGGACGGCTGTCCCCCGGTGGCCGACGCCGGCCGGGTTTACGTACTCAACGGCGCCGAGTTGAGCGCCTTCGATACCGAAACCGGCGCGCCGACCTGGAAGATCGACGCGGCCGGGAAGCTCGGCGCCGACGGCCGGATCTGCTTCGTCCACGGCGGGCTCCTGCTCTGCCGCAAGGGCGGCAAGGAGGCCACCGAGTTCCACGCCTTCGCCGTCAAGGACGGCGCCTGGGTGTGGAAGTGGACGGCGTCGCCCAACAAGCCGAAGAACTCCAGCTACCCCGGCGATCAGGCCTTCTTCGCGAGCGGCCTGGTCTGGGTCAACGACTGGGACGAGCCGGCCAGGAAGAACGCGCTGCTCTGGCGGGGCCTGGACCCGTCAGACGGCGCCGTGAAGAAGACCTGGACGTCGACGGTCGGGGGCATCGGCTGCCATCCGGTGATGGTCTCGGACAAGTACGCCATCGGCCGGCGGCCGTGCAACTTCATGAGTTGGGAGGACGGCAAGGGCTACGAGAACCGCGGGGCGCGCGGGGCCTGCGGCGTGGCCTTCGCCCTGGCCAACGGCCAGTTCTACATTCTGCAGACCAACGTCCCGTTCGGCTGCACGTGCGGGCCGTTCATCCCGGGCCTGGCCGGCTGGGCGGACGACAAGGTTTCCAACTCGCCTGACGAGACAGACCGCTGGGAGAAAGGCCCGGCCGCCGGAGTCGGAGAGGGCGGGGCGGGGGCCGGCGACCCGGCGGCGTCCTGGCCGATGTTCCGCCACGACGGCCGGCGATCGGACTGCACGACCGCGGCGGTGCCCGACGGGCTCGAGGTGCTATGGATGAGCAAACTCGAGCCCGGCAGGTGGCCGGAGTCGCTCATCCGCGACGACTGGGCGCTGCGCGCGCCATCCGGGCACGCCGTCTCCGGCCCGACCGTCGGCGGGGGTCGGGTGCTGGTCTCGCTCACCGAGGCGGGCGTGGCCGCCGCGCTCGACGCGAAGGACGGCAGGGTCCTCTGGACCTATCCGACCGGAGGGCGGCTCGACGTGGCGCCGACCATCATGGGCGGCCTGGCCCTGGTCGGCAGCCACGACGGCTCGGTCTACGCGCTCGACGGCGCGAGCGGCCGCCTCGCCTGGCGCTTCCGGGCCGCGCCCACTCCGCGGCGGATGCTGGCCTTCGGGCAGGTGGAGTCGTCCTGGCCGGTGGTCGGCGGCGTGCTCGCCGAGGAGGGCCTCGCCTACGTCGTGGCCGGGCGCTCGACCGACGTCGAGGACGGGCTCTTCGTCTACGGCATCGACCCCCGGGAGGGGAAACTCGCCTGGTCGTCGCGCCGGCCTCTGCCCGGGGACAAGAGCCCGGGCTGGGACATTTTCAAGGGCCAGGCTGACGTGCTGGCCTCCGACGGCGAGGCCATCGCCATCGCCGGCGTGGCCCAGGGAAAGTTCGACCCCAAGGTCGGCGGCGTAGCCAAGAGGTCGGGGCTGCCCAAGTTCAAGTCTCCCGCGCGGGTGAGCTTCAACTACGTCAGCCGAAACCTCTACGGCCGCGGCCCCGGCGAGTATCCGCCGTGCCCGTCGGCCTTCGACGATAAGCACATCTACGGCGCTTCCTTCCGGTTCGAGGATCCCAAGCAGCGGGTGCGCCAGACGCTGCTCTCCGCCAAGCCCCACGGCGCCAAGAAGCCGGAGGAGACGCTCTGGACCCAGCCGCTGCCGGTGGGCTGCGTGGTCGAGTCCATCGTCCTGGCCGGCGGGCGGCTGGCGGTCGGGGTCTCGGTCACTGCCGACGGCAAACGCACCGGCGAGTTGCTGGTCCTCTCGGCGAAGGACGGGGCGAAGGCCGCGAGCGTCCCGCTGCCGGCCGCCCCGGTCTACGAGGGCCTGGCCGTGGCCGGCGGCCGGGTCTACGCCAGCCTGGAGGACGGGACGGTGGTCTGCCTGGGGGCGAAGCAGTAGACAGAATCGAATGATGAGGCGTCGCGGAGCCTGCGCCGGCGGTCACTTCGCCTTGGGCGCGGGTTCCGGCGGCCGGGCCTCCAGAAGCTTCCTGGCCTCGGCCGCCTGCTCGCATTCGGGGTGCTCGGAGACGATCCGCTTCAGGCACTCGACGGCCTTGTCGGGCTTGCCCAGGGCCTTCTGGGCCTGGGCCTCGATGAGCAGGAGTTCGCCGGCGTAATCGCTGCGGGGATTGACCTTGAGAAGCACCTCGGCCTGCTTGACCACCTCGGCGCCGTTCTTGCGCATGGTCTCGAGCCGGCAGCGCAGCAGGGAGGAGTACCCGACGAGCTTCTCGATCGGATACTCCCACTCCCATATGTTCAGGGCCCGCTCGCACTCTTCCATCTGCCGGAATTTCAGGTGGCTCTCCGCCGCGTGGGCCAGCGCCCCGCGGCGGGCGTCCTCGGCCTCGGGCTTCTGACGGTAGAGCTTGAGGGCCTCGGCCTCCTTGTAACGCCGCTCGGCCTCCGCATAGTTGCCGCGCTCGCGGTGGATGTCGCCCAGCCGGATCTTGGTCACGCGCACTATGTTGTCGCTCAGGCCGCGGAAGCCGGCCACGACCTTGTCGTACTCGTTGTAGGCCTTGTCGAGGTCGCCCGCGTAGTAGTAGTAGATGTCGCCGCGCTCGCGGATCACCTGGGCGCGCAGGCCGTCGTTCTTGCTCTTGCGGAATCGGTCCTCGGCGGCGTCGAGCAGGCGGAAGGCCTCGGCCCGGCCCTCTGCCCCCCGCGCGTTCTCGCGCAGAATGCCGACGGCCACCAGCAGTTGGTCGAAACAGTCCTGGTCGCCGAACTGGCCGGCGGGGCGGGCCAGGATGGCGCGGGCCGCGGCCAGTTGTCCCTCGGGCTGCTCCAACTCCTTGTAGACGGCGGAGAGTTCCAGCAGGCTGGCCGGACTGAGCTTGGCCAGGTCGTAGCCGGAGAGCGCCCGCGCGTAGTCGGCGAGCCGGTCGGACTTGCCGGCCACGGCACGCGCCATGTCGCGGTCGATCCGCACGGCGTTGGCGCATTCCAGCTTCGCGCCGGACGCCTCGACGCGCAGGGTCACCTTGTAGAGGCCGGGCAGGATGTACACGTGCTCGGGACTGGCGCCGTTTGCGGTCTGTCCGTCGCCAAAGTCCCAGGAGCATTTCCAGGAGGTCGGGGCCGCAGCGGCTCCGGAGCCGGCGCGGAAGGCGGCGCGCACCAGGTAGCGGTCGTCGTCCAGATAGGCCTCGCCGTCGGAGCGGAAGGCGAAGTCGGCGGCCGCCGGCTGTCCCCGGAGGGAGTAGGCGGTCTGGCGCCCCCGGCTCACCCGGGAGAAGGCGTCGGCGGGTATCACCTCCACCCGGTCATGCCCCGGCGGCTGCCAGGCGGCCACGGCCGTGCCGTCTCCTTCGCCGTTGACGTGGAGGTACTCGAGCTTGTGCAGCCCCGCCGCGAGTTTGACCTGGCCCTTGTGGCGGATGTCCGGCACGGCGCCGTGCCATCCCGGCCAGGCGACCACCTGCCGGTCGTCGACCAGCAGGAAGCTGGCGTCGTCGGAGCTGGTGGCGAAGGTGTATTCGCCGTCTGCCGGACACTTCAGCCAGCCGGTGTAGATGGCCACGTACCGGTCGCGGGGGCCGAACGGGTTGTGCCCGAAGAAGACCCGGTCGACGAAGTCGGAGCCCTGCAGCGGCCCGGCCTTCTTGACAACCTCCTGCATGCCCTTGAGGCTGTCCGGTTGTCCGCCCCGGTAGGTCCGCATCTCCATCAGCAGTCCTCGCCGGGGCTCGAAGCTTTCGCAGGCCCCGGCGGCGGCGTTACCGTAATAGACTGTGTAGGTGGTCACGTCCTTGACCAGGGGGAAGCAGATCCTCAGGAAGTCGCCCGGGCCGGTCGCCAGGACCTTGACGGCGAGCGGTCTGGCGATGCCTTTGGGCAGGACCCGCACGTCGCGGCCGTCGGCGGCCGCCAGGCCGGCGGTGAGAAACTCTACAACGCCGACTTCGTCTCCCGAGAGCTCCGAGCGGGTTCCGGTGCATTCGAAGGTGCGCCGCGCCTGCCACTTGGCATCCCACCAGGCGGGCTCCTCGGCCGGGGCGGGGAGGGCAGGCACGATCGCCAGCATGGCGAAGAGCAGCGGCCTGATGGACATGGCTGGCATCTCCGTAACTGCTCCACAGATTGTATCGAATCGGCCGGCCGGCGGCAACCGCCTTGAGACGCGGCATCCGGAAGACATGGATTCAGGTATACTTGCGCAAGCCCACGGACGTTCCCCCCGGATAGCGATTTTCAGAGGGAGATAGTGCGCCCGGGGCGCAGTATTTACAGGTTTGGCTGTGGACAAAACGGCTTGTTCAGGTATATATATTTACGATAACTGCATGCAGGTGGCATGCGGGTAAGGGCTGCGGCGGCGTTGGCATTCGATACGCCGGCAACGACTAAGGAGACGGGGAATGGACCAGAAGGAAATCGGCCTGAAGATCAGAGAGCTTCGTTCGAAGATGGGGCTGACCACCGTGACCCTGGCCAGGAAGGTCAGGCTCTCGCAGGCCCAGGTTTCCAGGCTGGAGAACGGGCTCCAGGGGTTCCGAAGCGCGACGCTCATCAAGTTTGCCAAGGCCCTGGGCGTGCCCCCCATCTACTTTTTCGTCGAGGGGGAGGAGACCTCCACGAACAAGGTGGCCGAGGAACTGGAGGACCAGGGCCTCACGCCGAGCAAGGGGCTGCGCAAGGCCCTGGCCAATCCGGCTTTCCTGCGCTTCGCCGAGCGTTGCGCCAAGTCGTTCCGAGCCCACAAGAAGAACCTCGTCAGGATGGAGGCGGCCGTAAAGCGGGTGGTCTAGTCTGCCTTCGGACTGAAGCCATGCAGTGTCGTTGGGCGCCGGTTCGCGCATGCGGGCCGGCGCTCTTCGTTGTTCTGGCGCTGACGGCCTCTGCGGGGCCGGCGCGGTCCGGCGAAGCGGCGGGGCGGAAAGAGGAGTTGGCCGAGGCGTCGCGCCTGGCTGCGGCCGGCAAGGGCGCGGAGGCCCTGGCGGTCCTCGACAGGTTGCTGGCCGCCGGGCCCCACAACGTCGGCGCCCAGCGGCTCCGCCAGGATCTGATGCTCGCCGCCGGACGCCGCGAGGAACTGCTCGCCGGCTACGCGCGGGCGGAGGCCAACGCCACGTTCAGGCCCATGTTCCGCTACCTCCGCGCCAGGGCCGAAGCCGATGCCGGCAAGCGCCGGGAGGGGTTGGAGCGGGTCATGGCCCTGGAGCCCAGGAACTTCTGGGCCGCCTACGACCTGGTGGATCTGTGCGTCTCGGCCGGCGACCTCAAGTCCGCCGAACGCTGGGCGCTGGCCGCCCGGGACCTTCGGCCCGCCGACGCGGACGTTCGCAACGTGCTCGGCAACGTGTACATCCAGGCCGGCAAGCCCAGGGAGGCCGAGGCGGAGCTCAAGGAGGCGCTAAGGCTCCGGCCCACGTTCCCGCAGGCCCGCTACAACCTGGGACTGTTGAGCGCGGCGGCCGGGCAGTTGAAGGATGCCGCGGAGCTCTTCGCCAAGGCGGCGGAGGAGGACCCGGCCTTCGCCGAGGCCTGGAACAACCGCGGGCACTGTCTGGCGCGGCTCGACCGGACCGAGGAGGCCATTGCCGCGTATCGCAAGGCGCTGGAGGTCAAGCCCGGATACGGCGCGGCCTGGAACAACCTGGCCGTGGCGCTCTACCGGAAGAACGATTTCTGGGGCGCCTGGGCGGCTGCCGAGAAGGCGGAGAAAAGCGGCTACGCCGTCGCCGAGAGCTTCAAGCGGGTGCTGGCCAGGAAGCTCTTCCCCGACGGGGACGCCGGTCGGGCTGCCTCCGAGGGACGCAAGTAGCCGCGCACCCTGTCGGAGAGTCTTCCGGCATATGGACTTGAAGCCGGACACGGGCGCCCTAGAATGGCGCGCAATCGGGGTTCAGCATCCGGGAAGGATGGCCATGCCTGTCGAGAAGCAACTCGCCGATATCCAGGATGGCGACGTGCTCGCCGAGGACGTCCTCGATGCGCGGGGCGGCGTGCTTCTGGGCAAGGGCACGAAGCTGACCCGCGCCCACCTTCAGCTCCTGGAGCGCCGCGCGGTGACCGCAGCGAGCGTGGCCCTGCCCGGCGAGGAGGGCGCGGGGCCCGCCTCGGTGGACGCGGCCCGGTTGGCCCAGTGTCTGGAGCGGCAGGAGCGCGTCTTCGCGAAGGTACGGACAGAAGCCCGGATGGAAGCCATCTACCAGACGGCGCGGCAGCACCTGACCGGCGGCAACCTGCCGCCGGCCTGACGCGTCGGGAGATCTCGCTGTGGCGGAACTGGCCAGGATCGTCGGAAAGGTCGAGGCGCTGCCCACCCTGCCCACGGTGGTGGCGCGGATCAGCCATCTGATCGACGACCCCACCGCCTCGGCCGGCGACATCAACGACATCATCAGCCGCGACCTGGCGCTGTCCTCCAAGATCCTGCGGCTGGTCAACAGCGCCTTCTACGGGTTCCCGCGGCGCATCTCCTCGATGACCCACGCGGTGGTCATACTGGGCTTCACCTCGGTGCGGAACATCGCGCTCTCGGCCTTCGTCTTCGACGCCTTCGACACCACCGGGCTGCCCTTCGGGCACCGCAACTTCTGGGTGCACTCGGTGGGCACGGCCGTGGCCGCCGACGTTCTGGCGGTGCGCTCGGGGCTGCCCGCCAACGACGACGCCTTCGTGGCCGGGCTGCTCCACGACGTGGGCAAGCTGGTTCTTCACCAGCACGCCCGCGAGGAGTTCTCGAGGATCCTCGACCGGGTGGCCCGCGAGGACATCACCTTCCTGGAGGCCGAGCGCGCGGAGCTGGAGTTCGGCCACGCCGAGATCGGCGCGCTGCTGCTCGAGAACTGGAAGCTGCCCGAGCGGCTGGTGGCCGCGCTGCGCTTCCACCACGATCCGGCGGCGGCGCCGGAAGGGCAGCGCCAGGTGGCCGCGGTGATTCACGCGGCGGACATCCTGACCCGGGCGATCCTGTTGGGCTCCGGCGGCGACGAGAAGATGCCGGCCATGGCCGAGGCGGCCTGGCAGACGCTGGGCCTGTCCGAGGCCGACCTGCCCAAGGTCTTCAGCGATATCAGCGGCGAGATCAACAAGGCCGGAGCGTTCATGGAGTTGATCAGCGAGGAGCGGGGCACGGCGCACAAGGACTGACCCCCGGGTATCCGCGAGCTAAGCGGGTCCGCAAAGCGAGTGAGACAGTTAACCCGCATGGGTGACCGATGATCGCGTCAACACGCAATATGCAGAGCAGATCAAGGAAGCAGATCGATAGTCAGCAGCATCCAAGCCCGAGGCAACAACAACGGCCGTTTCTCACACGGAGCCGCTGAGCCACGGAGCCAACAAGGCCCGAGCCTGCCGTTCTCTGTGGCTCCGTGGCTCTGTGTGAGCAGAAGCTCTAACGGCCTCGCTGCGCTCCGATACCGACTACGATGACGATACCGAGGCGACGGCCCAATGGCACTTGCTCATCGCTATCGGTATCGTAGTCGGAGCGAAGCGAGGAGTTGTTCCTGCACGCCTCCTGAGCTCGACTTCTGCCCTTTTTGGGCCGCTACGCGGCCGGGGCCAGAGAG
>CALGYR010000043.1 GCA_937935355.1 uncultured bacterium | reverse complement strand
ATGCTCCGCCGCCTAGCCAAGGTCGCTTGAACTTCTCATACACGCTCTCAGGCCCAGACTTCCGAGACGACTGTCGCTCCCGGCAATCCGACGACACCCACGGAACCTGTCGCGGCGGCGTCCATTACCGCCAAGAACTCCCACGGCCGCCTCTACACCGTGAACTCCTGCCGGGTGCTCGAGCTCTCCGGCACCCCCGAGGAGATGGGTGAGGCCCACGGCCAACTCCTCGGCGAGGAGGTCCGGCAGGTGGTCCGGGACGTGCTCAAGCCGGCGCCGGGCGATGCGCGCTACGAGCGGATCGTGGCCGGCACCAAGGTCATGGAGCGCTTCCAGCCCGAACCCTACCGCCGCGAGCTCGCGGCGCTGGCTAAGACGGCGGGCGTCGAGTACCTGGACCTGGTCGCGCTCCAGCTCTTCGGCGACGCCGAGCGCGGCAAGGCGCCGGCCGGCGAGCCGGCCCCGGGCCAGGAGCGGCTTGGCCAGCAGTGCACCAGCTTCGCGGTCTATGGCCCGGCCACCCGGAATGGGGAGCTCATCGCCGGCCGCAACTTCGACTACTGGCCGGAGAGCGTCAACGTCTACGCTTCGCTCATCATCCACTACCGCCCGGCCAAGGGTCACAGCTTCGTGACCGCCACCTGGACGGGGATCATCAACGGCTGGACGCTGATGAACGACGCGGGCTTGGTCGCGGCCAACAACAACGCCTACGGAGCCGACGAATCGCTCGAGGGCATCTCCACCTGCTTCCTCCAGCGCCTGGCGGCCGAGACCTGCTCGACGGTGGACGAGGCCGTGGAGCTCGTCCGGCGCTCGCCGCGGGCGGTCGGCACGGTCATGATGTTCGCGGGCGGGAAGCCCCCGGACGCCGTCGAGGTCGAGTTCGACCACGGCTCGGTCGCGGTGCGCCGCGCGGAGAACGGGTGGGTCGCGGCGGCCAACGGCTTCCGGGCGCTGGGGCTCGAGAGACCGCTGGGGGCGGAGGAACAGGCCTCCGGCCGCTACGGCACGCTCGTCGGGCTCATCCGGGCCAACCACGGCCGGATCGACCGGACGATGAACCTCGCCGCCGCTCCCGGCGTGCCCATCGAGGGCATCAACCTGCACTCGGCGCTCCTCTTCCCGGCGGACTTGACGCTCGCCCTCTCCATGGGCAAGGTGCCGGCCTGCAAGCAGCCTTACCGCAGACTCCGGATGACCGCCAAGGGGTTGGAATCCGCGGAATGACGAGTGTGTCCAACCACAGAGGACACGGAGGGCACAGAGGACGGCAAGAGCTCAGCGTTAGCGGCCATAAGTCTCTCCCACCCAGGACTCTCGCCGTAAACAATGGTTTCAGGCTGTCCTCCGTGTACTCTGTGTCCTCTGTGGTGAATCCCGCTGTTGTCGTTGTTGTTCACGGGATTGCATCCTCCGGACCGCCGGCTATCATCTGCCCCCGTACCGCCGAGGACATGACCATGACCGACCTCAAGGCCTTCGAGAAGTACGCGGAGCTGGCCCGCTCGATGGGCGCGGCCGACGCGCTGGTCGTTCCCGCCGCCGAGGTGGTGATCGACGGCCGGACGTACCTGAAGTGCATGTACGGCTGCAAGGGCTGGAACGCCAACTGGACCTGCCCGTCGGCGCCGGGCGCCTTGAAGCCCTGGGAGTTCGAGCCGCTGCTGCGCCGCTACGCCGCCGGGGTGCTGATCCACTGCGCGGAGAAGAAGCCCAGCCACGAGATCTCCCACGCGGTCGAGGCCGCGGCCTTCCGCGACGGCCACTACTTCGCCTTCGCCATGAGCGACTGCGCGATCTGCAAGGAGTGCAGCTACCCCAAGGGCGAGCCCTGCCGCGACCCGGTCCGGGCGCGCCCGGCCATGCAGGGCGTGGGCATCGACGTCTACGCGACGGTGCGCAGGTTCGGCCTGCCCATCGCGACGCTCCCCGACCGCGACGCCCAGCCGCAGAACTGGTACTCGCTGGTGATGATCGCCTGACCGCTTCTCACCGCCTTCCAGGTCTCGATCTCCTGCCCTGCGAACGGCATACGAACCACAAAGCCACGAAGACACAAAGGAACACAAAGAGGAGCGCGGTGGTCCGCGGCGATATCTCCGGCGCGAATTGGCGTCCATCGCCGCGAACGATACACCAGGCTGTTCTTGGTGATTTCTTCGTGTCTTTGCGTCTTCGTGGCTGGATCACTCATGCGATGGCGTGAATGAGGGCGGGGAGGTTCTGCCCGCCGGGCTTCTTGACACCACCCCCGGGCAGCCGATAATCGAGTGTATCGCCGGCCCACTCACGGATGGAAAGAGCAGGTTCCATGTCCACGCCCCTGGCCCCCATCGACGAGGTCCTCGCCGAGCTTCGCGCCGGCCGCATCGTCATCCTCGTCGACGACGAGCACCGCGAGAACGAGGGCGACCTAGCCATGGCCGCCGAGCACGTCACGCCCGAGGCCATCAACTTCATGATCACCCACGGGCGCGGGCTGGTCTGCCTGGCGCTGACCGCCGAGAAGTGCGACCAGCTCTCGCTCCCGCCCATGGCCGCGGACAACTCCAGCCGCTTCGGCACGGCCTTCACGGTGAGCATCGAGGCCCGCCGGGGGGTGACCACCGGGATCAGCGCCCACGACCGGGCCCAGACCATCCGGGCGGCGGTGGAGAAAGACGCCCAGCCGGCCGACCTGGTCCGCCCCGGGCACGTCTTCCCGCTCCGCGCCCGGCCGGGCGGCACGCTGGTCCGCGCCGGCCAGACCGAGGGCATCGTGGACCTCTGCCGGCTGGCCGGCCTCTCGCCGGCCGGAATCATCTGCGAGGTCATCAAGGCCGACGGGACCATGGCCAGGCTCCCCGAGCTCGTCGAGTTCGGACGCCAGCACGGGCTAAAGGTCTGCTCGGTCGAGCAGATCATCGAGCACCGCCGCAAGACCGAGAAGCTGATCGTCTCGACCGGCGCGGCCGAGCTGCCCACCCGCCACGGCCGCTTCCGGATGCACCACTACCGCTCGGAGGTCACCGGCGAGAGCCACGTGGCCCTGATCAAGGGCGACCTGGCCCCGGGGCGCGAGGCGCTCGACGAGCCGGTGCTGGTCCGGGTGCACTCCGAGTGCATGACCGGCGACGTCTTCGGCTCGCTGCGCTGCGACTGCGGCGAGCAACTGGCCCGGGCCATGGAGGCGGTCGCCGCCGTCGAGCGCGGGGTCATCCTCTACATGCGCCAGGAGGGCAGGGGCATAGGCCTCGAGAAGAAGGTCCAGGCCTACGCCCTCCAGGACCACGGCCGCGACACCGTCGAGGCCAACGAGGAACTGGGCCTGCCCTGCGATCTGCGCGACTACGGCATCGGCGCGCAGATCCTCCGCGACCTGGGGATCAGGAAGCTGCGGCTGCTCACCAACAACCCCCGCAAGGTGGTGGGCCTGGCCGGCTACGGGCTCGAGATCGTCGAGCGCGTCCCGGTGGTGATCCCGCCGCGGCCCGAGAACCAGCACTACCTCTCGACCAAGCGGAGCAAGATGGGGCACCTGCTCGAGGGACTGTAGCGGCGCCAACGGTCTTCCGGGTTCCGGAGGCGGGGCCCTGGCCGAGGGCCGCAGGCGCTTGACGTCCGTCCGCATCCGGCTATAAGCGGACTTGCCGGCGCCGGACTTTTCGCACCGCGAGTATCACACCAGGTTCAGCCCCGCCGCCGGGAGGAGGGCCTATGTCCGACACGATGACCGTCGCCCAAGCCTTCGATGCCGCCGTGGCCATGGAGGAGTCGGCCAGGCAGGTCCACCTGCGCCTGGCGGAGAAGTTCGATGCCGTCGCCGGCGCCAGGGCCGGGGAGTTCTTCCGGAGCCTGGCCGACGACGAAACCGAGCACGTCCGGCTGTGGGGGGAGATCCGCAAGTCCCTGCCCGCCTCGCGGCTGGCCGAGGAGGCCTCCGGACTTCTCGCGGCCAGCCTGATCGGCGCCCGCGGCCTGCTGGAGGCGGACCCCGCCGGGAAGGTCGAGTCGCTCGCGCAGGCCGTCGAGCTCGTCCGCAACGTGGAGAACGCCGAACTGCTGGCGGTCTTCCGCGTACTGGCCATCGAACTCGTCCCCGACGCCAGGCGCCGGGAGTTCCTCGACGCCCAGATCCAGGGGCACCTGAACCGCATCGAGCGGTTCGCCCATGGGCTGGGGAGCTGAGTACCGAGGCGCACCGATCTGGGGCACGCCGGATCCTGCCAGGACTGGCATCCGGCGCCGGCCGATTGGGTCCGGTCCCGACCTCGCCAGGACCGCTCTTCACTGGAGCCTGACGATTACTTCCGCGCGGAGCGGAACTTCTTGAGAACCTTGGCCGCCAGGGTCCGAACCGCCTCCGAGTCGTCATGCAGCATGGCCTCCAGGCGCGGAACGGCCGCCGGCATGGATACGCCATCGTCGGCAAGACGCGACAGAGCCCAGAAAGCCGAGTCGCGCACCTCTCCGTCTTCGTCGCCCAAGGCACTGACCAGGAGCGTTATCGCTTCCGAATAGCTTGCCGGCTCCAAGTGCCGGTCAACGCTCGCCCACACCGCTCTCTCCAGGGCATAGACTGCACCCTGGCGGACGTAAGGGACGCTGTCACGCAAGGCCAGGGAAAAGGCGGGTATCAGCCTCGCATCCCCCATTTCCTTGAGCACCTCGAGGCCCAAGCGCCTCACTTCGGGGCGTGGATCGCTCAGGAGCCCGACGAATGCCTTGGATCCCTCGAAGCCGCAGGCAGCGCCGATGGAAATGCGGAACGTCTCTCTGTGAGCGAAGTTGTTGGGCAGTCGCAAGTAGAGCGCCATCTTCCGAGAGGCTTCGACCGGCCCACCCAGTCGATCTATGGTAGGTTTCACAACGGCCGACGATTCCGCAAAGGCAGCCCTGACCTCAAGGTATGGCCGCAGCACGAGTTGGCAGAAGATGGCCAAGAGCACCAAGCAACCCAGCGCCCCGACCCACCAGGCGAGAAACCATCGCGATCCGCGCTCACGGTCTTGAGCGGAAGGCTCCCGGCCCCTGGCCGCACCGACGCTGGGCCGAGCGTGCTCAGCTCCGCTCGACGACAAGGCCCGGCCGGTGGTCAGTGATCGCATCATGGATCCGCTCCTCGCCCTGTGCCGGGCCCCGTTGCCGCCCGCCGGGAACATCGAGGCTGGCGTTTCCCGCAAAGGCCAGATGCCGGGTGCTCCCCGTATGGACGCCCAATGCTCCCTCCCTACCTCCATTTTTGCCCGAAACCGTCCGCCCCCCGGCGGCGTCCAATCCGGCGTGACGATTGACATCGGGCATAAGGAGGCCGGGCCATGCGCATACTCGCCGCAGCGCTCTTCGGGGTCGTGATCTCGTTCTTCGTCCAGGCCGCCGCCAGCGCGGCCGGTTTCATAATCATCGGCCCGCCCGACGAGGTGGTCATAGTCCGCCCGCCCCACCACTGGCGGCCGCCGCCACCCCCGCCGCCGCCGGTCGCGCCGGCCGAGCAAGCCATCCGCCTCCGGAGCCAGCAGATCGTCGTCGGCATCCAGAGCCAGGTGGCCACCACCACCATGGAGCAGGTCTTCTACAACCCCAACAACCGTCAGCTCGAGGGGACCTTCATCTACCCGCTCGAGGACGACGTGGCCGTCAAGGCCTTCCACATGTGGATGGACGGCAAGGAGACCACCGGCGAACTGCTCGACTCCGACAAGGCCCGGGGCATCTACGAGAACATCGTCCGCCAGATGAAGGACCCGGGGCTGCTGGAGTACGCCGGCCGGCGCATGATCCGCTGCCGGGTCTTCCCCATCCCGGCCAACGGGGAGTGCAAGATCAAGCTCTCCTACACCCAGGGCCTCAAGGCCGACGGCGGCCTGGTCGAGTACACCTACCCGATGAAGGCCGAGAGCGCCGCGGCCGGCGACCAGGACCAGGTGACCATCTCGGTGGACATCGCCGAGAAGCGCGACATCCTCAACCTCTACTCGCCGACCCACTCCGTGGACGTGGTCCGCAAGGACCCCCGGCACCTGGTGGCCTCCTTCGAGGGCCGCAACGTCAGGCCCGACCGGGACTTCAAGCTCTTCTACAACCTGAGCAACAAGGACGTGGGCCTGTCCTTCCTGCCCTTCCGCGCGGAGGGTGAGGACGGCTACTTCATGGCCATCCTCACCCCGCGCGACACCTCCGACGCCGCCGACGTCATCGGCAAGGACGTGGTCTTCGTGCTCGACACCTCGGGATCGATGGCCGACGACGGCAAGATCGACCAGGCCAGGGGCGCCCTGAAGTTCTGCCTGGCCAGCCTCAACGAGAAGGACCGCTTCGGCCTGGTGACCTTCGCCACCGAGGCCAACGCCTACAAGCCGGAGCTCGAGGCGGCCGGCAAGGACGCGGTCCGCAAGGCCATCGAGCACGTCGAGAAGAACGTCCGGGCCACCGGCGGCACGGCCATCGACGAGGCCCTGGCCGCGGCGCTCAAGATGAACACCGCCAAGGACCGGCCCTTCATGGTGGTCTTCCTGACCGACGGCGAGCCCACCCTGGGCGAGCGCGACCCGGCGGCCATCCTCAAGAACGTCAAGGGCCGCACGCTCGAGAACGTCCGGGTCTTCTCCTTCGGCGTTGGCTACAACGTGAACCGCGAGCTGCTCGACGAGCTCTCCGCCGCCAACCGCGGGCAGAGCACCTACGTGGTCCCCAAGGAGAACATCGAGGTCAAGGTCGGCTCCTTCTACGCCAGGGTCTCGAGCCCGGTGCTCACCGACGTGACCGTGGACTTCAAG
Source organism: uncultured bacterium (assembly GCA_937935355.1). Taxonomy (GTDB): domain Bacteria; phylum Planctomycetota; class SZUA-567; order JAKLDR01; family JAKLDR01; genus JAKLDR01. Next base: position 9,219 of record CALGYR010000043.1, on the reverse strand, counting down.
GGCGCCGATGTCTACGACGTCTACCCGAAGACCATCGGCGACATCTTCCGCGACCAGCAGGTGGTGCTGGTCGGCCGCTACCGCGGACACGGCGCCCAGGCCATCCGCCTCTCGGGCCGGCTGGGCAGCAAGGAGCGCGAGACGGTCTACGAGGCGGCCTTCCCGGAGAAGGCCGGCGACCACGACTTCGTCCCGCGGATGTGGGCGCTGCGCAAGGTCGGCTTCATGCTCGAGGACCTGCGCAAGCGCGGCGAGACGCCCGAGGTCAAGTCGGAGATCGTGCGCCTGAGCAAGCAGTACGGGATCATGACCCCCTACACCAGCTGGCTGGTCATCGAGGACGGCCGCCGCGACCGGGTGGGCGGCCCCATCCCGCCGCCGATGTCCATGCCGGCCGAGAGGGCGCTGTCGGCCGCCGCGGCCGCCTCCGGCCGCGAGCTCGGCGGGCGTTTCAGCCAGGCCCCGGCCTCGCCGCAGAGAAAGGCCGAGGCCGACGTCATGATGCTCGAGAGCGCCAAGATGCTGTCCGACGCCCCGTCCGGCGGCCTGCAGTTCGGCTCCCGAGACGGCTTCAAGAAGGACGTGGAGCGCCGTAACGAGGCTCTGGGCGGCGGCTCCGGCCCGGCCCCGGCGGCCGCCAGCCGCGCCGCCGAGGAAACGGTGTTGAGGGGGCAGTCGCTCTCCAGGGCGCGCGACGAGCTCGTCAAGGAAGAGAAGCTCCAGGCCGACGGCACCTACCGGCTGCAGGACGCGAAGGGCGAGGCGCTCGTCCGCGAGGCCGGCGGCCGCACCTTCTACCGCGTCGACGGCCGCTGGATCGACTCGACCTACCAGGCCGGCAAGGAGACGGTCAAGGTCAAGTACCTGTCCGACGACTACTTCAAGCTGCTCCGGGAGAAGCCGGAGCTGGCCAAGGCCTTCGCCCTGGGCAGCAGCGTGGTGGCGGCCAGCGGCGGCAAGTTCTACGAGGTCGTCGAGTAACGCCGGCAGCCAAGGGAGAGCCAAGCGCGGGGACGGGCCAGCAGCCCGTCCCCGCGCGCTTTATCGGACGTTCCCGGCAGATGAGTGATGATTATCGGACGTTCGCCGCCTGCATCGCCGGTCTCCGCATTCCGGACCGGCGCACCCTCGCCCCGGCAGTGCCACCGGCCCTCGGATTCTCCGGGCCACCGGCTTGACACTAAGGTTCCTCCCGGGCATAATGTCTTGGCGTTCCGTGCCGACGACACACCCGTGGAGAGAGCTTGGCGAACGAAGCGCCGGACCATCCGGACAACAACGACCAGCCTCCGCCCAAGGGCCCCTGGACCCTGTTGGCCGTAAGCCTGCAGATGGCCGCCAGCATAGCGCTCGGGGCGGCCGCCGGCTGGTGGATCGACCGGCACACGGGTTGGGCGCCCTGGGGCATAGCGGTCGGCGGCCTGCTGGGCATGGCGCTGGGCATCTACCTCCTGATGAGGGAAGCCTCTTGAGAACCGCAGGTCTGCGCTCGCTGGTCGGCGGCTCCGCGCTCGTCTGTGCGGCGGTCGCGGCTGGCGCGGCGCTGGCCGCCCGAAGCCTGGAGCTGCCGGCTCAGGTCTGGACCGGCTCCGGCGCGGGGCTCCTCCTCGGGCTGGCCGGGCTGGTCGCGGCCGCCCTGTGCCTCCGGCGCGCGGAGCGGGGCGGCAACCTCGGCTTCTGGGGCATCTGGGCGGCGGGGCTCGGCGTCCGGGGCCTGGTCATGATCGCGGCGGCGCTGGTCTTCTGGCGCCTCTGGCCAACCGCCTTCGCCGCGCCCATGCTGAGCATGGCGGCGGCCTGGCTCGTCGTTCACTTCTGGGAGATCGGCTGGCTCTGCAGCCGGTTGGGAGGGGCCAGGCTTGGCTGAAGAGCACCCCGCCGACCCGTCGGCCCTTCTTCACGAGGAGGGGACCGAGGCCCACGCCGCCGAGACGGCCGGCGACCCGGCGAGCCACGCGGCCGACTACGCGCTCTTCGGAATCGACTCGCAGGGCCGCTTCCTGGCCAAGTCCGAGATGTACGACAAGCACGGCCAGGCCCTGGCCGGCTATCGGCCGGGATACCTCGGGCCCTTCAAGCTCGAATACACCCGCAACATGCTGGACATGACCGTGGTGGCGGCGCTCCTGGCCATCGTGCTCGTGACCATCGCCCGGAGGGTGATGCGCGACGTGCGCACCGACCGGGCCCCGCACGGGAGGCTGGCCAACGCGGTCGAGGCCATGCTGGTCTTCGTCCGGAACGACGTGGTCGCGCCGATCGGCGGCCACCACCTGCTGCCTTTCGCGCCGCTCTTCCTGACCTACTTCTTCTTCATCCTGGCCATGAACCTGTCGGGCCTGGTGCCGGTGCTCTTCAAGGGCCCGACGGCCAACCTGTGGATCAACATGACCCTGGCGGCGAGCGTGATGGTCTTCCTCTTCGGAGCCGGCATGGTCAAGCAGGGCCCGGTCGGCTTCCTCAAGAACATCGTCCCCTCGGGAATCCCCTGGTGGCTCTGGCCCTTCATGTTCGTCCTGGAGTTCGCCGGCACCATCCTGCGCTGCTCGGTGCTGGGCATCCGCCTCTTCGCCAACATGGTCGCGGGCCACCTGGCCATCCCGAGCATCCTGGCGCTGGGCACCTTCAAGGGCGGCGCGGTCACGGGCATGGCCGTGGTCGGGCTGATCATCGGCATACCGCTGGCCCTGGGCATGACCCTACTCGAGGTGCTGGTGGCCCTCATCCAGGCGTACGTCTTCACCATGCTGGCGGTGATTTTCTCGGGCGCCGCGGTGCACCCGGAGCATTAGGCTCCGGAACGCGGCGCAACAGCGTCCGGCCGGGCGCCGGGCGAGTCAAGCGAAGGAGGAGAACATGGGCTGGGGTTTGGCGCTCCTGGGACTGGGAATCGGCTTGGGCCTGGCGGTGATCGGCGGCGGATTGAGCATCGGCCGGCTTTCGGCCTCCGCGCTGGAGGGCGCCGCCCGCCAGCCGGAGATGCTCGGATCGCTGCGCACCTCGGCGATCGTGTTCATCGCCTTCATCGAGGGCTTCACGCTGCTGGCCATCATCCTGGCCTTCGTGCTCGCCGGGCAGGCCATGGGCAAGGCCGAGGCGCCCGCCGCCGCCGGCAAGACCAACGCGGGCACGGTGGCTCCCGAAAACCCGGGCCACTAGCCGTCAGGCGACATCCGTCGTTCGAACCGCCCGTCGCGACTGAGAGGGAGCCATGGATCTGACCAATCCTGAACTCCAGGTGATGCTGTACACCATCGTGGTGTTCCTGCTGCTCCTGGCGGTGCTGTGGCGCTTCGCCTGGGGTCCGCTGGTCAAGGCGCTCGACGAGCGCGAGGCGCGCATCGCCAGAAAGATCAGCGACGCCGAGGAACTGCGCCGCGCCGCCGAGGACCGGCTCAAGGAGTACGAGCACCGCATCTCCGTCGCCAAGGACGAGGCCGCCGCGATCATCGCCGAGGGCAAGCGCGACGCGGTGAAGGTCCGCGAGGACATCATGGCCGCCGCCCAGGCCGAGAGCGCCAGGGCCCTGGAGCGCGCCAAGCGGGAAATCCACCTCGCCAAGGAGGCCGCCGTCCACGATCTGCGCGAGCAGATGGTGGGCCTGACCGCGGACCTCGCCGGGCGGGTCATCAAGCGCGAGGTCAAGGCCGGGGACCACCGCCGGCTCATCGAGGAAGCCATGACCGAGGTGGAGAGGACCATCAAGTAATGGCTCACAAGGACGCCGGGGTCAGCCTCGCGGACGTCTACGCCGAGGCGCTCTACGACGCGGCCAAGGCGGCCGGCGAGCTGCCCCGCGTCGAGGTCGAGCTCCTGGCCTTCATGTGCGCCGTGATCCAGGACGAGAAGGTCATGCGCTTCCTGGACTCGCCGGTGATCGCCTTCGCCGAGAAGCGGCGGGTCCTGGAGTCGGCCCTGGCCGGCTTCCACCGCGTCACCCTGAACTTCGTGCTGGTGGTGGTCGAGCGGGTCCGGGTGGAGCTCATCGCCGACATCGGCCGGGCCTTCCGCGACCACTCCAACCGCATGGCCGGCGTCGCCGAGTTCCGGGTGGTCTCGGCCAGCCACCTGGAGCCCGACGAGTCCGGGCGCCTCAAGGAGATGATCGAGAAGCAGCTCGGCCGCCCGGTGATCCTCGCCGAGGCGGTCCGGCCGGAGCTGCTGGGCGGGATGATCCTGGAGCACGAGGACTTCCGCTGGAACTGGTCGCTGGCCCACCACCTGCGCAGGCTGGTCTCGCACATGGCCGAGGAGCGGAGCGGGGCGGCCCACTGGACGGAGTAGGAGCAGAGGGATCGACAAATGCGCATCAAAGCTGACGAGATGATCGGGGTCCTGCGCCGCCAGATCCAGGACTACGACGCCAAGCTGGCCGTCGAGGAGGTCGGCACCATCGTGGAGGTGGGCGACGGCATCGCCCGCGTCTACGGCCTGACCAACGTGATGGCCGGCGAGATGATCGAGTTCCCCAACGGCTCCTACGGCCTGGCCTTGAACCTCGAGGAGGACAACGTCGGCGTGGCCATCATGGGCCGCTACGACGACCTCAAGGAGGGCGACATCGCCCGGCGCACCGCGCGCGTGCTGGAGGTCCCGGCGGGGCCGGCGCTCGTGGGCCGGGTGGTCGACCCGGTGGGCCGGCCGCTCGACGGCAAGGGCCCGGTGCTCACCGACCGGCGCCGGGCGGTGGAGAGCCCGGCGCCCGGCGTGGCCGGCCGCCAGCCGGTCAAGCGCCCGCTGCAGACCGGCGTCAAGGCCGTCGACTCCATGATCCCCATCGGCCGGGGCCAGCGCGAGCTGATCATCGGCGACCGCAAGACCGGCAAGACCGCCATCGCCATCGACGCGATCATCAACCAGAAGGACGTGATCTGCGTCTACGTGGCCGTCGGCCAGAAGGAATCCACGGTGGCCGGCGTGGTCAAGACCCTGCTCGACCACCACGCCATGGACCACACCATCGTGGTGACCGCCGGGGCCTCCGACCCCGCCCCGCTCCAGTACCTCGCACCCTACGCCGGCTGCGCCATGGCCGAGTACTTCATGTACGAGGAGGGCCGCGACACCCTCTGCGTCTACGACGACCTCTCCAAGCACGCCGCCGCCTACCGCGAGATGTCGCTCCTGCTGCGCCGCCCGCCGGGCCGCGAGGCCTACCCCGGCGACGTCTTCTACCTGCACTCGCGGCTGCTGGAGCGCTCAGCCAAGCTGGCCGAGCGGCAGGTGATCGTCCCGGTGGCCAAGGTCGACCCGGTCGGCGACAAGGACGCGGTCAACGGCAAGGTCTACGCCGGCGAGGCCGGGGCCCACCAGGCCGAGGCCGAGCGCAAGGCCATGGCCAACGCCTCCGGCTTCCGGGTCGCCCGGGTGGCCGGCACCGGCGGGTCGCTCACCGCCTTCCCGGTGATCGAGACCCAGGAGGGCGAGGTCTCGGCCTACATCCCGACCAACGTCATCTCCATCACCGACGGCCAGATATACCTGGTCCCGGACCTCTTCAACGCCGGCGTGCGCCCGGCGGTGGACGTGGGCATCTCGGTCAGCCGCGTGGGCGGCAACGCCCAGATCAAGGCCATGAAGAAGGTGGCCGGCACGCTGCGCCTGGACCTGGCCAGCTTCCGCGAGCTCGAGGCCTTCGCCCAGCTCGGCACCGAGCTCGACCCGGTGACCCAGAAGCAGTTGGACCGCGGCTACCGCATCGTCGAGCTCCTCAAGCAGCCCCAGTACCAGCCGATCGACGTGATCGACCAGGTCATCGCCATCTACGCGGCCACCAAGGGCTTCATGGACGACGTGCCGGTCTCCGGCGTCCCGGCCTTCGAGAAGGCGGTGGTCTCCGAGATCCACGACGCCCACAAGGAGATCATCGCCGCCATCCGGGAGAGCGGCGCGCTCTCCGACGAGACCGCCAGGCTGCTCGACACGGCGATCGGCGAGTTCAAGGCCCGGCTGGCCAAGGAGAAGGCCGCGGCTCCGGCCGCCGGCGCCAAGCCCGCGGCCGTGCCCGCGGAACAGGGGAAATAGCCCATGGCCAACCCCCGGGCGCTCCTCAAGCGGCGCGGGTCGATAACCAACACCCGCAAGATCACCAAGACCATGGAGATGGTCGCCACCGCGCGGCTGGCCAGGGCCCATCAGGCGGCCGTGGCCGCGCGGCCCTACGCCCGGGGGCTCGAGGAGCTCATCGCCGACCTGTCGGCCGACGCGGACAGCTTCTCGCACCCGCTGCTCCAGGCCCACCCTCATCCCAAGCGGGCGGCCGTGGTGGTGATCACCTCGGACCGCGGGCTCTGCGGCGCCTTCAACTCCAACATCGTCCGCCAGGCCCGCGACCTCCGCGAAGAGCTCGCCGGGCACGGCCTCGAGGCCGAGTTCGTCGCCCACGGGCGCAAGGCCGCGGCGGCCATGAAGCGCGCCGGCTGGAAGGTGACCAAGGCCTACGTCGGGGTCTCCGACAAGCCGGCCTACGCCCGCGCCGACGAGATCGGCAGCGCGCTCATCGCCCGCTACGCGGCCGGCGAGCTCGACGAGGTCCACGTCGTCTACAGTTCGTTCGCCTCGCGCACCGCCCAGGTGCCGTGCGTGACGAGGATCCTGCCCATGGCCGCCCCGGCCGGCTGGTGCGGCCCGAGCGACCGGAAGGGCCCCCAGGGGCCGCCATCGGCCCAGGCACCGGCGCTGGGCGGCGGCGCGGAGGCCGGAAGCCGCCGGCGGGCCTGGTACCTCTTCCACCCCGGGGCGGCCCACATCCTCGCCGCGGTGCTGCCGCTGGCGGTGAAGAACGGCATCTTCGCGGCCATGCTCGAGACCTGCGCCGGCGAGCACGCCGCGCGGCGGGTGGCCATGAAGAACGCCACCGACGCCGCCGACGACATGATCGGCTCGCTCACCCGGCAGTACAACCGCGCGCGGCAGTACAAGATCACCCAGGAGATCGCCGAGATCGTCGGCGGCGTGGAAGCGCAGGGCGTGTAACGTGACCAGCACCGGAGCCCGCCTGGCCGTGATCGCCGCCGTGGTCTTCGGCGCCGCGGCCGTCGGTGCGGTCTACGCGGCCGTCGGCGACGGCCGGCAACTGCGCCTGGAGAACCCGCTCGATCCCCTGCCGCACCTCCAGGCCGCGCGGGCCAGGCGGATGCGGGAGGAGACCGAGGCCGGGCTGCGCGAGATCCGCAAGAGCATCAATGCTTACTCTGAGGAACGCGAGCAGGTCGTCCCGAAAGTGACAGACGGCGGGGCGGCGGCCGAAAGGCAGGAACGCTGAACATGGCGAACATCGGCAAGGTCGTGCAGGTCATCGGCAGCACGCTGGACGCGGAGTTCCAGCCCGAGAAGCTGCCGGCCATCTACAACGCGCTCGAGATCCGGCTGCCCGACCGCAAGCTGGTCTGCGAGGTCGAGCAGCACCTCGGCCGCAACCGGGTGCGGGCCGTGGCCCTGGCCACCACCGACGGGGTGGTCCGCGGCATGGACGCGCTCGACACCGGCGCGCCCATCGCCATGCCGGTGGGCAAGGCCGCCCTGGGCCGGGTGGTGAATCTGCTCGGCGAACCGGTGGACGGCTGGGGCGCACTGCCGGCCTCCGAGAAATGGCCCATCCACCGCCCGCCGCCGGAGTTCACCGACCTGTCCGCCGAGACCGAGATGTTCGAGACCGGCATCAAGGTCATCGACCTGCTGGCCCCCTACGTCAAGGGCGGCAAGACCGGCCTCTTCGGCGGCGCCGGCGTCGGCAAGACCGTCGTGATCATGGAGCTCATCCACAACATCGCCATGCAGCACGGCGGCTACTCGGTCTTCGCGGGCGTCGGCGAGCGCACCCGCGAGGGCAACGACCTGTGGCTGGAGATGCGCGAGGCCGGGGTCATCAACGAGAAGGACATCGAGAAGAGCCGCGTGGCCATGATCTACGGCCAGATGAACGAGCCGCCGGGCGCGCGCCTCCGCGTGGCCCTCTCGGCTGTGACCGTGGCCGAGAGCTTCCGCGACCAGGAGGGCAAGGACGTCCTGCTCTTCATCGACAACATCTTCCGGTTCACCCAGGCGGGCTCGGAGGTCTCGGCTCTCTTGGGGCGCATGCCCTCGGCGGTGGGCTACCAGCCGACGCTGGCCACCGAGATGGGCGCGCTCCAGGAGCGGATCACCTCCACCCGGCGCGGCTCGATCACCTCGGTGCAGGCCATCTACGTGCCGGCCGACGACTACACCGACCCGGCCCCGGCCACGGCCTTCGCGCACCTGGACGCCACCACCAACCTGTCGCGCTCCATCGTCGAGAAGGGCATCTATCCGGCGGTCGACCCGCTGACCTCGAAGAGCCGCATCATGGAGCCCCAGTACCTGGGCGAGCAGCACGTGGGCACGGCCCGCCGGGTGGTCGGGACGCTCCAGCGCTACAAAGACCTGCAGGACATCATCGCCATCATGGGCGTCGACGAGCTCAGCGAGGACGACAAGCTGATCGTCGCCCGGGCGAGGAAGATCGAAAAGTTCCTGAGCCAGCCCTTCCACGTGGCCGAGCAGTTCACCGGCTTGAAGGGCGCGTACGTGTCCGTGGCCGATACGGTGCGCAGCTTCGGGGAGGTGGTCGAGGGCAAGTGGGACCACCTGCCCGAGGCGGCCTTCTACATGGTCGGGACCATCGAGGACGCCGCGGCCAAGGCCGAGCGCCTCAAGCGGGGAGGCTGACCGTGGCCGAGGGCTTCGCGGGCGCCACTCCGGGGGCGGGGGCCGTTCCCGGCTCCCCGGCGCGCCGGACCATGCGGGTCAAGGTGCTCTCCCCGGCCCGCGCCGTATTCGACGGCGAGGCCCTCGACGTGGTCCTGCCGGCCTTCGACGGCGAGTGGGGGGTGCTGGCCAACCACGCGCCCATGGTCGCGGAGCTGGCCATCGGCTGCCTGCGGGTCACCAAGCCCGACGGGACCGGCGAGGCCTTCGCCATCTGCGGCGGGTTCGCCGAGATCCGCGACAACACCGTGACGGTGCTGAGCCCGGACTGCCGCGGACCCGGCGAGCTCACCCCGGAACTGATCGACGCGGAGCTCGGCAAGGTCGCCGAGACCGGCGGCGTCCCCGTGCTCGGCGAACAAGCCCGGCACCAGGCCTGGGGCAGGGCCTGCCGGCTGGCGATGAGCCGGCGAGGGACCAAGGGCGAAGGGTAACAGCACAAGTTGCCGGGAAATCTGAATGAGTAGTAAAGACGAACGCCTCTGGAGCCGA
>CALGYR010000042.1 GCA_937935355.1 uncultured bacterium | reverse complement strand
CGCGTTTCTTCAGCGCGGAGTGCCCCCTCCGGAGAGAACCGCCCGGAGAACCTCCCCCGGCAGAATGCGTCACGCCCCCCCTACACAAAAATGTCCGGGAATTTGGGGGGCTGTCTACTATAAATAGTGGAAACACGGCAGCCTGAGTGCGCTTGGCTCTGCCAAGGAGAGCAGCCATGAGCTTGACCGGTGTGACGCGCCGCCCCCGCCCCCAACCCCGGGACCGCCGGGGCATCGCCCTGATCATGGTGATGCTGGTGGTCTCGACGCTGATGATCATCGGCATCCTGTTCTCGGGATCGGTGACGGCCGAGTACCGCGCGGCGGTCTACTACCGGCAGGCGGTCCAGTCCGAACAGTATTGCGTCGCCGGGCTCCACCGGGCCATGGGCGAGCTGATGTACGACGTCTGGGGCGTGAACGAGGACCGGCCCTTCGAGAGCGCCCGCTACAACTCGAGCTGCATCACCCCGCCCGTCGACAACCTCCTGCCCCTGCACGACGCGGCCTACTACGACGGCTCCACCGGGTCGCTCCAGCCCATCGTCCGCCAGACCGGGTACTGGAACGGCGAGAGCTGGGTGGTCTGGGCCGGCCAGGACCACCCGGGCAAATTCGCCGCCACGGGCGACGCCGAGGTGGACGGCAACCCGTGGAACATGGACCCGCGACAGACGACCCGCGAGGAGATGATCGGCGGCGCCCAGCGTTACCTGTCGTTCGGTGCGGGCACGGTGGCGGTGACCAGCGGCAGCAAGGTCGTCACCGGCACGGGGACCAACTTCGACACCGGCTGGGGGGCCTGGACCTACATCTACATCGACAGGATCGGCTCGGTCCGGCTCAACGCCGCCCCCTCCAGCGCCACGCAGCTGACCATCGAGACCGCCTCGAGCATCGATGCCACCGGCCTGGGCTACGCCTACTACGGCGTCGCCGGCCTGGCCGGAGCCGGCGCGGTGCCCGGCGGTCCGCAGACCCTGGCCTCCTTCACTACCGCCGACGTCGGCTACCCCGCCAATCCGCGGTGGGTCAACCCCGAGGCCTTCGTCAGCTACTACAACAGCGGCCCGTTCGTCTACGGCGGCGTGGATCTGAACGGCGACGGCATGATCGACGGCGCCGACAAGGCGCTGCGCAACTGGGCGCTGTGGAAGCTCAAGTGCGACGCCTTCCTGCCCGAGGGCATGGACAACAACGACGCCTTCGAGAGCCAGATGCACGCCAACAGCCGCCTGCGCTTCGCCGCCGCCAACGTCACCAGGGTCGGCTCGAAGGACACGGGCTACGAGTTCCTGAGCCCGCTCATCGTGGGCGACTCGTTCTACCAGGTCTTCCGCTTCGACCCGATCTACACGATGTACGACAGGATCTCCGGCGAGCCGGCCGGGGCCGCCGACCTCGCCCAGAACAGCAACACCGCCGGCTACCGCTACCCGTACAGCCGCACGCACCTCGGCAAGGATTCGGCGGTGGCCCTGGCCAACGACATCGCCGGCGGACTGGTCAACATCAACACCGTCAATAACAACTACAACAGCGAGCAGTGGACCGACACCCCGGCCAGCGGCGACGGTCCCGAGAACCTCTCCTGGTACCACATCAACGAGGGTAAGTGGATCGACTGTTACGATCCGCTCAACGCCGACAAGCGATTCGGGCGCTACTCCGTGACGGTGATGCCGGACTGCGCCACCTGGAACGCCGCGGCGCTGCACAGCGGCGTGCCCGACGTGCACATCCCGACGTACTCGGCCCCTGTCACCTCGACCACCGGCACCATCGTGGCCGCCGGCGGCATGATGACCGCCATCAAGTCGGGCTTCAAGCCGCAGAGCGGCGACAGCGCCGGCGCGTCGTTGCTCAGAAGCGTGGCCGTGTGCTACGCCCCCATCCGCCCCGAACCGCTGCCCGTCAACTGGTCCAACCAGGGCACCGACAGTGGCGCCACCTACTTCTGCCCCGACGGCTTCCCGGACACCAACGGCGTGCAGGACAGGAACATCCAGTGCGACCGCACCCGCGCGCCGGAGATCGTGGGCGGCCACGGCGGCACCGCCTGGGACCAGACCACCGGCGCGCGCTCGGCGATATTCAACTACCTGATGTGGCTGGGGCCCTACGACAGCCGGTCGGAGTTCGCCACCCACCTGCGCAAGGCCGGCCTGTGCATTCCGTATCCGTCCTATAGCGGCTATCCGAACCACACCGGCACGACCCCGGACCTGCGGCGCTGCATGGAAACCGACATGAACGTTCGCGACTCGGACCTGACGAAGATCGCCCGGGACGCCCAGCTGATCGCCGCCCAGACCACGGTCCACGGCTACTACTACACGCTGGACCGCTTCTGGGACCGGGACCTGCTGTTCATGGGGGCCAACGCCGGGACCAGCGGCAGCGCCACCGACGCCCGGGTCTCCACCGCGCAGTCCACCGCGGCGACCCCCGTGGACTGGACCGCGGCCCAGGCCACCGCCGGACAGAAGACCCGCACCACGCTGCTGCGCGACCTGAGCGGCCTGGAGTGCTTCGGCGGCTACCGCACCCGGGACGGCAAGTACAAGCTGCTCGATTACCTCTTCGAGGGGGACACGCCCCCGGGCGAGTACACCACGTTCCTGGCCGGAAGCGGCGCGGCCAACGACGCTTCCGCTCCGACCGCCTACGGCCGTAGCGCGGTCTACGGCGGGGCCGGGGACATCGCCGACCCGACGACCTGGACCAATCAGCGGATCACCAGCCGCCGCGAGAAGGCGCTGGCCACCATGCTCAGCCGCATCGCCTCGAGCCAGAGGACCGCGGGCATCACCGCGGCGTGCGCCAACGGCCACCTGCTCCACAGCCCGCAGCTCAATCCCTTCTACAAGCCGGTCTGGAACGCGGGGGCGGGCACCCTGAGCAAGTCGCTGCGGACCTCCGCCGCCGATCCGTGCTACGACGAGCTCGGCGCGGGCTGCCCGGTCTGCGGCGGCAAGCTCTTCCTGGCGCCCATCTACGAGGTGGCCGTCAACGAGGTCGGCCGCTTCTACGGCCGTTTCCGCAACGCCGAGCGGCCGGCCCGCACCGCCTGGAGCATGAAGGCCGGGGGCGACCCCGGCAAGAAGCCCATGCGCAACTTCATCGAGATCCTGGTGACCGGGCGCTATGACGACTTCGGCGCCACCGACTGCCTGGTGCGCTTCGATCAGACCGTCCTGAGCGGCACCGAGGTCCGGACCTCGCCGACCATCCTGTCGGACCCGGTGACCTGCAAGCCGTACTTCACCCACGGCCTGGAGTACGACGTGTACTGGCGCAAGCCCTCGACCGACTCGCAGGCCATGGACCCCGAGCCCATCTTCAGGGGCCTGAACCAGAAGGGCGGAGGCGCCGGCCCGACGCAATATCCCAACCTGCACGTGTTGGTCTACGACGACAACGACAACGGCGGCCGCTGGCACGACGTCACCTGGGGCGTGGACAACAATTACGTGGCATATGACTATCACTACAATACGATCCGCACCATGGTTCCCGATCCGCAGGGCTTCGGCAAGGTCTTCTTCACGGACGACACCGATCCGACCGCCGCCAACTGGACGACCACGTCGCTGCGCTGCGACAATTACTACGCCATGGCCGACCCCGATCCGGCCCACCTCCAGACCAACGCCAATGCCAGCGTCAGCCTGTACCGCAAGATGCCGGTGCGCTGGTACGGAGGCAACCGGAAGGACACCTGGTACATGCAATACAGCTCCACGCCTAACATCTATACCGGCGATCCGCACGCCGGCACTCCGGGCGAGATATACAACCGGAGGGGCCTGGGCTTCGACGAGTTGATGAGGCTGGAGAACAAGCGGTACTGCTATCAATACTACCACGACTACCTGTACGGCGGCGACACCGCCTGGAACGCGGCGCCCATCAAGACCTACGTCGGCAGCCGCGTGTCCGACACCGAGTGGCCGGCCTTCCGCTACAAGGACCCCGGCCAGTTCGCGGTGATCAGCTTCGACGAGCGATTCAACGGCTCGAAGGTGGCCTTGGTCTTCGGCAGCCAGCACCAGGACATGCCCAACTACGGCAGCTACCGACTGGCCAGTTACGTGGAGCTCACCGACAGCGCCGGCGCTCCGCAGCGCATCGGCGACACCTGCATCGACGCGGTCGGCGGCACCCCGGCGGTCTGCGACCCTTCGCGCCCCAACGACGCCGGGGCCGCCACGCTCTACTCGTGGCAGGCGCGCAACCCGCGCGACACCCGCGGCAACGCCGACGGCTACATGCTCTGGGACCTGCTGCCCATGACCCTGTGCGGCGAGGTCGTCGCCGGGGCCAACGACCCGCTGAGCGACACGGTGGGCTTCGATCCGTGGTGGATAACCAACTACGGCGCCGGGGTCACCTGGTGGTGTGCGGGCGACGACGGCTTCACCACCCGGGCGGACCCGCAGGGCTGGCCGGCCGGCTACTACGACATCGCGCACATGAACGACACTCCCGCGGTCTGCAACAACCGCAACACCAACATGTGGAACATGAACGTGCCGGTGAAGCGCCCCACCTTCGACGGGACCACGGCGAGGTCCAAGGACGCGATGGAGGGCATCCACGAGTCGATCATCCGGACGATGTTCGACCACTGCAACGTGTATGCATCCTGGCGCACGCCGCAGGCCAAGGACAACACCGTGAGCATCCCCACCGGCATCGGCCGGCAGGTCTCCGATGCCGAGGCCAGGGACCCCGCCAAGGCGACCTACGCCGGCCGGCAGTACTGGCTGGCCGGCACCTGGCACGACGGCGTGCCCAACGGTGGGGCGGGCACGACCGACCTCAAGAAGAAGTGGGCCGGCTACTCCTGGAGCTCGTGGTACAAGGTCTACGAGGTGACCGATCTATGCCAGAGCCTGCTCTGGAGCACGGTCGACACCGACGAGGACGTGGACCTCTTCGACGCCGACCAGGACGGGTTGCGCGACGAGAAGGCCAGTTCCTCCATCTCCTACCTGTGGAGCGAAGGAGGAATCGCCAAGACCGTCTCGGCGGTGCGGGGCCACTTCATAGGGGAGCTGAGGCAGATCAACAAGCTCAACCTCAACGAGATGTGGTACCCGCCGACCTTCAGCGGCGTCAAGTGGAACCAGTCGTACACCTCGTTCGGGCGCAAGCCGCTCAAGGGCTTCCACGCCCCGTCCGACGAGATGGCCCGGCACTACGTGTCCGATCCGGGCTACAACCTGCGCATCAGGCCCTGGGACCTGGACAACGACGGCAGCCTGGAGAGCAACTCCATCGACGGCAGCTACTACTACCGGATGGACCCGAGCCACTGCGGCTCGAGCCCGGTCTACACCCTGTACGTCACCGGCAACGCCCTGGACGAGCAGGGCGAGCCGCTGGCCGAGATGCGCCTGAGGGCCACGGTGGAGCGTACCTGGGACGGGCGCTGCAACGTCCTGGAGTTCTGCTGGCTGACCAAGGACCGCGGGTTCATGGACGAGTAGCGGTGGGCAGCGAGCAGCAGGCAGAGGGCGGCAGACGGAAGACGGAGAACCGAGCGATGGACAGGGCGGTCTTGAGCGGAGGACGACACGCAGTCGGCGATGAGAGCGGCGGGTTCCATCCTGCCCACCGCCCACCGCCCACCGCCCACCGTCTTCGGGGCTTCACCCTCATCGAGCTCCTGGTGGTCATCGCCATCATCACCGTCCTGGCCACGCTGGCCGTGAGCGCCGTCTACCGCGCCAGGATCTCCAATCAGATCCGCATCGCGCGCACCTCGGGGACGCGCCTGGCCCAGGCCATCGAGGCGTACAAGGTGCACCAGGGGTTCCTGCCCCTGCAGGTGCTCTACGACGCCGAGACCGACGGGGACGCCGTCTACGAGAACTGCGACCTGATCGATCAGATCAACGGCGTGATGAACCGCGAGCCCTTCCTGGAACTGGCCCCCGGAGAGATGGACCCGGCCGGTTCCTTCAAGGATCCCTGGGGCCGGGCCTTCCGGGTGGTCATGTGGAAGGAGAACGCCAGCGACGCCCTCAACCGCTACTTCCAGGTCTACTCGTGCGGGCCCAACCGGAAGTGGGAGATGGGGCGCAACGACCCCACCGCGACCGACAAGCCCGACGACATAGTGCCGAGGCACTGAGCGGCGGCAGGCAGAGGGCGGTGGGCGGTTGGCGGCAAACGGAGCGCGGTGGAAGGAGACGCGAGCGATGAGCATCGAGATGTCAGGCGGCAAGCGGCCTGCGGCCGGCGGGGGCCGCGGGCATTCTTCTCCCGTCCACTGCCCACCGCCCACTGCCCACCGTCATCCCGGCTTCACCCTCGTCGAGCTCCTGGTGGTGATCGCCATCATCGGCCTGCTCACGGGCATGCTCATGAGCGGCGTCCATATGGTCCGGATCATCGCCTTCAAGAGCGAGGGCAAGATGACCCTCAAGAACCTCAGCATCGGCATCACCAACATGAAGCGCAGCTACTTCTACGATACCGTCCTGGGCGCCTACACCAGCGGACGCACGGTGAAGGGCGACGTCAAGTTCCAGGACTCCATCCACGACTTCACGGCGGCGGGTGCGAACATCAGCGTCAACGACAAGGTCTGCATCCTGGCCGGGCATGGGGCGGGCGAGCGCAAGATCCTCGCGGTGGCCGCCCACGAGCTCACCCTGGACGGGGCGGCCTTCAGCGCCGGCGACACCGACCTGGAGTACTTCGTAATCAAGGCCGA
Source organism: uncultured bacterium (assembly GCA_937935355.1). GTDB lineage: Bacteria > Planctomycetota > SZUA-567 > JAKLDR01 > JAKLDR01 > JAKLDR01. Next base: position 126,666 of record CALGYR010000042.1, on the reverse strand, counting down.
CGGCACCTGCTGGCCGACGGTGGACATCGTCAAGGAGCTGGATCCGAACAACGCCAAGTGGCAGTCGACCTTCACGCCGATTCTCAACGGCCGGAAGACGTCGTTCTTCAACTGCAAGCCGGGCCGGATCGTCGACCTGGGCGGCACGCTCCAGTACTGCGACCCCTGGCGGAAGCCCTACGTCTACCGGCTGGAGTTGAAGGACGAGAACAACGACGGCACCAAGGACGCCCTGTTCGAGAAGCTGATCTGCTCCGGCCCGGACACCGTTCTGGACACCAAGGACGACATCGTGGAAGAGGTGAAGAGGTATCCGTTGGCGAGGTAGCCGGGCGGGACGGATTTGAGGGTGGAAGGTGGAAGGTTGAGGGTGGAAGGTCGAGGGCTTGCCGCGCCGCGGCTCCGCGGGAGCGAAGTCGGGCGGAAGTCCGGATGACAACGAGGGGTGATGCGATGAGCGGAATAGGGATGTTCTCGACGGCCGGAGCCGGAGAAGGGCGCGCGACTCGTTCCCTCCTCCACCCTCCACCCTCCACCCTCCACCGCCGGGCGGCGGCCGGGCGGCGGCCGGGCTTCACGCTGGTCGAGTTGATGATGGTCATCGCCATCATCGGCATCCTCATGGGGCTGCTGCTCCCCGCCCTGCAGGCCATAAGGAAGAGGGCCATCCGGGCCAAGGTGGTCACGCTGGTCGGCGACTGCAAGAGCGCCTGCGAGGCGTTCCGCCTGGAGAACGGCCAGTACCCCTGGACCAAGCCGCCGCAGGTGACCAAGGATCTGGCCGGGGGCGCGTCGGCCGATGACGTCAAGATCCTGGGCTACAAGGTCTACGCCGAGCTGCGGGCCACGGCCGACGCCGAGCTCAACAGGGGGCAGGACTTCCTCGGCGAGGTCAAGAACGAGTTCATCAAGAAGGAGGCCGACGGCTCCCAACCCCGCCTGAAGGATGCCTGGGGGGAGGAGATCATCTTCCGGGTCGACCACAACGGCCTGAAGGCCATCATCTACTCCAAGGGCGAGAACAAGGCCGACGAGACCAACGATGGCACCAGCACCGACGCGGCCAAGTTCCCGCAGACCTACTACTACTTCGGCAAGGAAGGCACCGGGGACGACGTCACCAACCTCTAGATGGCGGGCAGAGTGCAGTAGGCAGAGTGCGGAGAGCGGCAGGCAGTAGGCAGCAGAGCAGCAGGCGTTGCTGCTGCCTACTGGGCTAAGAGGTGACGATGGCTGAGTGTGAAGGCTCCGAGGCGTACCGCAACCTCAAAGCATGGCAGGAAGCCATGCGGCTGGCGGAAATCGTTTACGCGTTGGCCAAGAAGCTGCCGGACGAAGAGCGGTTCGGAATGGTTGGGCAGATGCGGCGCGCGGTGGTTTCCATCCCTTCGAACACGGCCGAAGGTTCAGGCCGAGGCTCGCCCATGGACTTCGGCAGGTTTCTGAGGAACGCGAGGGGCTCCTTAATGGAGTTGGAGACGCTCGTGCTCCTCTCGGAGCGCTTTCGCTACCTTTCTCGCGAGGACGTAATAGACTACTGGCCGCAGTCGCGGCTTGTGGGGCGGCTCTTGAATGGATTGATACGCGACCTGAAGAGGCGGCTTCGAGGTGGTCCGCCCAACGGGGCGGAGGAGGGCTAGTCATGCGTGGGCGAAAGACAGTCTGCAGTGCACAGTCTGCAGTCGGCAGTGGTCTTCGATCTTCTTCCGCCCACTGCCTACTGCCCGCTGCCTACCGGCGGCGGGGCTTCACCCTGCTGGAACTCGTGGTGGTCATCTTCATCATGGTGCTGCTGGCCTCGCTGGCGGTGGCCAGCTTCCACAGGTTCCTCGACACCGAGCGTATCCGGCTGGCCGGCGGGTCCGTGGACAGCGCCATCCGCATGGCCCGGCAGTACGCCATGTCCAAGCGCACCAAGTGCATGGTGGAGTTCGTTTCGCCCAGCGACGGCACAAGCGGCGTCGTGACCCTGAGCCCGCTGCAGATCACCTTCGTCCGGGATGGCAACCCCTACTACAACGAGGTGCAGGCCCCCGGGTCGATGGCGGCCAAGACGAGCAGTTCGGGAACCGACATCTACAACCGCAGGGGCTTCGTGAAGTTCGACCTGTCGGCCCTGGACGTCGCCGGGGCCAGCACGGTGACCATCAACTCGGCCACGCTCAAGTTGAGCATCGCGACCATCGGGACCACGGCGGGCAGCGTCGACATCAAGAGCGTGGCCGTGGACACGTGGGACCAGAGCACGATCACCTGGAACACCCAGCCGGCGGCCGGGGGCAACATCGCCAACGTCTCCGTGCCGGCGGTGGGCGACTACGACGCGGACGTGACCACCTATATAAGCTCCGAGTTCTCGGGAGACAAGAGGGCCTCCATGAGGCTGTCCGTGCCGACGGTCAACGGCGCCATTCAGCACTTCGGCATAACCGCGACCCTGGAGGTCGACCGCACGGTGGTGATGCCCAGTTCCGGGGCGGCGGCGGAGCTCATCCCCAGGCAGGTCCGCATCATCCCCTACAGGCGGATCATCAACACCAACACGGGTGGTTTCACCTGGTTACTCGACCAGGATGCCAACGCCCTGTCGGTCATGGAGCTGCCCAGGAACATCCACTTCATCCTGGCGCCGGCCATGCTGGGGGTGACCCAGTACGACCCGGCCCTGGGGACGACGAGCGGCAGGAAGCAGTTCCTTGTCCTGGAGCCCGACGGCTCCTGCTCGGCCGAGGCCCCCGACGTGCCGGACGATCCGGTCGGCACCAACGATCACTGGAGCGGCTACACCAACACGATCATCCTCCGCGACACCAACAACGACGATCTTTGCCTGCTCTACGTGCCGCCGGCCACCTCCTTCACCCGCCAGCGCTATCTCTTCGCCGGGACCGAGCTGGACGAGTTCGTGGCCGCGCACGACCCGTACGCCCTGTGGTGAGGGGGCGGTGGGCAGAGTGCGGTGAGCAGTAGGCGGCAGACTGGAGACGGAAACGGAAGGCGGGAAGCGAGGAGCTTGAAGAAGATGATTAGCAACCTGCGAATCGGTGGACAACCGGATTCGGTGGCTCGGCGACCGGTATCCTCCTGCTGCCCACCGCCCACTGCCCACCGTCGTGCCGGCTTCACCCTCATCGAGGTGATGATCGCCATGGGCATCTTCCTGGCCGCCATGCTGGCGGTCTCCGGGCTCTACTTCGCCAACCTCAAGCTGGCGCGCATGGCCCAGGACGAGATCGTCCTTTCCATGATCCAGCGCGACGTGATGGCCCGCAACCTGGTGGTGGCCAACGCGCGGGCCGGCGAGGAGCGGCTCTACGTCCGCAACAACCCCGGCTCGGTGCCTTCGAGCTTCACGACGCCCTTCACCATGTTCGGCGACCCGGCCGACGCCGACCCCGGCGTGCTGACCAAGGGCTGGGGCGTCCGCAACGTGGCGTCCTGGGAGGCCTCCAGCGGCCTGCACTGGGGCATCTCCACGCCGGCCGCGGACACCGACGTGCCCCTGTACAACGGGTTCTATTTCTCGGTCGTGCCGGTGAGCCGCCACTTCCCGAGCGGAGGCGCGCCGCCGGTCGCCGGCGACTGGGGCGCGGTGGGGAACACGCCGGGGCTGGCCCTGGAGGACTGCCAGTTCACCGACTTCGACGGCTACGGATGGGTGGACATGGACGGCGACGGCATCCCCGAGACCGATCGCGGAACGCCCGCCCCCTCGCCCGGCCCGCTGATGGACGCCTCCCTGGCGGACTGCGGCTACGCGGCCAGTCCCTTCAAGCTCTACTACAACTCGAACAACATGTCCCGCTACTTCATGAAGCTTCGCGTCCGGGTGATGTGGAACGTGCGGGACGAGGCCGACATCCTCCTGACCGACGCCGAGCTCAAGACCCGGGAGGACAACAAGGAGCGGGTCTACAGCCACACCGAGTACTACTTCTCCGTCTTCAACCCCGACGTGGTCAAGCGGTGGCAGCCCTGAGGGCGGTGGGCAGCGGGCGGTGAGCAGGAAGGCAAGAAGAAGACGGCGATGACGAGGAGCGCAACGATGAAGATCAATGCACCGGCGGCCCGGCAGACGGCATCGGCGTTCGACGTTCCGTCGCTCTCTGCCCACTGCCTGGATCTAGTAAGCAGTAGGCAGTATGCAGTAGGCAGTGACGGCGCTCCCTCGTCCACTGCCCACTGGCCACTGCCCACTGCCCGCCGTCGTTTGGGCTTCACCCTGGTCGAGCTCCTGGTGGCCATGGCCATCACCGTCATTCTGGGCATGGTGGTGGTCATGGCCTACAACAGCAGCATGCAGTCGTACTACCTCACGGAGAGGAAGCTGCAGGCGCTGGCCGCCTTCCGCAACACCGCCGACCGTCTGGAGCGCGAGGTCAACTCGATGGTCTTCAAGTCCGGGGTCTGGGAGCGGCCCGTCGTGGAGTACGACAGCGGGCCGGGCCGCTTCTACAACATCTGGTGGGAGACCATGGTCAAGTACATCAACGGCGATCCGACCAGTCCCAACCCGGGGATCAGCAGAAGGGCCAGCAGCCCGGTCAACATGGACTGGCAGGTCGCCTCCGACGGTCGGAGCCTGTACCAGATCAACTTCCGGCCGCGGTACCTGGGCTACTACTCGACGCCGGACGGCTTCACCATCGACCGCACCGAGCTCTATTTCAATCCCCCGGAGGACAAGCAGGTCTGGGCCAACGGAGAGGACGACGACGCCGACGATCCCGGCGGGGCCACCGGCCTGCGCATCCTCTACGACGACCGCGGCTGTCTGATGTTCCGAAAGAAGCTCGACGAGGACATGGTCTGGGCCGAGTGGTACGACAAGGACGCCAACACCTTCTCGGACGGCAGCCCGGCCGTGGCCCCGCGCCTGGGCGCGGCGTCGGCCCGGAGCCGGCCCAACGACTACCGGGATGCCTACCACGGTCCGTACTCCCGCTCGGACTTCCCCCCGTCGGCCGACGAGCAGGCCGGCCCCCTGACAGGCGAGCAGCTCGCCGACAGCGGCGACCTGACGCTCAATGGCAGCCCGCTGACCGCCGCCGCCTACCAGGCGCTCTCCATTGCCGAGAAGCGCACGGCCCACACCCAGAGCGGCTACATCGTCGACAACGGCACGGTCATCGGCGAGGGCTTCTCCGACCTGCGCTTCAACTACCTCTACAAGCACCAGGCCACCGACCGGTTCGTCTACGCCGACTACTGGCCCTGGGACAACGATGGCGACCCGACCACCCCGAACACCAAGGACGTCAATATGCCCGTGCACACGGTCAACGTGGTCCAGGGCGGCACGTTCACCGGGTCGGCCTCGAGCGCCACGGCCAACGCGGCGGTCCCCTACAACTTCGACATCAGCTACTTCACCCTGCCCATGGCCATCTCGGCCAAGTTCACGTTCACGGTGAACCGGCAGCAGCACGTCTACGAGAAGCTCATCTACCTGCACGCCAGCCGCTGGTTGATGTACCTGAACCCCTAGCAACGGGCTGCTAGCAGCCGGCCGGAAGAGTGTCGGGATCGCGGCGCAAGCCTGTGCCGGCGCGGCTGTGACCGGCCGCCCGGGCGGCGGTTTGTCATTGCCGATGATCGCCTCCCGGGATCTCGAGGAGAACTCGCAATGAATCGATGCCGCTTCGCCGCGCTGCTGTCAGTGGCGCTCTCGGTCTTTCTGGGCCTGGTCGCCGCCGCCGGGGTTGCCGGGGCCGGCGAGGACGGTGACGGCGCCGCGCCGGCCGAGGCTGCCCCGGGTCGCGGCCGGGAGGCGGAGAAGGCCAGGCTCAAGGAGATCGCCCGCAAGGTCAAGGCCGGCGAGGAGCTCACCGCCGAGGAGCGGGCGCTGGCCGAGAAGGCCCGGGCCAGGCTGGGCAAGGATCCGCGCAACGCCCGGGAGGGGCGTGAGGGGCCGGGCGGCGCCGTCGAGGGCCTGGAACTGGTCAACGCCGTGGACGCGGTCGGCCTGCAGCTGGCCCAGTCCCTGCTGCGCGCGGAGAAGAGCGACGAGGCCGTCAAGGTCCTCGAGAAGCTGGCCGCCGCCACCAGGGACAGGACCGCGGCGGGCTACGCGCACCTGGCCCTGGCCCGCATCCACAGGAGCAGGAACGACCAGGCCGGGTGCGACGCGGAGCTCCGCAAGGTGACCGGGCCGGCCGTGGCCGGGGCCCTGGCCATGCTTGCCGGACCCGACAAGGCCTCGGCGGCGAAGCTCGAAGAACTGCTCAAGGCTGCGGACGAACCGCTGGCCAAGGCCCTGATCATCCGCCACCTTGCGGCTGTCTACGCCCGGGGCGGCGACCTCGAGAAGCTCGCCGACCTCTCCGCCCGCGCGGCCAAGCTCCTGACCTACGAGGAGGCCCTGGCGGCCCGTGCCGAGGAGGACAGGCTCCGCGAGCGCCAGGCAGCCGGACGACCGGGCCTGCCCGCAGGCGGCGCGCCCTGGATGCGTCCGGGCGGAGGCCCGGGCGGTCCCGGCGCGGAGGGAGAAGCCGAACCCCGCAAGGGAGCCGCCGCAGGGCGCGAGGGCAATGCCGAGGGACTGCGCAAGGAGATCAAGGAACTCGAGGAGGCCGGCATGCTCGAAGAGGCCGAGGCGCTCAAGAAGCAGCTCAAGGCGCTCGAAGAGCGCCCGGCCCGCAAGGCCGTCAAGCTGCCGCGCAAGGGCGGCGAACCGATGCCCAATGACGGCGAGGACGTGTTCTGAAAAACTGGCTCGTATCTATCGTGTGTACAACCAGTTAGGATGGTAGCGCAAGAAAACCGGACTGATTTCTGTCCTTTTCGGCTCGATACTGTGATACTATGTACATGGCGGACTGGACCGGTCCAGGACCAGAGGAGAACCGAATGCGAATCGCTTTCCGGCGATTCGCGACCGGTCCTGGCATGAGGCCCTGACGGCCGCCATGGAGGGGCGGAGTCGTCCGTGAAGGCCTCGGATGCTTCGGACTGGGATCGCTCGGTTGGGATTCGGGTGGTTCAGCGGGAGGTCGAATGATGGCGAGAGCCTGCGTCAACATCGCTATGAGTGAACGTCTCGCGTCTCTGAATGCACCGGTGGCCGGACGTGGCGCTGTGCAAGCACGGGTGCTGCGTCGCGCGGGGTTCACGCTTCTGGAGCTGGTGGTGGTCATCTTCATCATGATTCTGCTGGCCACGCTGGCCGTGGCCAGCTTCCACAAGTTCCTGGAGACCGAGCGCATCCGGCTGGCCGGGGGGGCGGTGGACAGCGCGGTCCGCATGGCCCGGCAGTACGCCATGAGCAAGCGGACACAGTGCATGATCGAGTTCGTGTCGCCGGACACGGATACAACCGAAACGGTGTCCGTGAGCCCGCTGCAGATCACGTCGGTCCGCGACCGCGCTTTCGCGGATGTAGTTCAGCCGGCCGGCTCGATGCGCGTTCAGACGCGTTACACCCACACCACTGCCGACCTCAACTTCCGGGGCTTCGCGATGTTCGACCTGTCGAGCCTCGATGTTGCGGGCGCGACGGACGTGACGCTGGAGGCGATCGTCCTGAGGATCAACGTCGGCGCCGTTGGAACGACCTTCGACAACATCGACGTCAAGAGCGTGACCTCGGATGCCTGGGACCAGTCCACCATCACCTGGAACAATCAACCTGCGGCCGGCAACCAGCTGGCGAGCGTCCACGTCGACGCCGCCGGCAGTTACGACATGGACATCACCGATCACGTCATCGCCGAATACGCCGGAGACAAGAAGGTCTCTCTGCGTTTCTCGGTCCCAAACGCGAGCCCCACCTCCACCTACTATGCCGGCGTCACGGCGACGCTGGAGGTCCGGCGAAGAGTCAGCATGCCGGCTTCGGCGGAAGAGGACATCGTTCACCGGCAGGTCCGCATCATCCCGTACCGGCGGGTGATCAATGTCGCCACCGGCGGGTTCTCCTGGCTGCTGGACTGCGACGCCAACGCGCTCGCGACGACCGACCTGCCCAGGAACATCCACTACGTGCTGACCCCGGCGCTGGCGGCCGTGCCGCAATACGACCCGGCCGATCTGGATGACAAGCGTGCGCAGGTATCCAAGCGATTCCTGGTCCTGGCCCCTGACGGGACCTGTTCGGGCGCCGCTCCGGCGGTCAAGGACGACCCCATAGGCGCGAGAGAGCACTGGAGAGGCTTCACCAATACGGTCATTCTTCGCGACGCCAACAACGACGACCTCTGTCTGCTCTACGTTCCGCCGGCCACCTCCTTCACCCGCCAGCGCTACCTGTTCGCTGGCACGGAACTCGACGATTTCGAGGCGGCCCACGCGCCGTACGCGCTCTGGTGAGGCGGAAACAGAACGAGTCTGAAGAGCGCTGCACAGCTCAGAAGCGGCATTATTAGGGCATTTGCGAACGGTCAAGAACCGCGCTTCTTTTTGATATCGTCTCGTCCGAGAATATCCATGATTCCGACTGACAATCCGGCGCCAACGGTTTACTATGAACTGGGTCCAGTACCGGTACAGGACCAGGAGAGACCGCATGAAAGTGGCACGACAGATGGCGCCGGGAGACCTCGCGGAAAAGGTGGCGCGCCTCATCAGGGAGCAGATCGCCGCCGGACAGTTGACGCCGGGCAGCTGCGTGCTCTCGGAGCGCGATCTCAGCAACAGGATGAGGGTCAGCCGCGGCACGGTCCGTCGCGGCCTGGAGCGCCTGGTGCAGGACGGGCTTCTGCGCCGGGAACCCGGGAAGGGCTACTCTCTGCGGGGCCCGCAGGAGGCCGCGGCCGGCGGCACTGGCACGGAAAGAGGCGCCGTGCTTTTCATGCACCACCTCTCCGAAGAGCAGTTGATGGAGGGGCGGCGCCACGCCCGCATCTGGGCCGGCGCTCGAGAGGAGGCCGCCCGGTCCGGGCTGCTCACGCTGATCAGCTCCATTCCGGAGGGCGAACTCACCGCCGGCAAGGCCGCCGAGATCGCCAGAGTGACCGGCGGCGTGCTCTGCGACCACACCGACCCGAAGTCGGCGCAGGTGCTGTTGGCCGCCGGGGTTCCGGTGGTCCAACTCGATTACTACCGCCATCCGTCCCTGCCCGTGGACGCCGTGGTCCAGGACGACAGCGGCGGCATCGAGCTGGCCGTGCGTCACCTCCACGGGCGGGGACACCGCAAGATCGGATACCTGGACACCACCGAGCGCTACCGCGTTTCCGGGCATCCGCTCAACGCCGCGCGCCGGCTGCTGGGCTTCGGCCTGGCCTGCTCGGCCATCGGGCCGGAGGTCGAGGGTCTGGTCGCTTCGGTCGGCGAGGACGTGGGCGAGGCGGTCCTGGACGTCATCGGGCGGGGCGCGACGGCGGTCGTGATTCCCCACAGCGATTTGTGGGCGCGCGCCCGCGCCGCGCTCGCGTCCCGCGGCATCGAGCTGCCCGGCGACTTCGGGGTCGTGCTGTGGGGCGGCGACCTGCTGGGAGCGGAGGAGGACGTCCTCACCCACGTGACCTGGAGCAAGGAGCAGATGGGGCGCGAGGCGGTGCGGCGCCTGCTCCTGAGAATGGGCCGGCGGAGCGTGGAACCGGCCACCATCCTGATTCCGACGACGCTCGTCGACCGGGGGACCGGCGGCCGCGGTCCGGCCGCTTGAGGAGGGACAGGATCATGCGTGCTCTTCTGCTTTCGACCTGTGCGATGCTGCTGGCGGGGGCCGCCTCCCCGGGCGGGGAGACCCCCTGGCTGCCCGGCGGCGAGGAGGTCAAGAAGGCCGTCGAGGCCCGCAAGGGCAAGACCGAGCTCGCGAAGCTCGCCGCTTCAATGAAGCCGGGCACATGGGCGGAGCTCAAGACGGAGATGCCTGCCGGGCTCTGGAGCTCCCCCAAAGTCAACGGCGGCCGCAATGCCGGCGGCTCCGGCGGCCTGCACATCGCCGGCTGGACCGACGACGCCCACTGGGACAGCCGCACGGGCCAGTTCTTCTACATGGGCTTGCGCCAGACCCGGCGGTTCATCGCCTACTCCGAGGAGAAGAACGCCTGGCGGTCGATCGAGCTCGACCCCAAGGGCGACAATCCCTGCTTCCGGACCAAGTACGGCCACATCTACAGCAGTAACGGCTTCGACCACGAGCGCAGCCGCTTCTTCCACCGCTACAACGGCTTCGAGAGCGAGAAGGAGGGCCTGAAGTTGGCGGGCGGCATCTCCTTCTTCGACACCGGGACGGAGAAGTGGACCAAGCTGCCGCCGGTGCCGGCCAACAGCACCTTCACCGGCATGGCCATCGAGTACTTCGGGGCGATGGACGGGCTGGTGATCCTCGGGAAGACCGCCTGGATATTCCGGACCGAGGGGCAGAAGTGGGAAGCCCTCGGCCCCAGCCCGGTCGACGGCTACCACAGCCTGATCAGGCACAATCCCTTCCGCAACGAGATCCTCATGGCCGGCGGCAACCAGAGCCCGCAGACGGTGGCCCGGATCACCAAGGACGGCAAGATCGAGAAGCTCAAGGACTTCCCGACGCACCTGAGCGTGTGCGCCGACAAGATCGCCATCGACCCGGCCTCGGGGCGCTACCTGATACGGGGCGGCAACAAGGACCAGCCGAAGAAGCTCTACGAGTTCGACAGCGACAAGAACGAGTACCGCGTGCTGGAGGATGCCTCGGCGAAGTATCCCTATGGACGCGCGGCCATGCCGGTGTGCGCCTTCGTCCCCGAGCACAACGTGGTCATGTGGGCCGAGGGGAAGGTCTTCCTCTACAAGCACGATCCGGCCGCGAAGTACCCCGTGGCCGAGGCCTCTCCTCAAACGAGCGGCCAGAAGGCCAAGGGTGAGACGGACAAAGAGGACGAGAAGGAAGAGAAGGAGTAGCAGACGATGCGTACGCTGCTTGCGGCAGTCGTGCTGGGAACCTCTTCGCTGGCGGTCGCGGCCTCCGGAGGCGAAGGCCCGTACCTCCCCGGCGGCGAGGAAATGAAGAAGGCCGTCGACGCCCGGAAGGACAAGACCGAGCTTTCGAAACTGGCCGCCTCGATGAAGCCGGGGACCTGGGCGGAGCTCAAGACCGAGGTGCCCGCCAGGCTGTGGACATCGCCGCCGCCCAGCCGAGGGCTGCACATAGCGGGCTGGACCGACGACGCCCACTGGGACAGCCGCACGGGCCAGTTCTTCTACATGGGCCTGCGCCAGACGCGCCAGTTCATCGCCTACTCCGAGGAGAAGAACGCCTGGCGGGTGGTCGAGCTGGACAAGAAGAGCGACAATCCCTGTTTCCAGAGCAAGTTCGGCCACATCTACAGCAGCAACGGCTTCGACCACGAGAGGAGCCGCTTCTACCACCGCTACAACGGCTTCAAGGACGAGAAGGAGGGTCTGGACCTGGCCGGCGGCATCTCCTTCTTCGACGCGCTCACCGAGAAGTGGACCAAGTTGCCGCCCATGCCCGCCAACAGCGGTTTCGGGGGGCAGGCGATCGAGTACTTCGGCGCCATGGACGGGTTGGTGGCCCTCGGCAAACAGACCTGGATCTTCAGCAACGAGCGGCAGAAGTGGGAGAGCCTGGGCGCCAGCCCGGTCGATGGCTATCACAGCCTGATCCGGCACAACCCGTACCGGCAGGAGGTGCTGATCGCCGGCGGCAACCAGCAGCCGAACACCGTCGCGCGCATCAAGAAGGACGGAAAGATCGAGAAGCTCAGGGACTTCCCCGGGAAGCTCAGCGTGCGCAGCGACAAGTTCGCCGTCGATCCGCAGACGGGTCGTTACCTGATCTTCGACTTCGGGGAGTTCGGTCCCGGCAAGGACCTCGTGGTCTACGAGTTCGACAGCGACGAGAACGAGTATCGCGTGGTGGAGGCCGCCGCGGCGCAGTACCCGTACAAGGGCTATGCCCGGCCCTTCACCGTCTGCGCCTTCATCCCCGAATACAACGTGATCATGTTCGCCAACGGCTCCGTGTTCCTCTACAAGCACGACCCGTCCGTCAAGTACCCGCCGGCCCCGGCGGCGTCTCCGGCCCCGGGCGGCAAGGACGACGGGAAGGCGGGCAAGGAAGACGAGAAGGAGTGATGTCGATGCGCGCGCTGCTTGCGGCGGTCGTCCTGGGGATCTCTTCGTTGGCGGTCGCGGCCTCCGGCGGTGAGGAACCGTACCTGCCCGGCGGCGAGGAGGTGAAGAAGGCGGTCGAGGCCCGGCGGGGCAAGACCGAGCTCTCCAAGCTCGCCGCTTCCATGAAGCCCGGCGATTGGGCCGAACTCAAGACCGAGATTCCCAAGGGGCTCTGGTCGGCCCCCAGAGTCGGCCCCTCCAAGGGGCTGAGCATCGCGACTTGGTCGGATGATGCCCACTGGGACAGCCGGACGGGGCAGTGCCTGTACTTTGGGGTCCGCCAGTCGCGCAAGCTGGTGGCCTACTCCGAGGAGCAGAACGCCTGGCGGAACATCCCGTTCGACGGGGAGCCGGAAGCCCCGGAGATTCTGCAGAAGTTCGGCCACCAGTATTCCAAGAACTCCCTGGACCCCGAGCGGAGCCGCTTCTTCACCGGCGGCGCGTGCTACGACATCCGCACCGGGAAGTGGTCCAACGTGCCCAGCGGCAGCGACGGGGGGCAGCCCTGGGAGTACTTCTCGGCCATGGACGGCCTTTTCAACCTGTCCCAGAAAGGCCTCTGGTTCTTCAGCGAGGAGAAGAAGGCCTGGCAGAATCTGGGGAAGTTCCCCGTGCATGGCTACCACAGCCTGGCCCGGCACAATCCTTTCCGCCAGGAGGTGCTCTTCGCCGGCGGGAACGATTCCCACGCCGTCGCCGTCATCGAGAAGGACGGCAAGGTCAGGCAGATGAAGGATTTCCCTTCGGCGGACAACCTGACCGTACGGCTCAGCTCCCTGACGGTGGACCCGCTCTCGGGACGCTATCTGTTCCACTTCGGGAAACGGCTGATTGAGTTCGACAGCGAGAAGGACGAATACCGGCTGGTCACCGATGACTTCAAGATCAGTTTCGAGGTGGTGGCGTTCATCCCGGAGCACGGCGTGACCATGTGGTCGGGCAGCAAGGTCTGGCTCTACAAGCACAAGCCCTGCACCGGCGAGCCCCTGAAGAAGGCCCTCCCCGCCCAGAGCGAGGCGGGAGCGGCGCAGGATAAGAAGGAAGAGGATAAGGAGTGATGCGCGCCGCGATCCGGACGGCGGCGGCCCTGGCCGCGCTCTTTGTCTTCGGGGCCTGCTCGCGGGAGACCCGCGGGTCGGCGGCGGCCGCTGCGCAGAGTGGGCCGGCCCCGGCGGTCGAGGGTGAAGTTGCTTCCGATTCTGATGCCGCCCCGGCGGCCGCCTTCCGGGACGACATGCCGCCCAACGTCTGGGTGCGGGTCAAACCGCGCTACGAGCCACCGCCGGACGGCGGCAAGCACCTCCCCGAGGGCTGGAACAAGCTGGTCTACGACCCGGTCGGCAGGCGCGTGGTCTACATGGACCGCTGGAAGGACGAGAAGCGGAGCAAGAGCATCTACGCCAACGCGGTCATGGCCTTCGACGTGGGCGCCAACGTCGTGACCTGCGTGAAGCTCACCAACTGGAAGCGCCAGGACGTCAAGGGCGGCGGCTACCGGACCGTCGCCCTGCCGGAGAACGAGGCGGATCCGACGCCCTGCGACCGGCACCCCTACGGCAACCTGACCTTAGTGCCGGACCAGAACTCGGTCTACCTGGGCGCCGGGGCGAACCGGACGGCCATCGACGGGGAGCGCAAGAGCCACGCGGTCTGCGGCGACACCTGGCGCCTGGACCTGGCGGCCGGGAAGTGGTTGCGCATCGACGAGGCCGCCGCCAAGCCCCCCGGCGGGCTGGAGGACGCCATGGAGTACGACCGGGCCGCCAAGGTCATCGTCCGCATCTGCCGGGGCAGCGCCACCTGGCTCCTGGACGTGGAGAAGGGCCGGTGGCGCGACGCCGGGGCGAAGGACAATCCCGGCAGCGGCATGGGCGCGGCGATGTGCTACGACTCCAAGCGCGGCCGGGTGATGGTCTTCGGCGGCGCGGGCAAGGGCGGCAAGGCCTGGAACGAGCCGCACCCCGAGTGCTACGCCTACTCGGTGAAGGACAACGCCTGGACGCGCCTGGCCGACGCGCCCGTGCCGGTGCGGGCCATGGGCGCGGCCTACGATTCGAAGCGCGACGCGGTCATGATCCACGTCAACCGCAAGGATCGCCCCGCCTTCTTCGGCTTCTACCTGCCGGAGAAGGATGAGTGGGTCCGGCTGGATCTGCCCGAGGGCTTGCCGGCGCCGGTGCCCAATTGGCACACGCTGGCCTACGACGAGGCCCACGATGTGTTCGTCAGGGCCGCCGGGCCCTGGGAGGACCCGCAGTGGTGGCTCTTCCGTCCCGACCTGTCCAGGGCCGTGCCGGCCAAGTGAGAACGAGGAGCGTGAACATGCTGGCCAAGATGCTGCGCCTGACGACCGTGCTCGCAATGGCTCTGGGCCTGCTGGCCTTCCCGGCCCGGGCCGGGGAGGAGCAGGAGCCCGGCGGCGACGACGACATCGCCAAAAAGCTCAAGGAGCTCCAGCCCGAGGAGCCCGAAGACGGGGATGACGGGGCCGTTCCGGCGACCCCCGGGGCGATTCTCGACACCAGGAGTTTCTGGCGCTTCCGGATCGTGCGGGAGACGGAGGAGGTGATCTCCGACGCCGGCGCGGTCAAGCACGTCGCGGAGAAGACGGTGCGCCTGCCGGCCGAGACTCCGGCGGACTGGGCCAGGCCGGACTTCGACGACGGCACCTGGGCCCGCATGCGCGGACCGATGCTCCGCGGATCGAACAACGACGAGGAGTGGAAGTTGATCCTGATGCGCGGGCGCTTCGAGGTGACCGATCCGGCCAGGGCCGGCGACCTGACGCTGGACCTGGTCTTCCGCGGCGGGGCCGTGGTCTACCTCAACGGCGTGGAGGTGGCCCGCGCGGGCATGCCCAAGGGCAGCCTGGACCTGTACGCGCCCGCCGAAGCCTATCCCCAGGACGTCTACTTCGACGCCAAGGGCAAGATCATCTATCCCCGCAACGCCAAGAGCGACCCGGACGTCAAGGCCCGGCTCGAGAGGCGGGTCCGGCGTCTGGAAGGCTGCAGGATCCCGGCGGCCAGGTTGCGCAAGGGCGTGAACGTTCTGGCCGTGGCCATCAACCGCGCGCCGACGCTCGAGCGGTGCTTCAAGAGGAATCACCACGACACATGGTGGGGCAAGATCTCGCTGGACGGCATCAAGTTGACGGCCGGTCCCGGCGCGGCGGTGGTGTCCAACGCCGGACCGCGGGCCGGCGTCGGTTTCGCCGTCTGGAACCAGAGCGTGGTGCAGAAGGTGCGGCCGTCGGACTACCCGGATCCCTTCGCGCCGCTTGGCGCGGTGCGGATCGCGGCGGCGGGGAACGGCGTCTTCGCCGGCCAGGTGGTGGTCGGCGACGAGAAGCCCATCAAGGGCTTGAAGGTCGCGGTCTCCGACCTGAAGGGGCCGGGGGCGATCCCGGCCTCGGCCGTGCAGATCCGCTACGCGGTGCTCGCCGGCGCGGGAGGCTTCTTCGACTCCCTGGAGGAGGTTGCCCCGGAGGAGGTGGCCGTCCAGGCCTCCACCGGCAGGTCGATCCAGCCGCTGTGGATCACTGTTTCGGTGCCGGCCGACGCCAAGGCCGGGGACTACTCCGGAACGGTGACGGTGAGCGCCGAGGGCGTCGAGGCGGTGGCCGTGCCACTGGCGGTGCGGGTCGCGGCCTGGAAGCTCCCGCCGCCGACCGAGTTCACCGGCTGCATGGACGTGATCCAGTCGCCGGAGTCGGTGGCCATGGCCTACGACGTGCCGCTGTGGTCCGAGGAGCACTTCAGACTGCTCGACAAGAGCTTCGCGCTGCTGGGGGCGCTGGGCAACAAGACGCTCTTCATCTCCTGCATCCGGCGGACGCACTTCGGCAACGAGCAGGCCATGGTCCGCTGGGTGCGCGACGACGAGGGCGAACTCCGGCCCGACTTCTCGATCGTCGAGAAGTACCTGGACGCGGCCATGAAGCACATGGGCAAGATCCCGGGCGTGATCCTGCTGTGCTGGGAGCCGCCCTACAGCCAGGGCCACGCCCACGGGGCGGGCACGGCCAGCCGCACGCGCGACAAGACCATCCTCTACACCAGGTACGACCCCGAGACCAAGGAGTACTCCCCGGCTCAGGGGCCGTCGTGGGGCACGCCGGAGTCCAGGGAGTTCTGGAAGAAGCTGACCGATGGCATACAGCCGGTGCTCGAGAAGCGCGGACTGAAGGGCTCGATGCTCTTCGGCCTGATCGGCGACGAGCGGCCGACGAAGCAGGCCATGGACGACATCTGCAACGGCGTGCCCGGGGCCAGGTGGGCGGTGCACTCCCACTACTACGTCGAGAAGTGGCAGGGTTACGACATGGGCATGCGCATCGCCCTGTGGGGCCTCAAGTGGTCGCCGGCCGATCCCGAGATCGGCTATTCCTTCGGGTGGTCCAATCCCGAGTGGGTCTCCTACTATCCGAGGGAGATGTCCCTGACCAGCACGCTGACCGAGCACCGCGCCAAGCTGGAGGCCTACATGGGCGGCCGGCGCAACAAGGCGCCATCTGTCGCCAGGGGCGAAGGGCCGCGCGGCCTGGGGCGCCTGGGCGGCGACTTCTGGGTGGTGCTCAAGGACGGCGACGGCCGGCCGAAGGGCACGCTGGCCGGGCGCTATCCGGAGTCGGCCTGGGGTCAGCTCAATCTCAACTTCGGAGTGCCCCGCCTGCTGGGCAAGGGCAGGAGTGGCGCGGTGGCCACGGTGCGCTCCGAGGCCTTCCGCGAGGCCCAGCAGGAGGTCGAAGCCCGGGTCTACATCGAGAAGGCCTTGCTCGACGACAACGGGCCGAAGCTTCTGGGAGACGACCTGCTCAAGCGCTGTCGCGAGGCGCTGGACGCGCGCATCCGGGTGGTCAACCGGGCCTCGTGGTACCGCGGGGCCGGCGAGGCCGAGGCCTGGTTCATCGGCTCCGACTGGCAGGCCCGGACGGAGCTGCTCTTCGCCCTGGCGGCCGAGGTCGGCGCCAGGTACGGCGGGAAGGCCCCGACCCCCAATCTCAGCTCCGAGCCCGAGAGGAAGTAGGCTTTTCGGCCAGGTCAGGAGGAGACAACCCATGAAGACGTGCCATAGCCCGATTGTCGCGCTTGGCCTGACGAGCCTGCTGGCCTGCCAGACCTCGCGGGCGCTGGAGGTCAAGCTCCAGGTCGCCGATGCGGCGGGCGCGGCGCGCAAGCCCGCGGTCGTGACCAGCGGGGTGCCTTTCGCGAAGGGCGAGGTGAAGGACGTTTCCAGGCTGGCACTTTCGGCTGGAGGCAAGCCCGTGCCGGCGCAGTTCGCCAAGACCGTGGCCTGGGGCGACGGCTCGATCAGATGGGTGCTCATGGACACCCAGGTCGAGGTGCCGGCCGGCGGTCAGACTGAACTGGTCCTCTCCGACTCGGGCGGGAATCCCGCCCCTGCTGCTCCGGTGGGCGTCGAGGACGGGGCCGAGGCAGTGAAGGTCTCCACTGGCGGGCTGGTGGTTGTCCTCGGAAAGAAGAAGCCGGGGCTCTTCGAGTCGCTGAAGATCGACGGCAGGGAGCTCCTGACCTCCTCGGGCAAGGGGCTGGTGATCGTCAAGGTCGACGGCGGCGAGGCCGTCGCCGGGGCACCGTCAGAGGTCAAGGTGGAGCACGCCGGCCCGATGCGCGCGGTGGTGTGTCTGCGCGGGAAGTTTCCGGGGCTGCACAAGGACCTGCTGGGCTACACCGCGCGGGTGAGCGTCTTCGCTGGGCAGAAGTTCGTCAAGGTGCACCTGTGGCTGGAGAATGACGGGGCGGTGGGCTTCCCCGCCAGGGACGAGTCCCGGAAGATCGAGTGGTTCGCCTTCGACGGCATGGCCGTGGACCTCGGGCTGGGATTGGGCAGGGAGGTGGCCGCCAGTTGCGAGGGGGCCGAGGGCCAAGGCAACCTCAAGGTCTTCCAGACATGCCGGGTGGAAACTCTGAAGTACGGCGAGTACAGGCACCGCACCCCGTTCACCAATCTCGAGTTCTCGGTGACGAGCAAGGGCCAGGAGCTCAAGAGGGGCGCGCGCACCGACGGAGTGGTGGCGCTCAAGGGCGAGGCCGGCACGCTGACCGCGGCGGTCCGGGACTTCTGGCAGAACTACGAGAAGGCCATCGAGCTGGACGGGGACCGCCTCCGCCTCTGGCTCTGGCCGGTGGAGGGCCAGTGGCCACGGCCGGAATACCGCGCGGACAAGGAGGCAGGGGCCTACAAGGACATCTTCCTGGACAAGATGAACGTCCTCCAGGGCTCGGTCCACAAGGGGCATGAGTTCATCCTGGACTTCTCGGGGCGGCCGGCCGCGGAGACGTCCGCGGAGCTCTCCGCGCCGCTCTTCGCGCTGGCTTCGGCGGAGCGCTACGCCGGGACCGACGCGCTGCCGACGCTCTTCGGCCCTCCCGGCGTAAAGACCGGCGACAAGGAGTGCGACTTCAAGCTGGCCTGCTGGGGGCGCATGAGCCGGAGCATGGCCGACCCGGACATCCCGACGAGCATAGCTGCCGTGCGCCTGAATTACGAATACGCTGGCAAGGGGCAGGGCTTCACCCGCTGGCACGGCTGGATGGATTTCGGGGACATCTCCACGCTCGGAGGGCAGACTTCGGGGGCCGGCAACTGGGCGTGGCTGGCGCTGCTCGAGTACCTGCGCAACGGCGACGCCAACAGCCTGCGATTGGCCACCGATATGATCCGGCACCGCATCGACGTCGATCAGTGCTGGTCGGACCGCGATCCCGAGCCGGGCTGTCGTATGGGGCGCGGCGGCCAGGACGTGAAGTTCCATGTAAGCACCCGCCGCAGTCCGGACGTGGGCGGCGGCCATGGAGTGGCGGGCATGGCGCTCTGGCACCTGCTCACCGGCGAGCCCAAGGCCCGGGAGGCCTGCCTGAGAACCGCCGAGGGTCTGGTGGTTGCCTGGGAGGAGGTCGCCAAGAACAAGCCCTACGGCGGTCCCCAGGGCGACATGGCCGCCAACTGCTGGGGCATCGAGGCGTTCTGCGCCGTCCACGATCTGACCGGCGAGCAGCGGTGGCTCGACGAAGCCATGAAGCTCTTCAACACCAATGTGACCGACCGGTGGAAGAAGGTCGGCCCGCACCTTTACGGCCACGTCGGGATCGTCGGGCAGGGCTACGCGCAGGAGGACAAGGAGTACCTTTACGCCATCGTGCCGCTGTGCAACCTGCATCGGCGAACCCGCGACGCGAACGTCCTCAAGCTGCTGGTGGAAGGCTGCGAGAAGCCGTTCGAGCAGATGCACTTCGACGCTCCGGTGTTCATCGCCGGGCTCTTCGCCTACACGGGGGCCGAGACCGGCAAGGGCGAGTACCTGAAGCAGGCCGCGAAATACTTCGCCCAGGGCTTCCCGGAGTCGAAGTGTCCCCCCGTGGCCCTGCCCGGGAACGTCACCTGGCCGGAGAAATCCGCCATGCTCATCCGCGCCGGGTACCCGGTCAATCACGCCTTCTGGCGGCAGAAGGCAGGCAAGTAGGAGAAGGAGCCTTCATGGATACTGCGCCGGGCGATAGGCGCCCCTTCGACGAGGTCTGGCGGGAGATCGAGCGCCGCCACGGCTGGAGCATCCGGATCGCCGGATGGGAGAACCCCGCCCCGGCGGTGAGCCGCGCGGCCTTCGTCTGGTCGGACTACGACAACCGCGGCGCCGTCGCGTTCCGCGAGCGCCACCGCCTGGCTGAGCTGGTCGCGGGCGCCGGCGACGACTGGGAGGCGCTGCTGCGCCTGCGCCACTGGACCTTCGTCAACATGATCAACGACACCGAGGCGTGCCTGCCATTCCAGGACGCCTTCACGGCGCTGGACCCCGCCGCGCTGGTGGCGGCGAGCCACGCCGGCGGGACCTTCTGGTGCAGCTACTTCTCGGTGGTCTTCCTGGCGGCGGCCACGTCTCTGGGGTTCGCCGCCCGGAAGCTGTCCATCGACTGCGAGCACACCGCCGCCGAGAAGGGCTGCCATCACGGGGTGGTCGACGTCTGGGTCAACGCCTTCCGCAAGTGGGTGCAGCTCGATCCCAACTACGACCACCACTACGAGATGGCCGGCGTCCCGCTCAACACCGAGGAGATCGGCCGGCTCTGGCGCGAGCGGCGCGGCGAGGGGCTCGAGCCCGTGGTCGGCCCGGAGCGCCGGCCGGTGCCCCGGGCCCGCGCGGCCAGGCCCGGCGAGCCCGAGGCCTGCGGCTGCTTCTGGCACCTCATCGAGTGCCGCAACGACGTCTTCCGGCGCGACGGCCGGGGCTCGAAGAGCCCGGCGGTCATGCTGGTGGACGAGGCGCGGAAGAAGCAGCGCTGGTACCAGGGGACGCCGCCCAATACCTTCGAAAAGCGGCAGTACGCCGACGGCACTCTGCTCATCACCGAGGACCCGGCCGACGCCTACCCCGATCTGGAGGCGGCCTGGATGTCGGTGCTGCCGCCGCACAAGATGCCCTACTACTGCCGGGTGAGCCTGACGACTCCCTGCGCGCCCTTCTTCAGTCACTACGAAGTGACGGTCGACGGCGGCGCGCCCGAGCGCCTCGAGGGCCTGGAGTATCCCTGGCGGCTGCACCCGGGGGAGTGCACCATCGAGGCGCGGACCGTGAACGTGGCCGGCCGGCGCGGCCCGGCCTACAGCCTTCGGCTGCAGATCGCCGAGGATCCGGCTGCGGAGCGGCAGTGGCCGTGGCCGGGGGCGCGCTGAGCGCCAGACAGCCAGACCATCGTGTCCCGGAGAGAAAGGAAGGACGTAATGCGCGGTTGGGTTCGGTGCGGTCGTCTGTTCACGGCGTGCCTCCTGGTCCTGGGCCTGGCGGCCCGGGCCGGAGAGCTCAAGGTGGAGCTGACGGTTAAGGAGCCGGCCGGCGTGGCGCGAAGCGCCGAGTGGGTCACGACCGGCGTGCCTCTGGCCGAGGGAGCGGTGAAGGACGTGGCCGCCCTGCGCATTCTTTCTGGCAACGAGAGTCTGCCGGCGCAGTTCAAGGAGCAGTGCAAGTGGCCCGATGGCTCCGTGAAGTGGGTGTTGTGCACCTTCCCGGTGACGCTCGAGGCCGGCGGCGAGACCAGGGTGACGCTCGCCGACGCCGGCGCGGCCGCCCCGGCCGGGAAGCTCTCCGTCAAGGACGGCGATGACGCGGTGGAGGTCGACACCGGGGTCATCCAGGCGAAGATCGGCAAGAAAGCCTTCCGGCTGCTCGACGAGGTCTCGCGCGGCGGCAGGACGCTGCTCAAGCAGGGCGAGGCCGACGGCGCGGTGCTCTTCGTCGCCGCCGACAAGAAGATCAACATCGCCGGCGAGGCCCCCGAGGAGGTCAAGGTCGAGGAAGCCGGCCCGCGGCGGGCCTGCGTCATGGCCCGGGGCAGGTTCAAGGGGGCCATGGTCCTCGATGGCAAGGAGATGGTCCGCTGGACGTGCCGGCTCTACTTCCACGAGGGCTCCGAGCAGATCCGGATCCAGTTCTCGCTGGGCAACGACGGGGCCATGGGCGCGAACCTCAAGCAGGGCCGCGAGTACTTCAAGTTCGAGGCGTTGAAGCTGGACTTCGGCCTGGCGATGGGCGAAGGCCTCAAGGCGGCCTCCGCCGAGGCCGAGGGCGAGCCGGCTGCGGGCGCCGCTTTCTGCATCCGCCAGAAGGGCGCGTACGCGCAGGGCAGCATCTTCGAGGCCCGGCTGGGCGAGAAGGCGCTGGTCGACTCCGGGGCGCGCAGCCCCGGAGCGCTGGCCCTCGCGGGCAAGGACGGCGCGCTGTCCCTGGCCGTGCGCGACTTCTGGCAGAACTACCCCAAGGAACTCTCGGCCGAGCCCGGGCGGCTGTCGGTCGCGCTCTGGCCGGAGTGGGGCGGGTACCCCGAGGGGCAGAACGTCTACAACCTCTGCGGAGGGCGGCAGAAGACGCACGAGGTGCTCCTGTCCTTCGGCTCCGGCTCGAAGGACTCCGCCGTGGGCCTGGCCAAGAGGCTCGACCAGCCGCTGATGGCCCTGGCCTCCCCCGAATACTACGCCGACTGCGGGGCGCTGGGCCTCTTCAGCCCCGCGGGCGTCGTCACCGGTGACGCCGACTTCGACGCGCTCATAAAGCGCTACGACGATCTGCAGCTCACCAAGCCGGGCGGGCTGACCAAGGCGGCCGAGGCCAAGCGCTGCGGGCCGTACTACAACTGGGTCAACTGGGGCGACCTGAACTGGGCCAACGGCTCGTGCAGCCTGCACTACGACTGGACCCACATCATGCTGGTCCACTGGCTGCGCAGCGGCCAGCGCGACTTCCTCGACTGGGGCCGGGCCATGGCCCGCCACCAGCACGACATCGACATGCCGCGTTCGGACCGCGACATGCAGGTGTACCGCTATCTGAGCGCCTACGAGAAGGAGGGCAGCAGCGGCGGGCCCAGCGGCTGGCACATCAGCAAGGACAAGGGCAGCATGCTGCCGATCGCCAGCCACCACTGGGTCCAGGGACAGTGCCTGTACGCCGCGCTGACCGGCGACCCGGAGGCCTGGGTCACGGCGAAGCTCAACGGCGCCGAGGGCGTGCGCAACCGGCTGATGCAGCGGCTCCAGAAGGAGGACCAGGCCCGCTCATTCGGCTGGGGCATCGAGTGCCTGGTGGCGGTCTACGCCTACACCGGCGACCAGACCTGCCTGGACGACGCCAAGAGGGTGTTCGAAGGCGGCCTCTGGCGCATCTTCGAGGCCAACGGCAAGAGCGGCGACCTGGGCGGCAACGTCCAGACCTCCTACGTGGTGCGCCCGCTCATCGACTACCACTGGCACACCGGCGACGCGCGCGCCCTGGGGATGCTCAAGGCCATCGTCGACAAGTGCGATACCTGGCAGGCCAAGTACGAGTACATGATGTTCGAGGACGCCGCCGCCTACGTCTGGTATCGGACCGGCGAGGAGCCCTACCTCAAGAAGGCCCGCGAGCTCCTGGGCGGCGCGCTCCTCAAGAGCCGCGGCAAGTTCTCGTTCATGAGCGGCGCCTGGACCAAGGAGGAGGCCAAGACCAGCCGCACCGGCTACATCCACATCGCCATCGAGCGCCTCAAGAAGATGGGCAAGGCCCCGGTGAAGCCGTGAGCGCCGGGAATGTCAGGGCGCTGCATTTCGTCCTTCCGAACGGCAATGTCCAGCCGGAGTTCCTCGACGCCGTCCGCTCGCTGCCGGGCGTCGAACTGGAATTGGTCGAGGGCTGGCAGGGGCTCGCCCCGGCGGAGCTCGCCGCGAAGATCCGGGACTGCGACGTCCTCCTGGCCTCGCGCGCGCCGGCCGTGCCGGACGAGCTGGCCGGAGACCCGGGGCGGCTCAAGTACATCTGCTACCTGCACGGGACCATGCGCGGGCGCATCGGCCTGCCGGTCATCCGTTCCGGCGTCCGCGTGACCAACTGGGGCAACGCCCCCGGGCGGGGCCTGGCCGAGGGCTCGCTGACGCTGCTCCTGGCGGTCCTGCGGGACCTGCCCAGACGGATCCTGGCCGTACGCGACGGCGCGGGCCGTGGCATCAGGAGCATGGGCGGGAGCGTCGCCAGGCTCAACGTCGGCGTCTACGGGTTCGGCTTCGCCGGACGCGAGTTCGTGAAGCTGCTCGCGCCCTTCGGGTCGCGCATTCGCGTTTTCGACCCCTACGCCGCGGATCTCCCCGAGGGCTGCATCCGCGTCGGCTCGCTGCGGGAGCTGTTCTCCGCCTCACAGGCCATAGTCATCCACGCCGGACTGACCGACGAGACGACGGGGTCGGTCAGCCGGGGGCTGCTGGCCATGCTGCCCGACGGGGGCATCGTCATCAACACGGCCCGCGGCGCGATCGTCGACCAGGCGGCGCTCTTCGACGAGCTGCGCTCCGGGCGCCTGCGCGCGGGGCTGGACGTCCTCTGGCCCGACGACCTTCCCCCCGGCCACGAGGCCCGGCAGTGGGAGAACCTGATCTGGACCTGTCACGAGTTCGGCGGCCGGCCCTGGCCGAGCGAGGGCGTCGAGGGGATCCTCGACGGCTACCGCGTCCACCTGGACAACCTCCGGGCCTTCATCGAGGGCCGGCCGCTCGAGCACCTGATCGACGAGGCCCGCTACTCGAGGATGACCTGATGGGCTCCGGCTGCGAGAACAGTATCTATTTCGGCACCGTGCTCCTTGAGAGGAACCGCTGGGTCAAGGGCGAGCGACGGCCCAGCCTGGCGGTCTCGGACTGGACCCGGCGGATCGCCGACGCGGGCTTCGATGGCCTGGAGCTCTGGGAGAACCACGCGGTCCTGGTCGGCGGGGAGGAGCGGGAGAAGCTGCAGCGCTCGCCCGTGCCGGTGAGGATCCTCAACTGCTACGACCGCTGCGAGGACGCGACGGCGGAGGCGAGAGGCCGCTCGGCCGAGCTGGCGCGATTTTTCTCCGCCGAGGGCATGAAGTTCAACTTCGGCCGCGAGCCCGGGCGGCACGAGGAATACGTCGCGAACGTGAAGGCCTGGCGCGCGCTCCTGCCCGCGGACTTCCGCTTCCTCTGCGAGTGCCACGGCGGAACCACCGTGCAGGACCCGGCGCGGGCCGCCGAGACCTTCGCCCGGCTGGGCCGCGACGACTACGAGATCATCGTCCACGGCTTCGGCGGCGACGAGGCCGACCTGCGCCGGCGGTTTGAGCTGCTCGGCGGGCGCATCACCCACGTGCACGTCAGTCTGCCGGCCGGCGGGCCCGGAAGGGAGCCCGAGATTCGCAAGCGGGTCGGACTGCTGGGCGAGCTCGGCTTCCGCGGTTCGTTCACCATCGAGTTCACCGAGGGGGTGGGGGCGGACGGCGAAATGCCCGAGGCGCTCTTCCGGAACGCGGTCCGGGACATGAAGCTCGTGAGGAAGTGCCTGGAGAGCTGACCATGAGCGGAGGAACGATGGGCGTCGGTCCGATGAACTCATCCAAAGGCATCTGGTTCGGCAACGAGGCCTGGCCCAGCGGCCGCTCGGCCGGGGAATTCGCCCGGGACGTCTTCCGGCTGGAGAACTGCCGGACCGACAAGGAGCGGGCGCTGGCCTTCCACCGCTGGATGATCCGCTGCATGAACCGGGGGCCGAACTTCTACCAGGCCTCCGGCTGCGGGACCTACGAGCGCTGCTTCAACCCTGACCTGCTCTTCACCGGCTGGGGCTCGCACGAGTGCACCGGCTGGGGCTGGATCGCCGCCGAGGCGCTCTCGGCCGCGGGTTTGAAGGCCCGGCGGGTGGTCTGCCACAACAACGGCCACACCATCCATGAGGTCTTCTACAAGGGCGACGACGGCCGCGAGGCCTGGCACGCCTTCGATCCCTTCGGCGGCTGGTACGCCGTCAACGAGCGCGGCGAGGTGGCCTCCTGCCGGGAGCTGGCCGACAATCCTCAGCTGGTGCAGAGCCCGCTCGCCGGGAGCAGCCGGCCCTTCGGCCACGTCTGGGAGCGCAGCTCGCAGGCCCACCGCCACCGCATGGAGAGCGCCCTGGAGATCGAGCAGCCCGTCCGCAACGAGCGGCTGTCCTGGGAGCTCCTGCCCGGCATGGCAATCAGCAACCTGTGGCGCCCGGCCGACACGGCCTACGCCCTGGTGACCTGCGACAACTCCCCGCCGGGCGAGCGCGGCAGGGAGGCCCCCGACGGGGCCCACTGCACCCTGCCGCCCTACGACCACGAGGGCCGGCTGCTCTATCCCGAACATGAGCCCTACTGGCGCCCGTACCGCTGGCCGGCGACGGCCAGGCCCGAGCTCCCCGCCGGCGGCAAGGGGCCCATCACTCCCTGCCGGCATGACCTGGTCCGCTGGCACGGCTACGGCTCGCTGCGCTGGACGCCGCTGTCCTTCGGCGCGGCGGTCGCCGAGCGCGCCGCGCACGCCCGTTTCGAGAACGGTTCGCTCTCGCCGGACGGCCCGAACCGCTGGCTCGAGGTCTGGTATCGCTTCCGCCTGCCCTACCCGGTCAGCCACCTGTCCATCGACACCGACGTGGCCGGCAGCGGCACGGTGGGCCTGGCCATCTCGGCCGATGGCCGCGAGACCGTGGCCCCGCTCTACTGGGGGCCGCCCAAGTGGATGAAGCTCCTCAACGGCAAGGCCGAGTACCTGGCCGGCCGGGCCTCCGTCCAGGGGCTGCGCGAGTTCTGGCTGCGCATCGACATGGAGACGCGCGACGTCATCCGCATGAACGCCCTGCGGATCATGGTCGGCTACCAGCACAACATGCACGTCCAGCCGCGGCTCCTTCCCGGCGACAACCGGCTGTACCTGGAGGCCGGGGAGGTCGCCCCGGGCCACGGCCTGCGGGCCCGCTGGAACTACACCACGCCGGAGGGCGAGGCCGAGGAGTCCCTGGTGCTCGAGGTGCCCGGCCGGTCGGAGAAGGCCGTGGCCCTGGGCGGCTTCCGGCCCGACGAGATCGTCATGCGCGGGGTCACGCTGGAGTGCCTGCCTCTCGGCGGGGCCGCGGGCTGACCGGGCAGGGCCGGACGGGCGGGTGCTCTCAATGGAGTTATTGATCGTCACATTGGAAAAGTCACACGTGAGAGCCAAAACGAAGGCTCCAGAGGCCCGAAGTGTGACTTTTTCAATGTGACTATCAATAATAGTTGTTGGTCGTTGCCCCGTTCGTCCCTCTGACGCGCGCAGAGCGTCGCGCGCCCGGGACTGCACCCTCCATTTCCCGCTTGCCTCGCCAGGGGCCGGAGCATAGAATGCGGCCGTCGCAAGCCGGCGGCCGCCGCGGCTGCCGGGCACTGCTGTTCCGGAGACGCCTGAATGCGCCGCGCCGTGGGCATCTTCTTCTTCCTGGGCCTCATTCTGCTGGGGGCTCTCACCCTTTGGGTCGAGCCGGACCTCAACCCCTTCAGAAGCGGCGGCAGCTACTACTACATCGTGGTCCCGGACGCCTCCGGCCTGGAGGAGGGCGCGCGGGTCCATTTGGCCGGCATCAGCGTGGGGCGCATAACCGGCATCCGGCTGCTCCCGGACGAGCACGGCGTCCGGGTGGAGTTCAAGCTCCGCGACGATTATCGCCTCAGACAGGACAGCCTGGTCAGGCTCGAGGCCACCAGCATGCTGGGCAACGGCCGGACGATCAGCCTCTCGCTGGGCTCTCCGGCCTCGCCCTACCTGCCCGCCGCCTCCAGTCCGGAGCAGGCTGTCCAGGTCAAGCGGGTGGAGGCGCCGGTGGCCCTCCAGGACGTGGTCCGCAAGGCCGACCAGCTCTTCGCGAGCCTCCAGGACGCCGGCCCGGCCGTCCGCGAGGCCGCCGACAGCATCCGCAATATCACCAGGAAGATCGACACCGGCGAGGGCACGCTTGGGAAGATCGTCAACGACCCGAAGCTCTACGAGGACCTGCGCTCGGCGCTGGCCAAGCTCGACTCCGGCCTCGAAAGTTTCAAGACCGTCGCCGCCAAGGCCGAGAAGGGCGAGGGCTCGCTCGGGAAGTTCCTGACTGACGAGGCCCTCTACGACAACCTGCGCGACGCCTCCAAGGACCTGGCCGAGCTCGGGCGCAAGCTCAATTCCAGCGAGGGCACCCTGGGCCGGCTGGTCAACGACCCGGCGCTCTACGACGACATCAAGAAGACCACCGCCTCGCTGGCCGTGGTCATGCAGAAGATCGAGAAGGGCGAGGGCACCATCGGCAAGCTGGTCAACGACGAGGGTCTCTACGTCGAGGCCCGGCGCTTCCTGAAGGAGGCCCGCGAGGCCGTCGAGGACGCCCGCGAACAGGCGCCCATCACCGCCTTCAGCACGGTCATCTTCGCGGCGTTCCAATAACTGGAAGGCACTGAGGGACTGAGGCACTCAGGCACTGAGTATTCCGCGGCAACAGATCCTGCCTCTGCCCCTTAGTGCCTTAGTGCCTTAGTGCCTTAGTCCCTTAGTCCCTCGTGCCTTCCCGTCATCCTTGACGCCCACCGTCCGCCGGATACCCTAGAAGTCATGGCCAAAGGCAAGACCGCCTCCGGCCCGGCCGGAGCCGCCTTCTTCTGCTCGAGCTGCGGCACCGAGCTCCTGCACTGGGCCGGCCGCTGCCCGGAGTGCCGCGAGTGGGACACGGTGGTGGCCGCGCCCGCGGAGAAGAATAGGTCCCATAGGTCGAATAGGACCTGTGGACCTCTCGCCCCCGAGGAGCAGGCCCGGCCGCTGGCCGATATCCCCGAGCCGGACCTGTCCGGGCGCCTGGCCGTGCCCATGCCGGAGCTCGCGCGGGTGCTGGGCGGTGCGCTGGTGCCCGGCTCGGCCGTGCTGGTGGCCGGCGACCCCGGCGTGGGCAAGAGCACCCTGCTCCTGGAACTCGCCGAGAAGCTCGCGGCTGCCGGCTCGCGCTGCCTATACGCGTCGTCGGAGGAGTCGGCCGCCCAGACCCGGCTGCGCGCCCGGCGGCTGGGCGCGGCCTCGAAGGAGCTCCTGGTCCTGGCCCGCTCGGGGCTCGAGGACATCCTCGCCGAGTGCCGGCGCACCGCCCCGGCCGTGGTGGTGGTCGACTCCATCCAGATGACCTGGTCGCCGGAGTTCCCCGGCGCGGCCGGCTCGGTCGGGCAGGTGCGCCAGTGCGCCGCCGCCCTGATCCGCGAGGTCAAGGAGTCCGGCGCGGCGCTCTTCCTGGTCGGTCACGTCACCAAGGAGGGCTCCATCGCCGGCCCGCGGGTGCTCGAGCACATGGTCGACACCGTGCTGCACTTCGAGGCCGCCGGGCAGGGCGCCTTCCGGCAGCTGCGCGCGGTCAAGAACCGTTTCGGGCCCACCCACGAGGTGGCCTTCTTCGAGATGGCCGAGACCGGCCTGCGCGAGATCCCCGAACCCTCGGCGCTGCTCCTCGGCGAGCGTACCGGCGACCGGCCCGGGGCCGCGGCCTTCCCGGCGCTGGGCGGCAGCCGCGTGCTGCTCGTCGAGATCCAGGCCCTGGCCGCCCCGGCCGCCGAGGGCTACGCCCACCGGCGGGCCTCGGGGCTCGAGTCCAACCGGCTGCACATGCTGCTGGCGGTGCTCGCCCGGCGCGGCGGCCTCAACCTCGCCGGCTGCGACGTCTTCGCCAACGCCGCCGGAGGACTGGAGGTCTCCGAGCCGGCCGCCGACCTGCCGCTGGCCGCGGCGGTGGCCAGCTCCTTCCGCGAGAAGCCCATCTCCCAGCGCCTGGCCCTGGCCGGCGAGGTGGGCCTGGGCGGCGAGCTGCGCGCCGTGCCCCGCCCGGCCGACCGCGCCCGCGAGGCCGCCCGGCACGGCTTCAAGAGCATCATTCTGCCCCGCGCCAGCGCCAAGAGCGCCGGCGGCGCGGGGGACATACGGATCATAGGCGCGGCCTCGCTGGTCGAGGCCCTGGATCAGGCCCTGGCGTGAGGCGGTCATTCCTTTGATTGCGGCGTTCATCCCGCGCCCGGGCGGAAGGAGACTGCAGCGATGCTTCTGAAAGCGGTGCGGGCGGCCTTCGTGCTGCTCGCGGGCGTGGCCGCCTGGTGGGTCACGCGGTACGTGCTCCCCGAGGAGCAGCGGGCCGGGGCGGGGCTGGCGGTCTTCTACGCGGTCTGTGCGGCGCTGGCCGCCGCGGGACTCGTCTGCGTGGACATCGCCTTCCGGCGGCAGTTCCTGCGCGGTTTCGTCTCGGTGGTCTTCGGCCTGGTCCTGGGCCTGGTGGTCAGCCTCGTGGCGGTGGTGCTGCTGTGCGTCTTCCTGCTGCCCGTGGCCGGCTCCGGCGAGGGCGGCCGCGAGGCCGGCCAGTTCATGGCCGACGTGCTTCAGCCGGTCGTGCCCCTGGTGGTGCTGACCTCCTGCTATCTCGCCGTCTCGGTGGTGCTGCGCACCAAGGACGAGTTCCGCTTCGTGATCCCTTACGTGGACTTCGCCGAGCAGGGCCGGACCCATGGCGGCATCGTCCTGGATTCGAGCGTGCTCATCGACGGCCGGATCGTGGATGTGGCCGAGAAGCTCTTCCTGAACGACCCGCTGATCGTCCCGCGCATCGTGGTCGACGAGATGCAGAAGCTGGCCGACAGCGCCGAGAAGCTGCTGCGCGAGCGCGGCCGCCGGGGCCTCGACCAGGTCGGCCGGCTGCAGGCCAGTCCGGCGCTGCGCATGCGCTTCCACGAGGAAACCATCCCGGGGCCGGGCGAGGTCGACGCCAAGCTGGTCCACCTGGCGCAGCTGCTCGGCGCGCGGCTCGCCACCAACGACGTCAACCTCGCCAAGGTCGCGCGCTTCGCCAAGGTCGAGGTGGTCAGCATCAACGATCTGGCCGCGGCGCTGCGCGCCCCGCACCTGCCCGGCGAGGTGTTCGGCCTCAGGATCGCCCGCCCCGGCGAGCAGCGCGGCCAGGGCGTAGGCTACCTCGAAGACGGCACCATGGTGGTGGTCGAGGGCGCCCGCGACGACGTGGGCGCCGAGATTCCGGTCACCGTCACCAACTCGCTGCAGACCCCGGCCGGCCGGATGATCTTCGCCCGCAAGGGCGGCGAGGAGGCGTCCGCCGGGGAGCGCCCCAGGAAGCCCGACAGCCGAAGGTTGAAACGTGAAGGCTAGACGACGGCAGGGGCGGGGGGCGGGGAGCGTGGGGCGGGTCGGGGCGACGGAATCCGTCGAACCCGCCCCTCGTCCCTTGTCCCTTGCCCCTGCGCCGTTCGCCTGCTGCATCCTCGTCGCCGCCGGCGAGGGCCGGCGCCTCGGCGGAGTGCGCAAGGGCTTCCTGGAGCTCGCCGGCCGGCCGCTCGCCCTCCACGCTGCCGGGCGGCTTGCCCTCGCTCCGGAGGTCGCGGGCATCGTGCTCGTGGTCCACGCCGACGACCTGGAGCGCGCCCGGGCGCTCGTCGCCGCGGAGGGCGCGGGGACGAAGCTCCTGGCCGCGGTCGCCGGCGGCGCGCGCCGGCAGGACTCGGTGGCCGCGGGGCTCGCCGCGCTCCCCGGGTGCGAGGTAGTCCTGATCCACGACGCGGCCCGGGCGATGGTCGAGCCCGGGGTGGTCTCGCGGGTGGCGCGCGCGGCGCGCGAGCGCGGCGGGGCCATCGCCGCCTGTCCGGTGGCCGACACGTTGAAGCGCGCTGACGGGGACGGGATGCTCATCGCCGGGACCGTCGACCGCTCGGGCCTCTGGGCCGCGCAGACCCCCCAGGGCTTCCGCACCGCGCTCTACCGCGAGCTCGCCGCGCGCGCGGCGGCCGAGGGGCTCGAGGTCACCGACGACGCCGCGGTGCTCGAGCGCTACGGGCACGCGGTGGAGCTGGTCCCCTCGCCGGCGTCCAACTTCAAGGTCACCCGGCCGGAGGACGTGGAGCTGGCCGAGATGCTGCTGGCGGCGAGGGGCGGGGGGCGGGGGGCGAGTCGGGAAGCGAGCCCCGCTGCACGCCTGTCCTCGCCCGTCCCTCGTCCCTCGCTCCCCGCCCCCGCCGTTCGTTTCGGCACCGGCTACGACGTCCACGCCCTGGAGCCCGGCCGCCGGCTCGTGCTCGGCGGGGTGGAGGTGGAGTCCCCGGTGGGCGCCCGGGCGCACTCCGACGGCGACGCGCTCTGCCACGCGGTCATGGACGCGCTGCTGGGCGCGGCGGCGCTCGGCGATATCGGCCGGCACTTCCCGGACACCGACGAGAAGTGGCGCGGGGCGCGCAGCCTCGACATGCTCGCGGCGGTGCGCGGGAAGCTCGCCGCCGCCGGCTTCGCGCCGGCCAACGTCGACGCCACGGTGATGCTCGAGCGGCCCAAGCTCAAGGGGCTCAAGGACGAGATGGCCCGGAACCTGGCCGGGGCGCTGGGGCTCGCCGCCTCGGCCGTCTCGGTCAAGGCCGGGACCAACGAAGGGCTGGGCGAGATCGGCGCGGGCCAGGCGGTCGCCGCACAGGCCATCGCGTCCATCCGGCCTTGCTGAGGCTTCCTCCAACGCAGAGGACGCGGAGGGGCGCGGAGGGCGCAAAGGGCTGCTTGAGAATGCGGAATGGCAACACAACCACATCCACAATCGCAGTTGTTCTCTGCGACCTCTGCGGTCTTCCGCGCCCTCTGCGTTGAGATGAACGGTGGCGAGCATGCAGGCAGTGACCGACCCTGACCTCTCCGCCTTCCTGGACTATCTCCGGGCGGAGTGCGGGCTGGCCGAGAACACCCTGGTCGCCTACCGCCACGACCTGGAGCTGGTGCTCGCGAGTCTCGAGGGTGCGCCGCTCGTCGAGGCCACGCGCGACGACCTGCTCCGCTTTCTGGCCGCCGAAGGCAAGCGCACCAGCGCGGTGACCGTCTCGCGGCGGATCGCCGCCATCCGCATGTTCTACCGATTCCTGCGCTCGGAGAACCCGCGCGCGTCCGACCCTTCGTCGATCCTCGAGCGGCCCGAGACCTGGGACCGGCTGCCGCGGGTGCTCTCCACCGCGGATGTGGCCGCGCTCCTGGCCGCGCCGGCCACGGAGCTCGCCGCCTTCGGCCGGAAGGCCAAACCCGTCCAGCGTGCTCTCTACCTGCGCGACACGGCGCTCCTCGAGACGCTCTACGCCACCGGGTGCCGGGCGAGCGAGGTCTCGGGCCTGGAGCTCTCCGGCATGAACCTCGAGATCGGCTACCTGCGCTGCCGGGGCAAGGGCTCGAAGGAGCGCGTGGTGCTCGTCGGCGCGGCGGCCCAGAAGGCGCTCGGGGTCTACCTCGAGGCTGCGCGGCCGGCGCTCGCCGGCGGGAAGGAGCCGCCCTTCCTCTTTCTGAGCCGCACCGGTTCGCGGCTCGACCGCACCAACGTCTGGCGGCTGGTCCGGCACTACCTCAGGGCCGCCGGCGTCCACAAGCCGGCCAGCACCCACACGCTGCGCCACAGCTTCGCGACCCACATGCTCCAGGGCGGCGCGGATCTGCGCGTCATCCAGGAGATGCTCGGCCACGCCTCGCCGACCACCACCCAGCTCTACACCCACCTCGACCGCCGGGCGCTCATCGATGCGCACCGGAAGTACCATCCGAGAGGTTGACATGGGGGCATGGGGCGAGGGACGCGGGGCGAGGGATGAAGGGACCGGGTCGGGCCCCCTGCCCGCCCCCCGGCCCTCGTCCCCCGCCCCCGCTGTCTACATTCTCGTCGGTGCCACGGCCAGCGGCAAGACCGAAGTGGCCGTGGAACTCGCCCGGCTCCTCGGCGCGGAGCTGGCCTCCATGGACTCCATGAAGGTCTACCGGGGCATGGACATCGGCACGGCCAAGCCGGAAGCGACGGAATCAGGCCCCCTTGCGATAAAGGGTCCTGACCCCTTTATTTCAGCTGACCCCTTTATTTCAGCGGAGCTCGAGGCGAAAAAGGGGTCAAGAGTCATTTCCACGGATCATCATGGCGGAGCGCACCGGGAAAAGACTCTTGACCCCTTTTTCGTTCGCTGGCACCTTCTCGATCTCGTCGAGCCCTCCGAGGAGTTCAACGTCGGCCGGTGGCTCGAGGCTGCCGACCGGGCCATCGCCGAAGCGGCCGGCCGCGGCGCGCCGATCGTCTTCGAGGGCGGCTCGGCGCTCTACTGCCGGGCGCTGCTCTACGGACTCTTCCCCGGCCCGCCGCGCGACGCAGAGCTGCGGGCGGAGCTCCGCGCGCGTGCCGAGGCCGAGGGCGTCGAGAAGCTCCACGCCGAGCTCGCCGCCGTCGATCCGGCCGCCGCCGCGAAGATCGGCCGGCGGGACATCCGCCGGATCGAGCGGGCCCTCGAGGTCTGGCGGCTCACCGGCCGGCCGATCTCCGCCGCGCAGCGCCAGTTCGGACGACTGCGGCCGGGCTTCGACTTCCGCCTGGCGGGCGTCGAGCGGCCCCGCGCCCGGCTCTACCGGCGCATCGACGAGCGGGTCGACGCCATGATGGCCGCGGGCTTCCTTGAGGAGGTCCGGCGGCTGCTCGCCGCCCCGGCCCGCCCCTCGCGCGAGGCGCTCCAGGCGCTCGGCTACCGCGAGCTCGCCCGGCACCTGGCCGGGGAGATCCCGCTCGAGGAGGCGCTCTACCTCACCAAGCGCAACACCCGGCACTTCGCGCGCCGGCAGCTCGGCGCCTTCCGCAAGATCCCCGGCTTCGAGTGGTTCGAGCCCGCGCCGGACGAGGCTGCCGCGGCGGTGGCGGCCCGGATCGCCGAGAGGCTCGGAGCCGGGCGATAGCCGGAGCCGGTGCGGCGCAAGATTTGACGCTCCCGCCCCGGGTCGCTAACATTTCCGTCCACCGCCCGTCCGGATCGTTTCCCTGGAGGTCTGGCATCATGATGCTCGCTTCGGTGCTCAAGGCGCTCTTCCCCGTCCTGTTCGTGCCGGCTGTCGTCTGGCTGGCCGCGGGTGCGGACGCCGCGGCCGGAGAGCAGAAGGGCGGCGGTGCCGAGGGCTCCGGGGACGCCGCTCCCCTGGCCGGGCTCCGCAAGGAGCACCCCCGACTGCTCTTCACCCGCGAGGACGAGGTCCGGGTGAAGAAGCTCGCCGCCGAGAACCGGCTCCTCGCCGCGCTCATCGCCGAGAACCGCAAGGCGGCCGAGGCGCTGCTCGAGGCCGAACCGGTTCGGCACGAGCTCAAGGGCCCGCGGCTCCTGACCCAGAGCCGGCAGTGCATCTATGCCACCTGGACCTCGGCGATGGCCTGGCGCCTCGGCGGCGATCGGCGCTTCCTGGAGCGCGCGAAGAAGGAGATGCTCACGGCGGCCGCCTTCCCGGACTGGAACCCCAGCCACTTCCTGGACGTCGCCGAGATGACCGCGGCCCTGGCCGTCGGCTACGACTGGCTCCACGGGGAGCTGTCGGACGAGGAGCGCGCGCGGATCCGCGGGGCCATCGTCAAGCTCGGCCTCACGCCGGGCCGCAAGGCCTACGACTCGCGTCTCTTCTCGAGGCGCACGAACAACTGGAACCAGGTCTGCAACGGGGGCCTGGTCCTCGGCGCGCTGGCCGTCGCCGAGGATGAGCCGAAGCTGGCCGCCGGGATTGTCGCCGAGGCGGTCGAATCGGTCCCGGTGGCCATGGCCAGCTACCGGCCGGACGGCGCCTGGTTCGAGGGTCCGGCCTACTGGGGCTACGCCACCAGCTACAACGCGCTCATGATCGCGGCTCTGGAGAGCGCGCTGGGCCGCGACTGCGGCCTGGCCCGGGCCGCGGGTTTCGCGAAGACCGGGGAGTTCGTGATCCACGGCGCCTCGCCGGCCGGCCACTATTACTCCTACGCCGATTGCAGGATGCTGTCCCCGGCCAACCCCGAGCCGGCCATGTTCTGGCTGGCGCGGAAGTTCGACCGGCCGGACTACGCCTGGCACGAGCGCGCGACGCTCGAGCGCGAGCTCGAGGCCTTGAAGGGCGTCAAAGCCCCCTTCTCCCGCAATCGCTTCCGGGCCATGGAGATCGTCTGGTTCGACGGGCGCGGCTCGGCGCCGGCCCCCGGGGAGCGGCCGCTCGACCGTCTCTTCCGGGGCATCGCCGACGTGGTCACCATGCGCAGCGCCTGGAGCGAGCCCGGGGCGCTGTGGGTCGGCTTCAAGGGCGGCAGCGCCGCACAGAACCACGGACACATGGACGCGGGTTCCTTCGAGCTGGAGTCCGACGGCGTGCGCTGGGCCATGGACCTGGGCAGCGACGACTACAACCTGCCCGCGTACTTCGGCGCCAAGCGCTGGAACTACTTTCGGCTCACGAACCTCAGCCACAACACCCTGGCGATCGGCGGCCGGCTCCAGGAGCCCGCCGGGCTCTGCCGGGTGACCGGCTTCATCTCGGAACCGGCCCGTGCCGCTGCTGCGGTCGACCTGACCCCGGCCTACAAGGGCCAGGCGGCGAGGGTCGCGCGCGGCGTGGCCATGCCGGATCGCTCGCGAGTGCTGGTGGTCGACGAGATCGAGGGTGCCAAGGACGAGGTCCGGTGGGCGATGGCCACGCCCGCGGAGGTCGAGCTCGACGGCGTCAGAGCTACTCTTCGCAAGGACGGCAAGACGCTCGTCGCCGAGATCCTCGAGCCGGCCGGCGCCAGGTTCGAGGTGCTCTCCACCGACCCGGGGGACGCCGCCCAAAAGGACAACAAGGGCACGACCCTGCTGGCCTTTCGCGCGGCGCCGCCGAAGAAGGGCGTGCTGCGCCTGGCGGTGCTGCTCTCCCCGAAGGGCGCCGGGTGGAAGGAGTTCCCTGCGCCCAAGGTCGAACCGCTCGCCGAGTGGCGGTTCGCCGGGCCTAAGGACGGCAAGTAGGCCCTGCCGATGAAGGCCGAAGCGCGAGGCAAAGGAGGCGCCGCTCCCGCCGCGGGGCCCGGCAGGCGCATCGCGCTCATCGCCGCGTCGATCCTCGCGGTCGCGGGCTTCGTGGCGGTGCTGGCCTGGCGCGACGCGGTCCATCCGTTGCGCTATCTGCGCGCCGACCGGGTGATGGCCGCCCGGGCAGTGACCCGCGCTCCGAGTGGCGCCCGCACGGGGCGCACCGCGCGGGACCTCTCGGCCGGGGAGGTCGCGGAGCTCTGCCGGGCCCTGGCCGCGGGCCGGACCACCGGGCCGGTGAGCGCCCCGGCGGCGATCCGGGTGGAGCTCGACACCGTGGACTTCGGGCGCGTTGAGGTCGAGGACCTCTCCGGCCCCGGCGCGCGAGCGGCGCTCTTCGCCGGCGACTCGGGGGGCCGGGAGCGCCGCTTCACCCTGCGCTCCGACGAACTCGGCCGGGTCCTGGCCCGGCTGCGGGCGGAGCTCGAGGGCGGGGCGGAGGGGCGGTGAGGGTGCGGGAAGCCCTTCCGGGGTGGCGCGCGGAATAGTCCCGGATGAGCGATCCGGACAGTCCTTCGCGCCGGATTTTTCCGGCGCCCTCCGCGTGAACCGTGATCAGGTATAATTATCCGGGCGGCCGTCCGGCGCGTTTTCCCCTATGAAAACCGGATGCGACCGGGTTCGCCGGCATGCGGTGCTGGCATGCGAAAAGGAATAGTCGCGACACGGCGGGAAAGAAGTTGTCACTGTATGCTGTATGCCTATAATTGCGGATCAAACCTCAATGGCATTGATGTGCCGGGCTCTGATGAAGGACGCTGGAGGCGAAGATGCGCTGGACGAGAGTATGGGTGTGGGCGGGAGCCATATTGTGCATGGCTGTGGCGGGTTCGGCCGCCGAGCCGGAGGCTCCGCTCCAGGCGGCCAAGCGTCTTGCGGCGAGCAAGGAGAAGAAGGATCGGACCCAGGCGCTCCAGGCCCTGAAGGTCCTGGCCCAACCCGGCACGGCGCCCGGGGACGAGGCCCTGGCGCGCTACGGCGAGCTCTGCCTGAGGTTCTACGCGGAGGGCGAGAAGGCCGGCCTCGACGAGGCGCGGCGGGCGTTCACCGAGCTCAAGGAGAAGTCGCACAGCCGCTGGGGGCTCAAGGCCAGGGTGGGCCTGGCCCGCGTGGATGCCGCCGACGGCAAGCGCGAGGAGGCCATCAAGGCGCTCGACTGGTTCCTGGCGAACCAGGGCAGAGACGACGCCTTCATCGAGGGCGCCTACCACCTGGGCGGGATCCTGGCCGGGGCCAAGGATAACCTGGCCGACCTGCTCTCGGCCCGCCGGGCGCTCGAGTACTGCCTGAAGCTCTGGAAGGAACACAAGAGCTACTACGCCGGCGACCTGACCGAGGAGGAGATCAAGGGCCGGCTCGCGTGGGTCAACGGGCGCATCGGCGATATCAAGGCAGGGCCGCTGAAGCTCGCCTTCGAGAAGGCCGAAAAGCTCCGGCAGGCCGGGAAGTTCAAGGAGGCCATCCCCGCCTACGAGGCGGTGCTCAAGGAAGACCCCGAACACATCCTGTCCGAGTGCTCGCGGCTGAGGATCGGCCAGTGCCTCTTCGGGCTCGGGATGAACCCCGAGGCGCTCAAGCACCTGGCTGAGTTCATCAAGACGAAGCCCCTGGGGGCCTACCGCGGCCACGCGCACCTGGAACTCGGCGATTACTGGCTCGAGCAGGAATTCCGCGCGGCCTGCGCCGAGGTCGAGTATGCGGCCATCCTGCATCCGGAGAAGTACGCGGCCCCCGACCCGGCCAGGACTCCGGACTTCTGGAAGGGCGCGATCGCCCCGAGGATCTTCCAGGTCCGGCCGGAAACGACCGTTGCAGCCAGAGACCCGCTGGCCGCCGAGGCCGCGCAGGCGGCGGACCCGGTCAGGCGCAAGGCGCTGATCTGCGAGGAGCTTCCCAGGGAAGCCCACGACAGCTGGGCCGAGGTCATCCCCGACGCCCACATCCGGCTGGGCATCGTCACCTACATGCGGGCCGACTTCAAAGCAGCCGACGGGCACTTTTCTACGAGCTTCCAGATGAGGCCGGACGAGCGGTTCGGGCGGGGGGTGCCCGCCGGGACGCTGCTCCTGGCCGAGAAGTGCCGCCGGCGGGAGCTGCCGGTGCCGGCGTACATTCTCTGCAGCGGCGGAGACCGGGTGCGGGTGTGCGCGTTCCTGGCCGGTGCGTACCTCGAGGCCTGGGGTGCGGACCGGGCGCTGCGGCTCTTCGAGCGGATAGCCA
Organism: uncultured bacterium; assembly: GCA_937935355.1. Classification (GTDB taxonomy): domain Bacteria; phylum Planctomycetota; class SZUA-567; order JAKLDR01; family JAKLDR01; genus JAKLDR01. The sequence continues at coordinate 88,207 of CALGYR010000042.1, read as the reverse complement.
CGGGCGACCTCCAGAAGGAGGCGCATCCGGAGCAGCGGGCCTACGCGGTTTGCCAGCTGGGCGAGTGCAGCTGGACGAAGGGCGACGGCGACAAGGCCCGGGAGATGTGGCGGAAGTTCCAGGAGAAGCCGCTGGACCAGACCATGGCGGCGCCCCGGGCGCTGCTGAAGCTCGGGTGCACGAGCTTCACGAAGACGCAGGATCCGAAGGACCTCAAGGTGCTCGAGACGGTCTACGCGAAGTATCCGAACTCGCCGGAGGCGCCGCTGGCGCTCTTCCAGTACGCCAGCGCGCTGGGCGAGAGTCAGCCGCAGCAGGCAGCGGCGCTGCTCGAGTTGCTGCGGTCCCGGTACCCTAACAGCGTCCACAAGGACCAGATCGCCGGCGTGATCGCTTCATGCCGCGAGCGCGAGGAGTTTCTCAGGAAGTGGCGGGCGGAGCAGGAGCGCAACAAGCCCGCTTCAAAATAGCGAACAGAGGAAATGGAGGGTAAGGAAGTGAGAAAGGTGCGAATCTTCCCTGTGGTCGCGGTCGCAGCGGCTCTTTTTGCCTCCCGGGCGCTGTGCGGGCAGACGCCTCCGCCGCAGCCCCCGGGTGACGACGACAAGGTCATCACGCACGTCGTGGGCACCCCGGACGTGGTCGGGAGCTTCGACTACATCACGCCGACGACGCCCAAGGTCCACGTGGTGACCACCCATGACACCACGCACTACCTCGTGCCGCCGGGCACGCTGCAGGAAGGCTCGTACTCCTCCGAGACGGTCTGGGTCAGGGAACTGGACACCCGGGACAAGAACTGGTACCGGGCCTCCTCCGTGCCGGGCAAGCGCGTCAACGCCGTGGTCCGGGGCGTCTATGGCGTGGTGACCAAGGGAGGACCGGGCGGGCCAGGGGGGCCGGGCAAGGCGCCGCCCCCGCCGGTCTGGACCACCATGTCGGTGGACCTGGACCTCGACGCGGACACCAACCGGGACGGCCAGTCGAACCTGGGCGAGGACCGGCTGGTCGATGCCGCAGAGGACAAGGACGAGGACAACGTCAAGGACAACCCGTTGGGCGCCATCGCCGCGGTGGGCAAGCCCTCCCGGCTGCTGCTGCGCCGGATGCTGCCTCCCGGCCTTCCCCAGGGCAGGGTGACCATCACCCAGGAGCGGGCCTTCGACGAGAAGGACCGCGAACTCCCCCTGGGAGAGGTGCGCATAACGCGCAAGGCCGACGGGAAGGAAGTGAAGACGTTCGGCCCGAAGCCCGACGACCTCTGGGGTGATGTCCAGAAGGAGAACCTGGAGCTCCTGATGGACGGCACCAAGGAGGGCGTGGTGCTGCTGACCGCGCGCTACCAGTTCGGGGACTCGGTCGGCGCGGTGGCCTTCGAGGATCGCATCCGGGTGACGGTGGCGAAGATAGAGTTGACGATGTTGGTCGGCAACATCGATCCCGAGACCGGCCGGGGCGCCGTCGGGGCGCCGGCCGACGTGCTCTATGAGCCCGGTGACCTGCCGGTTCCGGCGAGCAATCCCTTGCCCAAGGTGAAGCTCACGAAGCCCGAGGTGAAGAACATCCGCGGGGGGGTGGACTCGGCCATCCTGGCGGACATCAGCGTCAAGGGCGAGGTCTACTATCCCTTGGCCGACATTATCGAGGGGGATTCAGCCAACCCCACGAAGGTTTTCGTGGAGATCAACGGCCAGCCGCTGGAAAGCCTGAATCTGACCGTGGTCGCCGAGGCCCCGAGCATTTTGCGGCCGTTCGCCCGGAAGTTCACCTACTCCAAGACGCTCACCGGAGTGCCGTTGACCTTGAACGGCTTCTCGGGCCTGGTCGTGAAGTGCAAGGATCCGGTCATCGGCAACGTCGGATACGCCGGCGCCCGGATCGAGATCGAGCCGGTGACCTCGGCCGAGCCCTACGACTACCCGATCGGCGACAGCCTGCACCCGGTGATCACCGGCGGAACGGCCCAACCGCTCAAGGTCATGGTCGACCTGAGCCGGGGGGACAGCCTCGAGGACCTGGCTGCCCGCGGCGCACGGGCGATCCAGACCCGGGCCAAGCTTTCCTTTGGAGGCGACCGGACCGACTCCGTGCAGCGCGGCGGACTGGTGCTGCAGCCGGGCGGGGAACCGATGATTGTGCTGGCCGACGGGGTGTCGACGATAACGCTGAAGGACACGACCGAGTTGACCTTCCGCGACGACGAGATCGAGTCATTCAGGGCGGAGGTGTATCTGCCGGAGAAGTGGCCGGATGCGGCGGAAATACACTTTGTGGAAACAGGCCCTGGGACCTCTGTGTTTCAGGGGCTTCTTGTCGGCGCCGAGTTAGTGCTGCCGGAAGAAGAATTGGACCCAGAGAGGGCTGATAAGATTAGCGTTACACTAGAAGCGGTTGGCTATGATGATAAGTTCTTAGTCGGACGTTGGTTGATGACCAAAGAAGATTCATCATCCTGGATCTTTTGGGGGGACAAAGATAAGACTGCCGGGCTCATGATTGAATGCCTTGTGCCACCCAGTAAATGGTCGTACGGCTTTATGAGGATGCGAGTAATCAGGGAACAGGAGTGGGGCGCTGGCGGGATGCGACTAGATGTCGGGCAGAAGTATGTTGGTTTGGGCATGTACGATCAAGAACATCTCATACAGGAGGTTCCGGGAGCCCTTGATGCGCGCCTGAAGATCGCAGAAGGGCCATGGCAGTTGCGGCAGATCGTGATGCTGCAAGAGTCTCAACCCGGACCGTACACGCCATTCGTTGCGAGGCTGAATGGGCCAGCGGCCCTTCTGTCCGTGATCACCAAGGGCACCAAGTGCAGTGTGTTCGACAAGGAACATGATTGGTCGGCGGAATACGATGCCACCTGGTGCGGCGGAAGCAGCAAGCCCGGGGTCTTCACCTTCACGGAACTTCCCGTTCCCGGAGAAGACTTCGGCGCCGGGCATCTCGACGACGACGCTAACTTCATCTTCTTCAGCGTCTCCGGACAGGAAGGCTACAAGCTCATCCAGAGCAAGCGCAAGGACGCCTGTCGGGTGGCCGGCAAGTTGTTCGAAGTGCTGCGCCAAGTCGCCGCGAAAAGGCGTCAAGACCGATTTGATCCCTCAAAGGACCCGGGAAAGACATATCTGCACTTGAAGGGGCCGTCTTTTAGCTCGCCGAAGCGGTATAAGGAAGGAGCGGTGTTCTCTATTGGAAATAGGTTGGCCAACGGTGAGGGGACAGCCTTTGCGACAGACGGAAGTCAAATCCTTAACCGAATCGATCCCTTCCCTGACTACTTCAATAGAGCCGCTGATGAGTACTTAGATCCACGGTTCTATTTTGGCGCAGTGGTTATGGATTTCGTGAACACGGCAACCATGGAGGAAGGTGTGCTTCGAAAGTTATATCCCAGCTATAGCACGAACTATACTGGGTTGGCCATGGACAAGATGGGCTTCTGTTGTGGTGCAAATCCGATATTCCCGGATGGGCCGAGCGCTCTTTATCACTGTGCTGCGGATTGTGGCATGACGGCTCGGCTTGTGGCACCTGGTACGGCAGTGTGCTATCCCATCGGTATCGATCGCGGACTGGTTGTGAGGGTAGCTGATTATCCATATTCCGCACTGCGCACTGTTGATAGGAGCCTTTTTGCACGTGTTTTCAGCGAGTCCAAGCATGATGCCTGGAGAAACAAGGTTGGGTTGACGCCTGACTTTTTCCTTCCCGTGATGGGTGGTGTTGAAGGAAACTACGATGCGGCCAACCTCCAGTTATGGGCTGTGCTGATCGCAGTCGGTAAGCTCCAACTCACGATGCCCCTGTGGTCCTCACCGGAACTGGAGGTGCCTGATAAGTGTGCTTCCTTCGCGGTTCAGGACTTGGTTCTGAACAAGAATCTCAGTCCAGGAAGCGTGCATTCTTTGGGTTCCAGGTACTTGATTGGCCAGCATACGCCCTACAGTCTTCAAGGGTTTGGAGCTACCGAAGATCCTTTGTCCAATACGCAGAACGTTACCCAAATCCTACATTTCAACACAGGGTTGGCATTTAGGCGCTACTTGCCGCACGTTAAGGAAATGGGCAATATCCTGAAAGAAGGGGGGTGGGGAAGGAATAAGAGACTCCTCAAGTATATGTCCGATCACAAATTGCTTCCTGTCCCGCAGCAAGCCAGACTGGATAGTGTGGCTAAGTACCCCGGTGGAGAGAGTGCCGCGGCATGTGCGGTGAGTTTCGAGCATAAGTTCGAAGAAATGCTCGTTGCGCTCAAGATGGTGCAGGCGTGGGAAAAGCAGACCGGCAGGACGCCCAGCCCGTTGGACTTCTTCACGGCATATGACATAGCAAGTGGGGAGTGCTTCCATCTCTTCGGAGTGGACCCATTCGATGACATCATAGCGACGCAAGCAGGTTATCTCTTTCGCGATACGCTGGCTGAGGCTAAGCTGCCGCAAGTGGGCAAGACCATGATGTGGAACATCTCCGAAGTCGTGCGCCTTATGGAGCAGGATGTTAGGACCGCCAGAACACAATTCAGAAGGCACGAGTCGCTTAGGCATGGTCTAGTGGATGCCAAAGATGCTTCCGGGAGGCTTGGCCTGCTCAGGTCGTTTCTGGCAATGCAGTTGGCCCATGGCAAGGTTGACGGGCAGTATGCTTTTGTCCCTGTGGTTGTGGAGTGGGAGGTGCGTACTGAGAAGAGAGACAAGAATGGAAAGGTGGTAAAGAATATCTTTGGTAGGAAGCAACGGGAGACAATAACCCGTCGCGGGCGTATTTGGGAGGAAACGATCGGGACCGTGGTTAACGCCAATATCAAATCCGGCATCTTCGCTGGGGTTGATGACCCTAAGCGAGAGCGGATTGATGAGGCCAAGGAGAAGAAGTTCCTCAAGACAGTGGAGAACTTGCTGACGGCCAAGGAGTCCGGCTACATGCAAGCCGAGTACGATGGTCGCGACGCGATCATTAGCAGCGCAGCCATGACCAAGCTCAACGACATGGTCGAAGTCCTGATGCTGCTCGACGAGGAGCCGCAGTGATGATTAGAGCGTGCCATGTCGTTTTGTCTGTGATCTTCGTGGGTGGATGCGGTCCAGCAGTTCCCTCCGACGGTTCGGTCATAGGTGGCGTCATGGTGCGTGCGGTGCTGCCAGAAGCCATGCACTTCGTTGATTCGCGGGCATATGGCCCTGGAGTGGAAGCTTGTGTTGGTAGACAGGTGTCTTGCTGTGGCGAAGAGGAATCCCTGTTCGAATTGGTCAACTACGGTGACAAGCCGGTCAAGTGGGTGGCTTGGAGTCATAAAGTCGACTCTATCGAGGTTGGGAGGTTGCCGTGCGATGGGCAGTTCAGGATGCGGCAACGTGGCCGCTATAGTCGCTATGTCTATCTAGGCGATATCCAGGCACAGGAAAGCGTGATGTGTTCGGTCAAGAACAGTATACATGGCTGCGGCACCTGCATAATGAGCTCAGGTGTGGTGTTGGGCTCACGCGCAGGGTCGGATGCGAGGCATCCTCGCGCCGATCTTGTTGGAAAGAGGTATCGTGGCCCGGAGTGGCTTGCGCCAGATGACAGTTTTGTCAATAGTCATCTAGAAGAAGCGCTCAAGTGTCTGCACATTACAGAGCCCAAAGACGCTCAGGAGGGAATGAAGGCGTTGATCTATGCTTCGCGCCGTGTACATGGAGGAGTGCCGGTAGTGACCAGGCCGGAGATTGTCAAGGAATTCGTGGAGCTAGTGCTGAGAGCGCAGGTCCAGACGGCGCATGAAGTGGCCCCGGGTGCAGAGCCAGAACGTAAGATTGTCAGGCGTGCGGAGACGTTCGATCCCTTCGATTATTCGCTGCTTGTACTGCTGGAGTTGGTGCCGGCGGAGCAATTGATGGCGTGCTCTGAACAGCTAGGCGCACTGATTGGCCATAGCCACGACCCACGGATTGTAGAGTTGCTGATAAAGTCGGGGGCCGTGAAGGAGTTCGCCTCCAATCGAACCCGACTTCCGAATACGGAACACAGCGATCTCTTAACGGCCGTCAGCGCCAGGGCGGGTGATGAGAAGGCATACTCTTCACTCCTGAAGGAATTTGCCATGACGAGAGAGCCTGTTCATAAAGTGAGGCTGGCTCGTCTTCTGGCTCTGCTTGGGAACGAGGATGGTCTCAAAGCTGTAGCCGGGCAATTGCGTGACGTAAGGTGGTATGCGGAGAAAGGTGGAGTAAATCGTTGTGTGCGGCTTGAATTGGTAGAATGCCTGCGGTTAGCATTCCCGACGGAGAGAGCTCTGTATGTGTCAATACGGGCTACAAAGGACGAGATGGTGGATGTTGAGGAGTTCTGCGCCAAGCGCTTCGGGGTGAGGTTTGACGCAGCGATTCCGGAGGAAGAAGGAGCCCATAAGAGTCAAGAAGACGCCGACGTTGTCCGCTAAAATGATCGATCGGCTCCTCGGACATTGGCAGGAGATAGAAGATGAATGGCTCGCAGTGCCATCAGCGAAGAGGTGTAGGTGTGATAGTGCTGGTAATTACAGTTATCCTCATCGCTGTCGGCGTGGTCGTGCTCCAACTATCTGGGGGGGGCGATGGTAGGAAAGCGTCAGTCGAAGGCCTCGCGCCCGTTAAGGGGAATGCTAGCGCAGGAGCGGAGGCCGTGCAGGTAATAGAACCCGTGAAGCATGTAGAAGTCAGGCGCGCGGTGAGTTGGACCGAGGTGGACCAATTGCTGAAACTTGCCAGTGGGGACATCAAGGAGCAGTACGAAGGCTTCAGCGGCCTACGCAGAGTGGTTAAGGAGGGGATGAGCCCTGATATTGCCAAGCGGATTATTGAGTGTGCTCAGAGGCAAATTGGGAGCGATGACAAGAATAAGATCCAGGTGGGGATTCGACTAATCGAGGTAGTGGGGGATTGGCGGTACGGAGAGTCAGTATTATCTGCTTGGGTCAAGAACCGGGATGACAAAGAGGTTGCTGCTTCTGCTGAGGTAGCTTTGGCAAATCTCTTGAGGGTGCGAGAGAAAGGCAGGGTCGCCTCGTTGCATCCTGAATGGAGTCCTCGGAAGCAAGAGCAACAGGGTGTAAGATCCGCGCTGTCTCAGGGCCTGTCCTGTGGCTCCGACCCAGCCAAATGGCGCGAGCTCTGGAAGAGCGTGATGGCTGAGCCCAAAGGAGCCGGCGAGGCGAAGCCCGTCGACAAGCCAGAGCCTCAAGCTGGGGAAGCCCCTGCAGGTGCTCCCGCCGATTCTCCGCCCAGCCCGAGTCAACCGTAACGGGGCGCCGAAGAACGATGCCGCTAGAACCCAGCTTCTACGTGCGAGGAGTGTCGCCGATGACTACTGGACGTCCACGCCACCGGTCGGCTTCGGACCGTCATGGCTATCGGTGCACTATGGCGCTCCCCATCCTGCTCGCCGCCCTCGCCGCGCTGGCCTCCGGGTGCCGGCCGGAGGCCTACTTCGCCGACCGCTGGGCTGACGCCAAGGACGTCTTCACTGTCTCGGTGGGCAAGGGCGGCGGCGCCAAAGCGCGGGTGGGACCGGTGAACGCCGGGCTCTTCGTCAACGGCGACATCGCCGGGCTGCGGGGCGGCGAGTTCTTCCACTACGGCTACGGGTTCCTCGAGGGCGGGCCCGCCGACGGGGTGATGGTCCTGGGTTTGGGTGGCGAGGTCTTCGACCTTGTTGTCCCCCCGCCCCCCGTTAGCTCGGAGCTCTGGCACAGAATGGGACAGCCCAGTCAAGAGGCGTCGAGAGCCCTGGCCGAGCGCGGGAAGAGCTACCGTCAGACGTTCTTCCCGCGTGCGCCCATCGAATTCCCGCGGGAGCCTTACTACTACACCCAGCTGGAGGTCGCCGCCGGCGTCTATGGCACGCTCCGACTGGGCTTCAACCCCGGCGAACTGCTCGACTTCGTCCTGGGTTGGACGACGCTCGACATCTTCGGAGATGACGCGAGGGCCCGGCGCGCGCAGGAAGAGGTTGGGGTTGGCGAGTCCGAAGGCGTTCCCGTGCGGCCCTGGTCGCCGGGCCCGGTCAATGTGCCGCCGTCCGCTCCTGCTCCGGCGCCCACCAGGCCCGGCCCGCAGGAGCGGTCGAGTGGGAGCGCCGGACGATGATCATGACTGCCGTCTGAATCCTCGTTGCCGCGGCCGTTCTCCGTAAGCTGGCCAATTGCAGCCGTTTCCTCCTTGTGCCGGGGCTTGGCCAGCGCTGGATTGTGGATGGACTATCTCGTGCGGTGGCGGGCTTAGTACCGCTCCACGCAGGTCGGGGGTGGAATTCGAAGCCGATGGGGATCGGGCGTTCCTTTCCACCCCTGACTTGCGTGGAGCGGTACTTAGCAGGACCGCAACAAGCCCGCTTCAAAATAGCGAATAGAGGAAATGGAGGGTAAGGAAGTGAGAAAGGTGCGAATCTTCCCTGTGGTTGCGGTCGCAGCGGCTCTTTTTGCCGCTCGGGCGCTGTGCGGGCAGACGCCTCCGCCGCAGCCCCCGGGCGACGACGACAAGGTCATCACGCACGTCGTGGGCACCCCGGACGTGGTCGGGAGCTTCGACTACATCACGCCGACGACGCCCAAGGTCCACGTGGTGACCACCCATGACACCACGCACTACCTCGTGCCGCCGGGCACGCTGCAGGAAGGCTCGTACTCCTCCGAGACGGTCTGGGTCAGGGAACTGGACACCCGGGACAAGAACTGGTACCGGGCCTCCTCCGTGCCGGGCAAGCGCGTCAACGCCGTGGTCCGGGGCGTCTATGGCGTGGTGACCAAGGGAGGACCGGGCGGGCCAGGGGGGCCGGGCAAGGCGCCGCCCCCGCCGGTCTGGACCACCATGTCGGTGGACCTGGACCTCGACGCGGACACCAACCGGGACGGCCAGTCGAACCTGGGCGAGGACCGGTTGGTGGATGCCGCCGAGGACAAGGACGAGGATAATGCCACAGCCAATCCTCTTGGAGCAGTGGTCAGCATGGGCTCGCAGGCCGATCTGCTGCTCAGGAGGGTTCTGCCGTCAAGCCGCCCGGATGGCATCGTCCGCATCAGTCAGTGGTCAGTGCCCGAAAAGAAGAAACCCAGCCAGCCATTGGCCCAGCCCCTGGTCAAGGTCTTCAGGTCGGAGGATTCCGGCGTCGCGGACAAGGGGAAGGGTTCGGAGGTCAAGACGGAGCTTGCAGAGCAGAGCGGCACGGAGAATCTATGGGATGAAGTCAAAGACAAGGACCTGCGGATGAACATGGTTGGGCAGACGTTGGGCTCAGGCTTGCTGGTCGCGGAGTACTACTTTCCAGGCATGGGTACGGAGACTGCGCAAGACAAAGTGCGCGTCACTGTCGTGCCGGACCTGCCTGCGGATGCGCCCACAGCCAGTGCGAGCGACCACCATGGCCATTGTGATAAGGCATCGTATTGGGATATCATCGGTGAGCAGACGACCGGGTTCACGCGGCAGAAGGGCCTCGAGGCTACTTGGCCGACCAAGGCCGCCAAAGAGGACCCTTATTATGTCTCGCGAGCCGTTGAGAGTGCCGATCACAAGAAAGTGGAAACGCACTACTACCTGATCGCCGACAAGCCCTTCACCTATGACAAGAAGACCTACAACGAAGACCTGGATCACTACTGGTTCAATGCCAAGTCGCAGTCGTGGAACAAGTCCGGGCTGCACAAGGCCGGCAGCACCATGACGATCAGCTTCCAAAACTATCGGGCCTTCTGTCAAAAGGTGTTCGATGACAAGATCATATCCAAGAGGGCAACGCTATACCTCTGCGTGTACGACCTGGACTGCAAGTCACAAATAGATGCGAATGTGGAGGTCGATGAGTTTAGGATCAATGGGAAGCATACGAGTGGCCGCAGTGATCTGCGGTTGGTGTCCGGGGATGACAGTTCGAACAAGAAGTGGCAGGTTCTCGCCATCGAATTCGATGCGTCCATGCTCAAGTTCCCTGAGCGCGTCAGTGATGTCGATGGAATATCGAACGTCATGAGCGCCTATCCGAAGCCGGCCATGAATGAAGTGTCCATCCGTATAGACAAAGGCAATATGGGTTGGGCTTTGGAGGTGGATTGGGCAGTCGTAGAATTCAGGGCCATGTCTCCAATCCTTCTGGTGCACGGTGCGGGGGGCGATCATGACTTCTGGGGCGGGCTGCCAGAGCACTTGGCTGGCGTGGACTTCGTCAATGCGTTCTACGTGCGTCGTAAGCCGAAGTATCCAATCGAAGATCGTATAGATGTCCTTGGTCCCGGGCCTGGAAAGACAGCCGGAACCGCGATGATTGACGAGGGAGGCAAATCACTTGCTGAAGAGGTTCCGAAGCGCACGGCAGCATTCGGAGCGTTTGGGTTTAATGTTATTTGCCACAGCAAGGGGGGGCTCTGGATGCGCGACTATGTTGAGAGGTTCATGTCACAGGACAAACTGTCTCTCGCATCCTTCATTACATTGTCCACGCCGCACTATGGCTCCGTGCTTGCCGACTATGTCAACGCCTTCATGGAGGGCAGTGTCCTGCAGCAGCAGTTCGGGTTGCCGAGGAACGAGCATATTCCGACCACAAGCGATGTGTCAATGCCGCTGTGCTTCGATGAGCTAAGAAAGATCTACTGGCCCAAAGACCCTCGCAAGGTCCTTGAAGGCAGTGATTACTGGAACCGATCCTACACTGATTTAGGTGCAGATGCGGCCGCGGCTTTCGGGCTTCATAACATACCATATCTTCGCGGTTACGCCAATCATGACGGGACCAAGCCCATGCTGTGGGCGTTCACGGCAAACGCATCGGGAAACCCCAATGCGGACAAACAGGTGGGGCCTATCAGCGAAAAGGAGTACGAGCCGCTGGATCTAAGCTTCTTCAAGGGGTGGTCGCTCAACCCTGGTTGGGAAAGCGATGAGGATGTGACTTTCTTTACGGATGTCTACAAGGCATTGGGGTATGTGCATAGGTTCAAATACAAACACAAAGTGCTGCAGCCGGGAGACAGGCACTGTTTGTTGTTGTTCGACGTTACGCAAACCCCGGTTGGGGATCCCAAGCAGTGTCTGACCAACGATCTCTTTGTGACTGAGCGTTCTGGAGCGGGGGCCCCCTACGATTCCAAGGTTGGAGAGCGTGTGCCTTTCACACGTGTATCGCTTAATCAGTGGGGGCAAGATGCGCCGAAGGCTGCAAATCATGCTACGATAGCGTCAAAAGAATGTGGCGCTGTAATACGCGACAAGGGCTATTTGGCCCCGTTGCGTTAGGAGGAGCAGATGCGTACTGCTGGACTGATCTGTTGTTTCTTAATGGGAGTATCTTGCGTTGGCCTTGGCGGAGAAAGCGATGGTTCCCGACGTGCTTTGCCTGAGTGCGTAAGGATTCGCACTTTCGAGGTGGCTGCTTCCGGACTGGGGTTGGGTGAGCAGGCGATGCTGTTCGGTTCGCAGGGTCGCCTGTATTTCCTGGATCCTGACAAGCGTAACTACAGAATTGGCGAAATCGAGGCTTACAGCAAGTCCAAAGTTCTAATATCCATTCGAGAGCCCATACGCTCCTATAAGCGATTCTTAAGGGCGATGCAAGATCAGCCCGATGGCCTGGTAGCCTTTCAGGAAGTGGTGCCGGCCTGGGTCGGCGCGGTTGCCTGCCAGGGGCGTGCGTTCCTATACTCGGAGCTGCCAGCCGCCAACGAAGAAGCCATGCGCATTGTCCAGGAAGTGGATGGCGACAAAGTGCAATGGACTTGGGTCAACAGAGCCGCAAGAGAACCGCAAGAGTGGGAATGCGCCCCCTTTGCGGTGACGGACAAAGGGATCTTGGTTCTGGTCGATTCGCTCAAGCCTTGCTCCGTGGGACTATACGATAGAGAGAAGGGTGTTGTCAGGCGTTTCGTATTCAAAGCCTCTGCACCTGTTGTTGAGGAGGGGGCGCCGGGGAAGCCCGATGCGGCAAGTCCATCCGGAGCTTCCAACAAGGAGCCCCGCGGGATGCCAGAGACGGATGCGGACAGACATCTGTCCCCAGAGCTGAAGGAACTGTTGAGACAGCATGACGCCCAGGTGCGGGAACTGGAGCTGGAGAAGGCGCGACAAGCGGCGCTGGGGGACAAGGGCAGCAAGGACGACGGAAAGAATGAAGTGGCCGTGGACTGGCCGCTGAGGCGCATCGACTTGCTGGTGTGGCTGCCTTCGGGAGATATCGTCGTGGTGGACAACTCGCAGGCCGTCGCGAGCGTTGTCAGAATGACGGAGGCTGGAAAGATCGCTTTCAGCCACATCTTCAAGCACAGTGAGCGAGAATGCATAGGCTGGATCAGAGACGTGCCTCTCTTCTACGAGCGCGATGCCCACCAAGTCCAGGCTCTGATTGAAGACAAATATCAGGCAGTGATTACAGATGAAGGCTGGAGCGAGGCAATACGCCTGATCGTGATCAGTGATCAGGAGTTCATCATCTTCGATGAGATGGAGGGCAAAGGGCATGTATGCAAATTCAGGTAGAAACCTCGGGAGCGGTGTCATTGGATTTGCATGCAGAGGCCGAGATCATCTCGGTAGGTCAGTGGAGGCGGCCAGAGGTGGCGCGGCTGCCGACAAGGAAGGGAGAGAGATGATTGCCGGAGGCTGTTTGTCGGACCGCCGGCTCAATCTGCTCGTAGCCGGCCTGGCCCTCCTCCTCGCATCCTGCTCCCCCGTGACCGTCGAGCCCCGGGGCCCCAGGGCGCTGCCGTCGGCAGTTGATGGTTGGCTCGGCCGCACGTATCCCCCCGGGGTGGTGGTCCATCCGGTCTCCAGTGCTTTTGCTGTGCCTGGACAGCCGAACGCGGTTGTCCACTTCAGACCCAGGGCCATCTGCATGGGCGGGCTGGGCGCAACCCAGGAGATCTTCAGCCTGCATAACGAAGGCTCGCGGCCAATCGACTGGGTGGCCTGCGACATCGGCTACCTGGGCCAGGGCGAGTTCATTCACTCCGTCGGGCGGATGACCTACGCCACGCGCGAGTACCGCTCCCGGTTCCTGTATCGCGGGCGGCTGGCCCCCGGCGAGCGGCAGGAGTGCATGGTGATGCTCTGGAGGGGCGAGTGCTCGCTCGATGCGCTCGGCGGCGGCGCCTGGGTGCGCTCCGTGTCCTCCGGAACCGGGAAGGCCCCGCGCGAGGGCTGTCAGGTGGCCCTGCCCTACTTCGGCCCGAAGGCGCTGCTGTCCGACGGCCGGATCTCCGCCGAGGGCCTGGCCCGCTTCCAGCTGGCGCTCGACGGGGCCGAGCACGAGCACGAACGCATCGGCCTGCTCGGCATGCTCCTGGCCGCCGTCCAAAGCGGCGATCCGGACGGGCTGCCGGCGGTGGTGCAGCCGGAGTTCGCGCGGGTCCTGGCCGGAATGGTCCGGCCCGGCCGGGCGCTGCCGTCGCCCCTGCCTCGAGAGGCCGAGGCCGGCGGCGGGCTCGATCCGGAGGCCAACGTCAACCTCTCGGCCCGGACCTACGCCAAGGCGGCGCTCCTGAGCCTGGTGCCGCCCGGGCTGCTCGCCGAACACCGCCGGGCCATCGCCGGTCTCGCCGACGGCAAGCCGGGCGGGACGGACCTCGAGCTGATCGCCAAGGCCCGGGCCGTCGAGGCGCTCCCGGCCGTCCGCAAGGCGGGCTTCCCTCCGGGCCGCGACGGCGAGCTGCTGCGCCTGGCGGTCCTGGGCGCGCTCGGGGACGCGCCGTCCGCCGAGAAGCTGGTCGACGACTTCCGCAAGGAGAGAGACCCGGCCCGCCGGCTCGAGATGATCCACTACCTCGGGGTTCTGGCCACCAGGGAGGCGCTCCGCGCCGTGGCCGGGGAGCTCCGGAGCCCATTCGAACTCGAGGACGGAAAGCTCGGGACTCGCCGGATGCGCTTCGAGGCGGTCGACGCCCTGCGCATCAGCCATCCCGAAAACCGGCTGTGCTACACGCCGCGGCTCCGGACGGACGCCGACTGGGAGGCCCTGGAGAAGTTCTGCGCCGAAGAATACGGCGCAACCTTCAGCGGGGAGCGCCCGCCGCCTCCGAAGGAGTCGGAGACGCCCGAATTCGGTCTGGACGCGACCGTCGTGCCGGATCAGCCGGATCAGTCAGTGCAGTCGAGGCAGAAGAGCGCGTCGTCGGCGGCGGACGAGTAGCGCCTTTCGTCACCGCGTCACCGCGTCACCGCGTCACCGCGTCGTCCTGCCCCGCCCCGCCTGCCGCCGTCCGACAGGAAGTTCGAGGATAGGCCTCTTCCACTGGCTCATTGCACGTTGGATGTTGAGCGTTGGATGTTGCATGTTGGGCCGCACTCGCCCCCCGCCCCCCGCCCCTGTTCTTATCTCAGGTCCGGCTCCGACCGATAGGCGGGCTCGAGCTCCGGCTCCGGCGTGCCCGGCGGCGGTGGCGGTGGAAGCTGCGGAGCCGCCTTTCTGAGCAGCCGGCCGATGTACCCCCGGCTGTAGGTTAGGCCGAAGCGCTCGCGGATGGCCCGGGCCACCAGCGCGTGCGACCACTTCACGGCCGGGTAGCCGGCGGCCTCCGGCGGGGCGCCGATCATGCCCAGGACCTCCGCCAGTTGGGACTCGTCCAGCCGGCGGCGGCGTCCGGGGATGGGCCGGGCCATGATGGCCGGCACCCCTCCCGAGCGGTAGGCCCGGGCCCAGCGTTGCACGCTTCGCAGCGAGACGCAGTACATCTCGGCTATTTCCCGGATGGGCGTCCCGTAGTCGAGCGCCCGCATGGCCAGCCGCCGGCGCTCCTCCCTCATGACCTGGCTCATATCGAGCTCCGCCTGCCTTCAGATCGCCACGCCGCAATCTTCGGGCCCGGGGCGCCATTTTCCAGTGAAGAATTTACCCCGTCGGGAAGGGCGGCTACTTCCCGACGTGCTCCTCGGAGTGGGCCGCGTGCTCCTCCCAGTTCTCCGCGTAGCGCCGGGCCAGCTCCCGGTCGCGTACGATCAGGAGGTTCTCGGCGTTCTTCTCCTCGGCGGCCTTGGTGAAGTTGAAGGAGCCGGTGATGGCCGTCCGGCCGTCGATGACCATGACCTTGTTGTGGGCGATGGCGTGCCTGGCGTCGACCAGCGTGGGGACCCCGGCGCGCGTGAGGAAGTCGAGCTCGCTGTACTTCTCGGAGCGCTGCGACTTGTCGAGGATGGCCCGCACTCTCACCCCGCGCCGGTGGGCGGCGACGGCGGCGCTGGCGATGGGCTCGGAGGTGAAGGAGTAGGCCTGGATGAGGACGGACTCCCGGGCCTGCTCGAGCTCGGCGACGATGGCCTCGGTGCAGCCGCCCCGCGGCGAGAAGTAGACGCGGGCGTTGCCGGCGGTGACGGTGACGGGCCCGGCCTCGGCGGGGCGCGCGGCGGCCCCTCGCCGGACGGCCGGTTCCGGTTGTGTCGCCGCTCCGGGCTGGCGCTCGGCCACGGCCAGGGCCGCGGCGGCCGCGAGTGTCATGACGGCCAGGAGCGCGAGAGGAACGGCCTTCTTCATCGAACCCTCCCCTCCGCGCCCGGAGGCGCCAGCGACCAGTCCGGCTGAAAACCATGCGTGGAGCGTAGCGCCCTACCGCAGGGCGTCTTTTGGCCCCGCGACATTCTTTATGTGGCGCGCAGGTCATTGTCCAGCAGATATTTGCGAGGGGCGTGGAGGCGGGGTTGCCTCAGGGGGACAAACCCGATGCCGTCGGGAGCAGGAGCCCGTCCAAGGTGTCACCTAAAGGCTGTCGCGGGGCAAAGACAGGTCGCCGGGCGCCGGCGTCGGACTTGGAACACCCCGTGGGGCTCCAAGCTGGCGCGCTGAGGAGGGATTTCCGGCCCGCGTTCCGGGCCTGCTGGCAGCCAGGTATATCGATTCCCGGGATGCAGCCGGGGGATTCCCCTCTGAAATCCGGGAGTGTGGGGCCCGTGGGTTCGGCGCCCAGAGTTTCCTGCAGGAATAGCATTCAGGCCAGCGAAAGGAAATTGAAAGCTCGCCGACGGCCGTTACCATGTCCTTCATCGGACATGGAAGTGTGGTCCACGCGTTCGCGTTGAACTGCGGTTGCCGCTTTCGCGAAGGGGAAGCCGATCCATGACGCGCCGGTGCATCGTATGGTTCCAGGTGGCGGTTCTTTGCCTTGCCTCGCTCGCATTCGTTGTCACCGCAGGGCGTTCCGCCGAGCCGGAGGCGCCGCTTCAGGCGGCCAAGCGTCTTGCGGCGAGCAAGGAGAAGAAGGACCGGGCTCAGGCTCTCCAGGCCTTGAAGGTCCTGGCCCAACCCGGGACGGCGCCCGGGGACGAGGCCCTGGCGCGCTACGGCGAGCTCTGCCTGCATTCTCGTTGACGATCTGAAGATTTCGATCCGCGGCGTGGATGGCAATATGCACGTGATGTCGTTGCCACCAGAAAAGGGAGCCGATTACTACGTGCATTACATTGACTACAATCGGGGAATCATAACTGTGAAATACCGCGAAGGTTCTGTTGCCATTGTTGGCAAGCACCTTGAGATTTCGATGGATTACAAGTATCCAGCCAAGAACGATGCGGAGAGTGTTCGTGAGCTTGACGCGCACTCCTGGACTGAAGAGATGGAGGCGAGACCTTAATGACTACGCGATTGGCTTTGTGGCTGGCGTTGGTCGTGACAACGTGCGGTCCGTGGGCGTGCCGGGCAGCAGAGCCAACGGGTTCCGGCCCAGACGCTGCTGTCGCGAAAGAGGAGTCGCTGAGAAGAAGCGACCTGTTGGATTCGGCATATTCGGATTTCCTCAAGACGCCCTCACCTCAGCGGCGCAAGGCCTTCCTCCAGGCTGCCCATGATTGTCTGTGGGACCAGTCGCAGGAGGTCTCCGGCAAGGCGGTGGCCTTGCTGAAGGCGTGGCCGGACTACTTCTCACGACGGGTGCTGTCGGACTTCGTGCACGAATGTGGCAGACTGAGCAAGGATGGCCAGGACGCCCATCGCAAGGCCGTGTGGGAGGCAACCCTGGTGCTATTGTCCATCGACTTGCGTGGGAGGTTCGAGTTCCACGGCGAGCTCGATGTCCAGTACTTCCCTCGTACTTCTGACGAGAAGGCCGACTTCCTGCGAGCGACCTACTGGGCTCATCACAACGATGGTGCGGAGATTGTTGAGTGGATCCTGATGAATCTGGCCGTTCTGGACCAGCCGTTGGCTCGTGAAGTTCTCGCGTCATTTCAGGATGACCTGAAGGCCAAGGCGAAAGCCAGCGAGGGCAGCGTGCTGTGGTGCACGACGATCCCCAGGCTGAAGACACGTGTTGCCGAATTTCAGGACAAGCTGGTCCAGGCGAAGTCGCTGCCTGCGGCGATCAGTTCCAGTCTTAGGGAGGCAACGAGCCTGGATGACGCCTATTTCATATTGGGGTTGTTGAGCAAGGCTGAGGTCGATCTGGAGCTGCAGCGCCAAGCGGCCATCCTGGAAGAGTGTGCGCAATTCCATAAGGAGAAGGCAGATGCCGGTAAGGACGGTGGCGCTCTGAGCCCTGGTGATCATAGAATGGTGGCGGAAGCGCTGAAGAATCACTGCGTACTGCTGCGTAGACGACTGCAGCGCGCGCACGTCGGCACGAAGGCCGTGAAAGAAGCCCCCGATGTGCCAACCGGCGACACCAAGGGCGCAAAGAGTTGATCCTGTTAACTACGTACACGGCCATCCTGCCTACGCCGCCGGTGCAGATGCAGCCGACGAATTGAGAGACGGCCCCAATAGACCCGCGAGCCGGCATTGCGCTTGACTCCGCCTCCGACGAGCATACACTAGCCTGCCAGTGGGGATGTAGCTCAGCTGGGAGAGCGCCGCGTTCGCAATGCGGAGGTCGAGGGTTCAAATCCCTTCATCTCCACCACTGGAAACCCCAAAGATGCGCCCGCACCCTCGGGGATGGGCGCATTTCCTTGTCCGAACAAGATTTGCGTCAATCTGGAGTGCGTTCGGCCATTGGGTGTATTTTGCCAGGTTGCTGAGCGCCATCTACAATTGTCGGGCTCGTCCGTGAAAGCCGCGGGGGCGCGGTCTCCCGCGCCCCCGCCTGGAGCTATCGCCTCTCGCCGCGCTTACGCGCCGCGCGACCGGTCGAGCCGGCCCGCCCCGGGCTTGCCCGGTTCCGGCTCGGTAGCCGGGGACGGGGCGTCGAAGCGGACGGTCTTGCCGTCCGGCGCCTTGGCGTCGTGGACCATCTTGCCCAGGTACCCGGGCAGCTCCACCCCGGCCATGCCCGCGACCTCGTGTAGCGGCGGCAGGCTCTTGACCAGGCTCGAGACGAAGTTGGCGGTCGAGGATCCGCCCTGGCCGCCGGCGCCGCCGCCGGTGTCCCAGACGGTGACCTTGTCGATCCTGAGGTTGCGGATGGCCTCGACCTGGCGCTCGACGATGTTCTCGATCTTCTCGACCATGAGCAGCGTGGCGGCGGCCTTGGCGTCGCCATTGCAGCCCTGGACCAGCGAGAGGTATCCCGCGGCCTTGCTCTCCAGCACCTGGCGCACGCCCTTGGCCTCGGCCTCGTACTTCATGAGGATGGCGTCGGCCACGCCGCGCGCCTCGCGGCGGGTCTTCTCGGCCTCGGCCTCCGCGGCGATCTCGATCTTGCGCTTCTCGATCTCCTTCCTGACGACCTCCTCGGCGTTGAGGCGCTCCTGCTCGGCCTTGTACTGGGCCTTCTGGATCTCGACCATGGCCGCGCGCTTGGCGACCTCGCCCTTCTGGAGCGCGACGGCCTGCTTGACGGCCAGTTCCGCGTTGACGTCGGCGATCTGGGCCTTGGCGATGTTTTCGCCGGCGGTGGCCGTGGCCTCCTGCTGCTCGACGTAGACGCGGCGGTCGGCCTCGGCGCGCTTCTTGCCCTTCTCGGCGGCGGCGGTGTTCTCGGCGACCTTGATGTCCTTCTCCCGGACGGCCTCGGCCTCGCCGACGGCCGCGTTGGTCTCCTGCCCCTGGACGTAGACGCGGCGGTCGGCCTCGGCCTTCTTCTTGCCCTTCTCGGCCTCGGCGGCCATCTCGGCCACGCGCACCACCTTCTCCCGGGTCGCGGCGGCCTCGCCGATGGCGCCGCTCTTCTCCTGCTCGGCCACGTCCACGCGGGCCTTGTTGACCGCCTCGGCGGCGGCCTTCTTGCCGATCGAGTCGATGTAGGCCGATTCGTCGGTGATGTCGGTGATGTTCACGTTGATCAGGTACAGGCCGATCTTGTTGAGCTCGGGCTCGACGTTCTTGCGGATGGACTCCAGGAAGCTCTCGCGGTCCTGGTTGATCTGCTCGATGGTCAGCGAGGCCACGGTCAGGCGCAGCTGGCCGAAGATGATCTCGCGGGCCATGGCCTCGATCTCCTGGGGACGGAGCTCGAGCAGGCGCTCGGCGGCGTTGTGCATGATCGCCGGATGGGTGCTGATGCCCACCGTGAAGGTGCTGGGCACGTTGATGCGGATGTTCTGCATCGAGAGCGCGTTCTGCAGCGGGATGTTGATGGTCATGGGGGTCAGGCTGATGTACGAGAAGTCGTGGATCACCGGCCAGACCATGGCGCCGCCGCCGTGGATGCAGCGGGCGCTCTGCCCCTCACCGACCTTGCCGTAGATCACCAGGATCCGGTCGGAGGGGCAGCGCTTGTAGCGGCTGGCCAGGAACAGGATGAAGAAGAAGATGACGATCACGCCTACGATGATGGGTACGCTCCACATGGCTACGCCCTTTCAAACCTGGCCCGGAGACGCGCGGAACGCATGGGTGCCGCGCGGCCTCAGAGCCGCCTGACGCTCAACACCTCGCCGCTGGTCACCGCGACGACCTTGATCCGGTCCCCGGACTTGATCTCCTCCCTGGCTTCGCTGACCGCGTCGAGGGTCAGCAGCCGGCCCTGGACGGGCACCTGAACCTTGCCGGTGCCGCCGGCGGGGATGCGCAGGTAGACGGTCCCCTCCTGGTCGACCGCGTTGGCGAGATTGAGCGTGCCGCTGGCCTGCATCCTGACGAAGCCCTTGAAGACGCAGCCCACCAGGAAGACCATCAGGGAGCCGGCGGCCGTGCCGCCCAGCACCGCCCAGCCGGGGTGCAGCCCGCCGCTCTTGAGCATCACGTAGCCGGTCAGGCCGAACATCAGCAGGAAGGCGGTCACGCTCTGGAGCGACAGGGCCTTGAAGCTGGTGTCGGAGTCGCCGCCGTCGACGTCGTGGCTGACCGACAGGTCGGCGTGGTCCACGGCGGCGCCGAAGAACTGCAGGAGCAGCCTCAGAACGAAGATCACGCCGCCCACGATCGTGCAGGTCAGGAAGACCCATTCCATGGTGCTCATGCCTGCCTCCTTCGCGCCCAGTCCGGGGGCGGTCGTCGCCGCCCTTCGCGGACAGCCTATCCCGCGGCGGCCGCCGGCTCAATTACAGAGACCCTGGAGAAGTGGAGCTCCGGCGCTCCGCGGGGCCCGGCGGCACGAGGTCCGCGGCGGGCCCGCTCTGGAATGCTATTTCCGGGGCGGGCGGTGTCAAGGCCGTTCGCAACGCCGCTCAAAGCTGTGGCTTGACGCAGTTTCGGGGGTTAGGTATCATCAGAGGGACGGCGCCTCGCGTGGGCGGCGCCCCCCTGTCCCCTTTTTGGAGAGGATCGGCATGAGACTGCGAACGGCTTCCGTCTGGACGCTGGGCTGCGGGGCGATGCTTCTGGGGGCCGTCCTCTGCGCCGCCCCGGCGCGCGGCGAGATCAGCACGGTGATTGTGCTCGAGGACATCGCCCTGCCCTGCAAGGTCGTCAAGCACGACGAGAAGAGCCTGACCGTGCTGCTCACCGAGACCGGCGCGGTCGTCACCCTGGACTGGGACAAGCTCTCGGCCGCCGAGCGCCGCCGGCTCCAGGGGCTGGTCCGGGTCGAGGACGCGCCAACCGGCATCCCGCTCGGCAAACAGATCGACGGCGTCGAGGTGACCCTCAACAACAGCATGTGCTATCGCGGCAAGGAGCTGGTCGACCGCCAGACCACCTCGCACAAGTACTTCCGCTGCCGGGGCACGCCGCTGATCGGCTTCCCGATCAAGGACATCAAGTCGATCAAGCCGATCAAGATCTACGAGGGCGAGCTCTACAGCCCGCAGGAGCGCTACCGCACCAGGTTGGCCACCGAGCCGCCGCAGACCTCCGAGCAGTACTTCCAGACCGGCATCTGGTGCCTGGACAACGAGCTGCCCCAGGAGGCCGACGACAACTTCGCCAAGGCCGTGCTGCTCGACCCCGGCTACGAGGAGAAGTGCAAGGCCAGGAAGGACCAGCTCGCCGCCCTGGCCAGGAAGCTCCAGGCCCGGGAGCTCTACAAGCAGATCATGGTCAACAAGGCCCGCGGGGCCTACACCCAGGTGATCAAGGACATCGACGTCCTGCTTGCACAGTACCCGGACTTCGAGGAGAACACCAAGCTGACCCTGGAGCGGCCGTTGCTCGACAAGATGCGCACCCAGCAGGTCCGCCGCGAGGTGATCAGCCTCTGGTACATGTACATGGACCATCACATCCAGCGGATCGCCTACTCCAGGCTCTCCGAGACCCCGGCCGTGCCCGTCAAGGTGGTCTACCTCAACAGCGGCAACACCCTGGAGGGCAACATCAAGGGCTCCGAGGACGCCGCCGAGGTCATGCTGGACATAGGCGGGCGGACCTTCTCCATCGACCGCAAGCTCATCGCCCGGATCGAGCAGAAGATGATCGAGAAGGGTCCCTGGCGCGAGCGCACCCTGGCCGAGTGCAAGAAATACGTCACCGACGCCAAGGGCGGCATCGGCGCCGACATCCTCAAGGACGTCACCAAGGCCCTGGGCATAACCGACAAGGAGGCCCAGGAGACCTGGGACAAGCGGCTCAGCGACGTCATCGTGGTGGGCGAGGCCGGCCTGAAGGAGCCCGAGGTGGTCGCCTCCTTCCAGGACGCCCACTGGAGCGTCGGCTCCTGGCTGCGCGGGGGAGGCGCCGGCGGGGCCGGCGGCGCGGCCGGAGGGGCGGCCGGCGCGGTCGCTCCCGGACTGAACCCCGGCGGGACCCGCGGGGGCACGGCCCGGGGCGGCAATCCGCGCGGGGGC
The DNA here is from genome assembly GCA_937935355.1 of uncultured bacterium. Classification (GTDB taxonomy): domain Bacteria; phylum Planctomycetota; class SZUA-567; order JAKLDR01; family JAKLDR01; genus JAKLDR01. The sequence continues at coordinate 66,176 of CALGYR010000042.1, read as the reverse complement.
GCCGGCGGCGCCGGCGGAGCCCAGGGGCAGCCGCAGTGGAAGGACCCCGAGGAGTGGTGGAAGGAACAGGCCCCCAACATCAAGGCCGAGATCCTCAAGGCCATGTGCGCCGAGGAGAGCGGCATCTTCAAGGTCGAGAAGAGCTACGAGGAGAACTGCATCAACTGCGGAGGCACCGGACAGATCGAGGTCATGAGCATGGGCTCCGGCGGCGGCGGCAAGTACGGATACCCCTGCTCGGTCTGCCGGGGCAGCGGGCGGTTCTACGGCGTCAGCTACCGGTAGCCGGCCGGGAACGAACGTAAGGAAACGCGATGATGCGCAAGGCTTCGCTCTCTGGCGCCGGAATGCTGGCGCTGGCCTCGCTCCTGATTATGCTGGCCGGCTGCGGGCGGGAGGTCAAGCCCCCCAACCTTGACGGCGCCAGGAAGGCCCTGGGCGACGCCAAGAATGCCGAGCAGCAGGGGCAGTTGCGGAACGCGGAACAGGCTTACGTGACCGCCTTCGACCGGGCCTCGGCCGCCCTGGCCGCGATGGTGCCGGGCGACCCGCTGCTCCCCGAGGCCGAGAAGCTACGCAACGAAGCTTCCGCCCAGGTGGCGCGCATTCGCGAGGATCTCCGCAAGCAGGAGGCCACGTCGGCGCGGCGGGTGGCCATGGGCACGCCCATGGACGTTCCCAACCTGCCGCCGCCGGTGGTCATGCCGGAGGTGAAGACGCCGGCGACGCCTCCGCCCGCGGGCGACGGCGACGGGCAGAAGCCTCCCGATGGCGCCAATCCGCCCGCGACCGGAACGGAATCGACCACCCCGGCGACCCCGGCCACGCCGACGGTCACCGGGCCGGCGACTCCTCCGACCCCCGAGCCGCCCAAGCCGCCCGAGCCCGCCAGGCCGCTGCGCATCACCAAGGTGGTGCTCAAGGGCAACAAGACGCTGCTGGTCTACTGGACCTTCAGCAACCTGGCCGACAAGCCCGTCAGGTTCGGCGCCCCGGCCGGGCGGGCCACCACCAAGGGCGGCGGCAAGACGCTCCTGCACGTCCGCGACACCTTCGACCTCAAGGGCTTCGAGCTCAACCCCGACGACCCGCTGTCCAGCCGGGGGACCCGGCGCATGGCCGATTCCTTCGGGCTCCAGCCGGGCGAGAGCCGGGAGATGATCACCGTCGGGCTCTTCACCGACGAGGCCGCCGCCGGCCAGCTCGGCGCCGTGACCATCGAGCTGCGCATGAGCGAGGGAGAGGACCTCTCCGACAAGTGCATGGACATCGCCGCCCAGTAGAGGCCTGAATTGCGCGCTGCGGTCGTCGAGAAGCCCGGCAGGATCGTACTGGCCGAACTGCCCGCCCCGGTCCCGGCCGGGGGCCAGGTGCTCATCCGGGTCGAGTGGGTCTCGATCTGCGGCTCGGACCACCACGCCTACCTCGGGGAGTTCGGCGCTCGGGTGCGCTTCCCGGCGATCCTCGGACACGAGTTCTGCGGCGAGGTCGTGGAGCTCGGCCCGGGCGCGAGCGGCCCGGCGCCGGGCACCAAGGTGGTGGTTGACCCGGTGCTGCACTGCGGCCGCTGCCCGGCCTGCCGCGAGGGCAAGATCAGCTCCTGCCGGAGCCTGAAGCTCCTGGGCATCGACCTGCCCGGAGGTTTCGGCGAGCTGGTGGCCGCGCCTGAGGGGGCGGTCTTCCCGGTCCCCGCGGGGCTTCCGCTGCGCCTCGGGCCGATGGTCGAGCTCGCTTCCATCGCCTGCCACGCGACGGCCCGCTCGCGCTACGCGCCGGGCGAGACCGTGGCGGTCTTCGGTGCCGGCAAGCTGGGCCTGGCGGTCATCGCGCTCCTGGGTCGGTCCTCGCCGAGTCGCCTGGTGGCGGTCGACCTGGACGCCGGCCGGCTGGAGCTCGCTAAGAAGCTCGGCGCCACCGACGTCATCAATGTCGTGGAAACCGACCCGGTGGCCCGCATCCGGGAGCTCACCGCCGGCGACGGCGTGGAGCTAGCCTTCGAGGCGGTGGGCGCGGCCCGCGAGGTGCCCGGACGCCTTCCGCCGGTGACGGCCGCAACCGAGGCCATCCGCAACGGCGGCCGCGTCCTGGTCCTGGGGCAGGGCCCGGAATCGCAGCCGGTCGCCTGGAAGAGCTTCGTCTGGAAGGAGGCCGAGATCATCGCCAGCCGGGTGAACCGCGGGGAGTTCCCGCGGGCCATCGAGCTGGTGGCCTCCGGCCGGTTGCCCGTCGGCGAGATGGTCACCCACGAGATGGGCGTCGAGCGCGCTCCGGAGGCGTTCCGGATGCTCGACGAGCACGCGCCGGGAGTCGTCAAGGTCCTGCTCCGGCACGGGGGCTGAGGCCCTTGGGCCTCGGGTCCCGGAGCCGGTCGGGAGGCAGCACGCGAAGAGACAACAGCCGGCGGTTCACAGCAGAGGAGCGACAGACATGCGCGGATTGGCAATGGTTCTCACCGTCCTGGTCCTCGGCGCCACCGGCGCCATGGCGGCCACGTTGACCAACGACGACGTGATCACCCTCACCCAGAAGCTGGCCGGCGAGGACGGCAAGCTCTCCAAGGAGGCCGAGGAGCTGATCGTCAAGTCGATCAACAGCAGCGACTGCCGCTTCGACGTCTCGCCGCAGCAGATCGTCAAGCTCAGCGAGGCCAAGGTCCCCATCCGGATCATCGACCTGATGCTCGACACCAACAAGGAGTGGCGCAACCGGATCAAGGGCGCCGTGCAGGTGGCCCTGCAGGGCTTCAAGGACAACGACCCCAAGCTGGCCGAGCGCTCGCTGCGCGAGCTCAAGCAGATCGGGCCGGACGCCATCCCCTACCTGGACAAGGACGGGCTCTCGAGCGACAGCGCCTCGGTGCGCGCCGGGGCCCTCGAGGCCATGGGGCTGATCGGGCACCGCGATGGGCTGGACCCGATCATGCGCTCTCTGATCGACCGGGATGCCGACGTGCGCGCGGCCGCCGCCAAGGCCCTCCGGCCGGTGGTCGAGGACCGCGACAAGGTCTGCGCGCAGCTCGTGGACATGCTCGGCAGCCTCGACCAGCCGCGCGACGGCGCCGCGCTGGCCCTCGGGTACCTCAAGGACGCGGGCCACGCCGCCGAGGTTCGCAAGCTGACCGATGCGTCCAACGCCCCTCTGCTGCGCGCCGCCGCGGTCGCGGCGCTGGGCCTCATGGAGGACAGGGGCTCCATCGACCTGCTGGTCGAGTGCCTGCTCCCCGAGAAGGTCGGCAACTACAACATCGACGTAAGCGCCGCAGCGGCGGTGAGCCTGGCGCGCATCGGCGATCCCAAGGCCGTCAAGCCGATGATCAAGGCCTTCGAACGCTATCCGCAGGCCAGCACCAGGCTGGTCGGCCCGCTCTCGCGCTTCCGTGACCGCATGGTGGTCGAGACCCTGATCGACGCCCTGGACCACACCGACACCCGGACTTCGGACCTCGCCTGGGAGGCGCTGAAGATGCTCACCGGCAGCGAGATGAAGAAGTCCAAGCAGGACTGGCGCGACTGGTGGGAGCTCGACGGCAGGAAGCGGTTCTGAGCTGACGCTGACGCCGACGCCAATCGATAGGCCGTCATCCGGCCGGTCGCAAACCCTGCGGCCGGCCGGATCGTTTTCCTGAGTCGTCGCATCGCCTTGTATATCAATATTTTGCATGACGTTGCGAGCATCTCGCGATAATCGACATGAGAAGTCCGACTTTCTCCAGAACACGGTGCTTTCTGCGGTGTATGTAGGCACGTGGAGGCACGCAAGAGTCACGGAGAGGCAGGCGATGACTACCGATAGAACCGCTCAAGGACGCGGCGTGGTGGAGGTGGTCGTGAGGATGCGCGAGGCCATCTCCACCGGGCGCTACGGTGGCGGACGGTTCCTGCCGCCCGTGCGCCAGCTGAGCTCGCAGCACAGGGTTTCGCCCGAGACGGTGCGCCGCGGTCTGAAGATCCTCGAGGGCGAGGGCCTGCTGGTGGCCGAGGCCCGCCAGGGCTTTCGCGTTGCGGCCCGCCAGGCGGCCGACGCGGTGCGTTGTCCGGTGGCCTACGTCACCTCGCACGACAGCAGTCTGGCCTCCGCCCAGCCGGCCAACTGGGCGGTCCTGGGTGCATTCCAGCGCGCGACCGCCCAGGCCGGCACGAGCGTGCTGGGCGCGCACGCCGGCGAGGCCGGCGGCGAGGTCATCCTCGAGCAGCTCCGGGCCGGCCGCGCCTGGGGCGCGGCGCTCGATACCATGGACCGTTCCCTGTTGGACGCCCTGCGCGCCTCCGGGCTGCCCCTGGTGCTGGTCAACAGCTGCTGGGAGGACGCCGACGTCGACGCGGTCATCCAGGACAACTACCGCGGCGGTTTCCTGGCCGCGCGGCATCTGATCGAGTCCGGCTGCCGGCGCATAGCCTGGTTCGGAGCGCTGGGGCGGTTCTACCACAGCCGCGAGCGCTACGCCGGGGCGGTCGCCGCGCTGGCCGCGGCGGGCCGTCGCTTCGACGAGTCCATGTGCGTCGAGGCCGAGGGCGCGGAGGCGATGGGGCGGGCCCGGGAGCTGCTCGGCCGGGCGGAGCGCCCCGACGGGGTCCTGGCCTTCTACTCCGGTTCCATGGCCACGCTCGTCCAGGCCGCCAGCCTGATGGGCATCGGGCTCGGGTCCGAGCTCAAGGCCGTCGGCTGGGTGGTCGAGGAGTGCCACGCGAGCGAATACCTGCCGCTCTTCGCCGGCGGCCCCGTGCCGCCGGCCGTGGTCTGGAAGGCCTCGAGCATGGCGGCGCGGGCGCTGGCGCTGCTCGCCGAGCGCCGGGCCGGCCGCGGCGGGGAGCCGGTCAGGGTCTGCGTGCCGACGCGGCTGAGAGTCTAACCGAGGCACAAAGGCATAAAGGCACAAAGGCACAGAGGCACAGAGGCACAAAGGGAATGGAGGACGACATGGCGATCGGAATCACAAGTCCGGCAGCGCGCGCCAAGCGCACTTTGTGCCTATGTGCCTATGTGCCTTTGTGCCTTCTGGGAGCCGGCTTCGCCGGCGAGGCGGCATTCACCGCCAAACCGACGGTGACGAAGGCGGGCGAGGCGACCACCATCCAGTTCGCCGTCTCCGCCCCCACCGACGTCGAGGTCTCGATCCTCGATGCCAAGGGCGCGGTGGTCCGTCACCTCGCCGCCGGCGCCCTCGGCGCGCAGGCTGCCCCGCCGGCGCCGCTCAAGTCCGGCTTAACCCAATTCCTGGAATGGGACGGCAAGGACGACTACGGCGAACCTCCACCCTCCACCCTCCACCCTCAACCTTTCTCGGCCCGCGTGCGCATCGGCATGGGCGTGAAGCTCGAGAAGATCGCCGGCGGAGATCCCTATGCGTGGTTCTCCTGGGATATGGGGCTGGGCGACCACGCCGCCTGGAAGATGACCGGTCTGGTGGCCAAGAGCGACGGCAGCGTCTACGTCATGGGCAATGCCAGCAACATCGGCCCGCCGGCCATCCGCTGTTACGACGCGGAAGGCAACTACCGCCGCACGGTCTTTCCTTTTCCCGCCGGATTGCCGGCCGAGAAGGTCAAGGGCTGGGGCGTCACGGTGCAGGCGGACGGCACCTACCTGCCGCTCTACAGCGACCTGGCCTCGCCGGCCCTGAGCAAGACGCCGATCGCCGCCACCCGCGGAGGCTGCGCCTCCCTGCTCCCCTCGTCCGCCGTTGATACCCTGGCGGTCGCCCCGATCCAGCGATGGGACAAAGGTGCGGACGCGAGCACGGCGATGATCATCGGCACCGACGGATCCCTGCCGGAACTCAGGATAGGCCCGGCACCCAAGAGTGAGCAGAAGCCGCCGGCGGAGGCGACTTGCGCCGCCAACAAGATCACGGTCCGCGACAGCGCCGGCAAGACGCTGCGCGAGATCGCCTGCCAGAACGCCGAGGTCGCGGCGGTCTCGCCGAACTCCAAGGCGCTCTACGTGGTCACCCGCATCGGCGACTACCACAAGCGCGGCAATCTCCAACTGCTGAAATTCAACGATTGGAGCAAGGACGCCGGTCCGGCCGAAACCATCATGCTGATACCCAAGCAGGTCGGGATCTACCACAACGTGCCCTCCCGCATCCTGGCCATGGAACACAAAGGCAAGGTCCTGGTCTGGATCGTGCACACCATGCTGCCGGTGCGCGTCTACCGCGACGGGGGCGCGAAGCTCGAACTGGTGAAGGACTTCTACGAGGCGGGACCGCAGCGCTGCCTCGACGTGCAGCACATGGCCGTCGACCCCAAAACCGAAGACCTCTACATCGCCGACGGGTTCAAGAACGCCTTCAGAATCACCGACTGGAAGAACCCCCGGTTCGAATCCTGCATGACCGCCGAGGGCCAGAGGCTCGTCGCGCTCAGCGTAGCCATCGACGCCCGCAACCGGTATCTCATCACCCACGACTACATTCGCGGCAAGGTCACGGTTGCCCTGCGTCGCTACCAGCTGGACGGGAAATACCTTGCTCCGGCGCCGGTGGGCAAGACCGGCGACAACGCCATCTCCGGCCAGCGGGTCAGCAACGACTGGCGGATCGGCCTGGGCCTGTCCCAGAGAGGCATCGCCGCCGGGCCCGACGGAAGCGTGGCGGCGCTGGGCACCACGGAGCACACCGACTACTCCGGGCCGTTGTACATCTTCCAGCACGATGCCGAGAAAGCGCCGTGGGCGGCACTGCACTTCGCGCACTTCGGCAAGCCCGCATCGGGCGGCATTCGGTTCGACCCGGCCGGCAATCTCTACGCCGGCCTGCCGGGCAGCGGGGGCAAGAAACCCGCCAGCATAGTCAAGTACGCGCCAACCGGCAGCCTGAAGTCCGGCTGTCTCTTCCCCAGGGAGCCGGAGAAGCCGGTCAAGGTCTACGACGTCCCGTACGGATACTCCCCCCAGGGGTTCTCGCGGACGCCGCGCTTCGGCGTGGACGGCTGGGGACGGATCTACTACCCGACATCCCTCGAATCACGGGTGTCGGTGGTCGACAACGAGGGCAATCCGGTGCTGGCCTTCGGCACCTACGGCAACCGCGACTCGATGGGCGGACTGGAGGGCGACCTGGTCCCGACCAAGGGCGTGCCCATGGCCTGGCCCAACAGCGTGGACGCCACCGACGACTACATCTACGTCAGCGACATGGTGAACATCCGCGTGCTGCGCCTGGCCAAGACTTTCGCGGCGGCCGAGACGGTCGGGATCAAGTGAGGGGGCCGAAGTGAGAACACCAACTGCCGCAACCATCCTCGCCGCGATCTGCTCGCTGGCCGTCCAGGCCGGTGCTGCGGAGGCGGCGTTCGCGCAGAAACCGACGGTCACCAAGGCCGGCGACAAGGTCAGGATCGACTTCTCCGTCGCGGCGGCCACCGATGTCGAGGTGTCCGTCCTCGACGCCGGTGGCAAGGTGGCCTGCCACCTGGCTGCCGGCGTCCTGGGGGCGAAGGACGCGCCCCCCGCGCCGCTCAAGGCCGGGCTGGCCCAGAGCCTCGAGTGGGACGGCAGGGACGACTACGGGGAGGTCGTCAAGGGCGGGCCGTTCAAGGTGCGGGTGCGCGCAGGCCTGGGCGTCAAGCTCGAGAAGATCGTCGGCGGGGATCCCTACGAGTACTTCTCGATGGAGGTCGGCCAGGACAACCACGCCGGCTGGTTCTTCACCGGCCTGGAGGCCAAGAAGGACGGCTCGGTCTACCTCTTCGGCAGTCTCAACTTCTACGGCCCGGCGGCGGTCCGGTGCTACGACGCCGAGGGCAACTACAAGCGCACGGTCTACCCCCCTCCGGCCGGCAAGCCGGCCGAGGCGATGACGGGCTGGGGCACCTTCCCCTGCGAGGACGGCTCCTACGCCTTCAGGCACGAGAACCTGGACGCGTCGACGCTCTCGGACACGGGCATCACGAGCGGGCGGGCCTTGGTGGCGCCGCTCCTGCCCAACCCCGACGAAGGCAAATTGCACTTCCTGGCGGCAAGGAACTGGAAGCTCATCGAGGTGAACACGGACGGCACGATCCCCGCGGACCCCGGTGCTCGGGGCCAGCTGGTCAACGCGCCCCCGATGGTCTTCGACGACAAGGCCGGGTGGCTGCGCGGCAATCCCTTCGTCGCGCCGGCTCCGGACGGCAAGCACTTCTATCTGGCCGGAGTGTTCGCCGACACAGGGATCAGCTACCGGCGCGGCAAGGAAGTGCAGACCTCCGGCTTCTGGCGGGACGGGCAGGTCTACAGGGTCGACGCCGCCACGCGCAAGGCGGAGGTCTTCTTCGCGCTGGACGAGAAGAGCATCGTCGCGGACCTCGGCAAGCGGGGCGCGGCCATCGGCGACAGCGTGACCACCGCCTGCGCCTCCCTGCACGGCCTGGCCGTGGACCGGGCCGGCCGGGTCTTCGTCTGCGACCGCCTGAACAAGCGGGTGCTGGTCCTCGATCCGGCGGGCAAGCCGGTCCGGGAGATTGCCGTGGAGGCGCCGGATGCCATCGCCCTGGATCCCGACTCCAAGGCCCTCTACGTGACCTCGCGCAAGGGGCATTATCACGGCCGCGACAAGGACTTCCGGGTGCTGAAGTTCGCGGACTGGGAGAAGGACGCCAAGCCGGCGGTCGAGACCGTGATCACTCCGCACCAGCCGGTGGGCCTCTATCGCGGCCGGACGCACCTGGCCCTGGTCAAGTCGGGCAACCGGAAGCTCCTCTGGGTGGCCTTCGTGGCCCTGCCCGTGCACATCTACGAGGACCGGGGCAACGGGCTGGCGCTGGTCAAGGACTTCTACGAGGTCGGCGCTCAGCGCGCCGTGGACATGGAGCACATGGCCGTCGATCCCCGCACCGAGGCGGTCTACGTGCACGGCGGGTTCGGCAATCTCTTCGGCCTCGAGGACTGGTCCAAGCCCGAGCTGCGGCACTGCCGCATCGAAGGGGAGAAGAGCGGGGGCCACGCGATGGGCACGGCCCTGGGGTTCGCCATCGACCCCCGGCGGGAGTTCTTCTACCTGCGGCAGGACCGGCGGCCGGTGCGGCGCTATCGGCTGAACGGGGGCCGATTCGTCCCGGCGCCGATCGGCAACGGCGGCGGGGACGCGATCACTCCACCCACATCCAACGACTGGCGGATCAACCTGGGCTTCGGCGAGCGGGGCCTGGCGGTGGCGCCGGACGGCGGCCTGGCCGCGCTGGTGTCCTTCGGCAAGAACGACTACTCCGGGCCGCTGAGCTGGTTCCGCCCCGACGGGCAGAAGGCCCCCTGGGAGGGCCTGCCGTTCAAGCAGGTCGGGGACCACCCCAAGACCGCCGGCGTGAAGTTCGACCCCCGCGGCAACATGTACGTCGGCCTGAGCTACGACAAGCCGATCGCGCTGCCGGGCGAACTTGACAAGCAGGGCCAGCTCAAGGGCAGCCTCGGGCGCATCATCAGGTTCGCGCCCACCGGCAGCCTGAAGGCCGGCAACCTCTACCCGTCCGAGCCGGAGAAGCCGACGAAGACCTACAACGTGCCCTACGGGTCGATCGACCGCGACTTCGCGCGCGCCAGCTTCTTCGGAGTGGACGGTTGGGGCCGGATCTACTACCCCACCTCGCTGCTCTGCCGCTTCACGGTCATGGACAACGAGGGCAACGAGATCCTCCGGTGCGGAACCTACGGCAACCGCGACTCGCTGGGCGGACTCGACGGCGATCTCGTTCCGACCAAGGACATCCCCATGGCATATCCCAACTGCGTGGACGTGACCGACGACTACGTCTACGTCTCGGACATTGTCAACGTCCGCCTGATGCGCCTGGCCAAGACGTTCGCGGCGGCCGAGACAATCGGAATTGAGTGAAGGGGACAGCCATGGCCCGCCCTCCAGCCGCAGCGCCCGCAGTCCTGGCTCTGGCGATCGTCCTGGGCGGCGCACCGGCGCCGGCCGGGGAGGAGCAGCCGGCGGCCGAAGCCAAGCTCGACCTGGCTGCGCTGCCCGCCAACGTCTGGGTGCCGGTCAGCGCCGCGCGCAAGCCGCTCCAGCCCTGCAGCGACGCCCGCTACCTGCGGGCCACCGACGAGTTCGTCATGTGGGGCAATCCGGCGGGGGCCAAGGCCGGCGGCCGGCCATACGACGTCCAGGCCCTTTCGCTCCGGGGGCCCGCGCCCGAGTGGCGCGACTGCCTGCCGATCGGAAGGGAGCGGACCTGGGCCGACGGCCGGTCGCCCGGCTGGGGACTGGCCAAGTACAAGCCCAAGGGGCTGCCCGCCGACTTCTGGAGCGAAGACGCGAAGGACACCGTGGTCGGCACCTTCGGCAGCATCAACAAGGTGAAGTTCATCGAGACTGACGGAGTGCTCCGGCCGACGCGCGTGCCGACCTTCCACCAGTGCGCCTACGATTCCAAGCGGGACCGACTGGTCTACTACGCCGGCGGACAGACCTTCGCGTACGACCCCAAGGCCCGGACCTGGACGGATCTTAAGGCCAGGCCGCTGGCCTGCGACGCGCTGGTCTGGGCCTCGATGGCCTACGACCCGGCCGGCGACCGGATCGTGCTCTTCGGCGGCGGCATGGGGCACAACCCCTGGGGCGGCGCCCGGACCTGGGCCTTCGACTGCGGGAAGAACGAGTGGCGCCGCCCGGAGATGAAGGACGGAGTCGAGCCTCCGCTGCGCTGCAACGCACAGCTGGTCTACGACTCGAAGAACAGGCGCATGGTGCTCTTCGGCGGCGACGCCCAGGACCGCTTCCTGGCCGACACCTGGGTGCTCGACCCGGCGGCGATGAGCTGGGAGGAGCGCAAGCCGGAGAAGTCGCCTCCGCCTCTTGACCGTTACGCGGCCTGCTTCGCGGCCAGGCACGGGCTGGTCTTCCTGGCCGCGGCCACCGGGCACACCGGCGAGGCCGGACGACCGGGTCTGCCCCAGCCCCGCTCCTCGTCGGGCAAGGGCATCCCGGGATGCGCCTGGACCTACGACGTCGCCGCCAACGCCTGGACGCCGCTCAAGGGCCGGCTGCCGGACACTGGCATGGAGTGGGTGACCTGCGACTACTCCGAGAAGGACGACGTCGTGGTGCTGGCCGCGCCCGGCGTCGGCACGTGGCTCTACCGGCTGGACCCGGCCACCGCGACGGACGCCGACCCCAAGCGCGAGAGCGTCCCGCCCGGCACCTGGGTCTGGAACAGCCGCGGCCGCCAGCAGGTCGAGAGCATCCTGGCCGCCCCGCCGCCCGACCGCGCCGCCACTGAGAAGCAGCTCAAGGAGCTGCCGGTCAACACGGCGGTCGTGGCCGAGTATCCCGGCCACCTGATCAGCAAGACCTGGAGCGGCGCGACCATCGACACCGACCGGGGCGTGGTGATCTACACCGGCGGCGGCCACGCCGGCTACACCGGCAACGACATCGCGCTCTACGAAGTGGGCGCCAACCGCTGGTCGTTCGACGCCCCGCCGAGCTTCATGCCCCTGCTGTACAACTTCAACAAGACCCTGGCCGGCTGGGACTACCGCCGCCGGCCGCAATCCCAGCACACCTACAACTGGTACTGCTACGACCCGGTCTCGAAGACCATGGTCTACTGCCCGCGGGAGGCGGGGCTGAGCCATGTCCTGACCGTGCAGCTCGAGGACGATCCGGCCAAGGCCTTCACCTACGAGCCCGCCAAGCACGGCAACTGGACGCTGGTCTGCGACCCGGCCAAAAACAAGCAGTATCCGCTCATGCCCGGCCGGCCCTTCGGCACCCCCTACACGCTCAACCTGGTGGGCACGCCGCACGGCATCTACGCCAAGCCCGGCAAGGAGCTCTACCACGGCACGGTCAGGATCGACGGCGACCGCGCGGATGTCGAGTGGAAGCTGCTGGACAAGGACTGCCCGGCGACCGGCTACTCGGAAGTCCAGCCGATGGTCTACGACTCCAAGCGCAGCCGGCTCGTCTACCTGCTGGCCAACAACGGCGACAGGGACATCGGCGCTGCCTACGAGCGTCCGGTGCCGGACGGCGCCTGGCGGAAGCTCGAGACCAAGGGCGGGCCGGTGACGCCCACCCGGGAGGTCGCCTACGACGCCGTCAACGACTGCCTGGTCGCCCTGTGCCCGGGGAGCCTGGCGGTCATGGACTGCGTGTCGAACACCTGGCGGACGCTGGACGTCGAGATGCCCAAGGGCCTCTATGGCACCGCCTGCGCCCTGGAGTACGATCCGGTCCACAAGCTTCTGGTGGCGCTGATTCCCTCGGGACACTCCGCCCGGATGCAGGTGGCGCTCTTCCGCTACGACCCCAAGACGGCCAAGTACCGCGCCGGAGGCGCCGTCCAGGATCCGGCCGATGCTCCGGCCGGGGGCGAGGCCGACGGCGATTGAACAGTGAAAGGAACGCGGCGAATGAATGAGACTCTCGGGCGCAGGCGCAAGCGGCCCTCGCTCACGGTCTGGATCCTGCTGGGCTTGGTCGGCGGTGTGGCCGTGGGCCTTCTCCAGAACCTGTTCCTGCCGGCGGACTGGAACGCGCTCTCCATCCGGTACTTCCACGAGCCGGTCGGGAAGCTCTTCCTCAACGGCATCCGGCTGGTCGTGGTCCCGCTGGTGCTGGTGAGCCTCACGCTGGGCACGGCCGCCATCGGCGACGTCCGCAGGCTCGGGCGCATCGGCGGCAAGACCCTGGCCATCTACATGACGACCACGCTGCTCGCGGTCTCGGTCGGCTTCGGCCTGGCCTTCGCCGTGCAGCCGGGTTCTGGCGTCGCCATGCCCACCGACGCGAGCTTCAAACCGGCCGCGCCCCCCAACATCGTCGACGTGCTCGTCGGCTTCGTGCCGGTCAACCCCTTCGCCGCGCTGGTCGAGGGGAACATGCTGCAGATCATCTTCATCGCCATGCTCGCCGGGCTGGCCGTCGTCTGGACCGGCGAGGCGGCCGGCCCGGTGCTCGGCTGGCTCAAGGCCGCCGACCTGGTGGTCCAGCGCATGGTCCGCCTGGTCATGTTCATGGCGCCGATCGGCGTCTTCGGGCTGATGGCCAGGGTGGTCATCGGCCAGGGGACGGCGGTGCTCGTGCCGCTCGTCAAGTACATCGCCGCGGTCTTCGGCGCTCTGGCCATCCACGCGCTGGTCGTCTACCCGGCCTACCTGGCGGTCCTGGGCCGCATCAACCCGCTGCGCTTCTATCGCAGCATCCATCCCGCCATGCTGATGGCCTTCTCGACGAGCTCCTCGAGCGCCACGCTGCCGATCTCCATGGAGGTGGCCCGGGAGCGGCTGGGCGCGCGCGAGGACGTCTACTCCTTCACGCTGCCGCTGGGCGCGACCATCAACATGGACGGCACGGCCATCATGCAGGGCGTGGCCACCGTGTTCGTGGCCAACGTCTACGGCATCGCCCTGGGCCCGACCGAGTTCCTCCAGGTCGTGCTCATGGCCACCCTGGCCAGCATCGGCACGGCCGGCGTGCCCGGGGCCGGCGTCATCATGCTCTCGATGGTCCTGGCCCAGGTCGGGCTGCCGGTCGAGGGCATCGCCATCGTCCTGGGCGTGGACCGCATCGTGGACATGGCGCGGACGGTGCTGAACGTCTGCGGCGACCTCATGACCACTGCCGTGGTCGCCAGGAGCGAGGGTGCCCTGGACCCCGCCGCGCCAGAGCGGGCGGTCGCCGTCCAGGTTGGGACCGGAACCGACGGAAACCCGCAGTGAGGAATACGGAGGTCGGGATGATGAACAGGATCTTGACGATCGTCGCAGCGCTCTCTTTCGCGGCCGCATCGGCCGCGGTTGCCGCCGGCGAGCCCGGCCCGGCGCCGAAGTTCGCGAAGCCGCCGACGGTTGCGCAGGGCGGCGGCAAGACCACCATCGACTTCGCCGTAACCTCCGCCACCGACGTGGAGGTCGCCATCCTCGACGCCAAGGGCGGGGTGGTCCGCCACCTGGCCGCCGGCGTCCTCGGCGCCAAGGAGGCCCCGCCCGCCCCGCTCAAGCCGGGCCTGGCGCAGAGCCTGGAGTGGGACGGCAAGGACGACTACGGCGAACCTCCACCTTCCACCCTCCACCCTCAACCCTTCTCGGCGCGGGTGCGCATCGGCATGGGTGTCAAGCTCGAGAAGATCGTCGGCGGCGACCCCTACGCCTGGTACTCCAGGGAGATGGGCCAGGGCGACCACTCCGCCTGGGCCATCACCGGCCTGGAGGCCAAGCCCGACGGCAGCGTCTACGTCATGGGCCTGGTCAACAACTACGGGCCGGTGGCCATCCGCCAGTACGATGCGCTGGGCAACTTCCGGCGCACGGTCTACCCGCCCCCCGCGGGCAAACCGGCCGAGGCGATGAAGGGCTGGGGCGTCGACGTCCGGCCCGACGGGACCTACGCGTTTCAGTACGGGCAGCTCGAGGCGATCTCGCCGGGCAAGACCCTGATCTTCTGGGGCCGGGCGCACCTGGCCAGCCTGGTCGCCACTCCGGAGGCTGACAAGCTGACGCTGTTGAACGATGCGCAGGTCGCCATGACCATCGGCACGGACGGCACGCTGCCGGCGTATCAGCCCGCCCCCGCCTTCTCCGAACCGAAGGTTCCCGGCAAGGGGCTGTCGGGTTCGTTCTTCTCGGCCCTGTCGCCCGACAGGAAGACCATGTACGTCAGCGGACTCTTCGCCTGCGACGATCACTGGAAGGGCAAAACGGTGGAGACGGGCGGCTTCTGGCGCGACGGCCAGGTCTGGAAGGTGGACGTGGCCACGCGCAAGGCCGAGGCCTTCTTCGCGCTGGACGAGAAGTCGGTGATCGGAGACATGGCCGCCCGCGGCAGTTCGCCGATAGCCGACAACCGCTACAGCGCGCACGGCGCCCTGGCCGGCGTCGCCGTCGACGCCGGGGGGAACGTCTTCGTCTGCGACCGCCAGAACCAGCGCATCGTCGTGCTGGACAAGACCGGCAAGCAGATCCGCGAGATCCCCGGCATCATGTACCCCGACGATATAGCGGTCAGCCCCAAGTCGAAGGCGCTCTACGTGACCACCCGGTGGGGCAACTACGCCTCCAAGAACGCGGAGGCCACGCTGCTCAAGTTCAACGACTGGAGCAAGGACGACAAGCCGGCCCAGACGATCAAGCAGTGTCCGATCAACTGGTACGGCGGCGAGAGGACCTTCGTGACCGCCTGCGAGCAGGACGGGCAGGTCCTGGTCTGGTTCGCCTACACCACCGTTCCGGTCCGCATCTACCGGGACAAGGGCGCGGACCTGGAGCCGGTCAAGGACTTCTACGAGTCCGCCACGCAGCGCGCCCTCGACCTGCAGCACATGGTCGTCGACCAGCAGACGGAGAGCGTCTACTTCGCCGACGGCTTCGGCAAGTGCTTCCGGGTCGACGACTGGAAGTCCCCCGGGTTCGCGCGCCTCATGGTCGACGGCAAGACGCCGCTCTCGGCGGTGGAGCTGGCGGTCGACGCCCGCGGCCGGCTGCTCTACGCGCATCCCTTCAAGGGTCCGGTGGTCCGCTACCGGATCGACGGGGGCAACCTCGCCGCCGATCCGGTCGGCGGCAGCAACGTCCTCACCGAGCCCTTCTGCGACGACTGGCGCATCCGGCTGGGCATCGCCGCCCGGGGCATGGCCATCGCCCCCGACGGGAGCCTGGCCAACCTGGGGGCCTTCATGAGCCAGGGCGGCTCCAACTACAAGGGCTACCTGAACTTCTTCAAGGCCGACCCGGCCAAGGCGCCGTGGCAGCCGCTCGAGTTCAAAGAGTTCAACGCGGACAACGGCCGCGCCGGGGGGCTCCGGTTCGACAACTGGGGCAACCTCTACGCCGGGAAGAGCAAGGGCGGCCCCATCGGCACCATCTACAAGTACGCCCCGACCGGTTCCCTGGAGAGCGGCAACCTCTTCCCCAAAGCACCGGACGCTCCGACCAAGGTCTACGAGGTCCGCTACGGCGCCTTCAGCTTCGGCTTCTCCAGGCAGCCGCGCTTCGGGGTGGACGGCTGGGGCCGGATCTACTGCCCGAATTCGCTGGAGCCGCGCGTCTCGGTCATCGACAACGAGGGCAACCCGGTGCTGGCCTTCGGGACCTGGGGCAACCGGGACTCGATGGGCGGGCTCCCCGGCGACCTGGTGCCCACCAGGGACGTGCCCATGGCCTACCCGAACAGCGTCGACGCCACCGACGACTACGTCTACGTCAGCGAGATCGTGAACAGCCGGCTGCTGCGCATGGCCAAGACCTTCGCGGCGGCGGAGACGGTCGGGATCAAGTGAGGGCGCCATGCGATGGCGCCAACACACAACACGCAACATGCAACATACAACATGCAGAGCAAATCAAGGAGGCAAGGCGATGATGAATAATGCGCAACTCCAAGGCCAACCATTCGATGATCGGCCCCTTCCGCTGATTCGCTGCGTGTTG
Organism: uncultured bacterium; assembly: GCA_937935355.1. Lineage (GTDB taxonomy): Bacteria > Planctomycetota > SZUA-567 > JAKLDR01 > JAKLDR01 > JAKLDR01. The sequence goes on along the minus strand of CALGYR010000042.1, from coordinate 49,820 downwards.
GGTGTTGCGTGTTGCCCTTCGACCAGGCTCAGGGCCCCGAGCGGAAGTGTGTCGAGGGGCATGTTGCATGTTGCCGGGATCCTGGTCGCAACCCTGGTTCTGGGCGCAACAGCGTTCGCCGGTGAGACCGCCCCGGCCCCGGCAACTCCGGCAGCCCCGGCGGAACTCCCGGCCAACACCTGGACGAAGGCGGCCGTCGACGAGAAGGCGGCGCTGGCCACCGCCAACGTCCCGGGCGCCGTCTGGACCTTCACCGACGGCTACTCGGACAGCGCCTACCGCTCGAAGACGGGGAACGTGATCATCCGCACCGGGATACACTGCAAGGCCGCGGGTCTTACCCCGGGCTTCTACACCAACACCACCGCCGAGTGGGACCTCGCGACCGACGTCGTCCGGGTCCTGGACGTCGCCAACTGGAGCGGCGGCTCCTACGGCGGCGCCAACCCGCTGCCGGCCAACAAGGAACACCCCACGCCCAACCCCCGGCACACCTACGACGGGATCTGCTATGTGCCCGAGGAGGACTCGATGTACATGCTCTTCGGGGCCTACATGCGGAGCCTGCGGGGCACGCCCAGCGAGGAAGGCAAGGCCCTGATCGAGGCCGAGTCGAACAACACCTGGCGATACTCCTTCGAGGACAAGAGCTGGACGCGGATCGACGGCAGCCCCAAGAAGCTGGGCCTGCCCATCCGCTCGCTCTACGAAACCCATCTGACCTACTGGCCCGAGGGTAGGAAGCTGCTCTTCCTGGACAACGGCGGCGGCAACGGCGCGGAGTTCGACCTCGAGAAGCGCGAGTGGAAGGCCGCCCCGCCCGCCAACAAGCCGGGCATGAGCGTCTACCACGCCCGCTCGACCTGGGACACCAAGCGCGGCCTGTGGGTCTTCCGCAAGGGCCCGGACGTCTGCACCTACGATCCCAAGGAGCGGAAGTTCGAGAAGCTTCCCGACTGCTGGGACCTGGGCATCCCCATCGAGGAGCGCATCAAGAACGGCTCGGCCGACAAGCCGGCCGAGAAGCGCATCAACTGGAAGGGCGTCTGCTACGTCGCCAAGCACGACGCCTACCTGGTCACCGGCCCCACCGGGAACGACACCATGGTCTACAGCTGCGCGGAGAAGAAATGGCACAGCGTGAAGGGCGGCGATGTCGAGCTGCCCAACGGCTACTGCCAGTACAATCCGGAGATGGACCTGGTGGCCATGAGCATCCACCTGCACTGCTTCAAGTTCCGGTACGTCCCGGAGAAACCGGCAGCCCCGGAGTCCAAATAGAACGGGGCCGCGCGGGCCGGGTGCACCAACGCTCCTGCGGGCCGGCCGGCGCAATGGGAACTTGAGCCCCTCCGGCGTCGGGTATAATAGGGGCATGGCTGCGAGCATGCGGGCGCTATCGCCCGTTCTCCTGGTTCTCGCCACCTGGGCTGGGCTGCCTGGGAGGATCCTGGCCAGCACGGGCGCGGGCACCGGCACTTCCTGCTTCTACCTCCCGACCGGCAACGCCCTGAGTAGCGGGAACACCCCCTCACACGCCCAGATGGGTGAGGACCGGCCGCTCGACTCGTTGCCGGGCAGTACACTCGCCAGCTGTAAATCCCTTATGAGTATGGCAGGGCAAGCCATGCCTAGCTGCCACCCCGCCGATGGATGCATTCGGCCTGCCAAAGGGCGTATCCCTTTGAAATACGGGGGTATCGGGGGAAAGGGGGCCAGGAAGCCCAGGTATACACATACGGCCATCGGGGAAATAGTCGGGGTGCCGAGGAGCGGGGAGATCGGCCATCCCGGCTCGCAGTCCGAGCTACGAAGCTGCTTCCAGGGCCACATCCAACTTCCCAGGTGGCATCTCTGGAAGAGCGAGTTCAGGCACTACGTACACGCTTGCGCGCCGCCGTCTGGCGGGGTAAGCTGATGGCGGAGGGGAAAAAGGCCGTCTTGCAGGGAGGGGCGATGACTACAATACCTCAGAACAAGTTGCCGAAGCAACTCAGGATAAGTGTTGGGCACATTTCGGATGGTTGTTTGACAGCGAAAGGAGCACATCGATGATCGTGCGTGGATTTCTTACCACCCTATCCTTGTCTGTGATGCTGCTTGGTTCAGCCTTTTCAGAAGAGAAGGCCCCCGCGCCAGATGTTGTCGCAAGCACGTATTTCTCTAAGTGGGTTTCAGGCGATATCTGCGAGGGAATAGACACCTGCTGGGATGTCAATCGGTGTTTTGTTGACGTTTTCGGAGAGGACTACAAGAAGTTGTCGGCTTCTGATCGTTCGTATCTGCAGCATATATTCACCGTGTTCATGGTCGCCTCCAACAAATCACCCGCAGTGATGGCTTCGCTCAAAGGCGCTAAAGTTACGATAGGCGGAAGCGCGAAGCTGGCCGACGATAAAGTCCGCGTAACGGCCAAACTGACAACCGGCGACAGTGTTAGGGAGCTATTTGCGGATCTCGTAAAAACCGGGGCCGGTTGGAAAATCACCAATCTTGGAAACGGCCAACGGGGACTGGAAGCTCTGAAGCCTGCATGGGATCAGTATAAGACAGCGCGTGGAGCTGACGCAACCATCGTGGAGTGGTGGGAGGTCATGCTTTCACAGATCATGTCCGCAAAATACGCTGCCCCGAAGAAGGGCGAGTCTGACGGGTGATCGTTCCCAACAAGAGTTGATTACTACTCTGAGGAGCGAGGCCGAAGTGAGCGTGTGTCCACCGACGACCTTCGGTGGCATCCGGCTCCACATGGCGTCTTGCCTGTTGGTAGTCGGGATGAGCGCCTGCAACGGGCAAAGGGCCGATGTTGCCGGTCCCTCCGTGGACACATCGGATCCGGCGCAGTTCGTAGCCACGCAGCAGGCCAGGGATAGGTACATGGCGCTCCGCAAGGGCTACCCGGCCACTTTGAACAGCGCGGACAAGTACGGCTACACCCTGTTGCACCACTGCGCCAAGCATGGCTACGCGGACTTCGCGCGCGAGATCCTGGACAATCCTGATCGGATGATCGGTGTGGACGCCAAGGACAATATCTTCGGCCACACGCCCTTCCTGCTGTGCATCGTCCACGGCCGCTTGGAAATGGCCAAGATGTTCCAGGCAGCGGGCGCAGACGTGAACGCCAAGCGAGGCGACGGTCAGAACGCAGCCATACTCGCGGTGAGGAACAATCGGCCACACCTCATCCCCTATCTCCGGCAGATCGGCGTGAACTTCTCGGTGCGGGACGAGGATGGCAAGGACGCGCTCGACTATGCCAAGGAGATGAAGAAGGAGTCCCTGCTGACGCCCCGGCAGGGCGAGGACGTTCGCCTGGACGCGCTCGGGGACACGCCGCAGGTCGCGGCGGTGAGGGCCATGCGCGCCGTCCTTGCGAAGGGGGACTACGCCGGGTTCTATCGCGACTGGTGCCACCCGCACATCGCCGCCCAGGTGACGGCCGAGGAGTTCGTCGGACATATGAAGTCAGACAAAGGGCGGGAGATCATTCGGCTCTACGCGGAGGTGCTCAAGCACGTCGACGCCAAGGTCGGGCCCGAAGCGCTCATCGCTCGCCCCGAGGAGAAAGAAGGCCAGTACGAGTTCATCCTCGTGTCGGTGAAGGCCCTGAGCCGGGGGAAGAGGGCCACACAGCAATGGCACCTGGAGCTCGGGCTGCACGACGGCAAGTGGAAACTCATGGATACGGATTGACAAGATAGATTGACGAGGCGCGTGCGCCGCGCTGAGGAGTGGGTAGAATACGCCCATGAGACATCCGCATGTCACCAGCGCCGCAAGTGTCGATTCATGAAATACGACGACGCTTCCTGGCACTTTGCCTCCACTCCCGAATGCGCCGATGACGAACGGTGGAAGGTTGCAGCGGCGCACATCGGCGCGTACTTGAAGTGTTGCCTGCTGAGAGGCTGGGCCGGCGAGCTTCACACCACCGACGAGAGTTCGGCCGAGGCGGTCGCCGCGGTGCAGTCGGGGGCAATGAGCGGTACCGAGTTCCTCATCACATACTGCGACTGTAAGTTCACCGACGAGGACCTCACCGAAGAGGGCAACGCCTTTACATTGTACTACTATGAGGGCGAGTATCTCGGTGATGCGGAGCGAGTCATTGACGGACAACTGCTGACCTCGTCGGAGGAGAAGTATGATAGCGAGCGTCTACAGAGGATATTCGGTCAGCGGTACTCGAAATGGGTTTCCGCAGGGCGGCCGGCCAAGAAGACAAAGAGGTCCTGGTGGAAGTTCTGGTCCGCGCCGCCGCCGCCGAGGCGCTGAAGAAAATCAGGGGCGAGGAGCCGCCGAAGTGAGCGCGGAAGTACCGACGGCCTTCGGGAAATTAAGTGGGCCACCTGCGTGGACTTAGGATGCCATGCCGGACGTAGCTGACCAGCCCGCGAAGCCACCCCGCACCTGGCGGCCGATGGTCCTATGGTCGGCCGGCATCCTTCTCGTCCTTGGCTTGGCCTGGTTCGTCGCGGCGGTGGTGGTGACGGTATGGCAGGTGCGGGCGACGATATCTCGTATTGACCGCATCGATCAGCCAATCAAGCGCTTAGGCGGCCCTGATGCGGCGGCCCGCAAGCTGGCCCTGTACGTACGGATGCCAGAGCGCTTGGCACCTGACCGCGTCGTTGCCGTGCAGCTGTTGGGTTCTTGCGGACCGAAGGCCGTTGAGCCGCTCGTCGCCGCGCTGGGGCACCGCGATTCGGGGATCCGCAATGCCGCGACGGACGCACTGGTCCGCATCGGGCCACCGGCTGATGGGCCCCTCAAGCAGGCGCTCGTGCAAGGAGTGACGGGTGCGCGCATCCGCGCGGCTGAAGCCCTCGGGCAGATCAAAGCTCCGGGGACACTGGAAGCCCTCACCGCGGCGCTTGGGGACACTTCCCACTTGGTGCGCTCACGTGCGGCGCAGAAACTGGGCGACCTGGGAGACCCGCGCGCCGTCCCCGCGCTCATTACCGCGCTGGAGGATAGCGATGGTCTCGTGCGTTACTGGTCGGTTGTCAGCTTGCGGCAATTCAAGGATGTCCAAGCCGTGGGTTCTCTGGTTGCGGCGCTCAGGGACCGGGAGGAAATCGTGCGTCTCGCCGCTGTGGAGGCGCTTGGCGAAATCCGCGATGCCCGGGCCGTTGACCCTCTGACTGCTACATTGGAAGGTCAGGACCGGAAGCTCAGCCAGTTGGCAGCCTGGGCGTTAGGCAAAATCAGTGACCCCCGGACTGTGGAGCCGCTGATTCGAGCGCTGAGATCCGAGGATTGGGAGTTGCGCTCCAACGCGGCATGGGCACTGGGAGAGATCGGCGATCTCAAGGCAGTCGAACCGTTAACCAGGCTGGTTGAGGATCAGAAGACAGACCACATATCGCGCGATCAAGCTCGAAGGGCGCTGGAGAAGATCCGGGGCGAGGAGTCGCCGAAATGAGCGCAGAAGCGACGGCCTTCGGCGAAATACTCCAGGGCAACCGAGGGGCGGCGTGGGAAGACGACGAAGGCAGGAGGCCGAAGGCGTCTTCCCGCGCCTTTCCACAGGCCCAAGCCCGGGATCACGGGGCGGCGTCAGCGGCTTCCTGCGGCCGCCGTCACTTGGCGTACATCGGCAGGTAGCGGTAGTAGACCTCCATGCACAGGGCGCCTAGCGCGGTGGTGTAGACCCGGCCGCATTCCTTGCCGTAGCGGTCCTTGTCGGTGTCCCACGAGCCGTCGACGTCGTTGGCCGAGCCGTCCATCGGGCCGCCCTTGCGCTGGTGGTCCAGCAGCGTGGGCTTGAGCGCGGCGTTCCACTTGTTCCAGTCCTCGCCGCCCATCTGGAACATGCCCAGGGTGGCGTAGTACCAGTAGTAGAAGTCGCAGGAGTCCCAGGCCGGCACCGCGCCGGCCGGCCAGGCGCCGGACTTCCTGACCAGTTCGTCGTCGCGCCCCGCGCCCATGAACTGGCGGCAGACCATGCCGATGGCCTCGCGCCGGTAGATTCCCCCGGCCTTGGGCTGCGGGCCGCCGCGCCCGCCGGCCGGGCTCGTGTACCCGACCTGGCCGGTGTCTTTGTTGGTCACGGAGTCGACGAAGTTCAGGGCCCCCTGGAAGCAGCCGCCATCGACCCTGAGCCCGGCGATCTTGGCGCTCTTGAGCTGCATGACGAACCAGCCCGTGACGCTGATGTCCCCGTGTTCCTTGGGGTTGTAGCGCCAGCCCTTGTAGGGGTCCTGGTGGAACTTGCTGTAGTCGACCGCCTTCTGGGCGGCGCCCTGCAGCTCCGGGTCCTTGGTCATGCCGTAGGCCTCGACCAGGGCCAGGCCGGCCATGGCGTGGTTGTAGCCTATGCTGCCGCGATGGGTCCAGTCGCCCATCAGCTTGCCGTCGGCGGCCTGTTTGCCGACGATGTACTTCAGCGCGCGACCGACGTTGTCGCTGTACCTGCCGGTCTTGTGGGTGTAGCCCGCTCCCAGGAAGGCCAGGGTGGCCAGCCCGGTCGTCCCGAGGCTCTCGCGCCCGGCCGCGCCGCCCGTGATCTTCCAACTGCCGTTCTTTTCCTGGTGGCGGGCCAGCCAGCGCAGCGCCGCCTCGACGGCGCTCTCCGTCTCCTGGCTGCCGCCGAAGCGGCCCACCGCCTTCTTCCGGCCGCCGCCGTCGCGATAGCCGAAGACGCCGGCGGCGCCGCCGCCGCCCACGCCGATGGCCCCGACCGTCCCGGTGCCGCCAAGCGGGATGTCGCTGATGGCATCCTCGTTGCCGCGGGCGGTGTTCTTGTCCATGTTGTTGTCGGTCTCGAAGTGGTCGGTCTCTTCCATCTTCTCGTGGGTGACGACCGGGTTCTCGACGACCGTGTCGGCGACGACGTCCTTGGGGTTCTTGAAGATGTCGCGCTTCTTGTTGGGGTCGTACTCGGGTGGCTTCTGCTTGACCACGTCCGTGGCGATGACCACCTCGTCGGTCACGGCCGGCGCCACGGCGGTGGCGAGCAGCGCGATGAGCAGAAAGACCACGGCGTGAGTCACGGCCGAGATGACCCACCAGGGCAGCGCGCCCACCCGACGCTCGATGCGACTAGCCCAATCGCCCTCGGCGATGGGCAACTCGCCCTCGACCGGGAGCCCCTCGGCCGGCAGCTGTCCCTGGACTTCCTCGATCGCGGAACGAAGGTCGGTTGAAGTTGCCATGGCGGTCTCCGTGCGTTAGTCATGTTCTTCGGGGCATGACACACTGTCGATTAACGCGGTGCCTGCCGTTTGGTTCGCGCTAAAATGGCAGATTCCGTCATGCCGTTCGATTCGCTGCAATCAGGAATGCATCTGGTCGGATTCTGCGCTGACGTCTAGGTGTGCTGCTGGCGTTACATAAGTCGCCTAACGCAAGTCGCATGCGCACGACTGCGTGGCTGCAAACATTTTCTCCGTTTTGCCGGCAACCATCGCAAGCGGATAGTGTATAAACACTGGCGTGGGCACATTGTGGCACGCGAAGGGATTGGGATGAGCGCCAGACCGCCAGCCTCGATTCAGACCAAGGGCAGGAGCCTGACCAATCTGGTCATGCGCCTCCGCAGCCGGCTGGTCTCCGGGTACTACCCGCAGGGCGGCTTCCTGCCGCCCACCAGGGAGCTGGCCGGCGAGTTGGACGTCTCGGCGGAGACCGTTCGGCGCAGCCTGAAGATCCTCGAGAAGGACGGCCTGCTGGTGGGCGAGCCCCGGGCCGGCTTCCGGATCATGACCGAGAAGGACGCGCGCCGGCTCAAGCCCATCGCCTTCGTGAGCCAGGACATGGGCGAGGATCCGGGGACGGTACGGCCGGTGGGCCTGGCCCTGGCCCTGGCCATCCAGAGTGAGGCCTCCGCGCTGGGCGGGTCCATCCAGGGGATAAACAGCCGCGAGCTCAGGCGCACGGGCGTATCCGGGCGTCTGGCCGGGGGCGGGTTCTGGGGCGTGGTGCTGGACACGCAGGACGCCGGACTGCTCGCGGAGATCCTCGAGGCCGACTTCCCCGTGGTGATGGTCAACTCCTGGTTCGAGGACGCCAGCGTCGACGTCGTCATCCAGGACAACTACCGGGGAGGGTTCCTGGCGGCCCGGCATCTCCTCGAGCGGGGCAGGCGCAGGCTGGCCTGGCTCGGCGCGCTCGGGGCCTATCCCCATGCGCGCGAAAGGTTCGCCGGCGCCAGCGCCGCCCTCGGCGCTCAGGGCGTCCACGTCGCCGGCGAGCACCGCGAGGAGATCGCCGTGCCCGAGGGCGATACCGCCGCGGCCACGACCGCCTCCGTCGAGGCGGCGAGAAGACTCCTGTCCGGGGCCGCGCGCCCCGACGGCATACTCGCTTTCGGCCCGGCCGGCCCCGGCGCCATCAAGGCGGCGGCCGACGAGCTGGGCCTGGTCATCGGCGAGGACTTCGACCTGGTCGGCTGGATGGTGGAGGAGTGCTACGACCTGCACTATCGTCCGCTCTTTCCCGAGGGGCAGGTCCCGCCGGCCGTGACCTGGAATGCGAGCCTCATGGCCAGGCGCGCCCTGCGCGTGTTCGCCGAGCGCAGCGAGGACCGCAACACCGAGCCGGTCAGGGTCTGCGTGCCGACCAGGCTCAAGTTCGCAGCGGATGGCCCGGAGGAGGCCGCCGGGCGCCCTGCCGATGCTCCGGCGTCCTGAGAAGCCGACACCACGTAGGAGGTCCGACCATGCTGAGAAAGCCGATCGCCCTGGCCGCGCTGTCCCTCATCCTGACGGCGACCGGGGCCCCTGCCGGAGAGCCGGCGCCGGCCGGGGCCTCCGGCGTGACCGTCCTGGATATGGAGCGGGGCTCGTTCCGCGGTTTCATGGCCTGGCGGACGCCGATGGTGGTCGGCGCCGATGGCAAGGTCGGGCCGCTGCGCGAGCCGGGCCGCAAGGATTTGAAGGACGCCGACCGCAAGGCCGTGCCCGTCCGCCAGTCGCCGCCGCCGCCGGCCGCCCCTTCGGCCGCGGGCTCAGGGCCTGTCGGCTGGGCCGCCCCGTCCTTCGACGACAGTGAGTGGCCGCGCATCGAGGGCACCGCCGCCGCCGCCTGGGACAGCGAGGACTGGCGGATGGTCTGCGTCCGCGGGGCCTTCCTGGTGACCGATCCGGCCGCCGTGGGCGATCTGCAGCTGAGCGTCGCCTACTACGGCGGCGTGCGCGTCCTGGTCAACGGCACGGAAATCGCCAGGTCCGACCTCCCCGCCGGCGAGCTGACCATGGAGTCGCTGGCCACCCCCTACGGCAAGGAGGCCTACCTCCGCCCGGACGGCAAGCTCTACGGTCAGTGGGATCGGCGCGACGCGAAGCTCAGGGAGCGCATCGACGCCGCCCGAATCAGAAAGCTGGCCTCCGGCGGAACGCCCGGGGTGGTCATCCCGGCCAAGGCGCTCCGCAAGGGTCTCAACGTGGTCGCCATCGAGTCGCACGCCGCGCCGATCAGCGAGCTCAACTACGAGGCCCCGGCCGCGGACAAGAACTATCGCGACGTCTGGGCCCACGTCGGCGTCGAGTCGGCCAGCCTCACGGCCCCCTCGGCGGCCGGGCTCGTTCCCAACGCCGGGCCGACGCCGGAGGTCCGCATCGGCAACGTCGCCCCGGCGGACACGCTGGCCCTCTGGGACTTCGCCCTGCCCTGCGAGAAGCTCGCGCCGGTCCGCTTGGTCGGAGCCCGCAACGGCTTCTTCTCGGGCCGGGTCGTCCTGAGCTCCTCGAAGACCATCGCCGGCCTGAAGGCCACGGCCGGCGATCTGGCGACCGCGGATGCGAAGGCGAAGATCCCCGCTTCGGCGGTGCAGATCCGGTGGGCCCAGCCGGCCGCGCCGGCGAACACCTGGCAGCGGGCGAACCGCTTCGATCCGTTGCTGGCCGCCCCGCCGGCCGCGGTCGCCCCGCTGGCTCTCGATGCCCGGGGGGCTCCGGCCGGGGCGACTCCCTCGGCGCTGGTCCCGGTCTGGATCACGGTGCACGTTCCGGCCGACGCCGCGGCTGGCAGGTATCAGGGCAAGGTGACCGTCGAGGCCGGCGGGGGCCGGTTCGAGGTGCCCGTCGAGCTGAGCGTGGCGGACTGGAAGGTGCCCGACCCGGCCGACTTCACGGTGGTCAACAGCATCTGGCAGTCTCCGGACTCGGTGGCCGCCCACTACAAGGTGAAGCCCTGGAGCGACGAGCACTTCAAGCTGATCGCGAAATCGCTGGACGCGTTTCGCCAGGTGGGCAACCGCCTGTGCGCCGTGCCCCTCGTCGCCCACGCCCACGGCTGGGGCAACAGCCAGGGCATGGTCCGCTGGGTGAAGAAGGATGGCGGCGGCTACGACTACGACTTCAGCGTCGCCGAGAAGTACATGGACGCCTACGAGAAGACCTGCGGCAAGCCCGACTTCCTGCTGCTGGTCGCCTGGGAGTTCCCCGGCGACACCCCTTCGCGCCCCAAGTGGCCGCCGGCCGCCGTCACGGTCGTCGACAAGGACGGCAAGCAGCTCGACGACCTGCGCCAGCCGCCCTACGGCACGCCGGAGAACGAGGCCTTCTGGAAGCCGGTCTTCGGCGAGATGCGCAAGCGGCTGGAGAAGCGAGGCTGGCTGGACAAGACGTACATCTCCTGGCTGACCTACTGCAACGCGCCGGACAAGGATCTGGTCGGCGTGGTCAGGAACATCTGGCCGGACGGCAAGTGGATGAAGAACAGCCACAAGCCGGACACCAAGTTCTTCGACATGCCCGTGCCCGTGAACGTCTGGGTGTGGGGCGCCGGGGCGCTCTACGACCCCGACGTCGAAGTGCCCTGGGGCCGGCGGCCGAACTACTTCCCCGAGGGGCGGGGGGCCTACCCGCAGCCCTGGGGGCCCGACGAGAAGTTCATCAGCCTGGCCAATCCGCGCTGGTGCGTTCCGTTCCTCAAGGCGCGGCTGCACTCCGAGTCGTCGCTGATGCGCTACCGGATGGTCGCCGAGGCGGCCACCCAGGGCAACCTGCGCGGCGTCGGCACCGTCGGCGGCGACTTCTACCCGATGCCGGGCGACAATCCGAAGCACCCGCTGACGACCTGCGCCACGGGCGAGGGGGCCGTCACCCCGCGGGTCAACATCCTGGCCCTGACCAGCCCCGGTCCCGAGGGCGCGGAGCTGGGCTGCCGGGCGGAGATGTTCCGCGAGGGCATCCAGGTGGCCGAGGCGGTCATCTCGCTCCGCAAGGCCCTGGAGAACAAGGCGGTCGGAGCGGGGCTGGCCGGCCGCATCCGTAAGCTGCTCGACGAGCGTGCCCGCCAGCAGCTTCGCAACAACAGCCCCGTGGGAGTCGGTCCCAGCGGTGACGCGAGCTTCTGGCTCACCGGCCAGTGTCTCGGCGGCTGGCGAGACCGCGAGGCCGAGCTCTTCGCCCTGGCCGCCGAAGCGGCGCGGGCCGCTGGCAAGTGACGGAGGCGCGGGATGTCCGGGGAGATCCGGCGCCGTCCAGTCCGCCATCCACAGCCTCTTTGTCGGCTTTGTTGTCCGGTCTGGTCCCGCCGGGGAGTCAATGTCTCCACGGCAGACGTGCCGGCCGGAACCCAAGACATGAACCCAGAAGAACGGAGGAGTCAATCATGCTGCGATCGGCGATGGTCGGGTGTCTGGCGATCTGTCTGGGGGCCGCGGCGGCCGCCGCGGCCGAGCCGGCCGGGGCGGTGCAGGTCTGGAACGTCGCGCCCTGGGAAACGGTGTCGGCCGGCGATCTCGGCGGCGCCAATCCGGAGATGAAGGCGCTCCGGCCCATCGCGCTGCTGGCTCCGCGCAACGGGGCCGCGTCCGGCTTCGTGGTGGTGACCCGCGACGGCGCGGCCATCAAGGGGCTCAAGGCCTCGGTCGGGGCCCTGACTCAGACCGGCGGCAAGGGCAGCATCGCGGCCGCGCAGGTCCAGGTGCGTTTCGCGGACCTCGCCCGGCCCGAGACGAGCTTCATGCCGGCGCACCGCTTCGACCGCCTGCTCGAGACCGCTCCGGCCGAGGTGCCGGCCGCCGCCGCCAAACCCGCCAAGGGCGATGCCAAGAGGAGCTTCGCCCCGAAGATCGCCTCGCCGGTGGCGACCGTGCCGGTGTGGGTGACGGTGCGGGTCCCGGCCGACGCGGCGCCCGGCGACTACGAGGGCCGGCTCTCCCTCGAGGCCGAGGGCCTTTCCGCCACGGCCGTGCCCATCAAGCTCAAGGTCCATGACTGGCAGCTGCCCGCCCCCAAGGATTTCCGGGTGCGGACCATCGGCTGGACCAACCCCGAAGCCCTGGCCAACCACTACGGCGTGGAGCTGTGGTCCGACAAGCACTTCGAGCTGATGGGCCGCTCGATGGAGCGGATGCTCGAGCTCGGCAGCCGGCAGCTGATCATAGACCTGGCCCGGGCCTACCCCGCGCGGGGCAACACCGACACCATGGTCAAGTGGATCAAGCAGCCCGACGGCTCGTACAAGTACGACTTCACGATCTTCGACAAGTACTGCGACCTGGCCGAGAAGAAGCTCGGCAAGCCCTTCCCGATACGCCTGAACATGTGGCGCGGCCCGCGCAACGGCGGCGGCGGCGAGAGGGACGACTACAACAACGCCCGGGTGCTGGTCCTGGACCCGGCCACCAAGGAGGTCACGGAGCTCGAGGGGCCCCACAAGCTCGGTTCCGCGGAGATGAAGGCCTTCTGGAAGCCGGTGATGGACGAGATGCGCGCGCGCCTCGAGAAGCGGGGCTGGATGGACGTGGCCGGCCCCAACTGGATGTGCTACTGCGGCGGCATGACCAAGGAGCTGGCCGGCATGATGAAGACCATCTGGCCGGACGTCCGGGGCCTGGACGTCACCCACGGCCGGCAGCTCAAGTACGCCACGCCCGACGGCGGGGTCGTGCCGGTCTTCGTCCAGTCCACCGTCTGGAACGAGGGGACCCTCGACGCCTACAAGAAGTGGACCGCCGGTCCCTACCCGCGGCAGTACGCCGGCCGCTTCCAGCCCGGGATCGCCCACTGCACCCACGCGCGCTGCCAGTACCGCGAGCGCAGCTGGCCCACGCTCTGGACGCTGCGCACCAAGCACGAGGAATCGCTGATGAAGGGCAACGACGGCCTGGAGTGCGTGGGCGCCGACCACTTCCCGATCAAGGACGCCAAAGGCCGCTGGCGCGACGGGGACTGGAGCGCCTTCGCCCAGGGCCCCGAGAACGGCACTCTGGCCATCCTCGGCGCCGGCGACGCCGGCCCGCTCGGCACCGAGCGCTTCGAGGCCATGCGCGAGGGCATCCAGCTCTGCGAGGCCATGGTCTTCATCCAGAAGGCCATCGAGGGCAAGAAGATCTCCGGCGACCTCGAGGCCCGGGCCAACAAGCTGCTGGACGACCGGGCCAAGGCCATGGTGGCCGCCATCAAGGAGGCCGGTCCGGAGTCGCCCAGCGTCTGGGACCTGCCCGCCTACGCCGGCGGCGCCGCAAAGCGCGATGGCGAGCTCTACGCCCTGGCCGCCGAGGTGGCCAAGGCCGCGGGGCGCTGAGCGGCGGTGCGCGGAGGGAGACCGATGACGTCTGCGTGGCGAGTTGCGTGTCTGGGCCTGTCCGGCCTGCTGGCTCTGGCGGCCGCCGGGTGCGTTCCGTCCGGCGATGCGGACTCTTCGCCGGGGGGCCGCTGCGGCGCCCCGGCGCGCTTCGCCTCCGGACCGGTCGCCGTCCGGGACGGGAACAAGGTCAGGGTCGACTTCGCCGTCTCCGCGCCCACCGACGTCCAGGTGGCGGTGCTCGACGCCGACGGCCGGGTGGTCCGCCACCTGGCCGCCGGGGTCCTGGGCGGGGAGCAGCTCCCTCCCCCGCCGTTCAAGGCCGGTCTCGTCCAGAGCCTCGAGTGGGACGGCCGCGACGACCACGACCGTCAAGTCCTGCTTCCACCTTCCACCATCAACCCTCCACCCTTTAAGGTCCGGGTGGGCCTGGGCACGCGCGCGGAGTTCGAGCGGATCATCGGCCGCCGGCCCGAGTGGCTCGCACCCATTCACGCCATGGCGGTCGGCCCCGGCGGCGACCTCTTCGTCTTCTGGAACGGGGGCATCTGCGTCCTCGACCGGCAGGGCCGCTACAAGAAGCAGATAGTGCCCGCCCCGGCGGGCATGCCGCCCGGGCGGCTCGCGGGGTTGAAGCCCGTGAAGCTCGCCGACGGCTCGGTCTACTTCAGCGAAGACTACCAGCTGCCCGGCAAGATGAAGTACGTCGGCTCGATGGCCATCACGCCGCAGGGCCAGCTGCTCCTGCCCACGCCCGGGACCTATCCCCGGCGCCTGGCGCGCATCGGGCTCGACGGCTCGGTGGCCGCCGACGCCTTCGAGACGCGGCTGACCCAGCTGCCCGACGTCGGCTATCTGTACCTGGCGGCGAGCCCCGACGGAAAGATCCTCTACGTCAGCGGCGCCGAGGCCGGCTATCGCGGGGACGACGCCCGCGAGGCCAGCTACCGCCAGGCGGTCTACCGGCTCAAGCTCGACGGCAAGGGTCCGGCCGAGCTCTGGCTCGGCGAGGACGAGAACACCGGCCCGGAGGGCGCCTGCCTCAACCGGCCCACGGGCGTCGCCACCGACAGCCGGGGGCGGGTCTACGTCTGCAACTATGGCAGCGACCGCATCGCCGTCTACACCCCGGGCGGCGGCTTCCTGCGGAGCATCAAGATCGAGCACCCCCAGCAGGTGGCCGTGCACCCGGAGACCGGCAAGCTCTACGTCCTGGCCGGTCGGGAGCTAGGCTACGAGAAGTACGGCTACAACTACGAGCCGACCCTGCTCGAGGCGCGGCTCGTGCGCCTCGCCGCCGACGGCCGCGAGGAGTGTTCGCTCCCGCTCGAGACGCCGCACGTCCGGCCCGGGCCGACCCGGCCGGGCGGCAGTTTCCAACTGCGCTTCGCCGCGGACTTCACGGAGAAGGACGCGGTGCTCTGGCTGGGGGTGGCCTCCCCGTTGCCCCACGCGTGCAAGTGGACACTGCTCCGGGTTGCGGAGACGGCCGACGGGTTCGCGAAGCCCGCGGAGCCCTGCCCGCTGCCGGCCGACGCGCTCATCGACCCGCCGCTGCAGCTCGCCCTCGACCGGGAGCGGGACGTCCTCTACGCCCACGACGGCGCTCGCAAGCCGGGCCAGTCGCGCCTGCTGCGTTTCACCGGGGACGGCCGGGCGTTGCCGCCCCTCGAGCTCAAGGACGCCGACGGCGGCGGCGAGCCGTGGTACTTCTCGGAGGTCTCCGTCGGGCCCGGCGGGGACCTCTACGCCTTCGCCTGGAAGGGGGCCTGGAGCGGCGCCACCAGCACGCGCCTGGCGCGCTTCTCCCCCGAGGGCCGGCGGCTGCCGCTGGGCGACGACCCCAAGGGCGCGCTGCTCCTGGGCGTCTACAAGGGCTCGCGCGGCGACAGCAGCCGCGGCTTCACGGTCGCGCCCGATGGCGACATCTACGCGCTCTACTACGATAAGGACCGCCCCGCCGGGACCCGGCAGCCCTGGGAGATCGGCTGGCAGTACAGCACCGCCCTGGCGCGCTTCTCGGCCGACGGCCGGCTCAAGGACGAGCGGCTGATCGCCTATCTCCGCGGCGGCGCCGAGTGCGTGCGCGTCGACCGGAACGGGACGATCTACGTCGGCGAGGTCATGCGGCCGGTCGGGGTCGCCCTGCCGGCCGATCTCGCCCGGGCCCTGCCCGACCCGCTCGAGCGCGAGTACCCGGCACAGCTGGCCGACGGGCGCTACGACCCGACGCTGCGCTTCACCGGCAGCGTGGTGAAGTTCGGGCCGCAGGGCGGGCGCGTCGAGGGCCTGCCCGAGGACGACCGCTCACGGCCCCCGGCCCCGCCCGCCGGCGACGTCTGGCGCCCGGCGCCGGCGCTGCAGTGGACGCTCTTCCGGAACCACCGGCTGCGCGTGACCGGGGCTGAGTGGCAGTTCCACGGCTTCAGCCCCATCCCCGGCGAGTACCAGGGCGTGACCCACGTGGAGCACTGCATCTGCCGCGGCGGGCGCTTCGACCTCGACGAGTACGGACGGGTCTTCGTGCCCGACAACCTCCGCCACCGCGTGACCGTGCTCGACGGCGGCGGCAACGTCGTGGCCCGCTTCGGCGCCTACGGCAACCTGGATTCCGTCGGGCCGGAGATCGGCCTGGCCGATCCCTGGTGGGTGGCGGCCGCGGCCGACCGCGTCTACGTGGGCGACGGCTGGGCCCGCCGGATCGTCAAGGTGCGGCTCAAGCCGGCCGTCGAGGCGACGTGCGCGGCGGGTCTCTGAAGCGTCGGGAATCGGGCGTTCTCTTCGAAGGAGCGGCAATGCCGACCGGCAGGCTGGTTTGTCTGGGACTGATCGCGATCTGCACCGGGGCCCTGGCCGGAGAGCCGGCGGTCACCTTCGCGGCCGCGCCGACCGTCAGTCGGGCCGACGGCCGGGTGACCGTGGCCTTCGCGGTCTCCGCGAAGACCGACGTCGAGGTGGCCGTCCTTGACGCCCGGGGCAAGGTGGTCCGCCACCTGGCCGCCGGCGTGCTCGGAGCGGAGAGCCCGCCGCCGGCGCCGCTCAAGCCCGGATTGGCTCAGAGCATCGCCTGGGACGGCAAAGACGACAGGGGCCGGCCCGTGCCCGGCGCGGGCAACGACTCGACGGGACCGTTCAGCGTAAGGGTGCGGGCGGGCATCCGCGCGTCGCTGGATCGCATGATCGGCGACAATCCCGCGCAGATCGAAAGCCCCTGCGGCCTGGCGGTCGGACCGGACGGAACGGTCTACGTGCACCACACCAGTTTCGGCTTCGGAACCGGAAGCAGCCACGGCACCGTCACGGCATTCGATCGCAACGGCGCCTACCTGCGGACGGTGGCGCCCTACGCGGCGAACCTGTCCGACGAGAAGCTCAAGGGGGTCAAACGCCTCGAGCTCGAACCGGGGGTGAAGATCCCGTTCGTCTACAACGCCGAAACCCGCGGTCTGATCCCCGGACTGGGCGGCGAGCCGGAGCTCTCGCGCGGCGTGGTCACCGGCGACGGCAGGATCATCCTCTGCGGCACTATGGGGATTCAGCGCGGCAAGAGCGAGTGCCGGCTGGTGTCGCTCAACGCCGACGGAAGCATTCCGTCCCAGGGGCTGCTCGGCCCCGGGTTCGGCGCCACTCCCGCGCCAAGCCTGGCAATCTCCCCGGACGGGGGGACCATCTACGCCGTCGGCGTGGTCAGGGGGGCAGGCAAGAACGCCAAGCCCGCCAACGCCGTCTATGCGATGAAATGGGGCGACAAGGAGCCACGGGCGCTTATCCAGGCGGGTCTCGACGATCCGCGGTCGGTGGCAGTGGACGCGGCCGGCAACCTCTACGTGGCGGACAAGGGCAACGGCCGCGTGGCCGTCTTCAAGCCCGACGGCGCCGCGCTGGGCGCGCTGAAGACGGAGAGCCCCGAGCGGGTCGAAGTGAACCCCCGCACCGGAGCCGTTTACGTGCTGGGCGGAGCCGGTGTCGATGAGCTCAGGAAGTACGACTCGTGGAAGTCGACCGCGCCAACGGCCAGCGCGAAGCTGCCCGCGTCCAGGTCCAAGGACTACACGGCGCTGATCGCGCTGGATCATTCCGCCCAGCCGCCGACCCTGTGGGTCTCGACCTCCGGCACCAAGGGCAGGGTCGCCAGCTTCCGGCTGCTGCGCATCGAGGACCAGGGCGCGAGCTTCGGCAAGCAGGTCGAAGTCACGGAACTGCCCGGCAACAACGCGGCGGCCGCCATCAAGCCCACGGACCTGACCGTGGTCGGAGAGAACCTGTACGTCTGGGCGCAGCGCGGATGGAATAAGCCGCTGGCCTTCAACGCCGTCACCGGGCAGGCGGTGGGCGCGCCGCCCCTGCCCCCGCAGAAGATGTCCTGGGGCGTGGGCTTCGGTTTCGAGGCCGGGGCCGACGGCAACTACTATGTCGCCACCGGTTGGCCGAAGATATGTCTCTACCGCTTCGACGCCGGCTTCAAGGCCCTGCCCTATCCGGGGCTCGAGGGCGGCGCGTTCCAGGACCTGGGCGGGCCGCGCACCCGGTTGCGCGGGATGTGCGCCGACGCCCGCGGCAACGCCTACGTGCTCCGCCAGAAGGACGACCCCGGAGGCGGCAAGGGCGGTGAGCCGTACGGTGACGCCAACGCCGTGGCGATGATCGGACCCGACGGGAAGATGATCAACGACCGCCTGGTGGACTCGGACATCCGCAGCCTCAACTCGGTCCGCGTCGATCCCGCCGGGAACATCTACCTGGCGCTGGGCGCGCGCGCCGGCGGAGCGCTTCTGCCGAAACATCTCGCCGGCAAGCTTCCGGATTCGCCCCAGGACCCCGACGCCGAGCTGGGCTACAACTACTACCCGCTGATGTACGGCAGCATCGTCAAGTTCAGTCCCAGGGGAGGCGAGATCCGCCTCAAGGGAGAGGGCGCGCCGGCCTCCTTCCTGTACGACGGCAAGGTCTTCATCAAGGGCGCCGAGTGGTCCTGGTTCGGGGCCAGCGCCGTGCCGTCCTGGGTTCACGGGGGCTTCCAGCCGAACATCTGCATGTGCGAGTCCCCGCGCTTCGACGTGGACGGGTTCGGCCGCTGCTTCTTCCCCGACGCCTGCGGCTTCCGGGTCGGGATCCTCGACACCGCCGGCAACCTGATCGGCTGGTTCGGCCGTTACGGCAACCGCGATTCGGCCGGCAAGGGCAGCCGCATTCCCGAGCCGGCGATTCCGATCGGCTGGGCCCAGGCCGTGACGGTCGACGGAGAGGCCGTCTTCGTCGGCGATCGGCTCAACGGACGGATACTGCGCGTGAGGCTGGGCTCCGAAGCCGAGGCGACCTGCGCGATCAAGTGAGAGGGAAACCCATCATGAGGACCATGCTGCTCGCGACCCTGGCCTTCTGCATCTCCATCCCGGCGCTGACCGGAGAGGGTTCCGCGGGCTTCAGCAGCAAGCCCACGGTCGGCAGGACCGGAGACAAGTTCACGATCTCCTTCGCCGTGGACAGGGCGACGGACGTGGAGGTGGCGATCCTCGATGCCCGGGGCAAGGTCGTTCGCCACCTGGCCGCCGGCGTCCTCGGCGCCCCTTCGACAGGCTCAGGGCCTGCCGGCGCGCCGCCCGCGCCGCTCAAGGCGGGGCTCTCCCAGAGCCTGGAGTGGGACGGCAAGGACGACTACGGCGAACCTCCACCCCCCACCCTCCACCCTCCACCCTTCAGCGCCCGCGTCCGCATCGGCATGGGCGCGAAGCTCGAGAAGATCGTCGGCGGCGACCCCTACGCCTTCTTCTCCCGCGACATGTATCACGGCAACCACGCCTATTGGTACATGGGCGGCATGGAGCTCAAGCCCGACGGCACCGTGTACATCGCCGGCTCCCAGAACCAGCTGGGCACGCACACCATCCGGCACTACGATGCGGACGGCAATTATCTGGGCACGGTCTTTCCGCCGCCGGCCGGCCGGCCGGTCGAGAAGATGAAGGGCTGGGGCCTCAACACCAACGCCGACGGGACCTACACGCCGAGGTACGGCCGGCTGCAGTCCCCGTTCATGTCCACCACGCCGCTGTGCACCGGGCGGGAATTGCCGGTCTTCCTGATACATTCCGCGGATAACGACAAGCTGACCGTGATGGGAGAGGACTACGAGCTGGCGATCGTCAACACCGACGGAACCATCGCCGAGCCGGATGGCGGTTGCATAGTCGCCAAGCCGCCCTTGTCCGGCGGAGGCAAGGGCGATTCCCGTCCCTTCGGGCCGCTCTTCACCTGCCTGGCCCCGGACGGCAAGTCGTTCTACCTCAGCGGGATCTACTCGGCCGCGCGCAGCGGCGGCAACACCGTGGTCGGCGCGGACCAAGAGGGGTTCTGGCATGACGGGCAGGTCTGGAAGGTCGACCTGGCCACCCGCGAGGCCCGCCCCTTCTTCTCCATCGACAAGGTGGTCGGCCCGCGCAACGACCGCGTCAAGACGCCCATCGGCGGCGCGTTCAGCTATTCGGAGCTCCACGGCGTGGCCGCGGACGAGGAGGGGCACGTCTTCGTCTGCGACCGCCTGAACAAGCGCATAGTGGTCCTGGACCAGGCGGCCAAAATCCTGAAGGAAATCCCGGTGCTCTACCCGGATGACATCGTGCTCGGGCCGGAGAAGGGGGTGCTGTACGTCACCACCCGCTTCGGCGAGGAGCACGTCAAGGGCGGCGAGCTCAAGCTGCTCAAGTTCGCCGACTGGCGCAAGGACACCGGGCCGGCGATCGCCCTGAAGTTGATCGACAACGATATCTGCTACCACAAGCTGAACCGGAGCCATCTGCTGGCCAGCAAGACCAAGGAGGGGACCAACGTCTGGGTCTCCTACAAGGACATCCCGGTGCGCATCTACCGGGACAAGGGCGACGCCTTCGAGCTGGTCAAGGACTTCTACGAGGCCGGCCCGCAGCGCTGTCTGAGCCTGTACAACATGAGGGTCGACCCGACGACCGAAAGCGTCTACGTGGCCGACGGGTACCATGGGCTCTTCCGGCTGACCGACTGGAGCAAGCCGAAGCTCGAGCTCTGCTACCTGGCCAAGGATTGGCCCCTGGATATCTCGAGCTTCGCGATCGATACGCGGCACCGGTATCTCTATGGCCGGATGCGGGGCCGGGATCCGGGCCTGGCCAAGAACAGCTCCCAGAAACAGGGAATCGCCCGCTATCGGCTCGACGGGGAGTATCTGACGCCCGCGCCATTCGGCAAGGCCGACCACGTGCTCACCGAGCCGGTGATCTGGAACTGGGTCATCTCCTACGGAAACGAGGACTACGGCATGGATGTGGCCCCCAACGGGCAGTTCGCGGCGCTGGGCGGCCTGGACCGGGGGAAATGGGACTTCGCAGCCCGCCTGCTCTTCTTCAAGGGCGACTACGAGCACGTCCCCTGGCAGGCCATGGAGCTGACCGCCTTCGGCCCTCCCAGTACCGCCGGGGGCGCGCGCTTCGATCCGAAGGGCAACCTCTATCTCGGCTCTTACGACGGCAAGCCCGACAACATCCCCGAGGGCTTCGCCGCCGATAAGCTCTTCGCCGGGAACATGCTCCGGATCCACAAGTACGCGCCCACCGGTTCGCTCGCGCAGGGGGACCTCTTCCCGACCCAGCCCAAGGGGCCGGCCAAGGTCTACGACGTGCACTTCGGCGCGTTCGGGGACGGCAAGTTCAGGCGCTCCGCGCGCTTCGGGGTGGACGGCTACGGTCGGATCTACTACCCGACCTCGCTGTCCCAGACGGTCTCGGTCATCGACAACGAGGGCAACCCGGTGCTCTCCTTCGGCACCTACGGCAACCGGGACTCGACCGGCGGCCTGCCCGGGGACCTGGTGCCCACCAAGGGCATTCCCATGGCGTACCCGAACAGCGTCGACGCCAGCGACGACCACATCTACGTGGCCGACTTGGTCAACGTCCGCCTGCTGCGCCTGGCCAAGACCTTCGCGGCGGCGGAGACGGCGGGGATCGACTAGCAGCCAGTGGGAAAAGTCCGGGGTCGCCCCGGCGGAAGCGCGAACATGCAACACCCAACATTCAACACGCAACACGCAGAGCAGATCAAGGATGCAATTCAATGGTGAATGATAGGCGAGCCAACAGGCAACAAGAGAGAGATCGGCTCTTTCCGCAATTTCATTGCATGTTGCTTGTTGCCTGTTGCGTGTTGCGTGTTACCGTTGGTTCGTGAGCCACTGATGCCGCCGAGCCATCCGACAGCCTCGAAGATCGCGGAGGACTTCTTGCCATGGCCAAACGCCCCAACATCCTCTTCCTGCAGACCGACCAGCAGCGCCACGACGCGCTGGGCGCGGCGGACCCGGTCTACCGGACGCCGGCCCTCGACCGGCTCGCCGCGCGCGGCGTGCGCTTCAGCCAGGCGGTCTGCAACGTGCCCATGTGCGTGCCCAGCCGCTACTCGATGATGACCGGGCTCTACGGCTTCCAGTGCGGCGTGAAGCACAACACCCAGATGGTCGCCCGCGACGCGGAGCTGCCCGTGCCGACGCTGGCCCGGCGCCTGGCCGACGCGGGCTACCAGGCGGCCGGCTTCGGCAAGACCCACTGGTACATCGGCGAGCGGATCATGCCCGGCGTGCCGGTCGAGGGCTCGCGCCGGGGCTTCGAGGTCCGCGCGCTCCGCGGCGCCGCCGCGGCCGGCAACCGCGAGCCGGATAGCCTCTACATGGCCGAGGACCGGCCCGATTGGCACAAGCGGGTGTCGGAGGAACACGGCAAGGGCGGCCCCGGCGGCGAGAGCGTGCCCGGCTATGTCGGGGGGACCAGCGAGGCCGCCCCGGAGCAGCACGCGGAGACCTGGCTCACCGGGCAGGCGCTCGCCTTCCTGGATGGCGGGCGGGACCCGGGGCGGCCCTTCTTCATGTACCTGAGCCTCGACTACCCGCACGTGCCGCTCTTCGTGCCGCCGGGCTTCGAGGAGCTCTACGACCTCGGGCAGTTCCCGGACAACCCGCCGCCGGAGCCGGCCCCCGGAGGGCACGCCTCCTGCGCCCGCCTGGGCGAGATCTGGCCGCAGCTTTCGGGCGACGAGCGCCGGCGCGCGCGGCTGCGCTACGCGGCGCTCTGCAGCTACGTGGACAGCTGCTTCGGCCGGGTGCTCGACCGGCTCGAGGCGCTCGGGGAGCTCGATAACACCTTCGTGCTCTTCACCTCCGACCACGGCGACATGCTCGGCGACCGCGGCCGGGTGTCGAAGTACTGCCTATACGAGGGCAGCGTGCGCGTGCCGCTCGTCGTCGCCGGACCCGGCGTCGATCGCCGCGGGATGGTCGACGACCGGCCGGCCGAGCTCGTGGACGTCGTGCCCACGCTGCTCGACGCCGCCGGGGTCGAGGTCCCGGAGAGCCTCCCGGGGCTGAGCCTGCTCTCGGACGTCGTCCGCCCCGGTTCCTTCGCCGAGATGCACGGCCGCGGCTACGAGGAGTACCAGCGCGCCCCGGCGGTCATGTACCGGACCGCCGAGTGGAAGCTGATCCTCCATCTGCCCGGGCGGCTCGGCGAGGCCATGCCCGATCCGGGGAGCATATCCGGCGAGCTCTACCGCCTGGCCGACGACCCGCTCGAGCTCCGGAACCTCTACGCCGACGCGGCCTGCGCGCAGGTCCGCGAGCGTTTGACCGCCCAGGTCCTGATGCACGCGATGTGCTCGGTCGGGCGCTTCCCGGGCGGTCCCAGTCGTGCGCGCATCAGGGTGACCGGGGCCGAGACCAGGCCGGACCGGTCGATGTGGCAGTGATCCCGGACGGCCGGGGCTTCGAGAAGGAGCTGCCATGGCGATGACCGGAACGCCGCTTCGAGCGTTGTCGGCCTTCTTCGTCCTGGCCGCGACCGTCGCTCCGGTCGTCTCTCCCGGCGCGGAGCCGGAGGCTCCCGGGGCCGCGGGGAAGATCCCCGCCGAGCTGCGGGTCAAGCCCGAACAGGTCTTCGAGTTCGCCCGGAAGCCGGTCGTGACCCGCGATGGCGACCGGGTCACGATCCGGTTCGCAAGCAAGGGCCTCTGCGACGCCACCGTGGCCATCGAGGACGGCGGAGGGCGGATCCTCCGGCACCTGGCCAGCGGTGTGCTGGGCGCGAACGCGCCGGCGCCGTTCCAGAAGGACTCCCGCGAGCAGACCCTGGTCTGGGACGGCAAGGACGACCGCGGCGAGTACGTGGACGACAAGGACGCGGTCGTCGTCCGCGTGTCCCTGGGGCTCGCCCCGCGCTACGAGAAGAGCCTCTTCTGGGAGCCGAAGAAGCGGGTCTCGGTGGGAGGCGCCGGCTCGGCGTGGACCGAGGACGTCCTGGCGGGGGAGTCAACACCAAGCAGTTCGCCCTGGCCGGCGCCTTCGCCATGGCCGTGCGACCTTCGACGGGCTCAGGGCAGGCGGGCCGCCTGGCGCTGGTCAAGCTGTGCCTGAGCCGGCTGGCCACCGACGGTTCCTCGGGCGGCATGGAGCTCTCCGGGCCGCGGACCTGGCTCGACGTCCGCAAGGGCAAGCCCTGGGACGGCAACCTGCACGTCGACACCCGCTGCTGTCCGTACAGCGCGGCCTTCAGCCCGGACGGCCGGCGGCTGTACCTCGCCGGCTACTCCAACTATTCGCGGCTCGGGGGCCGGGGCCAGAAGACCTGGCTGGGCGGCGTGGCCTGCGTGGACTACGAGGGCGACGCGCCGGCCAGGGTCTTCACCGGCGCCCTGGACATGAACTCGGGGCTGACGCCCGTAGGAGGGTGGTTGGAAAGCGATTCCGCAGCCGGAATCGACCACCCCGTGGGGGCGACCCGCCGGGTCGCCCCTACCTGGGTCGATCGGGCCCGTCCCGGGGTTCTTTCCGGCAGCGCGAGGTCTTGAGCCTGATGACTGGCAGTCGTCGCCCTGACACCCCCGTCTTCCGAGACCGCAGCGGCAAGGCGCGGATGAGCATCACGATGCTGGGCTCGATCTTCGATCGGGCCAACCGGAGCTTCCCGCGGCACCTGCACCCGCACTTGCTCCGGCACACCTTCGCCTGCCACCTGCTTCAGGGCGGGGCCGACCTGCGCCACGTCCAGGCGCTCCTGGGCCACGAGAGCAAGGAGTTTGACGACTTGAGATGCCCATCTGGCACCTCAAGAGGGCTGCTTGCCGCTGTCTTCCGTGACTGCCAAGGCCCTTGACTGTGGCCAACAAGAAGCGAAAATGTCCTCGAATCCAGGAGCGTTGAGATGAGATCTTTCGAGCACGGATATCTCTTTGACACGGCCGTTTCTCACTCGATGGCGATGGCCATGCGCCTCCTGGGCGAGTTCCGCGGCAGACAGAGGTTGTACGCGGAGCAGTCGCCCGAGGTGCTCGAGACGCTGCGTCGTACGGCCATGATCCAGAGCGCCGAGTCGTCCAACCGGATCGAGGGCATCGTCGTCCCTGAGGACCGCATTGCGCCTCTGGTCGACAAGAAGGCCAAGCCCCGGGATCGCTCGGAGCAAGAGGTCGCCGGCTACCGGGATGTGCTCGGGGCCATCCACGCCAACCACGCAAGCTTGCGGCTCTCGCCCGAACTCATCCGGGGTTGGCACCGGTCGATGCACCGCTACACTGGCGAGCAGGGCGGCGGGTGGAAGCCCAGGGATAATGCGATACTGGAAGTTCGTCCTGACGGGCGGCAGGTCGTGCGCTTCAGACCCGTTTCCGCGGCCGGCACTCCGTCCTTTGTGGACGGCTTGGTGCGGCAGTTCCTGCAGGCTTTGGCTGAGAGCAAGGCCGACCCGTTGCTGTTGACCGCCAGCTTCATCCTGGACTTCGAGTGCATTCATCCATTCATGGATGGGAACGGGCGGGTGGGACGCCTGCTGACTTTGCTGCTCCTCTATCAGAGCGGCTACGAGGTGGGGCGATACATCAGCCTGGAACGCATCGTCGAGGAGAGCAAGGAAACCTACTATGAGTCCTTGCATAAGAGCTCGCAGGGATGGCATGAAGGGCAGCATGACTTGAGACCGTGGTGGGAGTATTTCCTGGGCACGCTTGCCGCCGCATATGGCGAGTTCGAGTCCCGCGTAGGAAACATCACGTCGGCACGCGGGGCCAAGCGGGAGATGGTGCAGAACACCATCCATCGTCTCCCTCCGCGTTTCAAGTTCGCGGATCTCCAACGGGCGTGCCCCGGCATCTCGTACCCGACGCTCCGGCGGGCGCTGGCGGACCTTCGGCGCAAGCGCAAGCTTCGCAGCCTCGGGCGGGGACGGGACGCAGAATGGGAGCGAATTGGATCATAGAGCCATTAATTGGATCACGACGCAGCCATGTGATGCAATTAAGTGATTGCCGCTGGAGATGGGACTGGACGATGGGGTGAACCGTCTGGAAACTCGCCATCTTCGGAGTAGGATGTGGGCCATGGTCATGCGCCGGAACTCTGTGGCCACCTCGGAAGCACCGAATATCGCCACGACGGCTAAGTCGATAAGCGGCCTGTTTCAGCGGGTTGAAACTCGAAAGCCGACATACCTCTACGACGGCGACACGGCCGATGGCCGGGTCGTGCAGGTGCGGCTGGACAACAGGACTGAGGAGAGGCTGGCGCTTACCGGCGTGAAAGAAGTCAAGGACGCCGAGAAGTACGTTCTGTGTACGTAAAATATGGAAATGTATGTGGTTAGTGCCGCCATGGGACTCTGATACCAGTGTCCTCATAATGCGACGAGATTTCAGGTGACAGAGTCCGTCTGTCGGTGTATAGGCACTAAAAGGCAGACGTGGGTCACCACGCGGCAATGAAAGGGTTACAGCATGGCAGTGGATGCAGCCGAGCAAGGTAGAGGCATCGCCCAGGTAGTCGGCGCCATGCGCGAGGCGATCGTCGCCGGCACGTATGGCGCCGGGCGGTTCCTTCCTCCGGTGCGCGAGCTCTCCCAGACCCACGGGATCTCCGCCGAGACCGTGCGCCGCGGCCTGAAAGTCCTGGAGAGCGAAGGGCTGCTGGTCTCGAAAGCCAGACGCGGCTTTCGCGTTGCTCCGCGCCGCACCGATGATGTAGGCAGCCGCCCGATCGCCTACATAACCGAAGAGCAGGTCGGACAGACCGACTCCCAGCCAACCAACCTGGCTCTCCTCAACGGCTTCCAGGGGGCCATGTCGCGGCTGGGCAGCTCGGCGCTGGGCCTTCACTCTGCCGGGCAGGAGCCGTCGGCCCTGCTCGCGCAGCTGAAGGCCGGCCAGGCATGGGGCGTCGCCCTCGACACCATGGACCGAGTGCTCCTGGACACGGTCCGCCGCTCCGGGCTGCCCGTCGTCATGGTCAACAGCTGTTTCGAGGAGGCGGCCGTCGACTCGGTGGTGCAGGACAACTACCGCGGAGGCTTCCTGGCGGCCAGGCACCTGATCGACTCCGGCTGCCGCCGGATAGCCTGGTACGGCGCGCTCGGTCGGTACTACCACAGTCGCGAGCGTTACGCCGGGGCGTGCGCGGCCCTGGCCGGGGCCGGCATGTACTTCGACGCCTCCACTCGCGTCGAGGTGGAAGGCCCGGGCGCGCTGGCCAGGGCGCTTGAACTGCTCGGCCGCGCCGAGCGCCCCGACGGCGTACTGGCCTTCAGCGCCGGAGCCATGGCCGTGCTCCGCCGGGCCTGCCGGGAGATGGACGTCGAGCCCGAGGTGGACCTCAGGGCCGTGGGCTGGATGGTCGAGGAGCACCACTCCGTCGGCTATCTGCCGCTGTTCGGCGAAGAGCGCCCGTCGCCGGCGATCGTCTGGAAGGCGTCGAGCATGGTCGAACGGGCCCTGGCCCTGCTCGGCGAGCGCCGCGCCGGCCGGACCGGCGAGCCGGTGCGGGTGTGCGTGCCGACGCGCCTCAGGTTCGGCGGCGAGTGAGCCCGGGACTGTGGTGTTTGGGGGGAGCGCCATGAAGATCCTGCAATCGAGCATCCTGGCGATCGGAGCTTTTGCGGTGGCGGTCGGGGCCGAGCCGGCTCCGTCCGTTGGCGCGGCTCCCGGTCCGGTTCAGGTCTGGAACTGCCCGCGCTGGCAGACGGTGTCGATCGGCGACTATTCCGGCATCAATCCGGAGATGAAGGCGCTCAAGCCGATCGAGCTGCTCGGCACGCGCAACGGCGTCTCGTCCGGGTTCGTGGTGGTGACCCGCGACAACGCCGCCATCAAGGGCCTCAAAGCGACGATGGGCGACCTGGCCCTGAGCGGAGAGGCCGGGCGAACCATCCCGGCCGCCAGCTGTTCGGTCCGCTTCGCCGACCTGGTGTGGTGGTCCGGCAAAGAGATGCTGCGCAGCTGGGCGGCCGATCAGAAGAGCGGCAGGTTCGACCGTCTTCTGGAGCAGGTTCCGGCGGAGGTGCCGATGCCGGAGAAGTTCGCCTACCAATGGTGGAAACCGGAGCGCGGCGGCAAGGTGGCGACCGTCCCGGTCTGGGTGACGGTGCGGGTGCCGGCCGGGGCTGCCGCGGGAGATTACCGGGGCACGCTCTCCATCGAGGCCGAGGGGCTTTCGCCTTCTCCGGTGCAGGTGCCGGTCAGGCTCAAGGTCCACGACTGGGCGATGCCCGATCCCAAGGACTTCCGGGTGCGCACGCTCGGCTGGATGAACCCCGAGGCCCTGGCCAGGCATTACCGGGACGCGGGCCTGAAGTTCGAGCTCTGGTCGGATAAGCACTTCGAGCTGATGGGCAGGTCGATGGAGCTGATGGCCGAGCTGGGCAGCCGCCAGGTGAACCTCACCGTGACCATGGGCTATCCGATCCAGGACAACCAGGACACGATGATCAAGTGGGTCAGGCAGGCGGACGGCAGCTACAAGTACGACTTCGCCGTGTTCGACAGGTACTGCGACCTGATCGAGAAGAAGATCGGCAAGCCCTTCCCGATGCGGATCAACATCTGGCACGGCCCGGGCGACCGACCCAAGGGCGACCACCCGCAGCGGCCGGTGCTGGTCAAGGATCCGGCCACCGGGGAGGTCTCCGAGCTGCCGATCTGCCCCGCGCTGGGCTCGGAGGAGGACCGCAAGTTCTGGAAGCCGTTCTTCGACGAGTTGCGCGCCCGGCTCGACAAGCGGGGCTGGACCGACGTCGCCGGCTGCAACTGGATCAACTACTGCGGACTGATGGTCAACCCCAGGCTGGTGGACATGGTCCAGGAGCTCTGGCCCGGGCACCGCTGGACGGACGTGGATCACGCCGATCCGAAGGTCATGCCGACTTCGCAGAAGGGCGTGACCGTGCCGATCTTCGTCCAGTCCACTGTCTGGCGGGAAGGCACCTGGGATGCCTACGTGCAGTGGACCTCCGGGCCGTACCCGCGGAAGTACGCCGGCAAGTTCGACCCGGCCACCGCCTACTGCTCCCAGGGCCGGCTGCAAATCCGTGACGGGTCCTCGCTCTGGACATACCGCAGCAAGCACGAGGAGATGATCCTCAAGGGCCACGACGGACTGGACATGGTCGGCGCGGACATGTTCCCGGCCCGGCCGCGCAAGGGCGGCTGGCAGCCCGGCCTGTGGTCGTGGGCCGCCCAGGGGCCCAACAACAGCATCCGGGCCATTCTCGGTGCCGGCGACGACGGTCCCGTAGGATCCCAGAAGTTCGAGGCCATGCGCGAGGGCATCCAACTCTGCGAAGCCATGGTCTTCATCCAGAAGGCCCTGGAGGCCGGGAAGCTCTCCGGTGACCTGGAGGCCCGGGCCAACAAGGTGCTGGACGACCGGGCCAGGACGATGGTGGCGTGTCTCAAGGACACCGACCCCGACCCGAAGATCACCAGGTTGAATCTCGATCTGGAGGAATACGCCGAGGGCTCGTTCCAGCGCGACAGCGAGCTCTATGCCACCGCCGGCGAGGTGGCGCGGGCGATCGCCGACAAGTAGAGAGCAGCGGGCGAAGGAGCCAGGAGATGAAAGCGAAAACGCTGATCCTCGGATCGATGTTTCTGCTCCTGTCGGGCATGAGCCCGTCCCGGGCAGTCGAGGCGGGAGGCGACGCCGTCGCGGGTTCGGCGGGCTCGCCGCAGGCCCTGGTCGACAAGACCGGCGTCAGGGGCGGCCTGTGCCTGGTGATCGGCGCCAGGGACGTCGGCCTGGCCCGCGCGCTCGCGTCGAAGAAGCGGTTCTACGTCCAGGTTCTGACGGTGGACCGCGCGCTGGCCGCCAAGCTGGGCGCCGAGGTGGCGGCCCAGGATTGCCAGGAGCGCGAGGATGTCGGGGTGCGGCAGGCGGCATTCGACCCGGCGCATTACGACGCGGATCTGTTCAACCTGATCGTGGTCGAGGACGCCGGGGCTCTGGGCTCGGCCAGATTGGCGGACATCGGTCCGATACTGGTGCCCAACGGCTGCGTCGCATTCCGGAACGCGCCGGCGGGCTTCGCCGACGAGGCGGCCGGGCTCAAGATGGAGAAGCTGTCCGCCCCGCCGTTCGGAGCGGTCTTCCGCAAACCCGTGCCGCCGGTCGAATGGCGGCCCCAGCTGACGCGGAAGTGGAGCGCCGAACCCAACGACCACAAGATGGGGTGCTTCACGGGCATCACCTCCGGGGGCGGTCGCCTCTTCTACCGGGAGTGGATGGAGGTCGAGGGCGAGCGCTGGAAGGACGGCCGCTCGCAGCTCTTCGCCCGCGATGCCTACAACGGGCGGATGCTCTGGACCCAGGAGGAGCCGGTCGGTTGGAACGCCGGCTGGATGGCCGACGAGCGTGCGCCGAACTGGAACCTGGCGGCCGATGGTCGCGGCCGTCTCTTCGCGGCCATGGCCGACGGCAGGCTGGTGTGCCTCGACGCCGCGACCGGCCAGCAGCGCTTCGTCCTCCTGGACAAGGGCGCCGGCGGAAAGATCGAGGTCCACGGAGACAAGTATGTCGTCGCCTGCAACAGGGTGTTTTCCGCCGAGGACGGCAGGCTGCTGCTGACGCTGCCCAGGCTGGCCGGTCCAAGGATGCAGTTCCCGCTCATGCGCGGCGCGCCGTATGCCGTGGAAAAAGATTCCATCCTATTCTGCTCCGGCGAGGGCAAGACGCTGGCCCTGCATGTCGGCAGGCTGACGGACGGCCAGGTGCAGAAGCTGTCGATGGAGGGTCTGCCCGATCCGGAAAAGTACAGCGGGCTGATCGTGGCGGGCCGGCACCTGCTGATCTTCACGGACCGCAAGGTCTCCGCTGTGGACCGGAACTCCGGCAAGGTCCTGTGGAACTGGGCCCGGCCCTGCGTCGACCGCGGCGATTACCGGTACGCTGCCGACGGCGACACGCTGCTGCTGCTCCGCCGCCCGAAGAAGAACCCGGACAATGCCTGCCATCTTAGCAGGCTGGACCTCGCCACCGGCAAGGCTGGGGCGGAGAAGGCCGTTCCGAACCTGAGCGAGGGCTGCAACATGGCCTGCGGCGCCTTCCGGGGCAGTCTGGGCGACTACTGGGTCACCGCCTGGTACTGGATCGACAAGAAGACGTTCGAGCCCACCGGCTGCGGCATGACCGGCGGGCCCTGCGGCCTGAATCAGGTGCCCGGCAACGGCCTGGCCATGTTCTTCGTCATGCCCAGCCGCAAGAACGCCTGGATCAACTGCGACGCGTGCGTTGCCCCGCGGCCGCCCTCGCCGCCTGGACCGGCCGCGCAGGTCCTGCAGCGGTTCGGAGGGGCCGGGTCCGCGGAGCCGGTCAGAGAAGGCGACTGGCCGGGCTTCCGGTGCGGCGGCGGGATGGGCAACTCCGTCAAGGCGATGCTCGGCGACAAGTTGGTCAGGGCCTGGGACGTCCGGATCGGGCTGGGCGGCCGGACCTTCGGCGAGCTGAACGGCCGGCACATAGGGCTGACCCAGGCGGCGCTGGCCTACGGGCTGGCCATCGTCTCGGACATCGGGGGCCAGCGCATCGTGGCCGTGGACGCGGCCAACGGCGAGATCCGGTGGATCTTCCACATCGGCAGCCGGGCGGACTATACGCCGGCGATCCACAACGGGCTGTGCCTCTTCGCGGCCCGGGACGGCTGGGTCTACTGCCTGGACGCCAGGACCGGCGCGCTTCTCTGGAAGCGGCTGGCCTTCGACAGCGAGCGCTACATCGGCTGCTGCGAGGGCCTGGCCAGTCCCCACATTCAGGCCTATTTCGACGGCTCGAACCTGGACCAGAACGTGCGCGTCGAGGGCGGTCTCGGGGCGGTCTGCTGTACGCTGGGCGACAAACCCCGGCAGCTGGTCTTCAAACCGGAGACCGGCGAGCCGGCCGCCGGACCGTCCGGTAATGGTCCGGCAGGCGGATTCGACAAGCTCACCGCAAGCCGACGGCTGGCGAATCCGCCCGGCGACCTCGCCGACCGCCTGCTCAAGGGCATCAGCCTTCCCCGGCAGTTCGCCGAGAACTACTACCCGAAGCTGAAGGACGGCCGGGCGGAGGGGCAGGTACTGGCCTTCGATGACTCCCTGGCCGTGGCCTTCAACTGCGGCTACGGTGAGCGGGACTGGCGGGACCTCAAGCAGGTGGGCACCTCCCTGACGGCGGTGACGACCGACCCGAAGAAGCCCCTGTGGAAGATCGAATCCAGGAGCATGCTGGTCGAGGACATTCTCCTGACGCCGCAGCGCGTCTACTGCGCGGTGCGCTACCAGCGCGAGGACCGGAAGCCGGAACTGCAGGTGCTCTCGCGCGAGGACGGGAAGGTGGTTGGCGCCGTTCCCTTCGATGGCTTCCCGGCCACCTTCGGCATGTCCGCGTCCGGCGACCGGCTGTACGTCGCCACGCAGGACGGCCGGCTGGTCTGCTACCAGGCGGCGAAGTGAAGGGAGCAGGAGCATCATGAAGACGGCAAGAATCGCGCTCGCGCTGGCCGCGTGCCTGGCTGCCCTTGGGGGCACGACCCGCGCCGACGTGCGGCTCAACCCTCTCTTCGCCGATCACATGGTCGTCCAGCGCGACAAGCCGATCCGGGTGTGGGGCTGGGCCGACCCCGGCGAGGAGGTCAAGGCGACGCTGGCCCCTTCGACAGGCTCAGGGCAGGCGGAGAAGTCGGCCTCGACCCCTTCGACACGCTCAGGGCAGGCCAAGGCCGGCGCCGACGGGCGCTGGTCGTTAGAGCTGCCGGCGCTGGCCAAGGGCGAGAACCTTGAGTTGACAGTGACAGCCAAGAACACCGTCACGATCAAGGACGTCATCGTCGGCGACGTGTGGATCTGCAGCGGGCAGTCCAACATGGGAATGCGCCTGAAGGGCTGCGAGGGCTTCGCTGACGATCTCAAGTCGGCCGACCTGCCGAAGATCCGGCACATGTGGGTCAACCAGGTCGCGCCTTCGTTCTTCGAGGAGTACAACACGCCGGTATCGCAGCCCTGGCAGGTCTGCTCGCCGAAGACCGCCGGCGACTTCACCGCCGTCGGCTACTACTTCGCCCGCGAGGTGCACGCCAGGACCGGCGTGCCCATCGGCCTGATCAACTCCAGCCGCGGCGGGACGAACATGCACATGTGGTTCCCGCCGGAGGCCGCGGCGGCCTATCCCTACGACAACCGCTGCAAGAACACGGTCGCGGGCACGGCCGGCTTGGTCCAGCAGTACCTCAAGAGGCACGAGCAGATGGCCCAGTGGCTGACCAGGGCCCGGCAGGCGGTCAAGGACGGCAAGCTGCCCAACAGCGACGGGGTCAAGGACCCGCCGGCCCCCAGCGTATCCTACAAGTCACTGGAGGCGTGGGAGCGCTGGCTGCCGATGGCCACGGCGGCCCTGAAGAAGGGGCAGCTGGTCGACGAGACCGGCAAGCGGCTGCCCTTCCCGTCCAAGCTGGTCGTCAAGTGGGGTCCGGACAAGTCCGTGATCGAGCCGATCGACGGCGGCGCGATGGACCCCGGCCCGGCCCCGTGCTGGTGGTGGGCGGCCGAGCCCTGCTGCCTCTACCGCGGCATGGTCCACCCGCTCACCCCTTTGTCGATCAAGGGCGTGATCTGGTACCAGGGCGAGTCCGACGCCTGGCGCAAGGGGGGCGACCCGCACTACGCCGCCAAGCAGAAGCTACTGGTCGAGGGTTGGCGCAAAGCGTGGAACCAGGGCGACTTCCCGTTCTACTACGTCCAGATCGCCGACCTGACGCTCAAGGAGTTCCCCAACACGCCTGCCGGCGGCAACGGCTGGACCAACGTCCGCGACGCCCAGCTCCGGTGCATGAACATGCCCAACACCGGCATGGCCGTGATCATCGACACCGGCCACACCGGACTGCACCCGACCAACAAGTTCGACGTCGGCGACCGCCTGGCCCGCTGGGCGCTGGCCCGCGATTACGGCTGCAAGGACGTGGTCCCCAGCGGTCCGATCTACAAGGAGATGAAAGTCGAGGGCGACAAGATTCGCCTCTCCTTCGAATACGCTGAAAGCGGGCTGATGGTCGGACTCAAGAAGGGCCGCGAGCCGGTCGTTGAAGACAAGGCCGGCAAGCTCAAGTGGTTCGCGATCGCCGGGGAGGACAAGAAGTGGGTCTGGGCCGACGCGGTCGCCGACGGCAAGACCGTCGTAATCTCTTCGCCCGAGGTTAAGGCCCCCGTCGCGGTGCGCTACGCCTACATCCAGGACCCGGCCGGGGCGAACCTCTACAACCGCGACGGGCTGCCGGCCTCGCCGTTCCGGACGGACGAATGGTAGGACTCCATCTCCACCTGGGCCCTCGTAGGATTTCCTGAAAACAGGTGGCGGCGCGAGGCTCATCGCCGCCGGCTCCATTGGCTGGCAATGCCGCCGCTTTGTGCTAGACTGCCTTCGGCGAACGCTCTGCCCCGCCAACGCGGCGGTACGAAAGACCCGCACCGGAACTGACCGCAATGAAGATCCTCTTCATCGGCAACAGCCACACCTACTTCAACGGTCTGCCCTACCAGGTGCGCGAGATGATCGACTCCGCGGCCGGGCGCGAGGAGTGCCAGGCCTGGATGTGCACCGCCGGCGGCCGGGACCTGGCCTGGCACGCCGAGGAGGGCGGCACGCGGATGAACCTGGCCTGCCACCCCTGGGACTACGTGGTGCTCCAGCAGAAGACCCACCCCTTCGACGGATACGAGGCGCTCTCCGCAGGCTACGCCGGGCTCGAGCCGCTCGTCCGGAGCTCGGGCGCCCGCGCCCTGCTCTACGCCACCTGGAAGAGGAAGGACGCTCCGGAGAGCGACCAGGCCGAGATCGACGCGGCTTTCTCGCGGCTCTCCGGCGAGCGCGGCGCGCTCCTCGTGCCGGTCGGCGCGGCCTGGCGGCGTGCGCGCGCAGCCCATCCCGGGATCGAGCTCTACGATCCGGACGGCGGACACGCATCCCCCGCCGGAAGCTACCTCGCGGCCTGCGTCTTCTTCCGGGCGTTGACCGGCGCCTCGCCGGTGGGGCTCCCGTCCCGGATCGCCCCGAACGGGGTGGTGCTCGCGGATCTGCCCCCCGCCGAGGCGCAAGCCCTTCAGCGCATCGCGCTGGAGCGGTAGTCGCCGGATGGCCCCCGCGGGTGAATGATGCGTTAGGCGGAGAGGCAACGGCCTCGCTCCGCTGCGCTTCGCCCGCCGCGAAGGCCCTTGCCCCTCTCGCCCCGGCTGCCTAGAATGGCCCGCGCTCCCGCGCAGCTGCGAAGGGCGATGCATCGGTTTCGGAGGACATCGAAATGAAACGATCCGCATTCGCTGCGTTTCTTGGGCTCCTGGCGGTGCTGGCTGGGCTGGCGCTCCCGCTCGGCGCGCCATCCCGGGCTCTGGCCGGCGAGTCGGCGGAGCCTCCGGCCGGCGCAGTGCGGTTCACCGGCAAAGTGACCGTGACCAGGCGGGAGCTGGGCGTGCCGGCGGCCGCGACCTTCGCGGTCCCCGGCGGCAAGACCTATGCGCTGGTCATGGACGAGCGCGGCAGGAGCCTCGGCTCGGTGATGCACGGCCAGACCGCCGACATCCACGGCGTCGCCGAGGGCGACAATCTGCGCGTGCTGGGCTACGTCGACGAGCGGGTCAACGCCGGCCACGAGTTCTGGCGGCGGATGCGCTGCCTGGCCTGCGTGGTGCTCCCGGCCACCATCAACGCCGCGACTCCGCCGGACCTGAAGGGCGCCGCCGAGGTCGCCGGCCGGCCCTGGGACTTCAAGCGCCAGTTCACCGCCTGGACCCGCGACGGGAAGTTCCTGTGGGTCGCCGCCGACAACGAGCTGCTCCAGTTCGACCTGGCCGCGAAGAAGCTGGCGAAGAGCTACGGCCGGGCCGAGGGTCTGCCGGACGGGCTCGTCCATCAACTGGTCAGCGACGGCGCCCGGCTTTGGATCGTGCATCGCAAGGGAGTGTCGGTGCTGCCCGTCGGCGGCGACAGGATTCAGAACAGCCGGATCGCCGCCGGCAGCAGGTTCGTCCGCGCCTTCTCGCCGGCAGCGGATGACTTCTACTTCCTGGCCGACACCGGAACCTTCTGCGCCGGGGGGGCGGACAAGGACCGCAGGACGGAGTTCCCCGCGATGCCCACCGCCGCGCGCTTCGCCAAGGCGGTGGAGGCCGGCATCTGGCCGCCGCATTGGGAGCGGCGCACGGCCCACTTCGTCACCGATCCGGTGCTGGTCGGCGGTCGGCTCTACGTCGGCTCATTCGGCGACATCTACGAACTGGACCTGGGGGCCGGCAAGTGGACCAAGGTCGCCGAGAACGGCTACGCCCAGACCGCCAGTGGCGGCAAGCTCTGGTTCCTGACGCCCAAGGGCCTCGGAGAGTACGACCCGGCGACCGGCAAGGCCGGGACCTTCGAGCCGCCTGCCGAGGTCCGCGGCCGCTACGCGCAGCTGGTGCTCACCGACGGCGCGGCCTGGATCGGCTCCGAGCCGGTGCCCGGCGCGGGCGACGCCGCGCCGACCGGCGGCGGCCTGGCGCGCTTCGACCTGGCCGCCCGGCAGTGGCAGACCTGGGCGGAGATCGACGGCCGGCCGGCCGAGCCGGTCGCCTGCCTGTCGCTCGCCGATGACGGCGCGGTCTGGGCCGTCACCCTGCAGGGCAAGTACGCGGCCAAGAGCGCCCACCCGGGCATGACCACCACCAAACGCCAGGAGTTCCAGACCGGCGGCTTCTGCCTCAACCGCTACGACGGGAAGGCCGGCAAGTGGGAGTCGATGCCCCTGGCGCTCGCCGAGCTCGAGGAGCGCCTGATCTGCGGGCAGGACGGCTGCCACGGGATGGACGCCGTCGTCCCGCAGTCGGTGGAGGCGCTCTCCGTGGGGGCCACCCGGATCTTCGCCGTGACCCGGCTGGTGCCCCGGCAGTACTTCGGCGGCTACTGGCCGTGCCTCGATCGGGTGGCCTCGCGCGCCAAGGCCGATGAGGCTTGGACAGCGAAGTTCGAGCACCGCCCGGAGCAGCTCGAGCTCCAGGGCGAGCAGCCCCTGGTGCTCAACATCTCCACGGGCCAGCTCACCGCCATCGGCTCGTCCCTGAAGGACCAGCTCTGGGAGGCCGTGGGCCACGACCTGGTGCTGGGCGTCTTCCTCTCGGGCGGGACGCACTGGGCGGTGACGGGCGGCAGCGTGGCCTTCTTCGACGAGGCCGCCGGGAGCTGGAAGCGGCTGGTCTCGCCCGAATTCCGCTGGTACTGGCGCGCCACCGCGCTCCTCGACGACGGGCGCTACGTCTACGTCGGCTCGGACCGCGGCCTCGTCGCCCGGCTCGACACCGAGACCGGGCGGTTCGAGCCCCAGGTGACGCTCAAGGAGCGCAAGATCGACCGGATCGTCAGGGGCGCCGATGGGGAGATCCTGGTGGCCGGCGGCATGCCTCCGCTCGGGCTCCTGCCGGTGCAACTCGTCTCCAACGACGTAGGGGCGGGTTTCAAACCCGCCCCCACAATCGACGCCGACGCCGCGCGCTTCGACGGCAAGGCCTGGACGGCGGCGAAGGCCGGGGACGTCCCGGCCGCGCCGGCGTCATCGTGGCTCTTCAAGCAGCTCCGCGAGAAGGGCAAGGGCTACCAGGACAAGACCCAGGGCAACTACCTCTGCGAAATCGTCGGCGGCGAGGCCAAGCCGCGCTACTACCTCAAGGAGGCGTTCTTCCCGCTCTTCCTGGGCGCCTCGGCCGACGGGAGCCGGCTGTGGGTCTCGAGCTACACCGGGCTCATCCGGCTCGACGCGCCCAGGACCGGCGGCCGTTAATTCCTAACCGCAGAGGACGCGGGCGAAGGCGAAGGAAGAAGGCAGAAGGCAGAAGGCAGAAGGACGAGATGGGAAGATCGCGGGTCGCCACCATCGTGTTTCTTCCTTCTGCCTTCTTCCTTCTGCCTTCCCGATCCCCCGCCTGCGCAGTGCGCCAGCCGGTAGGCTGCGTGGAGAAAGGAAGCGTAGCGTGAACCGTCTCGCATCAGTCTGGCTGCTGGTCACCGCCGCCGCGATCGGCGCGGTGGTCATGGCCGTCGAGCTCCTCGGCGCGCGATTGCTGGGCGTGGCCTACGGCGGGAGCCTGGCCGTGTGGGCGGCGATGATCGCCGTGACCCTGCTCTCGCTCTCGGCCGGGTACTTCGCCGGCGGCTGGGCCGCCGACCGGCGCCCCAGGCCGGGGCTGCTCTACGGCGTGCTGCTTGCCGCCGCGGTGCTGGTGGTGCTCTGCCCGCACACGCGGTTCGTGCTCAAGGCCTGCCACGACGCCTTCGGCATCCAGGGAGGGGCGCTGGCCAGCTCGATGATCGTCTTCTCGCTGCCGCTGGGCCTGATGGGGGTCACCGGGCCCTTCGTCATCCGGCTTTTGTGCAGCCATGTGGAGGGCGTCGAGGGCCGCGGCGTGGGCATCCGCGCCGGCGGGGTCTACGCCGTCTCGACGCTCGGCAGCGTGGCCGGGACGCTGCTCACCGGCCTGTGGCTCATCCCCTCGTTCGGGACGGCCGCCGGCTTCCGGATCGCGGCGGTGGCCGCGGCGCTCGTTGCCGCCGTGGGGTTCGTCTCTGCTCTCCGGCTGCGCGGCGCCGCGGCGTTGGCCGCCCCGGCGCTCCTGGTCTTCGCGCCGCTGCCGGCCTCGCGGGCGGGCCGGACCTACACCGCCCCGGACGGCGAGCGCGTCGAGATCAAGTCGGTGCGCGACTCGGCCCACGGGCGCATCACCGTGCTCGACAAGGGCGGCTACCGGCTGCTCGTGGTCAACGGCATCATCCAGACCGGCGTGCCCCGCTCGGGGTTCGCCAAAGGGCGGGGGCTCTCCGACCACTACTTCCAGGAGCTGCTGCCCTACATGGTCGACGACCCGGCGCAGGCCAGCGCGCTGATCATCGGCCTGGCCGGCGGGATGACCGCCTCGATGCTCCGGCTCTACGACATGCAGCTCGACTGCGTGGATCTGGATCCGGAGATCATCGCCACGGCCCGCGAGGACTTCGGCTTCCAGGGTCCGGCGACCGCCGCCGACGGGCGGCAGTACCTGGAGGCCTGCCGGAAGCGCTACGACTTCTGCGTGATCGACACCTACTCGGGCGACGTCTTTCCGTTCCACCTGGCCACCCGCGAGGCCTTCGCGGCGGCCAGGCGGGTCCTGAAGCCCGGCGGCGTGCTGGCCATCAACTACATCGGCTCGCCCGTCGGGAAGGGCTACGCCTGCCTGGACGCGACCATCCGGGCGGTCTTCCCGGAGGTGCGGGCCATCCGCGGCGTGCCCGGCGACGACGTCCAGACCATCACGGTGCTGGCCTCCGACCGGAGGATATCCTTCAACAAAGGCTGGCTCGAGACCATGGGCGGCTTCTCGGGGGTCGACCCGGTGAGCGAGGCGGTCGAGCGGCTGACCATCGGGTCGCCGCCGGCCGGCGGCTTCGTGCTCACTGACGACTACAATCCCATCGATACGCTGCGGGCCGACGAGGCCTTGCGCTGGCGCGCGCTCACGGCGAAGAACATCGGGGAGCAGGCGATCTTCTGAGGATGCGCAGGCCTTGACGCGGAACGACGACAACGGATCCAACCGCCGATGAACGCCGATTCACGCCGATGGGCTCGCAGCCCCAAACGTCTTGGCGTTGCTGTCATCGGCGTCCATCGGCGTGAATCGGCGGTTTCACAATCCTGATTTGTTGGGAGGGAGTTCCATGCCCCACAAGTTCGACGCCCACGACCACGCCAGGCTCCTGAGCCCCGAGCGGCGGCGGCGCCAGCCGGTCGGGCCGGCGCTCGAGCTGCTCGGCCTCGAGCCGGGGCACGTGCTCATCGACGTGGGCTGCGGCCCGGGCTACTTCCTGCTGCCGGCGGCCCGGCGCGTCCGCAGGGCCGTGGGGCTCGACGTCTCGCCTGCGATGCTCGCCGCG
Source organism: uncultured bacterium (assembly GCA_937935355.1). Classification (GTDB taxonomy): domain Bacteria; phylum Planctomycetota; class SZUA-567; order JAKLDR01; family JAKLDR01; genus JAKLDR01. The sequence continues at coordinate 10,105 of CALGYR010000042.1, read as the reverse complement.
CTGAGGAAGGGCGCGAAGGCCGCCGGGCTCCGGAACGTCCGGGCCGTGTGGATGGGCGAGGCGAAGATCCCGCTCGCCGCCGCCTCGGCCGACCGGGCGCTCCTCGCCAACGTGCTCCACGAGCTCGAATCGCCGGGGAAGGTGCTCGCCGGGATCCGCCGCACGCTCGCGCCCGGCGGGCGGCTGGTGGTCGTCGACTGGAAGCGCCGTCGCACGCCGCACGGGCCGCCGCTCGCCGAGCGCATCGGCCGCGAGGCCGCGCGCCGGATGCTCTACGCGGCCGGCTTCCGGAAGGTCTCGGCCCGCGAGGCCTACGGCCAGTTCTACGCCCTGGTGGCTGAGAAGGAGTAAGCCAGCAGGGACTTTGCCTTGATTCCGCCGGCCTGATATCATGCTGTCATGGATCTGATCTACTGCGCCGTCTGCGGGAAGATGATCCCTCCCGGCGGGGCCGACGAGGGCCGGCACTTCCTGCGCAACGGCGGGCCGGTCTGTCCGCAATGCTACAAGCGGCTTCCTCCTGGACAACACAGCGGCGCCACGGTCGAGGTCTCCGAGCCGGTTCGGGACCGGCCGCTGCTCCCGCCGAAACGCGAGACTCCGGCCACCACGCCCATGTCCGTACTGCGTCCGGACCATGGTAGCCGGCCGATGTCCGCTGCCCGGCGGTCCGGTGAGCGCCGGATGCCGTCGGGGCGGGCGGCGGCCATAAGTGGTGGGAGCGGCAGGCTCGTCATGGCCGTGGTCGCCGTGCTGGTCCTGGCGGCTGCCGCGGTCGGCCTTTTGGTGCTGCGAACGAGGAGCGTTCCAGCCCCGGCCCCGTCCCCGTCCTCGGCCCCGGCCACGGTCATGCCCCAGACCCCGATCAAGCCGGCGGCCGGGACCGTCCCACCGGCCCCGGCCTCCGAAGCACGTCCGACGTCCGCTCCGGCGTCGGGGCCCGAGCCGAAGCCAGAACCGGAGGCCGCTTTGCCCTCCGATCCGAAAGCGACGCCTGTTCCCGCCGAGCCTCCGACGAAAGTCCTCTCGCCGTCCGTCGCTCCAGATTCGGCGGTGGCGGTCCTGGTGAGTCACACGGCCACGGGCGAGTTCGTCCTGGCCCCCGCCGGAAGCCCGGACTGCATGCGCAAGGGCGCGCTGACCGCCAAAGGTGCCAAGACAGTCTTCCTGAAGTTTCCGGCGGAGTTGGAGGGCCAGGCCCGTACCTTTGGCCCCTGGTACGGCCCGGGCCCCGTCGACGATCTCTTCCGGATCAAGGTGCTCAAGCCCTGTACAGTCTATTTGCTCGGCGGCTCCGGATCCGATGGCAACTGGGGCTCCGGCCGGTGGGAACCGCTCAAGGAGGTGGGGGTGATGCAGGAGCCCGCCACGGGCAAGACAAACCCCGTCCGGATATGGAAGTCCACCGCCGAGCCGGGGGAGCTGCGGATCGCGCGCGACAAGTACAACTACATGATCAACCTCGTGTTCGTGCCCGGGGCCGCCACCGGCAAGTAACGGCCTGCGGCGACAGCTATCCGTGTCCGTTTCGCCACGGCCGCTCGCGCGGGGCCGCGTCCCTGCTCCTATCTGCCGGCCATGCCCCTGGCAACCTCGTCCGCTGCTGCGTAGATCGCGGCGTCACCGTTGGCCAGGCCCTCGAGCAGCGACAGCCAGACGCGACGATCGCCGTACGGGAAACCTGCGCAGTGCGGCATGGCGCCGCGCTGGCCGTAGACGAACTGCCGTCCGCGCTCGTCGAGCAAGGCGTCCACCCTGGCGGCAAGGGCGCCGGCGACCTTGCCCTCGTCGAGGGTGCGCTGCAGGAAGAGGATGGCCTCGCAGACCTGGGCGCTCTCCCTGAACATTTCGAAGCGCTCGGAGGCCACCGCGCCGTCCGGTCCGGGGGCCAGCAGTGCGCAGGTACTGACCGCGGGGCCCACGGCCATGCCCGTGCCCACGCCCCGGCGCCGGCCCTTTTCGTCGATCAGCCACCACAGGTCCACGCCGATGGGGAAGATCCCATGGTGATTGCACATAATCGCCTTTTCCGGGAGCATCCGGTAGGTGACCATGGGGAAGGATTCCTTGTGCAGATCGCGGTCGAAGGTGCAGCACATGATCCAGGGTTCCTTGCTCCAGAGCCCCTTGTATCCTCGGGGCAGCAGCTTTCCGGTTTGCCAGACCGTGGTGGTGATGGGCACCGCAAACTCCCCGAAGTTCTTCGACAAGGCGTGTTCCTGGGCGAGGATCCGGGCATCCGGCCAGATCTGCTTGAGCACCGCCAGCGTCGCCGGCTCCGGCCCTCCGACGTAGCGGGTGTCCCCTATGCAGGCGGCCTCCCACCAGCCTCGGGCCACGATCTTCTTGCGGACTTCGTCGAGCACCGGCTTCCAGAAGGCCAGGCTTTCGGCAGAGCCGAACACCGGCGCCTCGAGCCTGTCGAGCCTTCCCGTGGCCGGGTCCAGGAGACTCACGTATTTGCCCTCGCCGTCCTTCCTGAAGGCCAGAGAGCCATCCTTGTCCTTGTCGTACCACATGTAGATGTTGAGCCGCAGGGGCAGCGGCTTGCCGAGTTTCTTTGCGATCACGTCGAGGTACTTGTCGAAGACGGTGAAATCGTGCTTGAACGTGCCATCGGGCTGCTTGATCCAGCGCACCATGGACTCGGTGTTGCCGTAGGCCCGGTTGCCGGGGATGGTCAGATTGACGATGGCCGTGCGGTCATTCACCTGGCGCATGAGCTCGAGCGACCGCCCGATGATCTCGAAGTGCCGATCGGACCAGCGCGGTACGCCGTAGAAATCGGCCAGTTCCTCGTTCATGCTCTGGCCGACGTTCCGGACCAGCCAGTCGGCGGGATCCGGCAGCTTCCAGGCCGCGACCGCAACCTTGAGGGGCACCTCGGTGCGGGCCAGGCCCTCGGCCTCCACTGTGACCTTTCCGAGGTACTCGCCGGCGGCGGCGTCTGCCGGAATACGGACGGTGATCCAGACGGGCACCACCGGGCTGGCCGCCGGGACATCGAGCAGCGCGTCGAACATGTCGGCCGGCCCGTGGGTCTTCTTGGGATCGAACGGTGTGGCATAGCGCACGCTGACCGCCGAGGCCGGGAGCTTGGCCCCGCCCTTCGACGAACTCAGGGCTTCACGCGGCGAGCCAGTCGAACCGCCCTCGGCCATGACCAGATCCGAGACGGAAGCCTTCAGGCCCTTCACTGGCTCGGCCGATCCCGAGCTCACCGCCAGGCGGTCCGAGAAGACGCCGTTGCGCGTACCGGAAATGGCCAGCCGGACCGATTCGGAGGGATTGCCGCGCGAAGAGGTCCTGACGGTCTCCGCCCGGTCCGGCCGCCAGATGAACGGGCCCGCCGCCCGTCCCCGGATCGCCGGCCCGGCCGCGCAAGTCAGGCTAAGGCTCTTGAGTCCGCAGTAGGCGTACAACCCCGGCAACCGTCCCATGCCGCCGATCGGGATGCGCTTCGCCTCGGCCGCGCCCCTGTTGATGGGAGCGCCGTGTACTTCGACGGCCAGCACGTTGAGCCCCTTGCGCAGCGCATTCGCCGGCAGGGCCACCTGTGCCAGCCGCCGGTAGCGGAGGGCGTTGAATCCCTCCCACTGCTCTCGCTGCGCCTTCGGCACCCGGTCGCTGATCCCGTAGGGCGCTAGTTTGTAGATGGGCGTGCCATCGTCCATCAGCCAGAGGTTGTCCGGATACTTCTCGGCCAGCGCGTCGAACTCGAGCTTCCCGGCCGGCACATGGCTCCGGCCGATCTCCAGGCCGTTGAGGTAGACCGCCGCCCCGCCGACGTACTCGACTGTCAACCGGACATCTTTCATTGCGGCCGGGTCGTCCACGTTGAAGCCGGCCCGGGCGCAGATCAGCCGGTTCTCGGCGGCCCCGAAGGCCCCGGCGCGGGTCGCGTCCCAGACGCTGCTGGCCTCCAGGGGGCGGTCGAGGCTGAACTGCGACCAGGTCGAGTCATCGAAAGAGGCCTCCCGCCAACCGGCCGGCGGAGGAGGCGTCTTGACCTCCGGGAGGGGTTTCGTGCCGATGGTCGTCTTTGCGCTGCGGTCCTGACCGTCCATGGGGACGGCCAGCGAGCCGTCCTCCGCGGCCACCACAGGCGTCCTGAACATGAAGAAAGCCCGGACGCACGTGTCCGCCCCGAGAATCTCCGCTCTCCCGGCTGCGTCTTCCCCGGCGTACGCCCACGAGGCTGTCAGGAACGAGGTGGTCGCACACGCGGCCAGAATCACGAGCAGATTTCGCATCGTCGTCTCCTCTCTGTCTTCTTGGGATGGCGGGTCGGGGCAGTCACTTGTACTTCGCCGTCTTCGGATCGTAGCGGAACAGGACGACCTGCATCTTGGCGGAGAAGCCGGTCGGGACCAGGGCAACGCAGAGCTGATGGACTGGGTCGTAGACCATGGCGCACTCAGTTCCGTACATGCCCTTAGGCATCTCCACAGCCATCGTCCTCCAGGTGTGGGCGGCGAAGTCCATCGTCACGAGCTTTTCGTCCGACAAGGCGAGGAGACAGTCATTGGCCGTATCGTAGACCACCTCGCGGGTGTAGTTCACCTCGCCGGATGTCCCCAGCTTGCGCCAGGAGCCGTCAGGAAGCGGCCGCTCGTGGATTTCCGGTGGCCCGGCCTTGCGCCAGCCGACGAAGAGCAGGCGGTTCCTCTTGCCGTCGTAGAGCAGCGGCTGCGCCTCGGTTTCGCCGACGGGGCAGTCCTTGTCGAGAAGCCGCCACTCGATGCTTGGGCGGTCGTCCTTGACGGTCACCTCTCCGTGGTAGAGCTCCTTGCCCGGCTTCGCATAGACGCCCCGCGGCGTGCCCACCAGGGCAAGCGGATAGACGGTTCTGTACGGCCGGCCCGGGAACAACGGGTAGCACTTGTTTCGGACCGGATCGAAGACCAGCGTCCAACTGCCGTGTTTGCCTCTATCGTAGAGGAAAGCCTTGGCCGGATCGGCCTCCAACTGGACGTACTGCGTCTGGTTCAGGCCGTCATCGCGCGGACAGTAGACCATCATCTGCGACTGCGGATCGTAGCAGTACCAGCGGTAGGTATGCTGCGACTGCGGCCTTTGCCGGTAATCCCAACAGGCGGCCACTTTGTTCACGCCGCGGAGGAAGGGCATGAAGGAAGGAGGATTGTCGAATGACCAGCGGTTCGCCCCCACGTCATAGAGCGCGATGTCGTTGCCGGAGTAGCCCGAGTGGCCGCCGCCGGTGTAGATAACCACGCCGCGGTCCGTGTCGATGGTCGCACCGCTCCAGGTCTTGCTGATCAGGTGGCCAGGATAATCCACCACCACCGGTGTGTTGACTGGAAGTTCCTTCAGCATCTTCTCCGTCGCCGCCCGGTCCGGCGGCGGGGCGGCCAGAATGCTCTCCATTTGCGCGCGGCTCTCGCTGTGCCAGACCCAGGCGCCGGGACGCGCACTCTCGCGCTTCGGGTCGGGGTCTGCAGCCGTGGCCGGGTCGAGCCGGTAGAGCCACATGCCGACCCCGGGGGAGGCCGCGACCACGACATCGTCCTTCGGCGAGTAGTCGCAGGTGATCCACTGCATATCGCTCAAGGGCAGCCGTCCCTTGAGCGGGGTCCAGGCGTCGGCCGCGACATCGTAGATCCAGGCTGCCCCGCTCGTGCGTCTGCTCGACGGGGTGACCAGGAAGACCAAGCCGTGTTTCTCGACGAAGCAGGCCCCGTAGCGGTCTGGCGGCGGGGGCGACTTGACGGGCTTCCTCTCCTCCCAGGCCATCTTCCCCGGGTTGAGCACCCAGGTGTCGGCCAGAAGCCGGTCCTGTGCGTCTCCGCCGAACAGGACCATTCCCCGATTCTTTGAATCGTAGACCAATTGGGCATTGCAGCGCGGCGGCGGTTCGACGCCGTTCTTAAGCTCCGGACGCCGCCACTCGTTCTTCTCGCAGTCGAATACCCAGGTCTTCGCGCCGCCCCACGGGTTCATGGCCATGCCGCCGCCGAAGAGCACGATCTGGTCTCCGACCGGGTCGTAGGCCATCGAAGCCCAGACCAGCGACTCGCACGCCAACGGCGGTGCGGCCTTGAGGTCGGTCCAGGTCCGGCCCTTCGGGTCGTAGGCGAACGTCCGCCCGCCGGCGTAATAGACCAGGTGGCCGCGCTTCGAGTCATAGGCAACCTGATGGAAGGTCGGGACCCGTGTCGGGCGGAGTACGCCATCGGTCTCCACGAACGACACTCGGTTGACGTGGCCGAAGCCCTCAACCACGTTGTCGCTGATGTCACCCAGCCATGGCCGATCCGGCTTGTGCTTGAGCGGGTGGCACAGGCAACTCCAATTCGGGAACCTGCCGTCGGCCCAGGTCTTCTCCTTGCCTAGCGGCAGGGCGTCCACCCAACGCGGCTCGGCGTCGGCGAGGCGTAGCGCGCGAACCTCGTAATCCCGGCCCTCGTAGGCGTGGCCGCCGATCCTGCCCCACATAAGGAACTCGTCCGTGACTCGCTGGTAGCGCAGGTCGCAGAAGGCCTGGAGAGGCTTGCTGGTTGTGCTGACCTCCACCCAGGAGTTGGCCGACGGCGCAGCGCGCCCAGACGCGCTACTGCCAACGGACTCTGCGCCCAGGGACGGCCATGCCGCCAAAGGTCCCATGGCCAGGGCTAAAGTCATCGCATGTTTGGCCATCGCGAAGTTCATGCTCTCCCTCATTTCCCGATCCCCACCATCTCCTCGGCTGTCCAGACCTTGTCGGCCCGGACGACCCGGTGGTTCATATGGTCGCCGACGTAGATGTGGCGATTACTGGCGCCAACGCAATTCGGCCAGCCCATCGGGACGTCCGGCAACGGCTGGGCGCTGTCCGGACCTTGCGAGTCATAGTTGGAGTACCCGCCAAAGTCGAGGATCACATTGCCAGCGTTGTCCCGCACCGACACCTTGAAGGTGACCGCGTTGGGGATATAGAGCCTCCCGAAGCCGTCCACGTCAAACCGTGGCCGGGTGCAAGCACAGACGCTCTGGTCATGCCAGCCGCTGATTGGCGCCAGCCCGGCGTATACTTTCTCAACGTCCTCCGACTCGGTGATCTTGGCCTGCGCAGCGTACCCGTTGTACTTAAGCGCCCCACCCTTCGGGCCGAACTTGTAGACCGCCCCGACCATTGCGGGGTAGGCCGGGTCCTTCTCGAAGCCCTTGGGGGAAACATGGCCGTTAGGTAGCGCCTTCTGTCCGACGTACACGTTGCCGGCCGGGTCGGTGCGGATGCATAGGCCGTAGCCGGACAGGCCATCGACCAGCACCGGCTCCTTGCCGATCACGGCATCGTTCATCCGGTATATGTCCGCCTTACGGGGGTAGTCGACCAGCTTCCCGTCGGGCTCGTAGACCCGGATGTGGCCGCGGTTCTGGCCCCAAACCACATAGACCCGCCCCCGGGCATCGACGTCCAGTCCGCCGACCGCGGATTGCTTGCCCCAACGCCCGTAGACCTCGCCGAACTGGTGCTTGCCGGTGGCGGCCAGCGGCGCGGGTTTGAGGTCCCGGGTGTAGCGGCCGACTGGCCCGCCGTAGCCGCCGTTGTCCGCATAGGTGTAAACCATCCCGTCCGGGGCGACGGCGATGTCCGTCGCCTTGATCCCCTTGAGGAGGCCACCCTCGCCGGTCTCGCCGTTGTAACGCCAGGCGTGGCCGGCGGCGTCGGTAACATAGACCAGCTCCGCCTCGGGGTCCACGTCCATGTAGGTGAGGAAGCGGATGGCCGGCTCGGGGTTGAGGATGTTCTCCTTGACGACGACCAGCTCGGCGCCGCGGTCCTCGACCTTGATCAGCGCGGTGTCCTGCGGTCGGTCAATCGAGTAGCCGGCGATCCAGAGGGCCGGGTGTTTCCCGCCGGGGTCGAAGGCCGAAACCGTCCCGACGCCGCGGGGCAGGACCAGCTTGGCAACCACTTTGCTGCCCTCACCCCGACCGCTGAGCTTGTAGAGCGTAGCCGGGCCTCCGCCGGCCTTGCTGACCTCCTTGGACACGACATAGAGGTCGCCGGTACTGTGATGGACATGCACACGGTCCGGCCAGGGCACTTCTGTAACGGAGAGCTTCTTGCCCTCGGGGCTCAGCTCGACCACTTGCTGGTTGACCATATCGCCGACGAAGACGTGGCCGGTCGGGCCAACGTCGATGCCCGCGGTCGCGGTCTTCTTTCTCCAGGCGTCCGGGATCCAGTACTTCGTCTTCTCCCAGTCGGGGAGCTCCAGGTCGTGGAACGCCTCGGGGTCCTTCCCAGCCTTGAGGTCCTGGCGGTAGATCCTGCCAATGGGGAAGCCGGCCTTGGCGGCCTTCTCGGGTGTCTTGTCGTCATAGCCGCTGGCGTCCGTACCGGAGATGTAGGCATAGCGCCCATCGTTCGAGAAGGCCAGCTGCGGCTTGAGATACCTCGACAGCGGCACCGTCTTCGACCAGAGTACGTGACGCCGCTCGACGGCGTTGGAACCGTCGAGTTTGAAGGCGATCAAACCATCCGTGTCGTGAGCCCTGCTCTTGCCGTGTATGAAGAGCAGTGCACCGTCCACCGTGCGGTGGTACAGGGACTCGCCGAACGAGAAGAAACAAGGATACATGCTGCCCATGTTGGCCGGACAAAGCCCAGGATCTCCCGAGGCCAGAAGTGTCATGCCCGGGGCCTTCTCGGGCGACGTCGCCGCCGGGTAGGGCAGGATGGTCCTTATGTACTTGCCGTCCCGGTCGAAAACCCGCACGTGCCGGGTGATCAATCCAAAGTCACAGTGCCGGTTGTAGGTCTGCATCAGGACGTAGAGGTTGCCGGCATCGTCCAGGGCCAGGCTCTCGCTAGTGCCGGTGTAGGGGCTGCCGCCGATGATCCGGCCGAACTTGACGCCCATGCCGGCGCGGACGCGGACCTTGAATGGGCCGCCAGCGGCCGGTCTGTCGGCATCGTCTCTGCCGTCCCACACGACATCTTGCGCAAGGCCAGGCTTCAGCGGCGCCGGAGGCGGCTTCTCGCCTCCGAGCACTCCTGCCGCCAGATGACGGACGACCTTGCCTTCGGCCCCGAGAATCGACACCTCCACGTCGGTCCTCGCCGAGACGGCGAAACCTATGGTCACCTTGTCGCCGGCCTGGACCACTGCCGGCTTCGTCACGAAAGAAACGGCCGCTTCACCGCCGGAGGCGGTGAGTGCCATCATTGCCAAGAGTATCCAGGCGCATGCCGTCGATGCTCTCATTTCCTATCGCCTCCTATCGCCTTCTGCCACGCTGTCCGGTTTCGGCGCCTCGTTCATCAGCTTGAGCATGGCCTTGGCGAACTCCCGGCCGAGCTCGAGCTGGCCCTTGGTGCTGTAGTGCAGCTTGTCGGAGTTCTTCTCGAGGCCGTCGCAGTCGATCCAGGCATAGTTCTTGCGCTTGACCGTCTCCTGGGCCTCGCGGACCTGCTTCTCGTACTGGCCGCTGGCGTTCATCCGGCCGCAGACGAAGGGCAGGTCCGGGTTGCCGAACTCCTTGCGGCAGCCGTCGATCAGCGCCTCGAGCTTGTCGCGGTACTGCTCCACTGTCTTGGAGTGGTACTTGGCGTCGGCCTCGCCCTGCATCCAGATCATGCCGAGGACCTTGACGTTCTTCTGCTTGGCCTGGATGCCGGTCACGTAATCGGTCAGCCGCTTGTAGAGCTCGCCGACGTGCTTCTCCTTGTCGAAGGTCACCGGGTTCCAGTGCTGTTCAAGGCTGGTGCCCCCGGAGGAGAGCTTGATCATGCCCACCGGACGCTTCAGCGCCTTGGCCATCTCGAGGCCGAAGGTCACCTCCGGTCCGAAGGTCTTGCCCAGCTTGGCCGGATCAAGTGGCTTGAACTCCGTGCCCCAGAAACGAGTGAAGAGGGCATCCCGGAACGGCCCCTTGAACTCGGCCGGCAGTTCAGCGACTTGGCCGGCGCCCACCATATTGCTCTGGCCGGCCAGGACGAAGACCGGCATGGGCCCGTCCCCGGCGGCTGTCGGCTCGCCGGCTGCGGCCACGGCCGTGGCCGCGAGGGCCAGAAAGAAGATCGCCAGCGCCGTCCGGACCAGGGTGCACCAACGCTCCTGCGGGCCGGGCCTACCTGCCAGGGCAATCCGGTCAT
>CALGYR010000041.1 GCA_937935355.1 uncultured bacterium | reverse complement strand
GGCGGACGAGAGAACGCGAATCGCCCCGCGCTTCCGCGCGGACCGATTCACGTTGTAGGCCCGGCCCGCAGGAGCGTTGGTGCACCCTCCGGACCATGGTCACGCTCCTTGTTCTTCTGCCACGGCTCGCTCTAATCTATCTTCGCCGTCTCTGCCGCAGCGAAGGTCTTTCTCAGGCGCAGCAGGCGAATGTTGGTCATGTCCGCTACATAGATGTACTCGTCGGTGGCGTCGACGCTGTTGGGGCAGGACAGGGGCACATCCTTGGTCGGAACCAGATCACCCTCCAGCCCGCCCATGGAATCGCGATTCCCCCACGTTCCGAGTGTCAGGATCGAGTTGCCTTCGTTATCGATGATCCCCACCCTGGATTCGATGCCGCTCGGATAGTAGATGCGGCCGTAACCGTCCACGCCGAACCGCGGTGACTGGTAGAAAGCCGGCAGTGGACTCAGTCGGACGTCATAGACCTTCGCCGGCTTCGCCGGTGGCGTGGGATAAAGACATCCGCTCTTGAGAGATCCGGTTGGCGCGTACTTATATATCCTCGCAATGGCATCTCGTTCTTGCCGGTAACTTGCCGGGAGGTCCATGGCTTGTTTGTCATTCCACCCGACATAGAGGTTGCCTCTGGGATCGAAACGGATGCCTCCACGAATCGGCCCCTTCTCGCCGGACGCATCGAAAGGGGTCCGCTGCCAAGGGGTCTTGTTCTTATCCGGCCGCCAGTAGTCGATGCACCCAGTATAGGAATCTGGCGAGCCCAGGACGCCGAGGCCGCCGTCCGGCGCCACCGCCATGCCTCTGGTCTTAAGCCCTGAGAAGCCCCAGCGCCCGGAATATGTGGTCGTAACGAGATTATCCGATGTTCCCACCGGAGCGGGTTTGAGAGCGCCATTCCGTGTCAGTTCGTACCGGCGCACCCGGCCGTCATACGGGCGTGTGATGTGCGCATAGAGGTATCTGTTCCGGACGTCAAGTGCGAGGCCCGCCGCCAACAGGTGGCCGTCCTCCGAGGAGTCCTGGGCGCCGCCCTTAGCTTTACCGATTCTATCCCCGTCCAGGCACAATTCGAAGACAGGGTCCTCCCAGTTCACGATCCGGAAACACCGCGCCGAGCCATCGGCAAAATAGACATCTTCCGTCATCCAATCCACCTGCATGTGGCAAAGATCGAGGCATCGTTGCTTCTGCCCGGATTCGTAGAAGTCCTTTGTCATTTCAAAGCCGTTGCCGGTATCTCTGAAGATTCGCACCGGCAATGTCGTGTAAGCCACCCAGACCAGAACCTGTCCATCGTGCTCAATCACGGCCACCTTCGAGCCCTGCGGCTTCCGGCCGATGTGGTCCTGCACGAGCAGCTTGGCCGAGGGTGTCCTGTCCTTCGACCAGTCGTTGAACTTCAATAGCTCCAGCCTCCCCTTGGCGTCGTAGCCGCCATATCGGGTGGTCACGTAAACCGTTTTGGACTTGGGGTTGACGCCTACGGCATCCGGATACTCGACAGGCAGTTCGGCGAGTTGCTTCCCCTCCGCATCCAGCACGACGACGCGCTTGTTCAGACGATCGCAGACGAAGACCCGGCCCGCGGGATCCACCGCTACGCCGTGAAGGGCTGCAGCCGGGTTGATGTAGTTCTGATCGCAGATGGGGGACGTCAGTCGCGCGTCCATCCCGTTGGGCAGGGTCTTTTCGTCCAACGCGAAGAAGACGGACATCTCTCGCGTGGCCAGGTCAAGTCTCCAAACCTGACCATCACGCCAGTAACCCGTCGTGTCCACGCTCTCGATCCTGCCCCATCCCTGCTTGCGCTGGAAGGAATGGATGCCGCTGACATAGAGGTGTTTCCTGTCCGGGCTCAAGGCGGCGTAGCAGGGTCCGCGCAGCCGGTTCTCCGGCGGCAGCGCGGCGCCGCCGAAGAACGGGCTGGGCTTATAGTCCTTCAGCGTCCCGTCGGTTCCGGCTTCCACGTATATGGTTCCTACCGTCGCAAACCACGAAGGCGGCATCTGCAGCACCAGCTTGTCCGGTGCCGGCGAGGGGGCCAGAGTGGCCAGGATCTTGCCGTAGCCGCCGCCGATCTGTGCAGTGCCCATGAAACAACTCTTCCATTGTTCGCCGTTCTTGAGCGTAAAAGTACCATCCTCACGGACGTTGACGCCCCAGCCTTTGACCTCCTCGACCGACTTGCCCGCCGGCGGTGGAAATACCGTCTTGACGTAGTTGCCGGCGGCGTCGTACTGCCGGATGACCTGGGCCCCGTAGAAATGGGTGTTCCCCATCACGTAGACGTTACCGTCGGGTTTCGCTTCAAGCCCCGTCAGGCCCCACTGAAAATGGTCCCCCTCCCCGCTTTCCTTCGAGTAAAACGCGTACGGGTCGCCTCCGGCGATCTTTTCGAGCTTGACTCCCATCCCCGCGCGCACGCGAATCTTGAACGGCCCTCCCCTGGCCGCCCCGCCGTAGTCGTCCTCGCCGTCCCACTCCAACTCCTGCGACAGGCCGACCTTGAGCGGTGCAGGCGGAGGGGCCTTCGCTCCGAGCACACCCGCCACCAGGTGGCGGACGACCTTGCCGTCCGCGTCGAGGATCGAGACCTCAACATCGGTCTCGCGGTCCAACGCGAACGCGATCTTGACCTTGCCTTCGGCGGTTCTGCCCGCGGTTGGCGGTTTGGTGAACTTCGACGGGGCTGCGGACGTCTCGCTGGCCAGCGTCGTCGCAGCAGCGAGCAGAACGGTCAGCAAGGTAACGAGCTGTCTGGTCATCGCGTCTCCTCCCCTTTGGCCAGCCGCAACATGGTCGGCACACACACCCGCATCGATCCGGCGATCCGCCCGTCGGCGGCCTCGGCCAGCAATGACAGCGCGCGGTCGACCATGTCCCTGGCGCTCCAGACCACTGCGGGAGCCGGGGCGGCGCCCCGGAAGATCGGCAGGTAGTACTGGTCGTAGCATTCCTCGGTGACCCAGGAGACCAGCTGCAGGTCGCGGCCGATCTCCAGGCCGAGCCCGGCGGCGGCGTCCCGGACCGCCTGAACCGCCATCAAGCCGAAGGCCAGGATGCCGTCGGGCCGGTCGCTGCGATCGAGGAGCGGCCGCACGCCGGCGGCATCCAGCATCTCCCGGGCTTCGACGCAGTCGCGATCCTCGATGTGCGACCCCGCGTCCCGCAGGCAGGCGCCGGCGCCGGCGAAGCGCTCGCGACTGTGGTAGAAGCCGTTGACCGGTCCAATCCAGGCGATCCTCCGCGCCCCCCGGCGGAGCAGGTGCGCGGCGGCCAGGTACCCTCCGCGGTAGTTGTCCTGCAGCACGGCGCTCAGCGGCGAATCCTCATTCCAGGAGTTGACCATCACGACGGGCAGGCCGGTCCGCGCGATCGCCTCGTGAAGTTCCGCGTCGATGGTGTCGAGCACCGCGCCCCAGGCGTTGCCGGTCTTGAGTTGCTCGACGATGGCCTCGACTCCGCCGTCTCCGCCGTAGGCGCCTAGGAACGGCCAGCCGCGGCGTGCGCCGGCCTCCTGGAAGGCGAGGAATACCGCGTTGAGTGTCGGCTGGCTCTCCGGACGATTCGGGCTCAAGCGGCTGATGAAGGCGACCGGACGGTTGGTCCGGGCATCACCGGACTGTTTGCCGGCAACTCGGAAGCCGGCCCGGCCGGCCGAGTTCAACAGTCCCTGCCCTTCCAGCAGCTTCAGGCCGCGGCGCGCCGTCTCGGGAGATATGTCGAAGCGCTCGGCCAGGTCGCGCGTGGAGGGCAGGAAATCCCCGTGCCGGTAGCGTCCGCCATCGATCTCGTCCCTGATTCGGCGCAGGAAGACGCTTAGCGTCTGCCCGCCGGTGACTACCATTGCGTTGCTCATCGTTCTCCGTCTCCATCGAGACTTGGCCCAGTCTGCGACAAGCGCGTCCTTGTTGTGCCAGCGGACGCCAACTAATGCCATATACACCTCCGCTCAAACATTGTTGTAAAACAAAACAACAGATTAGCGACAAGCTTCGCAAGCGACTGACCTGCAGTGTGTTGCGATCCAATGCCGCGAGCCGTTCTCGTGGTTGGCCAGATGTCGTGTGATGACTATTTACGACATAGTGCTGGCTGTCTGCCATGTCTTCAGACCAACTCTCATAATCATCGGGATCTGAACTGTTAGGCCACTGATCCGGTAGACCCTTACTGGCTGGCTTTGAGTGACCCTTCACAAATAGGCACAACTTCAGAGACTGCAGCCAAGTAGTCGGGACAAAGTTAGGCTGCCTTTGCCCGGCGAAGGGCGAGTGCGAATTGGGCGTGGGTTTGGGTTCTGGCCGAGTGGAGTAGTCGCGAGGAATTCAACAGGGCTCTGGCCCTGGCATCTTCGAGCATGCCTGTACATGATGCGCCCGACGAGGTTTTCCTGGGTTCTGACGCAGCAGCAGATGGAGTTCTGCATCTTGCGGTGGCAGCGGTTGGAACGCGCAACCCATAGCGAAGCCAAGGGCGGCATGGTATCCTCTCCGGGCTCAGACCGCCGCAGGGATGCCGTGCCTCCGAAGCAACTTCACTGCGTTTTCCTTCATGACGGTCTCCAAGCGGCCGGATCTCCCAATATCGCGGAGGATCAAGGCAATTGCCTCGACCTTCTCGCCGTACGCCCGATCCTCGCGGACGTCGCCCAGGATCGCATCCGTGCCGAAGAGGACTCGACTCCAATCAAGGACCTCAATCCACGGGCCGCCATTCCTGAGCACCCAGTGCCCGTTGCCGGGGCACGTGTCGATGTAGACGTTCCTCAAGTAGCGGGTCATTTCGGCGGCGTGCGCAAAAAAGGTCGAACCGCCTCCGTGCGCCAGGATGAAGTCGGTTCGCGTGAAGACCCGGGCCAGCGGTTCGATGTGGTAAGGATCGGAGAAACGCGTGGATTGAGGCAAGTCCGGACGCTTCGTTCCAGGGCTGCATAAGCCGCAGTGAGTTAGCACCATCCAGCGCCGGGCGTTCACTTCTTCGAAGACGGGCCGGAATCTGTCGTCGTCCGGATAGTAGCCGGTCGTGGGCATGAGCTTGATTCCGGCGAACCCCAGGCGCCCATATTTCTCGATGTCGCGGAGGGAACGGTTCAGATCGGGGGGGTGAATGCCGACTAGGCCGGTGAGCCGGTTCGGGAACTGCCGGATTATGCGGGCACAGCCTTCGTTAAGTTCGGTGCCCCAGTGGTCGATGGGCGCTGCAGCCAAGAGCGCTCGCTCGAAGGTGCAGGCCCGCAGAGACTCGCTAACGCTCCTCTTGGTCCAGCCTATCCGGGCGTGGATGTGCGTGTCGATCACGAACGGCTTCCCTCCCGGCCGCATCCGGCAGTCACGGCCCACTCGGACGCTCGCCATCGCCGGCCGGCGCCTGAAGCCCCGCAGCTACGCATCGCAGGCCGGATCGCTGGACAGATTCCTGGTCTGGTCGGAGCCCAGGATCGGCGCCGCGCCCAGAAGCAGAGCCGCCGTAAGCGTGGTCAAGTTGCGCATGGTGCGATCTCCGGCCTGGCGCATGAGGCTTGTGAACGCGTGAGTCTGCGGACCAAGGCGCCGCCCGGTCAGCCCCTCACGTTCCCATGTATCCACGTGCACACGCACTGCCCGTCACCGTCACTTGATCCCGACGGTTTCCGTCGCTGCAAAGGTCTTGGCCAGACGCAAGAGCCTGACATTGTTCGTATCCGAAACGAAGATGTGGTCGTCGGTGGCGTCGACGCTGGTTGGGCAGGCCATGGGGATGTCTCCGGTGGGCACGAGATCGCCTTCCAGGCCGCCCATGGAATCGCGGTTGCCCCAGGTACCGAAGGCCAGGACCGCGTTGCCCTCGTTGTCGATCACCCCGACCCGTGATTCGACCCCGTTCGGGTAGTAGATGCGGCCCCAGCCGTCCACCCCGAAGCGCGGAGTCTTGTAGGCCCTCGGCATTGGGCTGTAGTGCACGTCGTAGACCCGGGCCGGCGCCGAGGGCGCGCTGGGATAGAGGCCGTCGTGCGCCGACGATCCCGTTGGGGCGAACTTGTAGATGCGGGCCATGACCGCAGCGTAGGACCTGTCCTGCCTGTAGCCTTCCGGTATGTTCGCGACTCTGTGGTCGTTCAGGCCCACATAGAGATTGCCGTGGGTATCGAACCGTATGCCCCCGGACACCGGCCTATTGCCCAGGACATCGAAGAAGGTCGGCTGCCACGGCGCCCTGACGTCGTCGCGCCTCCAGTAGTAGATGTATCCGCTGTAGTCGTCCCCCTTGTGCCCGTCCCTGTCGGCCACGTTGCCGAGCGTCACCAGCGCCCCGTCCGGGCAGACGGCCATGCCTCTTGGCCTCACACCCGAAAAGCCCCAGCCGTAGATGATTCTCGTGGTGATGACGTTGTTGTCGCCGGCCGGAGCCGGGATCAGCGGATTGCTGTCCAGCTTGTATCGGCGGACCGCGCCACCGTGTGTCGACAGGTCGTGGGCATAGAGCAGGCGGTTTCGCGGATCCAGGGCCAGGTTGGGCGCGATCAGCCGATCCTTGGTTTCGGCGTCCATCAGGAGCTCGAATTTCGGGTTCTGCCAGTCGGTCAGCCGGAAGGACCAAGTGGCTGCATCGTCGATGTAGACACTGCCGGTCTGCGGGTCCACCTGCATGTGCTGCATGTCCAATGCCCGCTGCGGTCCGGCCTCGTAGAAGTCCTTGACCAGTTCCAGCCCCGCGCCGGAATCCCGGTAGATGCGGACCGGCAGGAGGGTGTAGGCGACCCAGACCAGAACCTGGCCCTCATGTTCGACCACTGCCAGCAGCGACTCGTGGGGATACCTCGCCACGCCCTTCGTGAGTTGGATGGTGACGGCCGGCGCGTCGTCCTTGGACCAGTCGTTGAACTTGAGCAGTGTGAGCTGGCCCTGGCCGCCGTAGTCTCCGTAGCGGGTTGTTACGTAGAGCGCCTTGGACTTGGGGCTGACGGCGAGGGCGTCGGCGTTGGCCAGGGGGATCTCCCGGGTGACTTTGCCGACCTTATCGAGCACGACGATGCGCTGGTTCTGCCGGTCGCAGATGAAGACGTTGCCATCCCGGTCCACTGCAATGCCGTGCAGGGCCGAGCAGGGGTTGATGTAGTTCTTGTCGCCGATGGTGGCGTCGCGCGCCTGCAGGTCGCCAATGACCTTGCTCTCGTCCAGAGCGAAGAAGGGCGCGGTTGCGCGCGTGGACAGGTCCACCCTCCAGACCTGGCCGTCGCGCCAGAATCCTTTCGTGTCCACGCTCTGGATCATCCCGAGGGAAACCTTGCGCTGGCAGGAGTGCAGCCCGCTCACGTAGAGCTGTTTTCGATCGGGTGACAGAGCGGCGTAGCAGGGGCCGCGCAGGCCGGTCGGGGGGAGCCCGGCCCCGCCCAGGAAGGGCTGGGGCTCGTAGTTTCGAAGCGTTCCGTCGGTGCCGATCTCCATGCTGCGCGGGCCCGCCATCAATACGGTCAGTTTGTCGTTCGCCGGGTTCGGTGCCAGGCCCGCTTGCAGCCGACCATAGTTGGCGGCGATCGCGGTTGTTCCCATCCAGCTGCTTTGCCAGTCGTTGCCGTTCCGGAGTGTGAAACTTCCGTCGTCACGGACATTGACGCCCCAGCCTTTGATATCCTCGACCGGCTTGCCGGCGGGGGGTGGGAAGACGGTGCGCAGATAGTTGCCGGCGGCGTCATACTGCCGGATGACCTCTGCGCCGTAGAAGGTGGTGTTGCCCATGACGTAGACCTTGCCGTCGGTCTTGGCCTCCAGCCCCGACACGCCCCACTGGTAGTGATCGCTGCAGCCGCTCTGCTTGGAGAAGAATGCATACGGATTGCCGCCGACGATGTTTGCGAGCCTGGCGCCCATGCCGGCGCGGACCCGCGCCTGGAAGGGGCCATTGGCAGGCTTGCCGCCGTAGTCATTGAGACCGTCCCACTCCAGCTCCTGCGACAGGCCGGCCTTGAGCGGGGCGGGCGGAGGAACCTTCTCGCCGAGCACGCCAGCGGCAAGATGGCGGATCACCGTGCCCTTGGCATCCAGTATCGCGACCTCGACGTCGGTCGCGGCGTCGAGCGCGAAGGAGATCGTGGTCTTCCCGCCTGTGGTGACGACGGTCGGCTTCCGGCCGAAGGCGGCCTTGCGCAGTGGCGGCACGCTCACCGGCTCGCCGCCGGCGGCCGCGGTCACAAGAGACATGAAGACCAGACACAGGCGTATCCCGCGCATTTCACTCCTCCTTCAACTTCAGTCGGGTCGGCACGCACACCCGCATCGATCCAGCGGTCCGCCCGTCGGCGGCCTCGGCCAGGAGTCCCGGCCCCTCCAGCAGCTTCAGGCCGCGGCGCGCCATCTCGGGGGAGACGTCGAAGCGCTCGTCCAGGTCGCGCTTGGAGGGAAGGAAATCCCCGTGCCGGTAGCGTCCGCCATCGATCTCGTCCCTGATTCGGCGCAGGAAGACGCTTAGCGTCTGCCCGCCGGTGACTACCATTGCGTTGCTCATCGTTCTCCGTCTCCATCGAGACTTGGCCCAGTCTGCGACAAGCGCGTCCTTGTTGTGCCAGCGGACGCCAACTAATGCCATATACACCTCCGCTCAAACATTGTTGTAAAACAAAACAACAGATTAGCGGCAAGCTTCGCAAGCGAGTGATCGGCAGTGTGTTGCGATCTAATACCGCGAGCCGTTCTCGTGGTTGGCCAGATGCCTTGTGATGACTATTTACGACATAGTGCTGGCTGTCCGCCATGTCTTCAGACCAACTCTCATAATGGTTGGGAGATGGACTGTAAGGGCGCTGATCCGGTGGCCATGCACAGCATGGTCTACAGCTTCCTCCTGGTCCTGGTCGCCAATTACCTGTTGCTCGGCCTGATCCACGTCCCGTGCCTGACGTAGGCGGGAGCAGCGCTCTCACTGCAAGCCGGAACGTAACCGAAAGTAGTGCGTTCGTCGTGAGGCCGTGGGCGCCACCTTCTCGATGAACCCTTCGGCAATGAGCATCTCGAGGCATCGGCCGGCGGTGCAGAGCGACACTTTCAGCATGGCCGCCAGCTCCTTGCGCATGAGCTTGCCGTGCTCCCGGAAGAGCTCCCTGGCTCGGTCCGGACGGCGCAGGTGCGAGTCGTGCTGCAACGCGGACGACGAGTCCCCGCCCCCCGGCGGGTTGGCCGGCTCGATCACCTCGTGCACCGCCGCAGAGCCGGCACCGAAAGAAATCGCCGCGCGCTGCCGGACGGCAGCCAGGTCGTCTGGCCCGTAGTACAGTTGCTCGGAGCCGAGCAGCCTGAGCCGCTCGATGAAGTTGCGCAGCTCCCGCACATTGCCAGGCCACTCCTGCTCGAGCAACCAGCGCTGAACCTCCGGGGCCATGGCCGGCCGCAGACCGTCGCGCCGGTCCTCGGCAAGAAAGTGCTCGGCCAGCGGCAGAATGTCCTCCATTCGCTCGTGCAGCGGCAACAGCCGGATCTCCAGGCGCTGCAGGCGGTAGAGCAGGTCGCTCCGGAACGTGCCGCTCTCCGTCAGGACCGGCAGGTCCGCGTTGGTCGCCGCCAGGATCCGGCACGCGATCTTTCGCGGCAGGCTCGCCCCCACCGGGCGGATTTCGCCTGACTCCAGCACCCGCAGCAGAGCCACCTGTAGCCGGGACGGCATATCACCGATCTCGTCGAGCAGGATAGTCCCCTTCCCGGCCTCCTCGAAGAACCCGCGGTGCGCCGCCGACGCTCCGGTGAATGCGCCGCGCTCGTGGCCGAAGAGCTCCGATTCAAGCAGGCTCTCGGTGATGGCCCCGCAGTTCACCGCCAGGAACGGCTCTGCGGCGCGCGGGCCGGCCTCGTGCAGCGCCCGGGCGACAAGCTCCTTGCCGGTGCCGGTCGCGCCGGTGATCAGCACGGGTGTCTTCAATGAGGCCATGCGCATGATCGACTCGCGGACGGCGGCGAGCAGGCGGCTGCGGCCGATCAGACGGTCTAGGCCGCGCAGTTCGGCGCCCGGCTTCGCGACTTCGCTCCGAGCCGGAAGCGGCGTGCTGGGCGCTTCTCCGGAGCCGGCCGCCCTCCCCAGCTGGAACAGGTCCGACGGAGAGAGCTCGCAGGCCAGGCGCAGCTCGAAGTCCAGGCGGCCGCGGGCGCCGTAGCGCTCGCAGGCCGCCACCACCTCGGCGAAGTGCCGCGCCGCCGCCTCGCGATCACCGTCGAGCAGGGCGATCCGCGCAAAGAAGAGGTCGTCCAGATAGCGGATGTCGCCCGCCGCGCGGCGCCACTCCAGCACGCGCCTGGCCGCCTGGGCGTTGCCGCAGGACAGCTCCGCGCGCAGGAGATCGCTGTGCCTCGGGTAGAGACCTTCGGCATGGGCTGCCGCGTAGTCATGGGCGGCCTCCAGCGCCTCCCGGGACCGCCGGAAGAAGAGGAGGTCCATCACCTGGACCCAGTCAGGTAGCTCTTCCTCCCCGGCCTCCCCCTCGCGCGAGGCGGCGCCCGACCAGCGGCCCAGGAGAAGTCGGTGAACCGTCGTGTGGCTGGTGAGGTGAAACTTCATCTCCTCGCAGTATCTCGGAAACTGTTGGAGTTCCCGCAATGCGGCGGCTGCCTCCTCCGGTCTGGTGGTCTCCACCGCGTTCGTGAACCGAACGTTCGCCAGTCTGGCCAGATCGAGTTCTGTCCTGGACGCGGCCAGGATGTGCATCTGCGGCTCGGCGTCCAGGCCGCGCCCGAACATCGCCAGACTCATGGCCTGGTTGAAGGCAATCTCCCGATGCTGGGTCGAACCGCTCTTCGCGGTCGCCAGCGCCTGCTCAAGCAGCTGGTCCTGCCGCAAGCGGTTGGCCCGCCCGTGGGCCAGCATGCTCTCGGTCAGCAGCAGGCTGACACGAAGCTCCTCCGACGCGCATGAGTCTGCCAGAGAGCGCGCTCTGCGGACCACCGCCTCCATCTCGTCGAGACGCTCGGAGTGGTACGCCGCGTTGGCCCACGAGTCGAGGACGGTGAGCAGGTGGTCGCGCGACGCTATCGCCGCGAGGTCCACGACACGGAATAGCTCCAAGACCTCCGGCCAGGGCACGCGCTCGCCGCTGGCGGCCCTTACGCCCGCCATGGCCGCGGCGACGCGACCGCTTGGATCCACGGAGTTCCAGTCCGTCTTTGCGCGGTCACGACCGGACGCGACCGCGCTGATTGTCTGGCGACGGGCCCGTTTCCCTCTGCGTGCCTCCTTGGCCATGCTCCTCCCTTCCTCCTCCAATACACCAGATAATACCAGGTTATGTATCATTTATGTCTATTTGTGTGTGTGATTCGAGTCTACAGAGCCCCATTATGCTGTTAAAGCCCAATAAATGAACTGTTTGGGCAAACAGCATGTCTGGCCCGGTGATTGCTTTATGGCAACCCAACCACGGACAGGAGGCAGCACACAGATGATTGTGCGAGCAGCTCATTGCGAGGGCGATCTGGAAAAGGTCTGGCGGCTGACGCACGACGTGTTCGTCGCCGAGGGGTACGCCGAACCCCAGGCGGGCCAGGCGCTCAGACACTACCCACACCTCGACTTCATACCCGAGACAAGGGTCTTCATGGTCGAGCAGTTCGATGGGACGCTCCTGGGCACCAACAGCTACACGGTGGACGGTCCCGCCGGGCTCAACGTCGACGCGGACTTCGTTGACGTCGCCGACGCGGTCCGGCAGGAATGCCGCTCGTCGACTAGGCGGCTGGGCGCCGCCTGGCGCTTGGCGACGCAGCCGGGCTGCCGGGACGGCTTGGCGGTGCTGATGCAGCTGGTGAGCGCCACGCTCGACGCCGGCCGGCACGTCGCGGATGTCGTGCTCTACGAGTTCAACCCGAAGCACGAGAGCTTCTACAGCCGTATGCTGGGGCTCCGGACCATCGCCGGACCGCGCGAGGCGCGCCGGGCCAATGGCGCACCGTCGATCCTGATGCGCGGGGAGATGCCCGAAATGGTCGCGCGCTGGGAGCGGGTCAAGGGGCGCCGATCAAGCGCCCGGCTGACCGGCCTCGGTCGCAATAACGCAACGTCGCTCGCGGCTTCGGCCTATTCATGAGCAGCGAAGGAGGGATTCGGCATGATCGCGAAAGTGCTCAGGATCATCGGCGCCGTGCGTAAGGTTTTCCGCCGCGGAGCAGCATCGGAAATCTTCCAGGGGCCGGGCCTGGTGCACTGACCGCATTCGCCTGCGCGGAAGGGAGAGGCGCATGGTTGCATCGACGACTGCCGACATTCAGGAGGCCGCGAGGGTCGACGGAAACCGGCTGCGTCCCGCCCGGACGCCGGCCGGCCGCGAAGCGTTCTACGCGGAGTTGGTCAGCCGCAACGACGGGTTCATCCCCGCGGAACTGCAGGAGTGCCTACGCCGCGCGACGATTCTCGTTGCCGGCTGCGGCTCGGTGGGTGGCTCGGTCGTCGAACTGCTCGCGCGCATGGGCGCGGAACGCTTCATCCTGGCCGACCCCGAGGACTACGAACTCTCCAACGGCAATCGCCAGCACGCCTATCTCGACGACGTCGGACACAACAAGGCCGCCTGCTTCCGGCGGAAGATACTCGCGATCAACCCCTGGGCCGAGGTCCACGTCGAGAGCGCGGGCATCACGGCCGGGAATGTCGCGGGCTTGGTGGTCGCGGCGGACGCGGTGGTCGACGGCGTGGAGGTGGTGGTGGAGGCGGCGCGCACGGCCAAGTGCCTTCTTCACCTGGAGGCCTTCCGGCGCAGGAAGCCGGTGGTGGCCGGCGCGGACGTTGCCATGGCCGCCATGGTCCGCTGCTACGACTACCGGCGGCCTGGCGCCCGATACTACAACGGCCTCATCCGCGAGGACCAGATCGGTCGCATCACCACGACGCAGTTCATGACCCGCGACATTCCCCTGTGGCTCTACCCGGTGGAGATGTTCGGAGAGGTCGAGAAGCTCCTCGCCGGCAAGCCGCACTTCTCGCAGTTGGGTCCGACCGCGCAGATGCTCGGTGCCATGATGGCACAGGCCGTCGTCGGCCTCCTGGACGGCCAGCCCGTCCGAGAGCTGGTTCGCGTGGACCTGCCGACGCTCTTCCGTCCTCGGGGACGCAGAGCGACAGTCTGGCTCTCATGGGTTCGGACGGTCCTGCGCTGCCTCCGCCTCTTCCTCAGGGTGCGCCGGCTCGGCGAGGACGCGCTGCCCGGCTGGAAGATCGGCGGGAACACGGGCAGAAGCGAATCGCCAACTGCCGCGCTAGACACCTGGCGGCGAACGGCGGTCGGGGCCTGCGACGCTCCGGAAGGACGGTAACCAATGAACGCGACGATCCAGGCGCGTGCGACCGCTTTCGGCGCAGAGAGGATGCAGCGATACGACAATGCCTTGAAGCGTCAGCCGACGGCCAGGTACCTCGAGATACTGCCGCTGCTATGCCTGTGCGCGCGGCCCGAGGTCCGCAACTGGGACGTGGTGGACATCGGCTCGGGGACCGGCTTCCTGGCGGACTTCTTCGAGGGCGTCGCCCGGTCCGTGACCAGAGTGGACAAGTCCTTCGCTTTCATGGATCCGGGTCGCCGCCTCAACGCCGTCGCCAGCGACATGCACGATGTCTCGAAGACGCTAGGCGGCGATCGCGCCGACGTGATCGTCAGCGTGGGCGCCTTCCACCACAATCACGAGCCCGAGATCCCTAGCAGGGACCGGACCTTCCCGATCGCCGCCGGACGTCCCGATTCCCCCGAGCGCTACCTGGATGCGGCGGCCACCCTCCGGCGCCACCGCGAGACGCTCGCCGACTGGCATCGCTTGCTTAAGCCGGGCGGCATGATGATCCTTGCGGATGTCCCGGGGCGTGCCGATCCCGTCTGGAAGCGCTTCCAGCATCCGGACGGCAGCGACCGCGTCGATACGCTGGGCTATTACCGCGCCATGCTTGACCGGGTCTCGGACTGGGAGGTCCCATTCGACATCGACGTACTGGCCGGCTTCTTCCGGGGCACCCGGCGCCGCTTCTGGGAGCGCGATTCGCAGTTGGCGGCGCTGCGCCACGCAGGGGGCCGCAGGCACACGATGAGGAGCCTGCTCGAGAGCTACCGTACCCCGGAAGACGCCATGCGACGTCAGGGTCCGATGGTGACCACCGACTTCTTCGACGAGGTCGTGCACACACACAGCCTCACCGGGCACTATGGGTTCTACCCGCACGAGAGTTGGATGCGGCACGCGCTGGACGAAATCGGCATGGAGGGCGTGTATGCGGAGACTCTGTCCACACCCTGGCTGTTCCCCGACCGTCGCAGCGCCACTTGGTTCGTGCACGAGCTCTTCAGCCTCGGAGAGGAATGGGAGCGCGACAGCCTGCTCTGGCCCGGCCAGGAAGCCGTCGAGCGCTGGCTGGATGACTACCTCGGCTTCTATCGCGACGATTACGGCCGGCTCATGCTCAGCTGGCAACTGGAGTACGTCGTGGCTATCAAGCCGAACATCTAGGGGGCTGACATGCAAGTCGACACGAAAACACCGGTGCACCAGGCCGCGCAGTCCGAATCTCCCGGCTGGCAGCGCCTTGTTCGCGCCGGTCAGGATCTGCTGCGGTATGCACCACATATCTCGCGCGAGCTCCTCGCCTTCCGCGATCTGCCGCGTGAACCCGAACTCGACCTAGTCATGGAGGACGGGGAGCACGTCGCGGCCTACGCGGCGGCCGGCCGGGTGGAGAACACCACGCTGGCCTCGTACCTGTTCCACACCGCGCACTGTACCGAGACGATCGCCGGTGCCCGGCGCGTGGTCGACCTGGGCTGCGGGCCGGCCATCCAGCTGCTGCAGATCGCTGCGCTGAACCCGGACGCGGAATTCATCGGCGTGGACCTCTCGACTGAGATGCTGGACGTGGCCAGGCAGGAACTCTCCCGTGCCGGGCTGACGAACGTCAGTCTGCGCAGGGCCGACATCACGGACCTGTCGTTTCTGGACGATGATTCGGTCGACGGGGTTGTAAGCACGATGACGCTACACCACCTGCCCACCGCCGACGATCTCACCCGCTGCTTTCTGGAGATACGGCGCGTGCTCACGCCCCCGGGGGCCATTTACCTGACTGACTTCTGTCGGCTGAGGTCTAACCGAAGCGTGCACTTCTTCTCGCACCTCAACGAGCACGACCTCCCGGCAGCAGTCATCCTGGACGCCGAACGCTCGATGCGCGCGGCGTTCACGCGTAGGGACTACGCCCGACGGATGCGGCTGCTGTCGACCTCGGTCAGGCTGCGGAGCACGTTCCTGGTCCCGCTGCTCATGATCATGCACACGCCGCGCAGGGTGCTGTCCGGCGATGTGCGGCGCCGGCTCGCGGCCATGCGCAGCGAGCTCTCGCCGCGGATCTGCGGTGCGCTGGACGACCTGCGCAGTTTCTTCCGCATGGGCGGGCTGCACAGCAATCCCTTCTCCTGGGACAACTGAGAACGCACAAGGAGACGCAATGTACAAGGCAGACGTCGGCGCGGAGGCTTTCCTGGCGGGCGCGGCACCTGCGAAGAGCGACGAGGCCTTCCCCATGCCGCCATGGTGGTACTGCGTCCGGGGATGGCTGCTCGTCCAGTTCATCTACCGCTCCTCGATAAACGCCCAGGTGCGCTTCTTCGCACGCAACATCTCGGACGATCATCTTGACGTTCCGGTGGGGGAGGGTACGCTGCTGTCCCTGTCCCTGCTGTGGCGGAAGCTCTGGCTGCGGCGCCCCGAGGCCCGCATAACCGGGGTCGACTACTCGAGCAATATGGTGGCCGGCGCGGCCCGACGTTTCGCGAAGAGGCCCAACATGCGGATGCAGTGGGGCGACGTGGGCGACCTGCCCTTCGACGCGGGCACCTTCGGGTCGGCAAACGTCCCGAACGGGTTCCATTGTTTCCCCGAGCCGGAGGCGGCGCTGAAAGAGCTCTGCCGGATCTTGAGACCGGGCGGGACGCTGGCTGCCAACATCCTGCTACACCCGCGGGGCCCACGGTTCGTTCGCTGGCTACCGTCCCGGGTCAACGCGCACTACATCAGCAAGGGCGACCTCAACCGCACCTTCGACCTGGACCAAGTGCTGGCCATGGTGCGGGAACACGGCTTCGGCGTGAAAGAGGCGCAGGTCGGCGGCAATACGCTGTACTTGGTCGCCGAGAAACGCTAGATGTGCAAGTGAAGATTCTGAGCTGACGCATGGGTTCCGTGTCTCTCCGCGAATAGCCCGCCGTCCGCGCCGGCGGGCTTGGCGGTGACGTTGCCGGCGCTCGGCGCTCCTGGCGCTGGCCCACAGAACCATCGAGTTCGAAGAAGTCCTGAACTCGCGCTTCGAGCACACCGACGTGAAGGCGGGTGGTCGACGGTATTGCGCGGATCGGCCGGTGGGCCGCCGGGCTTTGACCGGCTCCGAATGGGCCGCCAGGGGCTGGAAGCGCTCGGACGCGCAGGTCTTCTCCGGCGCCCCCGACTCGGACGCGCGGTACGCCGTGGCGGTGTGGATGCTGGACGCCGAGCCCGGCGAGCTCACGCTTCATCGCGACAAGCACAACTTCATCATGAACTTCGTGTTCGTGCCTCGGGAGGCCGCCTCGAAGTGAGCGGACGGAACGGTCGCCGGCTCATCGGCTGTGCGTGACCCGCTGGAGAACAGGGCGCTTACTGTCCCAACCCTCACCACAGCTCAGCATCTATGATGTCAGATGGAGGGATAGTCGCGATCATCATGATATTGTGAAATATGACCACTAATTCTTGAGCGTGATCTAACAGGCTGGCGCACAGCGTGATATCGCCATCACACTCAATAGCTTTTCTCTGTCCAGCACATTTGCCACAACAAAGACCCATCCACGGTGTAGAGTGGCGTGGCAGATAGGGGCAGACGTGTGGCAGTAGCTTGTCAATCACAGGGAGGAGAACACGTGAGCGAGAGAGCCGTTGCCCGTCGCGGGAACGCGGGTGCGCTCGTCGGGCAGATCCGCGAGCAGATCGCCTCGAGCTTCTACCGCGAGGGCGGTTTCCTGCCGTCGACCCGGGAGCTGGCCGAGCGGTTCGGCGTGTCGTCGGAGACGGTGCGACGGGGACTCAAGCAGCTCGAGGAGGAGGGCGTGCTCCACTCCGAGCCGCGCTCGGGCTTCCGGGTGGCGGGCTCCGGCGAGGCCAGCCGCACCCGCCCCATCGCCCACGTCACGGACTACCGGATGGACCTGGCCGATGCGCAGCCGGCCACCTGGGCGCTCTCCATGGCCTTCCAGGGCGCCACCTCGGAGCGCGGCTGGTCGACGCTCGGCGCCCACGGCGGCGGGCGCAGGGGCGAGGAGGTGGTCGCCCAGATCCGCGCCGCCAACGCCTGGGGCGTGGTCCTCGACACCATGGACCGGGAGATTTACGCGAATGTGCTCCAGGCCGGGCTGCCGGTGGTCATGGTCAACTCCTGGTTCGAGAGCGCGGCGGTCGACATCGTTCTGCAAGACAATTACCGCGGCGGGTTCCTGGCCGCCGAGCACCTCGTCGGCCTCGGCGCCCGGCGCGTGGCCTGGATCGGCCCGACCTCGCGGTTCTGCCACAGCCGGGAGCGCTTCGCCGGCGCGGCGGCCGGCCTCTCGTTGCACGGCCTTCGCATCGCCGATGAGTTCGTCTGCGAGAGCGGGACAGTCGAGGCCGTGGAGGCCGTCTGCGCGCTGCTCTCCCGCGCCGACCGGCCCGACGGCGTCCTGGCCTTCTGGCCCGACGGCATGACCGCGCTGGTCGCGGCCTGCAGGCGATTGGGCCTGGAGATCGGCCGCGACCTGGAGGCCGTGGGCTGGACCGTCGAGGAGAGCTACGAGCTGCATTACCGGCCGCTCTTCGCCGGAGGGGCGGTCCCTCCGGCCGTGGTCTGGAGCGCGCGGGAGATGGCCGAGCGGGCTCTCGAGCGATTGGTGGAGCGCACCGCCGCGGCCGGCCGGCAGCCGGTGCGGGTGTGCGTGCCGACTTCGATCCGTTTCGGCGACGGAAGACGGGGGGCTTGAACATGATCCGGACGACGATGGCGATCTTCTCTTTCTCTCTGGCCATGGCGTGCGCGGTTGCGGCCGCGGCCGGCGAGCCGACGGCCGCCGGGGACGGGCCCATGCCGGTCTTCGTGCTGGCCGGCCAGAGCAACATGGAGGGTTGCGGCCAGGTCGCGGAACTGCCCGCCGAGCTCAGCGCTCCGCACAAGGACGCGCTCTTCGTGCGCTTCTGGGACACGACCTTCAAGCCCCTCGACCCGGTCAAGCTCGGGAAACACTTCGGCCCGGAGGTGGCATTCGGCGACGAGATGGCCAGGGGCCTGAAGCGCCCCGTGGGCATGATCAAGATGGCCTATGGCGGCACCAGCATCGAGGAACACTGGAACCCGGCCTCGGAGGACAAGCGCGGGCTCTACAAACGGCTGACCGGCTACGTGACCGGCATCCAGGCCAAGCAGAAGAACGTCAAGGTCGTGGGCATGATCTGGATGCAGGGCGAGGCCGATGCCAAGTACCACTCCAAGACCGTCGAGCAGTACCGCGACAAGCTCGAGGCGCTGATCGACGGCTGCCGCAAGGAGTTCGGCAACCCGGACCTGCCCTTCGTCTGCGGCCGGATGAACGCCAGCGGCCAGTACGAGAAGCAGGTCCGCGAGGCCCAGGAGACGGTCAAGCGCAAGAACTATGCCTGGATCGACTGCGACGGCCTCGAGAAGAACTCCGACAAGCTGCACTACAGCACCAAGGGCCAGCTCGAGCTCGGCCGGAGCTTCGCCAAGGCCATGCTCAAGCTGATGGAGGAGGCCGGCGGGAAGGCCGGGGCGAACGAGGGAGGGAAGCCGCAATGAGCCCCGCCCGGGAACGCAGGCGCCTGTCGGGCCTGGGCGCCAGGAGCCTGGTGGCCGGGGCCGCCGTCGGCGCCGGGCTGCTGGCCGGCGGGAAGTGGTCAGCCGCCGGAGAAGCGCCGTCCGCGTCCGCTGCCAAGCCCAACCTGATCGTCATCCTCACCGACGACCAGGGCTACCAGGACCTGGGCTGCTTCGGCTCGCCGAACATCCGTACGCCGAACATCGACAGGATGGCCGGCGAGGGCATGAAGTTCACCGCTTTCTACGCCTGCGCTCCGGTGTGTTCGCCCTCCCGGGCCGGGCTGATGACCGGCTGCTATCCGAAGCGGGTGGGCGTGCCCAACGTGCTCTACAACTACTCCAAGGACGGCCTGAACCCCAAGGAGTTCACGATTGCCGAGGCGGCCAAGACCGCCGGCTACTCCACGATGTGCGTCGGCAAGTGGCACCTGGGCCACCAGAAGGAAATGCTGCCCACCGCCCAGGGCTTCGACAGCTACCACGGCCTGCCCTACAGCAACGACATGTGCAAGATCAAGGGGGCCCCGGGTTCCGACGCGGCCGGCCTGGACAAGGGCTGGGCTCAGTTCAAGGAGTCCAGCAGGTGGTTCAACGTGCCGCTGATGCGCGGCGACCAGGTCGTCGAGCAGCCCGCCGACCAGACCAGGCTCACCGACCGGTACACCGACGAGGCGGTCAAGTTCATCAAGGAGAACAAGGACAGGCCCTTCCTGCTGTACCTGGCGCACAGCATGCCCCACGTGCCGCTCTACGTCCCCGAGGATCGCTACGACCCGGATCCCAAGAAGGCCTACAGGATCACCATCGAGCACCTGGACAGCTCGACCGGCAAGGTGCTCGACGCCATTCGCGAGGCCGGCATCGACAAGCGCACCGTCGTGGTCTTCACCTCGGACAACGGTCCATGGCTGGTCAAGAAGCACCACGGCGGCAGCGCCCTGCCGCTGAAGGCCGGCAAGGCCACCACCATGGAGGGCGGCATGCGCGTGCCCTGCGTGATGTGGGCGCCGGGGCTGATCCCGGCGGGCAAGGTCTGCCCGGAGGTGACCTCCAACATCGACCTGCTGCCGACCTTCGCCGAACTGGCCGGCGTCCAGCTGCCCAAGGACCGGGTCATCGACGGCCGGAGCATCCTGCCCCTGATGAAGGGCGAGGTCGGCGCCAAGTCGCCGCACGAGGCCTTCTACTACTACTCCGGGGACAAGCTCCAGGCCGTGCGCATGGGCAAGTGGAAGGTCCGCAGCCTCAACGGCGGGTTCGATCAGGCCGAGATCTGGGACCTCACGGAGGTCGACGGCGAGGGCCGCAAGATCCGGAAGGAGGACCAAGCCGAGCTGGTCCGGAGCATGCTCAAGAACATGCAGGACTTCGACAAGGAGCTCACCGCCCACGCCCGCCCGGCCGGCGGAGTGGCCGCCAAGGGCGTTCCCCAGGGAGAGGAGTGAAGATCATGTCTCGCGCCAAGAAGCTTCCATGGCTCGGCCTGCTGCTCGCCGGTCTGACTGCATTCGGTGCCACCCGAGCGGCCGCCGCCGAGTCCGGCGCCGCCGCGCTCCCCGGCCAGGCCGGGATCAAGGGCGGCCTCTGCCTGGTGGTCGGGGCCAGGGACACCGCCCTGGCCTCGGGCCTGGCGGCCGGGACCAACCTCTACGTGCAGGTGCTCCAGCCCGACGCGAAGCTCGCCGCCGAGTGGGGCGCGGCCTTCGCCGTCGCCGACTGGCGCGAGAACGCCGGGGTGCGCAGCGCCGCCTTCGACCCCGAGCACTACGGCAGCGACCTGCTCAACCTGATCCTGGTCGAGGACGGGGCCGCGCTGGGGACGGCGAAGCTCGCCGACCTCTGCCGCATCCTGGTCCCCAACGGCGTGGTGGCCTTCCGGAGTGCCCCTGCCCTGAGCTCGTCGAATGGGCCGGGCGCCCTGGCGCAGGACGCCGGGAAGCTCGCCATGACGCCGGTCTCGCTGGCCGGCTTCGCCGCCGCCTTCCGGAAGCCCGTCGCGAAGGTGGACTGGAAGCCCTGCGACAGCATCAAGTGGCGCGCGGGCACGCGGAGCCAGCACTGCGCCGGGTTCGCCGGCTTCGTCGTCAAGGACGGCACGGTCAGCTACCAGGAGCGCATGGAGGTGCCCGGGGACATCGCCGCCGGCCGCGCGCAGCTCTTCGTCCGCGACGCGTACAACGGCCGGATCGTCTCCGTCGGCGAACCCTCGGAGAAGGAGCCCAACTGGAGCGCGACCAAACTCGCCGCGGAGATCGCCAACCGCAGGCTGATCCCCGACCCGGACAAGAAGTCGCACTGGGCGGGCGGCTGCTACAAGGCCATTCCGCTCGGCAAGTACATCCTCTCGCACCACAACATCTGGGACAACACCGAAACCAAGGAGCGGGTCTTCCCGTACCTGGTCCACCCGGCCTGCTTCGTGGGGCCGATCCCCGCGGAGGGCATGGGGCTGATCTACAACCTGCCCAGCCGCAAGGAGAGCGTGCTCTCCGGGATCACCGCCCTGGCCCCCGCGGACATCGAGTTCGAGCACGAGCCGGGCGGCAAGGTCCACCAGAAGTTCGCGGCGCCCCCGGCCGGCGTGGCCGCCGCGGAGAGCGACTGGCCCATGTTCCGGGCCGCGCCCGACCGGGGCAACTCGGTGGGCGCCGACCCCGGGCAGAAGCCGGAGAAGGCCTGGCAGGTCCAGGTCGGCCGCGGCGGGCGCCACTACGGGATCATGAGCGGCGAGCGCACCGGGCTCACCCAGCCGGTCTCGGCCTGGGGCCTGGTGGTCGTCGCGGACATCGACGCCCAGCGCATCGTGGCCCTGGACGCCGCGAGCGGCGCCCGGAAGTGGGTCTTCCACGTGGGCAGCCGGGTGGACTTCTCCCCGACGCTGTACAAGGGCCTGTGCATCTTCTCCGCCAAGGACGGCTGGGTCTACGGGCTGGACGCGACCAAGGGCGCGCTGGTCTGGAAGCTGCTGATCAACGCCCGCGAGCGCTTCATCGGCGGGCAGGAGAAGCTCGAGTCGCTCTGGCCGGCCTGCGGCGACGTGCTGGTGGCCGGCGGCGTCGGCTACGCCTCGAGCGGCTTCGGGTTCGCCGAGCTCGGCGGCGTCTGGGCGGTGGGCTTCAAGCCCGAGACCGGCGAGCCGGTCTGGGGGCAGTGCTACAACGCGCTTCTGAACCCCGTCCAGGAGAAGCAGGGGCGGTCCGGCCTCTTCACCTGGAAGGGCGAGAAGGGGCAAGTGGCCATGGGCGGCCACTGCATCGACGCGGCCACCGGGGCGCCCGTCAAGCGCGAGGTCCGCGGCCGGCTCTGCCCGGCCGATGACTACCTGGCCTTCGGCAACAGCCTCGCGCGCAACTCCGAGGACCGCATCGGCGCCCGCATCGGCGATGGGCGGTTGGGCGGGCGCATCGCCGCCGCCTCGGCGGACCTGACCGTGGCCTTCACCGTTGGCAAGGACGTCAAGCACGTCGGGCGCCGCGAGTATGCCGGCGAGCTCAACCTGGTCGCCGCCAGGGAGCCGAAGAAGGAACTCTGGAAGTCGCCGGCCATCGAGCTGGTCGTCGACGACATCGTGATCACGCCGAAGCAGGTCTACTGCGTCGGGCACTACGAGCGGGTCAAGAAGGCCCCGGAGCTCTGGGTGCTCTCCCGCGAGGACGGCAAGGTGCTGGCCACCGTGCCGGTCGACGGCTTCCCGGCCTTCAACGGCATGTCGGCGGCCGGGGACCGGCTGTTCGTCGCCACCCGCGACGGCAAGCTGATCTGCTACCGGAGCAAGTAGGTCCGGGCGCCGATGCGAAGCCGCATGACTGCAGAGCAAGAGGATGAAAGGAGACCTCCCTTGATCGCCAGAAACCACCGGATGACGTCCGTCCCGCTGCGCGCGGTGGCAGCGATGTTCGCGGGCGCCCTGCTCTGGGCCGCGTCTGCGCAGTGCGCCGAGCCGGCGGCCGCGGCCGGCGCCGTGCAGGTCTGGAATGTCGAGCCCTGGCAGACCGTGGAGCTCGGGGACTTCTCCGGGGCCAACCCCGGGATGAAGGCCCTCAAGCCCATCGACCTGCTGGGGACCCGCAACGGCGTCGCCTCCGGCTGCGTGGTGGTCACCCGGGATGGCGCGGCCATCAAGGGCCTCAAGGCCTCGGTCGGCGATCTGGCCCAGGCCCCTTCGACAGGCTCAGGGCAAGGCGGCGGGAAGGGAAGCATTCCGGCCACCCGGATCCAGGTGCGCTTCGCGGACCTGGTCAGGCCGGAGACCAGCCATCTGCCGGCGCAGCGCTTCGACCGCCTCCTGGAGGCCGCCCCGGCCGAGGTCCCCGCGACCAAGCCGGTGCCGGTCAAGGGGTTCAAGAAGGCCTTCACCCCGAAGAGCACCGCCCCGGTGGCCACCGTACCGGTGTGGGTGACCGTGCGGGTGCCGGCCGACGCCGCCCCCGGCGACTACGAGGGCAAGCTGTCCGTCGAGGCCGAGGGCATGGCGGCGACGACCGTGCCGGTCAAGCTCAAGGTCCACGACTGGCGGATGCCCGATCCCAAGGACTTCCGGGTGCGCACCATCGGCTGGACGAACCCCGAGGCCCTGGCCAAGCACTACGGCGTCGAGCTCTGGTCCGACCAGCACTTCAAGCTCATGGGCCGGTCCATGGAGCTGATGCTCGAACTCGGCAGCCGGCACATCCAGATCGACGTGACCCGCTACTACCCCTCGCGCGACAACGCCGACACGATGATCAAGTGGGTGCGCAAGAAGGGGGCGGGGGACGAGGGACGGGGGACGGGGGGCGAGGACAAGGCGGCGACTGACGCGGGCGCGAAACCCGACCCTCTCGCCCCTCGCCCCTCGACCCTCGGCCCCTTCACGTACGACTTCACCATCTTCGACAAGTACTGCGACCTGGCGGCCGAGAAGCTCGGCAAGCCCTTCCCGGTGCGCCTGAACCTGTGGCGCGGCCCGCGCAACGGCGGCGGCGGCGAGACGGACGACTACCAGAATGCCAGGGTGCTGGTCCTGGATCCGGCGACCAAGGAGGTCTCCGAGCTGGACGGGCCCCACAAGCTCGGCTCCGAGGAGATGAAGGCCTTCTGGAAACCGGTGATGGACGAAATGCGCGCGCGCCTGGAGAAGCGCGGCTGGATGGGCGCGACCGGCCCGAACTGGATGTGCTACTGCGGCGGCATGACCAAGCCGCTGGCCGGCATGATGAAGGCCATCTGGCCGGACGTGCATGGCCTCGACGTCACCCACGCCCGCCAGCTCAAGTACCCGACGACGGAAGCCGGCTCCTTCGTGCCGGTCTTCGTGTCCTCGGCGGTGTGGACCGAGGGCTCCCTCGACGCCTACGCCAAGTGGAAGTCCGGCCCGTACCCGCGGGAGTACGCCGGAAAGCTGAATCCGGCGACGGCCCATTGCACGCACGCCCGCTGCCAGTACTACGAGCAGGGCTGGCCCGAGCTCTGGACGCTGCGCACCAAGCACGAGGAGGCCATCCTCAAGGGCAACGACGGCCTGGAGTGCGTGGGCGCCGACCACTTCCCGATCAAGGACCCCAAGGGCCGCTGGCGCGCCGGCGACTGGAGCGCCTTCGCCCAGGGGCCCAAGAACGGCACCATCGCCATCCTCGGTCCGGGCGACTCCGGGCCGTTGGGCACCGAGCGCTTCGAGGCCATGCGCGAGGGCATAGAGCTCTGCGAGGCCATGGTCTTCATCCAGAAGGCCCTGGAGGCCAAGAAGCTCTCCGGGGACCTCGAGGCCAGGGCCAACAAGGTGCTCGATGATCGGGCCAAGGCCATGACCGCGTGCCTCAAGC
This sequence comes from uncultured bacterium, assembly GCA_937935355.1. Taxonomy (GTDB): domain Bacteria; phylum Planctomycetota; class SZUA-567; order JAKLDR01; family JAKLDR01; genus JAKLDR01. The sequence goes on along the minus strand of CALGYR010000041.1, from coordinate 112,393 downwards.
CCACCGGATGGAAGAACGGGGTCTACGTGGACCTCGGCGAGTACGCCAAGGGCGCCCGGGAGCGCGACGACGCGCTCCTGGCCGTCGCCGCGGAAGTCGGGAAGGCCACGGCCGGAAAGTGAGGAACCGACGATGAGAGCGCTGCTTGCCGGTTTGATGGCCTTCGTCCTTCTGAGCGCCCCGGCCGCCGCAGCCGGCCCGGCCGACGCCGACGCCGCCGGGCTCCTCGACAAGACCGGCGTCAAGGGCGGGCTGTGCCTGGTGATCGGGGCCAGGGACCCGGCGCTGGCCAAAGCGCTCGCCGCCGGGAGCGCGCTCTACGTCCAGGCGCTCCAGCCCGACGGGAAGCTCGCGGTCCAGTGGGGCAACGGGCTCGCCGCCCAGGACTGCCGGGAGCGCGAGAAGCTGGGCGTGCGCAACGCAGCCTTCGACCCGGAGCACTATGGCTCGAACCTCTTCAACCTGGTCGTCGTCGAGGACTCCGCTGCGCTGGGCAAGGCCAGGCTCGCCGACCTGTGCCGGATGCTCGTGCCGGATGGCGTCGCGGCCCTGCGGAGCGTGCCGGCCGCCTTCGCCGGGGAGGCCAAATCCCTGGAGATGACCGATCTGCCGGTCGCGGGCTTCGCGGCGGTCTACCGCAAGCCGGTCAAGCCCTTCGAGTGGAAGCCGTGCGACAGCCTCAAGTGGCGCGCCGGGATGCGCGCGCACATGGCCACCGGCATCTGCGGGCCGGCCCACGGGGCCGGGCGGTTCTACTACCGCGAGTGGCTGGAGGCCGAGGGCTGGCCCAACAGCACCACCCACCTGGTGGCCCGGGACGCCTACAACGGCCGGGTTCTCTGGGTCAAACGGGAGGACGCCCCCTGGAGCCGATTTGGCGCCGGCATGTTTTCCCGCGCGGGCTGGACCATGGCCGCCGACGAATCCGGTCGGCTCTTCGTGGTCACCAAGGACGGCAAGCTGGTCTGCCTCGACGGGGCGACCGGCGAGCAGCGCTTCGAGCTCATGGCCTCCGGGGCGAGGCCGGGCTACGTGACCGCGCACCTGGACAAGTACGTGGTCTACGGCAACTCGATCTTCTCGGCCGCCGACGGCAAGCTGCTCTGGAAGTGGGGCGGCAAGCACATGGCGCTCCACGAGGAGACCCTGCTCGAGAGCGATGGCGCGACGCTGCGGGCCCGGAAGCTCGCCGACGGCAGCGAGATCTTCAAGGCCGATCTCTCCTGGCGCGGCGAGCGGGTCAAGAAGGGGTTGGGCCTCGTCCACCTGGGCAGCCACATCCTCGTGACCGAGGGCGGGCGCTGGGAGCGGCCCTACGTAGTCTCCGCCCTCGACCCGAAGACCGGCGCGAAGCTCTGGTCGCACGAGCTCGGCGGCGTCTTCGCGCTGCCGGCCCAGGGCAAGGGCGTGCCGACCTTCGCGGGCGACGTGAGCTACACCCGGCTCGGCGACAAGCTGCTCGTCTATTCGGGCACGCCGTACTACCATGAAAGGGGCGAGGACCAGAAGGAGGTCCACTTCACCAAGATCGACCTGGCCACCGGCAAGGCCGAGAAGGAGGACTACGGCAACAAGGCCAGGCTCTTCGGCAGCACCTGCAACAATGGCAGCGCCCGGCGTCTGGGCGACTACCTCTTCTACTGGCACAACGTGTGGCTCAAGCTCGAGACCTTCGAGCGCCGCTTTCCGTACCTGGTGCACCCCAACTGCTTCCTGCCCTCTCCCGCGGCCTACGGGATGATCTACAACGCGCCGGGCCGCAAGGGCGGCAGCATCCAGGGCATCACCGCGATAGGCCCGGCGGACATCGAGTTCGACCAGGCCCCCGGCGGCAAGGTGCTGGTGCGCACGGGCCAGCCGCCGGCCGGCGGCGAGCCGACCGCGCCGGGCGACTGGCCGACCTTCCGGGCCAACAACGCCCGCGGCAACGCCGCCCCCGCTGATCTCGGGACCAAGCTCGAGAAGGCCTGGGAGGCGCAGGTCGGCCTCGGCGGCCGGACCTACGGCCAGATGTACGCCGAGCGCACCGGGCTCACCCAGGCGACCGTCGCCTACGGGATGGCCTACGTCGCCGACATCGACGCCCAGCGCATCGTGGCCCTCGACCTCAAGGACGGCAAGCAGCGCTGGGCGAGCCACCTCGGCAGCCGCGCCGACTTCCCGCCGACGCTCTACAAGGGGCTGTGCCTGGTCGCCACCAAGGACGGCTTCGTGCACTGCCTGGACGCGAAGACCGGCGCGCCGGTCTACCGTCTGCTGGTCGCCCCGCGCGAGCGCCTCGTCGGCGGGCAGGAGAAGCTCGAGAGCCTCTGGCCGACCGCGGCCGACGTGATGGTCGGCAAGGACGGCGTGGCCCGGGCCAGCGCCGGCTTCGCCGCGACCATCCACGGCGGCAACCGCGAGGTGGCCTTCAGGCCCGGGACCGGCGAGGTCGTCGAGGCCAAGGTCAACTTCGAGGAGTTCGCGGACTCGGGCTACCCGGGGCCGAAGAGCCACACCGGCATCTTCACCGAGCCCCTGCCCGGCGGCTGGCGGCTCTCGAGCCGGGCCGTCGACGACATGCTCGGCTACGGCAACAGCCTCTCGCGCACCAACGAAGACCGCGCCCACGAGCACTTCGGCGACCAGGCCGGCGTCGGCCGCAGCCGGGCCAGCGGGCGGGTCACCGCCTTCGACGAGAAGCTCTGCGTCGCGCACTTCATGACCTACGGCGGCCAGTCCTGGGAGACGAAGAACCCCTTGCACCTGGTGGCCTCGGACAAGGACCCGAAGAAGCCGCTCTGGAAGTCGGAGCCCATCGAACTGGTCGCCGACGACATCGTGCTCACGCCCAAATTCGTCCACGTGGTCGGCCACTATCGCCGGGTCGAGGGCAAGCCGGAGATCTGGACCCTCTCGCGCGAGGACGGCAAGACGCTGGCCAAGACGCCGGTCGACGGCTTCCCGGCCTTCTGCGGCGCCTCGGCGGCGGGCAACCGGTTCTTCGTCGCCACCCGCGAAGGCAAGCTGATCTGCTACGAGGCCAGGTAGGAGCCGCGGAACATGATGCGGACGGCAATCGCACTGGGGCTCGCCGCCGGCTGTCTCCTGGCCGGCCCGGTCGCGGCCGGCGAGGCCGCGGGCGCGGACGCGGGTGCCGGCGGGGCCGTCGCCGCCGCCGGGGAGCTGCCCGTCAACAAGTGGGTCAAGCTCTCCTCGAAGTCCGAGCCCGGTTACGTCTGGAGCGCGCCGGTCTACGCGCCGGGGCGCAATCAGGTCCTGCTGTGGGGCTCGACCCATCCCGCCACCGGCGGCTGCAAGTGGTTCTGGAACGGGACCAGCCGCAACGACGTGATCGCCTTCGATCCCGAGAAGCGCGACTGGCTCTCCGACTACCCCAGCGACGAGAAGGCGAAGGCGGCCATCGCCGGCGTCTACGGCAACGGGGCCATGCTGCCCTCCGGCCGGCCGGCTCCAGCCCACGTCCTCAACGGGGTCTGCTGGGACTCGAAGCGCGGCCGGGCGGTCTACACCATGAAGGGCCTGATGGCCGCCTACGACCCCGGGGCCAGGACCTGGAAGGACCTGGGGGCCAGGACGGTCATGCCCTTCCCGGCCTGCGACCCGATGAAGCCGTCCGACCGGCGCACCGAGTTCCCCGGCGGACCCCCGGTCTACGGGGTGGGGACCTGCTACGACCCGGTCAACGACGAGATCCTGCTCTTCCCGCACTTCGATGCCAAGAACATCGCGCTGCGCGAGGCCACCGGCCGGATCACCGGCCACTACGGCACTTTCCGCTACAGCTTCAAGGACAACGCCTGGCGGATGGTCGGCGAGACCTTCGGCTCGGATGAGACGAAGGCGGCGCGCAAGGAACTCGTCGCGGCCATGGCCGCGGCGAGCTCCGCCATGGACGCAGCCTGGGCGCTGCGGCACAGACCCGATGCGGTCAAAGCCGCCGAAGTTGCCAAGCAGCTCGAATCGGTCGAGGGCTGCGAGGCGCCCGTCGCCGGGAAGCTCAAGGCCGCCGCCGCGGCGCTCGCCGCCGGGAAGCCCGCCGAGGCCATCGAGCCGCTCCGCGAGGCGCTCTGGGCCATGGACGACCGGCTCGAGAACGCGTTGCGCGTCGAACCCCCGCCGCGCAGCGGCGCGCCCATGGTCTACGACGCCGGAAGGCAGGCCATCGTCATGTTCGGCGGCCACACCAACCTGGCGCGCACCGACCTGCCGCCCAAGGCCCCGAACGTCCAGGACTACACCACGGGCCTGAACGACACCTGGGTCTACGACTGCCGGACGCGGCAGTGGCGGGAGATCGCGTCGGCGAACCGGCCGCCGGCCGGCATCTACGGCACCAAGGGGCCGATGCTGGCCTGGGACCCGGCCAGCGGCCTGGTGGTGCTGGTGGCCCTCGTGCCGGGCGACGCCAAAAAGAAGACCGAGAGCAAGGTCCAGCTCTGGACCCTGGACGTCGCCAAGGGCGAGTGGGCCAGGCGCGACGAGCAACCGTGGATCGGCGGACTGCCCTCGGGCAACAGCTTCGGCGGGAGCACCTATCCGGGCACGTACATGCCGACGAGCGTCCTGGCCCTCGACCCGGAGCGGCATCTCCTGGTGATGGTCCAGCCCGGCAAGGGGGAGTTCTCGACCTACGGACTGAGGCTCGACCTGGGCAAGCTCCCATCCGAGCCGGCGCCGGCCTGGACCGCGCCGCCGCCGATCCGGCCGCAGACCATCCCCCCGGACGACCCCGAGTGGGTGGCGAAGCTCAAGGCGCTGCCGGCCAACACCTGGGTCCGGGCCAGGCCGCCGGCCGAGCCCTGCGAGCGCGGCTGGGGCAACCTCTCGGTCGACGCCGAGCGCGGCTGGGTCGTGTACTTCGGCGGCGGCCACGCCACCTACCAGGTCAACGACGTGGCCGTCTACGCCCCGGGCGCCAACGTCTGGGTGCCCGCGGCCGGCGACTTCAACTCCAACGTCACTCCGCAGGGCTGGGAGGGCTCGACCCTCGGCTATCGCGGCGGGCCGGCCTGCGGGCACCAGCGCAACGCCTACCAGAGCTTCGACGGGCGGATGTACCTGCTCCTCGGCACCGACGAGCGCACCTCCGAGGGGTCCATGGGCAACCCCTGGAACTTCGTCTTCCACGCCGACCGCGACTTCGTGCGCTTCTACGACATCGACCGCGGCGGAGTCTGGCGCGAGACGCGCATATCCAGGATCGAGCGGCCCGAGAAGGTGCCCTACCAGACCAACGTCCACCTGGCCGACCCGGGCGGGCGCATCATCAACCTGATCCGACAGGGCGGCGGGGCCAAGGCCCGGATGCTCTCGAGCGTCTACGACGTCTACGAGGACCGGTTGACGGTCCGCGAGGTGCCCGCGCCTCTTCCGGCGGTCTGGGACCTGGGCGAGTCCCGCGGCTTCTGCTGCGTGGCCGGCAAGAGCCAGGTCTTTTACATGACCGGCACGCCCGACGCCGATGCGCCGGCGGCCGACGCCAGGAAGCCGCCCATGAAGCAGGTCACCTGGCTCTTCGACTGGAAGGAGAACAAGTTCACGGAGCTCGCTCCCAGGCACACCCCGCCGGCGGCCCCGGTCAAGGTGGTCGAGCACGTCGCCGCGCAGAACTGCGCCATGGCGGTCATCGGCGACGAGCAATGGGTGTACTCCTTCGAGCGGAACGACTGGGCGGAGTTGCCCGTGGCCGTCGACGGCGGCGGCAAGATGGCGGTCACCGGCCCCTACGGCCAGATGGTCTGGGTCGAGAAGCACGGCGTCTTCGTGAACTTCGACCGCCGCGCGACCTGGGTGATGCGGCCGGACTTCGGCAAGGTGGCGTGGCAATAGGCTCTGCGCCCGCCACCCGCGAGGGCAAGCTGACCTGCTGCGAGGACAAGCGGTCGCAAAGAAGAGAGGAGTCCCCATGAGGCGCCTGATCGCCGTCGCCACACTGGCCCTGGCCGCCGGGGTGACGGCCTCGTCGCCCGCGCCGGCCGGCGAGGCCGGCGGAGAGGCCGCGGAGCTCTGCAAGGCCGCGGGGCTGGGCGGCGGCCTCGCCGTCGTCTCCGGCGAGAAGGACCTGGCGCTGGCCAGGGGCCTGGCCGGCGCGGGCAGCTTCTTCGTGCAGGTCCTCGAGCCCGACGCGGCCCGCGCCGCGGCCTGGCGCGCGGAGATCGCCGACGGCGCGCTCCGCGAAAAGCTCGGCGTGGCCGGGCGCTCCTTTGACCCGGAGAACTACGGCTCGGCGCTGCTCAACCTGCTCGTGCTGCAGGAGTGTCCCGCCGACCGCGTCCCCGGAGCCGCGCGCGTTCTGGCGCCCGGCGGGACGCTCGCCGTCCGCAAGGGCGCCGACGAGGCCGCGACCGCCAAGGCGGGCCTCAAGAAGCTGGCCGGCCCGGCCGGCTGGACGCTGCTGCAGAAGGCCGCCGGCCCCATCGGGGCGTTCGCCCCGTCCGACGCCCTGCGCTGGCGAGCCGGCTCGCGCTATCAGCAGATCAGCGGACACGACTTCCGCTCGGTCTACTTCGGCGACGGCAAGGTCTTCTACCGCGAGGGCAGCGCCCAGGTGGGCGGGAAGACACTCATCGAGCTCTATTGCCGCGACGCCTACAACGGCCGACTGCTCTGGAAGATCGAGGAGGAGCCCTTCGACGGCAACCGCTGGAAGTCCTACCTGAATCAGCGCATGGGGCTGGTGGCCACGCCTGACGGCAAGGTCTACACCGGGGTGGGCGAGGATTTCGTGTGCCTCGACGCCGAGACCGGCAAGGTGCTGGCCACGCTCGCGAAGGGCGGCCGGCCCGGCAACGACCTCGTCCTCAGCCAGGGGCGCTATCTGGTGGCCGGCGGCCAGATCATCGACACGACCACGAACCGGAAGACCGGCACCTACCGGGGCGGCTACCCGGCGGTCAGCGACGAGGCGGTCTTCACCGCCGACGGCCGGGCGCCGACCATCAGCGCCTTCGCCATCCCCGACGGCAAGCCGCTCTGGACCAACGACTCGAAGGACCAGCCCGGCGGCCAGTTCTCGGGGCTCTTCTGCACCGGTGGCGTGGTGATCGCCCGGCGCAGCTGGCCGGCGGCCAACATATCGGTGATGGACGCCAGGACCGGCAAGACGCTCTGGACCTACCCGCCGGAGCCGCGCCCCAAGGTCAGGGACGTGCTGGCCTACCCCTTCGACGACAAGCTGGTCATCGCCTACGACGACAAGGAGATCGCCGAGAAGCGCGACTTCACCTTCAAGGAGGTGGAGGCCGCCACCGGCAAGGTGCTCCGCGACAAGCTCTGGGCGCCGGGCAAGAAGTGGTCCGGCGGCTGCTGGGGTCCGCGGCGCGCCGGGGACTACATCCTCTACCACCACAACTACTGGTTCAACGTCAAGACCAAGGAGCGCACGACGCTGGTGATGTTCCGGCCCAAGTGCGACCAGGGGCCGCTGCCGGCCTACGGGATGATCTACGGCTTCGCCGGGCGCAAGGCCGGCGCGATCAAGGGCCTGGCGGCGCTGGCCCCCCGGGACATCGAGTTCAACGCCGACCCGGGCGGCAAGGTGCTCGTGAAGCTCGGGGCCGCTCCGGCGGCCGCGCCCCTCGCCGACGGCGACTGGCCGATGTTCCGCGGCAACCCGGCGCGCGGCAACGCTGTCAAGGCGTCCCTGGGCGGCAATCTCGAAGCCAAATGGACGGCGGAGGTCGGCCTGGGCGGCCGGACGCTGATGGCCATGGACTCGGAGCGCACGGGACTCGCCCAGGCGACCGCGGCCTGGGGCAAGGTCTTCGTCGCGGACATCGACGGCGGCCGTGTCGTGGCGCTCGACGCCGGGAGCGGCAAGCAGCTGTGGTCCTTCCACGCCGGCGCCCGCGTGGCCTTCTCGCCAACGCTTTACGAGGGGCTGTGCCTCCTCGGCTCGGCCGACGGCTGGGTCCACTGTCTGGACGCCGCTACCGGCAAGCCGGTCTACCGGCTGCTCGCCGCCCCCAGGTTGCGGCTGATCGGCGGCGAGGACAAGCTTGAGTCCATGTGGCCCGTGGCCAACGACATCTTCGTGGCCGGCGGCGTGGCCTACGTATCCGCGGGCATCGCCACCAGCATCCACGGCGGCATCCGGGTGACGGCCTTCAAGCCGCAGACCGGCGAGGTGCTCTGGGCCAAGTGCGTCGTGGGCAAGCCGACGATCAACGACTGCGAGACGACTCCCGACCTCTTCGTCTCGAATCCGGCCGGCGCCCCGGTACTGATGGGCGGAGCGGCCTTCGACCCCAAGACCGGAGCCCAGTCGCGCGCGGGCGGCAAGGGACTGCTCGGCGGCACCTCCATGGAAGACTGGCTGGCCACCAACAGCCTCCATCGTCTGTCGGAGGACCAGGGCGCCGCGTCCATCGGCAACGGCTGGGTCGGCGGGCGCATGGTGGCCTTCAGCGACACCTTCGGCGCCGGCTTCGGCGTGGCCCGCATCGAGAAGAGCGTCCTGCACGTCGGGAAGATCACCCTGACCGCCAAGGGCGCGGACGGCAAGACCAAGTGGGACGTCGACGCCGGAGGGCTCAACATCGACGACCTGCTGGTCGCCGGCGACGCGCTCTACTGCGCCGGCCACTACGAGGGCGGCGGGAAGCCCGCCGAGCTCCGGGTCATCTCGCCGGCCGACGGCAAGACGACGGCCACCGTCGAGATCAAGGGCTTCCCGGCGATGAACGGGATGTCCGCGGCCGGCAAGCGGCTCTTCGTGGCCACGCGCGACGGCAAGCTTATCTGCTACGAGGGCAAGTAGGCCTGGGATGACCATCCTCGCCGGCAACGGTCTTGCCCACGAGATCGGCGCTTGGCCGGGGCTGGGTCAGGCCCACCTGGGAAGCTCCGTCTGGGTCTCCGGCCGGCCGGCCACGCGGCCTGGGACGAACCAGCTGTGGCACCAGCACAGCGCACTCCATTGCGAACGCGGGATGCACTTGGAACATTCTTGTCGGTAAATTGCAGTCCTGCCCCAGTCGGTCTTTGCGTATTGATTCGTAAAGCGCTGTGGGGTAATCATATAGAGATGACGGTAGGATTCGTTGGAATAACGCCAACTAAGGATTCATACTGGTGTATATCGTGGCAGTGATGGTCACCAGGATGGCACTGGAAGGATTGGACAATGGCCACATTGGAAGCCGGCAGAACCTCGGCGGACATCGTCGGCTTCATTCGCTCCGGGATCCTGACCGGCAAGCACCAGGTCGGGAAGTACGTTCCCCCCACCAGGGAACTCGGCGACAAGTACGGTGTGAGCCCGGAGACGGTCAGGCGTGCGCTCAAGATCCTGGAGCGGGAGGAGCTCATCGAGTCGGTGCCCCGGCACGGGTTCCGGGTGGTCGGTGCCGGCGGCATGCTTTCGGCCAGTTGTCCGGTGGCCTACGTTACGTATTTCGAGGACGACCTCAGCAACGCCCACCCCGTCAACAGGGCCTTGAGCCCGGCCCTTCAGGCCGCCGCGGGCCGCAGGGGCTGGACCGTTCTGGGCGCGCATTCGGCCGATAAGGACCTCTCGCGCCTCGGCGAGCAGCTGCTGGCCGCGCGGGTCTGGGGGATCGTGCTCGACACCCTCGACCCGGCGGTCCTCGAACAGCTCTCGGCAACGGGACTCCCGGTGGTCATGACCAACTCCTGGTTCGAAGACGTCGACGTCGACGCGGTCCTGCAGGACAACTACCGCGGCGGCTTCCAGGCGGCGGCTCACCTGGCGGCCGCGGGTGCCGGGAGGATCGGCTGGCTCGGCCCGGTCGGACAGTTCCGGGCCAGCCGGGAGCGGTTCGCCGGGGCGGTCGCGGCGCTGGCCGCCGCCGGCCGCGCCTTCGAGCCGGACGCGGTCATCGACACCCGGGCCGAGGACGGCCCGGAGCGTCTGAAGAGAGCGCTGTCGGAAGAGAACCGGCCCGACGGCTTCTGCGTATTCTGGAAGGATGCGGCGGGCAGGCTCAAGGCCGCCGCGGACGAACTCGGCCTGGCCATCGGCACGGACCTCCGGGTCGTCGGCTGGGCGGTGGAGGAGTTCTACGACCTGGAGCACCAGTCCACCTGGGGAACTAAGCACGTTCCCCCGGCAGTCGTCTGGCGGGCGGCGGACATGGCCGAGGCGGCGTTGGACCGGCTGGAGGCCAGACGCCGGGGCCTGGAGGGCAGCCCGATCAGGATCAGCGTGCCCACAGCGATAAGGAGGGCGTGAGATGCGCAAGCTCGCAGCCTGGACAACTTGTCTGATCGTCGCCGGTCTGACCCTTTCGAGCGCGGCCGCCGCGGAACGCGCGCCGGCAGGCGGGGAATCCCAGAGAAAGGGGCCGCTGGCGGCGCTGCCGAGCAAGCCGGGTTCGCACATCGAGAAGATCGCGGCGCTGGGAGACGATTCCTGGCTGGACTTGGGCGCGCCTGCGCCGGATCCGGTGTGGGGAGTAGGCATCGGGCGGGCCTGGAGTTCGAAGATGGCCTACGCCCCGGACCTCCGCGGCGCCTTCCTCTACGGCCCGGGCGTGCACGGGGGCTGCACCGTGCGCAACGGCAAGAAACACTACAACGACGACCTGTTCTTCTACGACGTGAACGCGCACCGCTGGGTGTGCGTCTATCCCGGCCTGGAGATCGGCAAGTACAACGCCAAGGCCAACGAGGACGGGTTCGAGGTCGACGAGCAGGGCCATCCCCGCCCGGTGGCCTGCATGGTCCACGCGTACCAGGGCGTGACCTACGACACGGACCGGAAGATGTTCGCGCACCTGTTCAACCCCTCGGGAGGCGGCTATTGGGAGCCGCTGATGCCCGAGCGGGTGGCGTTCATCAAGGAGAACTCGGAGAGGCTCAACGGGCTGGGCGGAACGCAGTTGCGCTGCGGGATGTTTCCCTCCAGGCTGAACCAGGCCAGCCCCTGGTTCTACGACACGGCGGAAGGGCACTGGCGCCGCCAGAAGACACAGACGCCCACGCCCGCGATCGGCCACGGGGCGCACCTCATCTACCTGCCTCCGCAGAAGAAGTTCTTCTTCCTGGGCCAGGGCGGAACCCACCTGTACGACCCGGAGAAAAACGAGTGGACGAAGCTCTCCCCCGCCGGGCAGGGGCCGCGCAAGCCCATTGACGCGGCCTCTTGTTACGACCCCAAGCGCGGGCGGATCTACATAGCCATGGGCTCCTACGGCGTGCGGGAGGACATCCCCGGCGTCGAGAACCAGGTCGTGGCCTACGACATCGCCAAGAACGCATGGATCGACCTGCAGGCCAAGGGCCAGCTGCCCCCCCGGCCCGAAGCGGTGGTGGGCGTGAACGTGTCCATCATGCACTACGATTCGGCGAACGACGTCGTGCTGTATTTCGCCCTTGGAAGGGACATGAACAAGTCCTTCGAGACCTGCGGCATCTACGCCTACGACGCCGCCAGGAACGAATGGAAGCTTGTGACCCGCGTGTTGCCTGAGACCGAGACGTGGAAAAGCGGATGCAACCACTGTTTCTACGATCCGGAACTGAACGCCCATTTCATCTACAAGGCCGGCGACAGCAGAGCCGAAGGCGGGATGTTCGTCTACCGCTACAAGCGGGCGGCCAAGTGAAGCGTTGACTCAGAGCCTCACAAAGAATGACCCCGGGGCTCATTCTTTGTGAGGCTCTTACTGATGCGCAAGGAGCCCCGACCGATCGTCGAGCGCCTGCCGGTTGCTCAATGATTCGGCCACTACGGCTTCATCGCCGGAGTCCCGGCCAGCCCGCTGCCCAGCCGGAAGGCCTCGGCCAGGAATTCGGCGGCCGGGCGGGTCTGGCTCTTGAGGCCCACCTCGAAGTTGAGCGGCTTGGCGTAGCCGGCTGCGCGGAGCCCCCGGAGGAGCCGGTCCCAGTCGACCGTGCCGGTGCCCGGCAGCGCGTGGTCGTCCTTCTCGCCGCGGTTGTCGTGGAGGTGGAGCACGGCCAGCCGCGCACCCATCCGGAGGGGCAGGTCCGGGTCGCCGCCCTTGAGGTTGGCGTGGCCGGAGTCGAAGCAGAAGCCGGCCACCGAGGCGGGGAGGCTCTCCACGACCTCGAAGAACTCCGGCGGGGTCGGCCCCGCGGCGTTCTCCAGGGCGACGCGCACGCCGGTCTCCCGGCAGAGCGGCGCGACTTCGGCGAAGCTGCGCGCGAGCGCCGCCCAGCGGGCCGCGCCCTCGGGCGTCGCCGGGCCGAAGGGGCCGGAGTGGACCACCACCGCGTCGGCGCCGAGGCGCGAGGCGAAGCGGATCCGGTTCCGGAGCAGCCGTACGCCGCGCGCCCGGGCCGGCTCCTCGGCGGCCGAGGGGCGCGCCGACTCGGTCTCGGCGCCGTGGACGTCGAGCAGCTTCAGGCCGGCGCGCGCCAGCGCCCGGCCGACGCCGTCGGCGTAGAAGTCCTCGTAGAGGACGTCCCGCGACCAGTGCTCGCACCAGTGGATGTGGGTGAAGCCGGCGGCGGCGAAGAGCGCCAGGCGCGGCTCGATCGGCCCGCCGTCGTCGTCGAAGTCGGTGGTGATGCAGAGCGCACTGCGCATGGATCCCAATATAGGCCCGGCGCGGAGAGGCGCAAGTCGATTAGAGGCCTGTCGAGCAGGAAGAGCGACGAAAGGGGCTATCCGTTCGCCTGCAGGCGGGCGGAGAACTTGATGAAGCAGCGCTCGCCGAACCGAGGTTGGCGCTGCCGGGGACAGTGGGCTGCTCCCGTCCCCAAAAAGACTCTTTGGCTAACGCTGGTTGACAGAGTATGTCAATATCGCCAATGTCTAAACGTTGCCAGAGAGAGGCGGCCGGATTCCGCTCTAACATATCGCGCGTATTGCGGTATGTTGTGACAAGCCGTGACGCGGACTGGATTTTGCCGACTGGCTGACAACAATGCGCCAGTGCCGGTGTAATTCCATGTGTGTCACGGGCTGGCACGATGTGACACAATTGGGAGCGGCATTCAGGAGGTCCGATGGCCAGAATCAACACTGGCAAAGGCAGAAGCGTAGAGAGCCTAGTGGGGCGCATCCGCGGCGAGATCGCCTCGTGCCGCTATCCGCACGGCGATCTTCTGCCGTCGACCCGGAAGCTCGCGGAGCGATTTTCCACGTCCTACGAAACGGTGCGGCGCGGGCTCAAGCAGCTCGAGGAGGAAGGCCTGCTGTCCTCCGAGGCCAAGCTCGGCTTCCGGGTGAGCGGCTCGGTGGAGGTCAACCGCGCGGGCCCGATTGCGCACATCACCGACTACCGGATGGATCTCTCCGACGCCCAGCCGGCCACCTGGGCGCTTTCGGTGGCCTTCCAGAGCGCGGCTGCGGAGCGCGGCTGGTCGGTGCTCGGCGCCCACGGGGGCGGCCGCGGGCGCGGCGAGGTCGTCGGGCAGATCCGCGCCGGCAACGCCTGGGGGGCGATCCTGGACACCATGGACGCCGGGCTTCACGCCGGATTGCTCGAGGCCGGTCTGCCCGTAGTAATGGTCAATTCCTGGTTCGAGGACTCGGCGGTCGACGTGGTCCTGCAGGACAACTACCGAGGCGGCTTCCTGGCGGCCGAGCACCTGGTCGCGCGCGGCGCGCGCCGCCTCGGCTGGATCGGCACGACCTCCGAGTTCGTCCACAGCCGGGAGCGCTTCGCCGGAGCGGCGGCCTGCCTCTCGAGGCACGGGTTGGTCATCGCCGATGACTGCGTCTGCAAGGCGGGTTCGGGCGACTTGCGCAGGGAGATCCGGGCCTTCCTGGGCCGCAGCGACCGGCCCGATGGGTTGCTCGCCTTCTGGGGCATGGACGAGGTCGTCGAGGCCGGCCGCGAGCTCCGGCTGACCATCGGGAGGGATTTCCAGGCGGTCGGCTGGGTGGTCGAGGAGTGCTACGGCACCCACTACCGCCCGGCCTTCGGCGACGCCCCGCCGGCTCCCGCCGTGGTCTGGAAGGCCAGCTCGATGGCCGAGCGGGCGCTGGGACTTCTCGACGCGCGCCGCGCGGCGGCCGGGCGCGATCCGGTCCGTATCTGCATACCGACCTCGCTGCGGTTCGGCGAGGGGCGAAAGGAGAAGTGAGCATGTTCAGCGCACCAACGACTCTGAGGGCGTGGATCCTGGCGGCGCTCTGGGCCTATTCGGCCCTGAGCCTGGCCAACGCGGGAGAAGCCGACGCCGCCGGCCTGCTCGAGAAGAGCGGCGTGAAGGGCGGCCTGTGCCTGGTGGTGGGTGCCAGGGACCCGGCCCTGGCGAGGGGACTTGCCGCCGGGAGCGCGCTCTTCGTCCAGGTGCTCCAGCCGGACGCGAAGCTCGCCGGCGACTGGGGCTCGACCCTCGCGGCCCAGGACTGCCAGGAGCGCGAGAGGCTCGGCGTCCGTAACGCCGCCTTCGATCCCGCCCACTACGGCACGAGCCTCTTCAACCTGATCGTCGTCGAGGACGCCGCGGCACTGGGCCCCTTCGACTCCGCTCAGGGCAGGTCCGCCAGGCTCGCCGACCTCTGCCGCATCCTCGTGCCCGAGGGGGCGGTGGCGCTCCGCAGCCCGCCGGCCGCCTTCGCCGCCGAGGCCAAGGCGCTGGGCATGGAGTCGCTGCCGGCGGCCGGCGGCTTCGCGGCCGTCTTCAGGAAGCCGGTCAAGCCCGTCGAGTGGAAGCTGCCGCTCGAGACCAAGTGGGAGGCCGGGCCGCGCAGCCAGATCGCCAACGGCTTCAAGGGCGTCTCGACCGGCGGCGGCAAGCTCTTCTACATCGAGGAGATGGAGCGCGACGAGGGCGACCTCAACAAGAACGCCGCCCGGGTCTTCGCCCGGGACGCCCACAACGGCCGGACGCTCTGGAGCCTGGAACTGCCCGGGAGCTACCCGCGCAACGACCGCATCGACCTGGCGGCGACACCCAAGGGCCGGGTCTTCGCCAAGGCCGCGACCGGGCAGGTGGTGTGCCTGGACGGCGCGACCGGCAAGACCCTCTTCGAGGTGATGCCCAAGGCCAACGAGTTCGCCAGGCTGAACGTCCTGACCGAGGAGCTGCTCAGCGTCAGCGGCGACGTGCGCTCGACCGAGACGGGCAAGTCGCTGTGGAAGTTCCCCAGCGTGCGCTACCAGCCCCTGCCGGGGACGGTCATCGGCGAGCGGATCTTCTTCTGCGACGGCAAGGACATCTTCGCCAAGAAGCTGGCCACCGGCGAGGAGCTCTGGCGGGTGCCGGTCTCGACCCTGCCCAAAGAGGCCGGCGGCGGTGCGCTCTCGCGCGCGGACGACCGGCTGCTGGTGCGCATGAACGGGTCCAAGGAGGAGGCGCCCTTCGCGCTGCTCGACCCGGCCAACGGCAAGCTGCTCTGGACCTACACCATGAAGGTGGCGGTCGACCCCAAGGAGAGGTACTTCAACTCCGGCGGCGTCCGGTGGGCGACCGTCGGCGGCAAGCTGCTCCTCTACTACCGCCACAACCAGTCGGGCGTCTACCCCGACGAGGTGGTGGGCACCAAGCTCGACCTGGCCACCGGCAAGCCGGAGTTCGAGGACAAGGTCAACAAGGACGCCGGCGACTTCCACGGGTGCTTCTCCGAGCTCCATCTGGGCGACTACATCGCCTGGTACGACCTGTGGATCGACAAGAAGACCCTCGAGAGCTCGAAGCCGGCCAGCCCCCACCCGGCCTGCTTCTTCGGGTCCAACCACGCATACGGGATGATCTTCAACTTCCCCAGCCGCAAGAGCGGCCCGATCAGCGCGGTCGGCCCGGCCGACGCCGACGCGGCCTCGGCGGCCCCCACCCCCGCCCTCCGCAAGCTCGGATCTGCCGGCTCGGGTGCGGATGCAGGGCCAGGCGACTGGCCGATGTTTCGCGGGAGCGCGGCCGGCGGCAACTTCGCCAACGCCGCGCCCGGCAAGGACCTGACCAAGGCGTGGGAGGCCAAGGTCGGCCTGGGCGCCGAGCCCTTCGGGGTGATGAGCAGCCAGCGCACCGGGCTCACCCAGGCGGTCGTCGGCTACGGCCTGGCCGTGGTCGCGGACATCGACGGCGGGCGCATCGTGGCTCTCGACGCGGCCACCGGCAAGGAGAAGTGGGTCCGCCACGTGGGCAGCCGGGTGGATTACCCCCCGACCCTCTACAAGGGCCTGTGCCTCTTCGCCGCCCGGGACGGGTTCGTGTATTGCCTCGACGCCGCGACCGGCAAGCCGGTCTACAGCCTGCGGGCCGCCCCGCGCGAGCGCTACATCGGCGGCCGCGAGAAGCTCGAGTCGCGCTGGGCGCTCGACTCCGACGTGCTGGTCGCCGGGGGGACCGCCTACGTCGCCTACGCCGGCGGCGGCTTCGCCTTCAGGCCCGAGACCGGCGAGGCGGTCGATGCCAGGGACGCCGGGGCCATCGCCCTGGGCCGGAAGCAGGTCCCCGGCGGCCGGGATCTGCAGCTGTCCTACGACATGATGATCAAGGGCAACAGCATCCCCCGAACCAACGAGGACAACACCCACGGTTTCTACCGCGGCAGGTTCGGCCGGAACCTCGACGCCCGGGTGATGGCCTTCGACGACGCGCTCACCGTGGCATTCCAGTTCCTCCCGGCCGGCGAGGGCTGGGCCAACAAGGGCAGGCTCCTGCTCAAGGGCATCGCCGGCGACCCCAAGAAGCCGGCCTGGACGAGCGAGCCGGTCGAGCTGGTGGTCGACGACATCGTGCTCACCCCGCAGTTCGCCTACTGCGCCGGCCACTACCAGCGGGTCAAGAAGGCCCCGGAGCTCTGGGTGATCTCTCGCGAGGACGGCAAGGTGGTCTCGACCCTGCCGGTCGAGGGCCTGCCGTCCTTCATGGGAATGTCCGCGGCCGGCAAGCGGCTCTTCGTCGCCACCCGCGAGGGGAAGCTGATCTGCTACGAAGGCGAGTAGGAGTCGCTACCCATGCACGTGCGCTTCGCAACGTCTCTGGTGGCCGCCGGCCTGCTGGCCGCGCAGGCGTTCTCCGGCGAGGCCGGCGGCGCCGCCGATCTTCCGGCCAACAAGTGGACGAGGCTCTCCGGCAAGCCGACGGCCGGCTACATGTGGAGCTTCCCGGTCTACGCGCCGGGCCGCGGCCAGATCCTGCACTGGGGCTCGGCCGACGTGCGCACCGGCGGGCGGATCGGCTGGGACAAGGGCACGAGCCCCAACGCCGTCCTGGCCTTCGACCCGGCCACGGGCGACTGGGTCGCCGACTACGCCGGGGACGAGAAGGCCCCGGTGGGCGTCGCCGGCGTGACCGGCGCCGGCGGCATGCTGCCCTCGGGCCTCCCCAAGCCTTCGCACGTCATGATGGGCGGATGCTGGGACTCCAAGCGCGAGCAGATGGTCTACACCATGAAGGGCCTGATGGCCGCCTACGACCCGAAGACCAAGAAGTGGAGGGACCTCGGCGCCAGGACGGTCATGCCCTTCCCGGCCTGCGAGTACGGCTCGGGCCAGGACGCGGCCAACCCGCGCACCGAGTTCCCCGGCGGCCCGCCGGTCTATGGCATCGCGACCTGCTACGATCCGGTCAACGACGAGATCCTGCTCTTCCCGCACTTCGACGCCAAGAACATCGCCCTGCGCGATGCCACCGGCCAGATCACCGGCCACTACGGCACCTTCCGCTACAGCTTCAAAGACAACGTCTGGCGCCCGGTCGCCGACACGTTCGGCACCGATGAGCAGAAGAAGGCCCGCAGGGAGCTCGTCGCTGCCATGGCCAAGGTCAGCGCCGCCATGGACGCGGCCTGGCTGTTCGGCCGGAAGCCCGACGCTGCCAAGGCCGCCGAGGCGGCCAAGCTGCTTGAGTCGATCGAGGACTGCGGCGCGCCCGTCGCCGGGCAGCTCAAGTCAGCGGCTGCGGCGCTCGGGGCCAACAAGCCGGCCGAGGCGATGAAGCCGCTCCGCGAGGCGCTCTGGGCCATGAACGACGTGCTCGACACCAAGCTCCGCGTCGAGCCACCGCCGCGCTGCGGAGCGCCGATGGCCTACGACGAGAAGAACAAGCTCATCGTCATGTTCGGCGGCTACACGAACCTGGCCCGCACCGACCTGCCGGCGAAGACCGCCGGCGTCCAGGACTTCAGCACGGGTCTGGACGACACCTGGGTCTACGACTGCGCCTCGCGGCAGTGGCGCGAGCTCCCCTGTCCCAAACGCCCGCCGGCCGGGCCGTTCGCGACGCGCATGCCGATGATGGCCTACGACCCGGAGAGCGGGCTGGTCCTGCTCCTGACGCTCGCGGGTCCGGGCGGAGGCAGGAAGAGCTTCGACACCGACACGGGCCTCACCAAGCTCGAGGACTCCGGCGGCGCCGGTCGCAAGGCTACGCTCTGGACGCTCGACGCGGGCAAGGGCGAGTGGGCCAGCCGCGGCGAGTTCGACTGGCCGGGTGGCCTGTCCTCGATAGCCAGTGGCGGCGGCAGTTCCTATCCGGCGATGCCGATGGCCACCAGCCTCTTCGGATTCGATCCCAAGAACCGCCTGCTCGTCGTCCTGCAGCGCGATAAGGATCTCCAGGCCACCTATGCCATGAAGCTCGACCTGGCCAAGCTCCCCGCCGCACCGGCTCCGGACCGGGTCGTGTCCCCGCCGGTGAAGATGCACGAGATTCCCGCCGACGACCCGGCCTGGGTCGAGAAGCTCAGAGCGCTGCCGGCCAACACCTGGGTGCCGGCCAGGCCCGCGCGTGAGCCCAATCGCCGCGACTGGGGCAACCTCTCGGTCGACCCGGTCCGCGGCTGGGTCGTATACTACGGCGGCGGCCACGCCACCTACCAGGTGAACGACGTGGCGGTCTACGCCCCGGGCGCCAACTCCTGGACCGTGGGCGTGGGCGAGTTCAACAGCTACGTCACGCCGCAAGGCTGGGAAGGCTCGACGCTAGGCTACCGCGGCGGGCCGGCCTGCGGCCACCAGCGTAACGCCTACCAGAGCTTCGACGGCCGGATGTACGTACTGACCGGCACGGACGAGCGCACCGGGTTGGGCTCGGTGGGCAACACCTGGAACTTCGCATTCCACGCCGACCGCGACTTCGTGCGCTTCTACGACATCGATCGCGGCGGGGTCTGGCGCGAGACGCGAATCGCCAAGACCGAGCGCCCCGAGAGGGTGCCCTGGCACCACAATGTGCACATGGTCGACCCGGCCGGCCGGATCGTCAACCTCATCCGCCAGCCGGGCGGCGGCACGGCGACCCGGACCTTCCGGTACGTCTACGCCGGGCAGCTCGAGAAGTTCTTCACCAGCATCTACGACGCCAACGAGAACAGCCTCCTGGTCCGGGAGGTTGCCAAGCCGTACCCGGAGGTCGCCGAGGGCGAGAGCCGGCCCTTCTGCTATCTGGCCGGGCGCGGCCAGGTCCTGCTCATGGGCGCAAGGCCTGACGCGGATGCGCCGACCCCCGACCCCAAGAAGCCGCCAATGAAGCAGGTCGGCTGGCTCTACGACACCAAGGAGAACAGATTCGCGGAGCTTGTCGCGACGCACACCCCGCCGGCCGGCAGGGTCCAGGTCGTCGAATACGTCGAGGCCCAGAAGTGCGTCATGGCGGTGGTCGACAACCGGCAGTGGGTCTACTCCTTCGACAAGAACGACTGGGCTCAGCTGCCCCTGGCGGTGGACGGCGGGGGCAAGATGGGCGTCAGCGGGCCTTACGGGCAACTGGTCTGGTCCGCGAAGTACGGCGTTTTCGTGAACCTGTCCGGCGGCGCCACCTGGGTGATGCGGCCGGACTTCAGCCAGATCGGCTTCGGCGCGGGCGGAGGAACGTGAACGTTCGCGCGAACGATCCGGCCGTTGCCGCTTCCAGTGTCCGGCGGCACTGCGCGGCAGCCTTCCGCCGCCACCTGCGCGCATGACGAACGCGCGAGTGACGCCGTTCCCGATCGGACGTGTGCCGCTCGTCGAGGAGGAGTCCCGGTGATGAAGCGTCTGCCCCTGTGCATCTGCGTCATCCTGGCCAACGCCGCCATGGCCGGCGAGGCGGCCCCCGCCGCCGGCCGGAGCGGCGACCCCTGGCTCGAACCGCTCAAGCCCCACCGGGCCGGGAAGAGCCGCTTTCCCTCTCCGCAGCTCTGGCCCGCCAAGCCCGGCGAGTTCGAGATCCCGCTCTCGATCGACGATGCGAGCCCTTCGGGCGGCCGGCGCTTCGTCACCACCGGCGTGCCGCTGATGGTCGCCCAGGCGAAGGACCCCGGCGAGCTTCGCCTCCTGGCGAAGGACGCCGGCGGCGCGACCAGGGCCATCCCCGCGCAGTTCCGGGTCCTGGCCCGCTGGTGGCGCTTCGACGATTCGATCCGCTGGGTGCTGGTCGACTTCCAGGCCGACGTTCCGGCCGGCGCCAGGGCCGAATTCGTTCTCACCAACCGTAAGGTCGAGGCCCCGGCGCCGCCGGCGAAGCTCGTCGTCGAGCAGACCGACGCGGCCATCACGATCGACACCGGTCCGGCGAAGTTCGAGATCGACCGCAAGGCGTTCAATCTGCTGAGTGGCGTCTGGCTCGACGCGAACCATGACGGCACGTTTGCGGACGGGGAGCGCATCGTCGCCGGCACGTCGGCGGGCGGCGGCAGCACCCAGGATGCGCTCGGCAACACCTACCTGGCCTCCTCCGGGACGCGGTCCGTGGAGGTGGTCGAGGCCGGCCCGATGCGCGTCCGGGTGCGGGCCCGCGGCCGGCACGTCAACGCCGAGGGGAAAGGCTGCAAGCCGGGCATGTACGGCTTCGACGCGATCATGGACTTCCACGCCGGCAGCGCCGACGTGTTCGTCGACTACGTGGTCGGCAACAATCCGCCGAAGTCCGAAGGCAGCCCGA
Source organism: uncultured bacterium (assembly GCA_937935355.1). Classification (GTDB taxonomy): domain Bacteria; phylum Planctomycetota; class SZUA-567; order JAKLDR01; family JAKLDR01; genus JAKLDR01. The sequence goes on along the minus strand of CALGYR010000041.1, from coordinate 91,645 downwards.
GCATCGAGGACGCCTCGGTCAGCCTGGAGCTCGCGGAGCCCGCGACCAGCTATCGGTTCCTGGCCGGCAAGGAGGCGCCCTCGGGCGACCTCTCCGGCCGGGCCTCGGCCTGCCTCTACCAGGACTCGAACGGCGCCGATAGCTGGGCGGCCTGCCCGGGCTTCGGCAACATGTCCACCAAGGGCTACAGCTACCCGAGCGGGACGGTGACCTCCTTCCGTGGCTGGAAGGTCTTCTCCCGCGCCGACGACGCCGCGCGCGCCGCGACGACGCCCGAGGGCGCCGGCGCCGAGGCCGCCTCCGGCGAGCGCGCACGCGGGCTGGCCGTGGCCGCCTCCGCGCGCGGCGGCGTGGTGGTCAACGTGCGCAACTTCTGGCGGCTCTTCCCCAAGGCCGTCGAGGTGGGGCCGGCCGGCAGGGTCCGGATCTCGCTCCTGCCGCGCGAGACCCAGGTGGTGCACTTCCTCGAGGACGCCTCGGCCTGCAGCGTGGAGTTCGTGCTGGGCTTCTACGCCGGAGCGAAGCCCCCGGCGGATGCCGCGGCCTGGGCCGACCGCTGGGACTGCCGCCTGATCGCCCGTCCGCCGCTCGAGCACATGGCCGCCTGCGGCGCGCTGGCCGACAACGGTCCATTCGTGGCGCCGCAGAAGGGGCTGGACCGGAAGCCCGACAGCCGGGTCCAGGCCGACTCGAAAAGCATGTTCACGGGCGACCGCCTCTACGGCAACGCCTACGGCTGGCAGGTCTGGGGCGAGCGCTGGCGCAGCAACGGCGGCCACGGCAGCCGGGGCGCGCGCCAGCCCATCGAGGAGGACAACTACCTCTGGCTGTGGTACGCGACCGGGAACCGGGGCTGGTTCGAGTCCGGCGAGGCCCGCAGCCGCCACTACCGCGACGTGCGCGTCTACCGGATCGAGAACCAGGACCCCTTCGGCTTCAAGGACTGGAACGACTTCCGCGCCGCCAACCGCAGCGAGAAGTGGACCAACCGCCCGCAGCCCAAGGACGGCGATTACGCCAAGTTCGGCGCCGGCCAGTGGCAGCGCACCGACTGGCTCTTTCCCAACCCGGAGCACACCACCCTGGACCTGCTCTACGACCGCTACCTGCTCTTCGGCGACGACCGCTGCCTGGAGAACATGCGCCTCGCCGCGGCCCACGGCGGCTACTTCGCCGGCCGGGGCGGCAACTCGATCGCCGGCACCACCTGGCCCTGGCGCGCCAACGGCTGGGGCTGGCGCGCGCTCGTGCGCTACTGGGAGCTCACCGGCGACGCGGCCGCCGAGGAGTGCCTGGCGGACGTGATCAAGCGCCACTCCGAGTTCATCGGCAAGACGCCCTTCGCCTGCATGGACAATGGCAACGTCCACTGGTGGTTCACCCAGATCTACTCGCGGGCGCTGGCCATGACCGCGCTGCAGACCGGCGACCCCAAGGCGTTGGAGCTCTGCAAGACTCTGGCCGATGGCAAGGAGCCGCGGGCCGACGGGCAGGACCCCAAGACCGAGCGGCTCCTGACGCTCTTCGCCGCGCTCTATCGCCTGAGCGGCGACGCGAAGTACAAGCAGAGGATCCTGAACGGCGTCAAGGAGGACGACCTGGCCAGCCTGGACCGCTACTGGCCGGCCTGCGACCTCTGGGAGCTGCGGCAAGCGCCGCTGGCCAAGTGACCGAAGGAGTCCGACCGCCGATGCCCACGGAAGCCGGCCGCCCCAACATCCTGATCCTGATGGCCGACCAGCACCGCGCGGACCTGGCCGGGTTCGCCGGGAACCGCGTGGTGCGCACGCCGAACCTGGACGAACTGGCCAGGACCGGCGTGACGTTCACCAACGCCTACACGCCCTCGCCGATCTGCGTCCCGGCGCGGCAGTGCCTGATGTCCGGGCAGCTGACCAGGACGTGCGGCTGCGAAGGGGCCTGGATGGACCTGGCCCCCGGCTACCCGACCTTCGCGCGCCGGTTCTCCGAATACGCCTACCAGACGGTCTGCTCGGGTAAGCTCCACCACCTGGGCGCCGACCAGATGCAGGGCTGGACCCGGCGTCTCGCGCCCGACGCGGAGGTCTACGACAAGTACCGCCAGGGGCTCATCCGCGAGGAGTACCTGCCCCACAAGCCAGCGCGCCTGGCCGGCCGGAAGACCAACGCCGACTACGTCCGCGAGGCCCGGCCGGAGTTCGGCAAGTACCAGCGCTTCGACCTGCGCGCGACCGAGGACGCCGAGGACTTCGTGAAGGGGTATTTCTCGGGTCAGGCGGCGAAGCGGCGGCCGCTGCTCCTGAAGCTCAGCCTGCTCCAGCCGCACTGCCCCTTCTTCACGAGCCGGGAGCTCTTCGACTACTACCTGCCGCGCGTGCCCATCTTCGAGGAGAAGCCCTGCGACCACCCGGTGCTCTCCCAGAGCCAGGTGGAGGAGCCGGTGGAGGTTTCGGCCGAGGAGATCCGCCGGGCCACGGCCGCCTACTACGGGATGGTCGAGACCGTGGACAGCCACTTCGGCCGGCTGCTCGCGGCCCTCGGCGCGGCCGGCCAGGACCTCGACGACTGGATCGTCGTCTTCCTCTCCGACCACGGCGAGATGCTCGGCGAGCACGGCATCTGGGAGAAGGCCCGCTTCTACGAGGGGAGCGTCCGGGTGCCGCTGGTCATTCGCTGGCCGCGGCGTCTGCCGGCCGGGAAGGCCGTGGACGAGAACGTCAGCCTGTGCGACCTCTTCGCCACGCTCTGCGACCTGGCCGGCGTTCCGGCGTACCCCAACCTCGACAGCCGGACGCTCGTGCCGCTCATGGAGGGCCGCGCGGCGGGCTGGTCAGGCGAGGTTGTCTCGCAGATCCGCCGCGGCGGGCGCGACCACGTGATGATCAAGCGCGACGACCTCAAGTACCAGCACTACGGCGAGGGCATCCCGGAGGTGCTCTTCGACCTGGCGCGCGATCCGGGCGAGACCGAGAATCTGGCCGGGGATGCGGCGCACCGGCCGGCCCTGGAGACCTTCCGGCGCCGGCTGGCCGAACTCGGCTACGGCCCCGCGGCCGATCCGAAATACGTCAACGCCGGCTACGCCCCGGGCGTGCCGGCGGCCCCGGCCGGGAGCGGGACGCTCTGGAAGGCCGACTCGAACCCCTGGCTGGATCCGTGATCTGAACTCATAGGAGGGTGGAGGCATGAGCAGCGGTCTGACTTCTTTCGTGGGCGCGGTTGTCATCATGGCCGGCATGACGCTGGCAACAGGTCAGGCGGCGGCGGGCGAGCCGTCGTCGATCGTCAAGCTGACGGTGGAGGACGAGGCCGGGCTGGGTGCCGAGAACCACCCGATGACCATGGGCATCCCGCTGCCGGCCGGCAAGGTGGCCGACGCCGGGACGCTGGTGCTCCTGGGCGCGGACGGCAAGCCGGTCCCCTGCTCGATCCGCGAGGTCAATCGCTGGCTAGACGGCAAGAGTGTCAAGTGGGTCCACGCCACCTGGCTGCAGAGCCTCGCCCCCAAGGGCAAGGTCGAGGTGACGCTGGCCGACGCCGGAGCGCCGGTCCCGGCCGCCGGGACGCAGCTCAAGGCCGAGGCCGCCGGCGGCAAGGTCACGGTCCAGACCGGCTTCGTCAAGTTCACGGTCTCGGGCGCGAAGTTCACCGGCTTCGAGTCGGCCTGGTTCGACCCGACCGGTAAGAACGACTTCACCGACGCCAACCAGGTGATCGGCGGTTCGACTGGCTCACCGCCTGAAGCCCTGAGCTTGTCGAAGGGCGGATCCGGCGGCGGCAGCCACGTGGGCATCGCGGCCAAGGACGAGGTCAAGCTCGAGGACGAGCACCCCAAGTTCGCCGGGGAGGGCAAGCGTTACTCCTCGACGGAGGACGACCAGGGCAAGGTCGAGATCGAGGAGCAGACCCCCTTCCGGGTGGTGGTCCGGGCCGAGGGCCGGCACATGGCCGGCGGCGAGCGGGCGCTCGACTACATCGTGCGCTTCTACGCCTACGCCGGTTCGCCGCTCGTGCGCGTCGAGCACACCTTCCTGTCCCGCCAGGGCGAGAAGGCCGAGGATTTCCACTGGATGGCCTCGCTCGACCTCGACGTGCCCACCAAGCTCTCCGGCGGCGGGATGGCCTTCGGGACCGAGGCTGCGCCGGTCGCCGCGGCGGCGCCTGCCGAGATCTTCGAGGACAGCTCCGACCACTTCGCGATCACCGCCGGCGGCAAGGAACTGGCCAGCGGCAAAGGCAAGGCCACGAAGCCCCTTACCACCGGCTGGATGGACCTGCGCAAGGGGAGCCTGGGACTGGCCGTCGGGGTGAAGTGGTTCTGGCAGATGCACCCCAAGCGCCTGGCGGCCTCGGCCGACGGCCTGGTGCGCGTCGGGCTCTACGCGCCGGGCGTGCAGCCGCTGGAGGTCTATCGCGGTCAGTCGCGCACGCACTACCTGACTTTCGTCTTCCACGACGGCAAGGCGGCGCCCGAGAAGCTCAACGCGCTCTTCGCCGCCGAGCAGCGGCCATTGCGGGCCTGGGCCGCCCCGAAGTACTACTGCCGGGACACGATGGCCTTCGGCCCGATGGCCGAGGACGACGGGACGCTCTTCGGCGACAAGTGGCCCGCGGTCCAGAAGCACGACGAGGTCATGCAGCAGTCGCTCAAGCAGTTGCTGGCCTTCCTGGACAACGGCACCTACGGGGCCGTTACCCGGGACAGCTATGGCATCTACGCCTGGGGCGACCGCTTCCACTGGGCGTGGAAGGACTTCGGCAAATCGCCGCTCCACAGTTACGAGTGGCGCCAGAGCTGGGCGGGCAACTACTACGACTACCCCAACGCCATGGTCCTGCAGTTCCTGCGCACCGGGGACAAGCTCTACCTCGAGCGCTTCTGGCCCAACGCCGTGCAGATCGGCGACGTGCACACCACCCAGTGGAATCCGCAGCAGAAGCTGATCGGCGCGTGCCGCTACTGTCCGCCGCGCAACTTCGTGGCCCAGGACGAGGGCAACGTCTACACCAGCAACGAGTTCAACCACTACAAGTCGCAGTCGGTCTACGCGCATTGGTACCTGACCGGCGACCTGCGCAGCCTGGAGCACTGCCGGCTGCTGGCCAACAACGTCTTCGCGAACCGCGACGCGGACAGCGGCTGGGCGCCGCGGGGCATCGGCGCGCAGATGATCGGGCTGTGGAACGCCTACGAGCTCTGGCGCGACCCGAAGTACTTCGAGCGCATGAAAGGCCTGGCCGGCAAGGCCATGGCCCAGTTCAAGAGCGGCAAGTACTCCAAGGGCGACGCCTTCATGTGGGGCATCGCCAACGAGGGGCTCTGTCATTACTACCTCGTCAGCGGCGACCAGCAGGTCATCGAGACCTTCAAGTCCGGCTACCCCAACTGCAAGGCCAAGACCCAGTACCCCAACATGGCCATGGGCCTCGCGCTGACCTACCGCGCCACCGGCGACGCGAAGTTCGCCGAGTGGGCCTGGGAGGCGCTGGCCAGGAACAAGGTCAGCTCCCGGGTGCACGGCCCCGGGACCCAGTACCGCGGCAACGCCCACGCGCTCTTCTTCCTGTCCGAGGTCAGCAAGGACTGGAAGCCCTACGCCGGACCGGCCGGCGACGGCAAGGGGCCGGAGGGGCCGTAGGGGCCGTTGCGCGATTACGGCGTCGCGACGTGGGGGCGAGTCGCCGACTCGCCCCTACAGTTGCGCTTGCGCGGCCATTGCAGGAAACGATGCTCACCGTCGAGACGCGGAGGCGCCGAGCCGCCGGGGGGCGTGAACGCGGCGGATGGTTCTTGACAGGGAAGAGTCCCCGCCGCGGACAGCATTTCGCCTCTGCGGCTCCGCGCCTCGGCGGTGAAACGGGCTTCCTGCAATGGCCCTGGCGCCGGGCGGCGAAGCATTGGCGTTCGGAGTTGCGCAATGATATCCTTACGGCTGCCATGAGACCCGAGCATGTGATCCCCCGGCCCGCGAAGGTCCGGCCGATTCCCGGCGTTTTCGCCCCGGGCGCCGGCATGAAAGTGATCTGCGGCCAGGGCTGCGAGCCTGCCGGGGAGTGGCTCGCCGGCCGACTGATCCCGGGCGCCGGAGTCCCGGTCCGGTCGGCCGGGGACGCGGCTGCGCCGGAGGGCGCGATCCTTCTGACGGCTGCCCCGGCGATGACCGGCGAGGCCTACCGCCTCTCGGTCTCGCCGACCGGCGTCCGGCTCTCGGGCTCTCCGGCCGGACTGATGCGCGGCGCGGCCACGCTGTGCCAGCTTCTCGCCGACGAGAGCGGCGGGCCCGCCGGGAGCGTCTCCTGCTGCGAGATCGAGGACGAGCCGGCCTTCGCCTGGCGCGGGCTCCTGCTCGACTGCAGCCGGCACTTCCTGTCGATGGCCTGGCTCGTGCGCGCGCTCGACGTCATGGCCGGGCTCAAGCTCAACCGCCTGCACCTGCACCTGGTCGACGACCAGGGCTGGCGCATGGAGATCGCCTCGCGGCCGAAGCTCGCCTCCGTCGGGGCCTTCGTCGAGGACGACCCGCGGCAGCGCGGCTTCTACACTCAGGCCGAGTTGCGGGAACTGGTCGCGCTCGCCGCCGCGCGGGGCATCGAGGTGGTCCCGGAGATCGAGGTGCCCGGCCACTCCTACGCCGCGGTCCGGAGCTACCCGGAGCTCTGTTGCACCCGCCGGCCGGAGCGCAACAGCGGCCACCAGAAGGACCTCTACTGCGCCGGGCGCGAGTCGACCTTCGAGTTCCTCGAGGCGGTGCTCGGCGAGGTCCTCGGGATCTTCCCCTCGGAATACGTCCACCTCGGCGGCGACGAGGCGCCCAAGGACCGCTGGCGGGAGTGCCCGGACTGCCGGCGGCGCATCCGCGCGGAGCGCCTCTCCGGCGAGGAGGAGCTGCAGAGCTACGCCTTCCGGCGGGTCTCGCGCTTCCTCGAGTCGCGCGGGCGCCGGGCCATCGGCTGGGACGAGATCCTCGACGGCGCGCCCTCGCCCGACACGGTCGTCCACTGGTGGCGCTGCCGGACCCACGGGGACGCGCCGCTCCGCAAGGCGCTGGCCGCCGGCCACCGGGTCATCGCCTCGCCCAACAGCTTCACCTACCTGAGCTTCCCGGTGAACCCCGACGCGAACTTCAGACCGGAACGGACCAGCGACCTTGGGAAGGTCTACTCCGCGCGGTACGCTCCGGAGGGCCTGAGCCCGGAGGAGCGCGAGCGGGTGCTCGGCGCCGAGTGCTGCATCTGGACCGAGCATCTGGTCGAAGAAGAGATCGACGCCATGCTCTTCCCGCGCGTGCTGGCCTGCGCGGAGCTGATGTGGTCGGACCCGCCGGAGCGCGACCTCGAGGAGTTCCGCCGGCGCGTCGGCCTCGCCGAGGGCCGCTGGCGGAAGCTCGGCATCGACTACGGCCCGGAGACGGCGTCGTGATCGAACCACCAAGACACCAAGACACCAAGAACACCAAGGGGGATAGCCTGCCGTTCTTGGTGTCCTTGGTGTCTTGGTGGTTAGACAGGAGTTTCTGATGGAAAACAGCTTGTGGATCGCCGTCCCGACCTACTGGACCCACCCGGCGGCCAAGCCGGGCCCCGAGACCACCGTCTTCGACCACCCCACGCCGCTCGACGAGGGCGGGACGCTCGCGCGGACGCTCGAGTCCTTCACGAAGCTGCGCGGGCGGTTCAAGGTGCTGGTGGTGGCCGCCGCGGCGCACCCGGGCCTCGGGGCCGCCGTGCACGCGCGGGTCGAGACCCTGCTGCGCCCCTTCGCGGGGAAGCTGGAGCTGTACCTGGCCTCCCCGGCCTCGCTGGCCGCGCTCAACGACGCGCTGCCCGAGTCCGTGTTGAGCCTCGACAGCTACGGCAACATCCGCAACGTCCAGCTGGCCGTGCCCTACGCGCTCGGCGCCGATGCCGTGGTGGGCATAGACGACGACGAGGTCATCCCCGACCCGGACTTCCTCGACCATCCGGCGCGGCACGTGGCCGCGGGGGTCGGCGGGATGGCCGGGCCCTACTTCGACGCCAATGGCCAGTGGCGGATCGGCGGCGCCGAGGAGCTCGAGGCCGAGCCGAACATCTTCATCAAGAAGAACTTCTTCATGAACCGGGCCATCGGCAAGGCCATGGCCGGCGCTGGCGCTGACGGCCTGGCCGACTCCAACGTGGCCTTCGGCGGGGACATGGTCATGTCCCGCTCGACCATCGCCCGGACCTGCCACGATCCCTACATCCCCCGTGGCGAGGACTACGACTACGTGATCAACGCCGCCATGGACGGGATCTTCTGGAAGTTCTGCCCGGCGATGTCCATCGTCCACCTGCCGCCGGACTCGACCGGCTCGCAGGCCGGCGACCGGGCCTCGAAGCTCATCGCCGACATCCGGCGCTTCATCTACATGCGCGAGAAGCTCCGGCTCGGCGCCGAGCTCTTCCCGAAGGAGCGCTTCGACCCCGGGTATCTCATGCCCTACCCCGGGCCCTACGCGGCCGAGGGGCTCGACCTCCCGGCCGAGGGCGTCCGGGCGCTCGACGCCAAGTACCCGGAGTTCCGCGCCGGCGGCGGCTCGCCGGAGTCCCTGGTGCGCGAAGCCGTGGAGACCGCACAAGTCAAGGCCCGCGAGTTCTTCGCCTACCGCGAGCGCTGGCGCGCGGCCATGAAGGCCGCAGCGGCGAGCCCGGAGTTCCGTGCGGCGGCCGGGGCGCTGAAGGTCTGAGGCGAAGCATCTCCCGGGCGTCGGGCAAAGCTTGGAGGAAGCCGGTTCTACCGCCGAGACGCAGAGGCGCCGAGAACAGACGGCCATAGACTATCGGGCTTGGGCTTGCGGAAAGGCGATTGTTCCCAAAACCGAACGCCGAAGGCCGAATGCCCCAAGGTCTTTCTCTGCGTCTCCGCGTCTCTGCGGTGAGCATCGTTTCATCCATTGGCGTCAGGGCGCCGGGGTTTCCCTGGCGAGGCGGGCCTCTCTGCGGATAATCCGGTCGGCATCGCTCCCGGAGCAGCCCGGAGAGCGCAGTCCTCAAGTCAGGAGACATCCCATGCGCAGGCCCCGCACCCATCTCTTCCTCTTCGTTGGCCTCGTCCTTCTGGCCGCCCCGGCCATGTCGCCGCGGGCCGGCGAAGACCCCTCGGCCGCAGCGCCGGTTGGCTCGGCGGCCGACTTCAAGCCCGGCGCGCTCAGGCTGCCGCTCACCGTCCACGAGCGCAGCGGCGTCGAGCGCAAGGCCGCGGTGGTCTCCTCCGGCGTGCCCTTCCCTCCCGGCTTCCTCCCGGACGTGAGCAAGCTAGCGGTGGTCGACAAGGACAACAAACTGGTATTCAGCCAGGCGAGCCTCATGGTCAAGTGGCACAAGCCGGCCTACGACGACTCCGTCCAGTGGGCGCTGGTCAGCTTCGCGGCCGACGTCCCGGCCGGCGGCACGGCCACCTACTACCTGACCGACGACGGCGGTTCGACTTCGCTCACCGCAGGCAAGACGGCGCCGGCCTCTCCGCTCAAGGCGGTCAAGGGCGACAAGGATGTGGCCATCGAGACCGGCGCGGCGAAGTTCGTCGTGCCGCTCGAGGGCGAGAGCCTGCTCGCCTCCGCGGAGGTCGGCGGCAGGAACGTGCTCGGCCCCAAGGGCCTGCAGTGCGTCATCACGACCGGTGACTGGCCGGACCGGGGCGTCAAGGCCGGCGACCGGCACACGGCGGCCCACGACGCCTCGGGCGTGACCATCGAGGAGTCGGGCCCGGCCCGCGTCGTCGTTGCCGTGAAGGGCCGGTTCAAGCCCGGCGACAAGGACGGCAAGCTCTACGGCTTCACCACGCGGCTCTACTTCGAGGCGGGGAGCGCCTCGGTGCGCGCCATCCACACCATCTCCAATGGCCAGCTCGACCCCAAGCTCTACGACGGCTGGCGCTACACCTACACCTGGCCGATCGAGGACGCGTCGCTCCTGGCCGACCTGGCCCTGGGCGAGAAAGCTGCGGTCGCGACGGTCTGCGAGGACAAGCCGGTCAGTTCCGAGGGCGAGCTCAAGATCTACCAGGACTCCTCCGGCGGAGAGAAGTGGCAGAAGTACTCGGGCGCGGCCTTCCGCGGCTACAAGGCCACCGAGGGCGAGAAGGAGCTGGCCGCGGGCAACGCTCACCTCGGGGTGATGAGCGTCTCCGGCGGCGGCGCCGGCGTCTCGGCGGCGCTGCGCAACTTCCGCGTGGAGTTTCCCCACGCCCTGGCCGGCTCGGCGAAGGAGCTGCGCGTCGGGCTCTTCCCGGGCGAGTTCGCCGAGGTCTTCCCGATCAACGCCGGCCAGCGGAAGTCCTGGGACCTGCGCCTGACCTTCTTCTCAGGCGCCGCGCCGGACCCGAAGAAGGAGTTCGCCGTCGGCGACGCGCTGCTGCTCTTCCGGCCGGACCCGGCCTGGATGCTGCGCGCGGCGGCCGCCGGCTGCTGGCCCTACGGGATGGGCCCGGTCGCCCGCAAGGGCGGCAATCCGGCGCTCCGCCGCGACAATTCCAGGCTCGACGTCGGCGCGGCCGGCTGGGACCGCTACGGGGTGGTCGGCGACTGGAACTCCGGCGGGCACCACTGGAACGAAGAGTCGATGTACATCCCCTGGGTGCTCTGGGGCGACGGCAACAACTTCGACGCCATCGAGGCCAGCTCCCTCTGGGCCTCCGACCTGATCGCCTACAACTGGGACCGGCCCGACCACGGGACCTTCTACCTGATGCTCATGCAGTGGAACGACAAGGAGAACCGGGTCAAGCGCCTGTCCTACCCCGGCTTCAAGAGCCACGACACCTGGGGCATGCCCGACTCCGGCCATTGCGGCATGGTCATCGCCCACGAGTACTACTACCTCACCGGCGACATGCGCGCCCGCGAGGCCGTCGAGCACATCGGCGACATCGCCCGGTGCATGCTCTGGAAGTTCAACCACGACGACCGCAAGGACGGCACCGGTCCGCTGCCCGGTCCCGTCGGCTGGTGCAAGAAGCGCGACGCCGACGCCGATCCCACGTTCAAGACGGACACCCGCTACGTGGGCTGGCCGCTCTTCAACCTGGCCAACGCCTACCGGCTGACCGGCGACCCGGAGATGCTGGCCGACTGCCGCAACGTGGCCCGGTCCTTCCGCAACACCGCGCGCTGGTCGCCGATCGGCTTCATGACCCTGCAGGTCGAGCCCAAGGGCGGCACCCGGAGCCTCTACGCCTTCCAGGGACCGTTCGCCAAGTACCGCGACCAGTCGGCCAGCCAGTGCTACGCCCACTTCCAGTGCGCGCTGATGTGCCACGGGCTCTGGGAGTACTACCTGGTGAGCCGGGACATCGAGGCCCTCGATCCGATCGTCGGTTTCGCCGACCTCCTTACCCACCACTGCATGCTCAAGGACCCGGAGGGCAAGCAGGCCGGCTGGACCTACGCCTTCGGCGACTATTGGGGCCCGTACACCTGGGAGGACAAGGGCACCGACCAGCGGGTCGGCTGGCGCGACTGGCACTACAACTGCGTCCAGGTCATGGGCTGGGCCACGGTGCTCACCGGGCGAACCGACTTCGCCGAGGTCTGCAAGTCGGCCACCGCCCAGTACGGTTCGGGCTTCGACGTGGCCGCGGGGGTGATGGGCGCCCAGCACAAGCTCGAGCCCCCGGCCGCGGCCGTGACCGACCTCAAGGCCGAGGCGCTCGGCGGCGGGAAGGTGAAGCTCACCTGGACCTCTCCGGGCGGACCGGGCAAGGCCGCGCGCTACCAGGTGAAGAGCTCGACATCGAAGATCGTCGAGCTCGTTTCCGGCTGGCCGGACAAGACCGAGCCGCTGCCCCAGGACAGGAAGGAGTGGGAGGCCCGCGCCGCGGCTTTCAACGCCAGGCAGCGCGCCTTCTGGGCGGCCGAGAACCTCCCGAACGCCCCGGCGCCGGGCGCCGCCGGCCAGGCCGAGAGCATGGAGGTCTCGGGGCTCGCCGCGGGCACGACGTACTTCGCCCTCAAGAGCTGGACCGCCGGTGACAGCATGAGCGAGCTCTCCAACGTCGTCTCCGTCGAGGTCAAGTGACCCCGGAAAGCGTTTCCAACGCAGGGGCCGCGGAGGGGCGCAGAGGGCGCAGAGGGAAGCCATCTGGATCAGAGATGTCCTCTGCGACCTCCGCGTGCCTCTGCGGCCTCTGCGTTGAAATTCGGGTGGGCGGGCATGGATGACTCCGGAACGAAGCGAACGCGGCTGACGCGAGCGGAGCTCGTTCGCCGGGGGATGACCGTCCCCGAGGTGCGCTTCCGCGCCGACATGAAGCGCTTCGCCGCGGCCGACCGCGCCGCGCCACCGGCCGCCGGCGGGGCGCTCTTCGTGGGCGACTCGGACATCCGCTTCTGGAACGACGGCGGGCTCTTCGCGGAGTGCTTTGCCGGTCTTCCGGCGGCGAACCGCGGCTTCGGCGGCGCGCGCACCTGGGAGACGCTGCTTCACTTCGAGGAACTCGTCCCACCGCACCGGCCGCAGGTCGTGATCTACTGCTGCGGCGACAACGACATCGCCCGGCTCGGCGAGAGCGGCGCCGAGAGCGCCGTGACCGGCTTCCGGATCTTCCTCGAGCTCCTGGCCGCGTGCGCGCCGGAGACGCGCCGGGTGCTCTACCTCGGCATCCACCCCTCGCCGGTCGACGAGCCGCTCTGGGGCGCGATCGGCCGGGCCAACGAGGGGCTCCGGCAAGTCTGCGCCGAGTCGAGGGGCCTGGCCGAGTTCGTGGACTATGGCCACCTGCTGCTCGATGCCGCCGGCCGGCCCCGGCCGGAGCTCTTCCGGCCCGATGGCCTGCACTTTGCGCCGGAGCTCTACCGCAAGCTGGGGGCGCTGCTGCGGCCCAAAATCGAGGCCGCGCTGGGCGACACAGAGTTCCATTAGCCACAGATGGACACAGATAAACACAGATGGGGATTCGGTCTGGGTGTGGGATATTCATCTCATCGACTCGGGGCATGCCGAATCGAAGTCCCGGGTCATCCCGCGCCGGGCATCGGAATTCCATCTGTGTTCATCTGTGTTCATCTGTGGCTGGCATCTGCGGCTAGCTGAGCCTGAGGATGTTTCCGGCGATCTGGTCTAGCGGCGAAACCAGCCCGGCGCCGCCTTTGGCTATGGCCTCCTTGGGCATGCCGAAGACCACGCAGCTGGCCTCGTCCTGGGCGATCGTGGAGGCCCCCGCGTCGCGCATGAGCTTGAGGCCGTCGGCGCCGTCCGCGCCCATGCCGGTGAGGATCACCCCCACGGCGTTGGCGCCGGCGTAGCGCGCCACGCTCTTGAAGAGCACGTCGACGCTCGGGCGGTGGCGGTTCACCAGCGGCCCGGGCTTGACCTCCACGTAGTACATGGCGCCGGAGCGCCTCAGGAGCATGTGATAGTTGCCGGGGGCGAGCAGCGCCTTGCCCGGCGCCACCGTGTCCCCGTCGGCGGCTTCCTTCACCTCCATGGCCGAGAGCGAGTTGAGCCGGTCGGCGAAGGACTTGGTAAAGTGCTCGGGCATGTGCTGGACGATGACGATGCCGGGGGAGGCCGCCGGCATCGCGGCGAGCACCTCCTGGAGCGCCTGGGTGCCCCCGGTCGAGGCACCGATGGCCACGACCTTGTTCGTGGTCCGGGTCATGGCCAGGCGCGTCGTCGGGTGAGGCTCGGCGCGGGGGGCGGGCCTCGCCCCGGGGCGGACCCGGACGCGCGCGGCGGCCTTGATCTTGTCTACGAGCTCGACGGACATGTCTCCGACGGCGTAGGCCGCCCCGGGCTTGGACATCACCTCGACCGCCCCGGCCGAGAGCGCCTCGAGGGCCAGCTCCCCGCCCCTGGCGGTCAGCGACGAGACCACGATGACGGGCAGCGGGTAGTGCTGCATGAGCTTCCGCAGGAAGGTGATCCCGTCCATCCGCGGCATTTCCACGTCGAGGGTGACCACGTCGGGCTTGAGCGTGACGATCTTGTCCCGGGCGATGTACGGGTCGGGAGCGGTGCCCACCACCTCGATCTGCGGGTCGCGCGAGAGCTCGCGCTCGAAGATCTGGCGGACCACCGCCGAGTCGTCCACGACCAGGACGCGGATGGTCATGGAGCGGGTCTCCGTAGGAACGGCACGGCGAACCGCAGAACCGCAGAACACCGAATATCGAATTTCGAAGGACGGAGCGGCACGCCGCCCCCACTTCGACATTCTACATTCGACATTCGATATTCTGCGGTTCGCCGTTGGTCGTCCCTCTCTCGGATCATCGCCCACCCCTTTGTCCCTGCGAAAACCGGAAGTATTCCTTGTCCCGGCACATGATGTGGTCGAGCACCCAGTCGTAGACGAACTTCTTGAAGTCGCAGACCGCCCGGGCGCTCTCGAAGGAGCCGCTGCTGACCGCGTTGAGCCTGGTGACGAGGTCGATGTGCAGCTCCCGGTGCTCCTCCAGCGCCGGATAGCCGATGCGCTTCATCATGGCCTCCTCGGCCTCGAAGTGCTCCCGGGTGTGCCGGTAGAGGTCCATGATCCGGCGCTTGACCAGGGGGACGTCGAGCACCTCGGGCAACTCGTTGGCCAGCCGGAACATGCGCTGGTGCTGCCCGTCGATCTCCTCGTCACCGACCGTGTAGGCGTCCTCCCAGACGAAGTTGATGGCCACGGGGGTCTCTCCTCCTTGCTGTCCTGCTCTCCGGAGTCTTCGTTCATCTCAGGCCTCAGTGGAAGCGCCGCGCGACCACCTGTCTCCTGGCGATGACCGGTCGATCAACAGCCAACAACCAACATCCAACAGCCAACAACCAACAAGATGGATTCCGACAGCTGCTGGTTGCTGGTTGCTGGTTGTTGATTGTTGGTTGTTGAAAGTTCGTCCATCTTTAAGCCGGCCCTTCCTGCACGTGCAGGCGCAGCAGCGCCGGCCGGTCCTCGAGGACGAAGCGGAGCGTCTCCGGGTCGTCGCGCATGGCCGCCCAGGCTTCCGGCGGAAGCGCGGCCACCTTCGGCACGGAGAGGTCGAAGACCGGCTGGTCGCCGGCGAGCGTCGTGAGGATGCTGCCGCAGGCGACGTTCAAGAGCTCCTTGAGCGCGTCGGCCGAGCGCTCGAGCGCCGCCTCGTCGCCGGCATCCAGGCCCAGGACGTTGGCGGCGAGCTCCGCGCTCATCTCCTCGGGCACGGCCAGCTCCAGCCGGCCGCGCCAGTGCCCGCTGAAGCCCATGGCCACGAGCACCAGCTTGCCTTCGGCCGCCGGAAGCTCGTCGGCCTCGGCGGGCTCTGCGAACATGAAGGCCAGCTTCTCGAGGACCTCCGAGAAGGAGCGACCGACCTTGTCCCTGGTGTCTTCGTTCATCTCAGACCTCCATGGGCGCGCCCGCCCGCCGCCGGCCTTCCAGCCATGGCCGGTCGGTCAACAGCCAACAACCAACAAGATGGATTCCGACAGCTGTTGGTTGCTGGTTGTTGATTGTTGGTTGTTGGTTGTTCATCCGTCTCCTACGCTCCCTTCCCCGCCATCACCTCGTCGACCACGCTGCGCAGCAGCTCCGGCGTGAAGGGCTTTCTGATGTACGCGGAGACCCCTTTGGCCTTGAGCTGCTCGATGCGCGTGGCGCTGCCCTCGGTCGAGACGATGATCACCGGCACGCTCTTGAGCATCCCGTCTGCCGCCATGCGCTCGACCATCTCGATTCCGGTCATGACCGGCATGTTGATGTCGGCGAAGACCAGGTCGATCCACCGGCCCTTCAAGGCCTCGAGCCCCTCCTGGCCGTTGGCCGCCTGGTGGAACTCGCCGACCTCCACGCCGGCGAGGGAGAGCGTCTTCCTGATCACCGCGCGGACCGTTGCCGAGTCGTCGACCACCAGAACGTTGTAGGCCATGAGGCTACCTCCGATGAGAAGGGCTAACGACCGACGGCCAACAGCCAACAGCCAACAACCAACGTCCAACAACCAACAATAAGGATTCCGACAGCTGTTGGTTGCTGGGTGTTGATTGTTGGTTGTTGGTTGTTCGGCTCATTTTTCGTTGCCTCCGAACATCTCCTTGAGCTCCTTCAAGGCTACCAGCACCCTGCAGAGAACGAGTTCCTCGATCTTCGTCGAGAGCCCCAGCCGTTCGACCACCGCCTTCGACGGCCGGTACTGCAACCCGTCGCGGCCGGCCCCCAGCCCCTCGGCCATGGAGAGCGCGTCGGCGGCGTGGACCAGGTCCAGCGTTGCGCTCGTGCTGCCGACTTCCTCCGGCCGGTGGTGCCAGCGCGCGGCCAGCACCACCTCGTCGGGCAGCTCCCAGCTCTCCAGGACCGCCGCGCCGGCCTCGGCGTGGTCGATGCCCAGCAGCCGGCGCTCGGCCTCGTCGAAGCCGATCTTCTCGCGCACGGCCAGCGCCACGATCTCCGAGGCCTCGACCTCCACGTGGGTGCCGAGCAGGATCTTGCCCACGTCGTGCAGGAGCCCGGCCGTGAAGGCCGCCGCCGGCAGGCGCATCTTGAGCGCCTCGGCGAGCGCGTCGGTGCCCACGGCCACCGACGCCGAGTGCTCCCAGAGCTCGCCGGCGGAGAGGTCGTAGCCCTTCACCGCACGGCGCACCACCGGCGCGGCCGCCGAGGTCACCACCACGCGCAGGATGCGCTTGGTGCCGAGGCGCACCGCCGCCTCCTGGATGGTGCTGACCTTGCGTGGCGATCCGAAGTAGGCGGAGTTGGCCAGCCGCAGGACGTTGGCGGTCAGCCCCGGATCGTGCTGGAGCGCCTGCATGATCGACCGGGCGTCGGCATCCGGGTCCTGGAGCACCCGGATGGCCTCCATGGCCGCCGCCGGCATCGCCGGGACCTCCCGCAGCCGGGAGAGCACCTGTTCGCGCCGGTTCACAGCTCGCGCTCCTGGCCCTGCGAGCGGATGACGGTGCGCCCCGTGGCCATGTGCAGGTACATGGTCCGCGCCGCCGTGCCGCCGACCTCCTCGGCGGCGATCAGAATGTCGTTCTTCCAGAGGAGCTTGCGGAGCACCGTGTAGTTGCGCTCGCCGATCTTGAAAAGCCCCTTCTCGTCGAGGAGCGAGCTCGCGCCCGCCACCTTGGCCACCAGCCGCTTCTTCTGGGCCCCCAGGTCGAAGAGCGCCTGCAACAATGCCGGCACCCCGGTGTCGACGAACATCGCCGGACTTGCCGCCGCCTTCGCCGGATCGATCTTCGACAGCGGCAGCATGCAGTGGATCAGGCCCCCGGCGCGGATGGCCGGGTCGTAGACCGCCAGCCCCACGCACGAGCCCAGCGAGTAGGTGACAAGCACCTCCTCGCCGCCCGAGCGCACCAGCATCTCGGAGATGCCGACGGTGCACTGCGCGGAGGTCGCGCCCAAAGGACTCATGGCGTCAACCGTCCTTGCTGCTGGAGGGCGAGCCTCCCGGCGAGCCGGTTGGCCCCCAAAGATGGCTCGGCAGGAGCCTCGCCCTCCAATCGGGGTTCGCAGTGCAGTCCATCGCCTACCCCTTCACGTAGATCGACGGCACCACCGTCTTGAAGTCGCTGACCATCCCGGTCAGGCTCTCGGCGTGGCCGACCATCAGGTAACCGCCCGGCTTCAAGAGCCGGTACATGTCCGTCAAGAGCCGCCGGCGCACGTCGTTGTCGAAGTAGATCATCACGTTCCGGCAGAAGATCACGTCCATCGGTCCCTGCATGGGAAAGGGCGGCGTCGAGAGGTTGAGGCGCTTGAAGAGGATCGGCCGGCGCAGGCGCTCGGAGACGCACCAGCGCTCGTCCTCGCCCCGGCCGCGGCGCTCGAAGTGGCGCCGGAGCAGCCCCTCCGGGACGTCGGCCACCTTCTCAGGCGCGTACTCCCCGCGCGAGGCCTTCTCCAGCACGCGCGTGGAGATGTCCGTGGCCAGTAACCGCCAGTCCACCTCGAACCCCGAGAAGGCCTCGGCCAGCACCATGGACATGGTGTAGGGCTCCTCGCCGCTCGAGGACGCCGCCGACCAGAACCGGAAACGCCGCTGGCCGGCCTTCAGCCACTCGCCCACGACCCGGGAGAGGAACTCGAAGTGTTCCTTCTCCCGGAAGAACTTGGTTACGTTCGTGGAGATGGCGTCGAGCAGCTGCACCACCTCCTCGCCGGTCTCGTCGGCCTGCACCAGCCTCAGGTATTCCTCGTGGCTCGAGAGCCCCAGCGCGCGGATGCGTTTGGCCACCCGCGCCGAGACCATCGACTCCTTGCCCTCGCGCAACGAGATCCCGCTCTTGGCGTAGACCAGGTCGCGGAAGGCCTCGAAGATCCGGGGCTCCATGGACAGATCCTAGCTAGCCCTTGGGCCGCAACCGAAACATGCAACATGGAATGGCGCTTTGTTAAGACATGCCAGCGGCCGGGAGAACCAACGGCGAACCGCAGAACCGCAGAACACCGAATGACGAATGTCGAAGTGTAGCTCCCGGCCACTCCGCGTCCTTCGTAATTCTGACTTCGACATTCGAGATTCTGCGGTTCGCCGTTCGCAGGTCTTAAGGAAGCACCATTCCATCCAGCCTGGAGAAACAACAGGGGGCGCGCCTCTCGGGGTGGTGGGTCCCCGGAGTGACCTGGCCATTCGCGGGCAGCGGCTGGCTTTGGCCTTCGGCGCGCCCCCCTGACTCATCGCCTAGAACTCCTTCAGTTCGTCGTCATCGAGCGGGATGACCGACTGGGGTTTCCGGGCCTCAGCGCCGGCGTGGGCCAGCGCGGGGGCCTTCTCCTTCTTCGCCGGCGCCGCCTTGTGCTGCAGGGCGTCGTGGACACGGTTCTTCAACCCGGAGCCGCCGCCGTCCCCGCCGCCGTTGCCGCCGGGACGCTGGGCCGAGGCATGCTGCATCCTCGTCCCGCCGAGGCCGGAGCCGCCGGTCTCGCCGGACTTGGCGCCCCTGACCATCTGCACGAGCATGGCGACCATGTCCTGGAGCTCGCGGGCCTGCCCGGAGAGCTCCTCGCTCGCCGAGGCCGACTCCTCGGCGTTGGCGGCGTTCGACTGGGTGACCTTGTCCATCTGGGAGACCGCGGTGTTGACCTGCTCGATGCCCTTGGACTGCTCGTCCGAGGCCGCGGCCACCTCGCCGGAGACCTGGGTCACCTTCTGGGCCGCCTCGGCGATCTGCTTGAGGATCTCGGCAACCTCGCCGGAGACGCTCACGCCGCCGTCGGCGTTCTTCTGCGACTCCTCGATGAGCGAGGCGGTGTTCTTGGCCGCCTCGGCCGAACGCTGGGCCAGGTTCCGGACCTCCTCGGCGACCACCGCGAAGCCTTTCCCCGCCTCGCCGGCGCGGGCGGCCTCGACCGCCGCGTTCAGCGCCAGCAGGTTCGTCTGGAAGGCGATCTCGTCGATGGTCTTGACGATCTTCGCCGTCTGGTCGGACGAGTTCTTGATCTTGTTGATGGCGTCGGCCATGCGGGTCATGGCCTCGCGGCCGTTCTCGGCGGAGGACTTGGCCTCGTTGGCCATGGAGTTGGCCTGCCGGGCGTTGTCGGCGTTCTGCTTGGTCATCGAGGACATCTCCTCGAGCGACGCCGAGGTTTCCTCCAGGCTCGAGGCCTGCTCGCTGGCGCCCTCGGCCATCTGCTGCGAGGACTGGGCCACCTGGCCCGAGGCCGCCGCCACCTGCTCGGCGCTGGCGTTCAGGCCCTCGATGATCCGGTTGAGCGCCTTGGTGATCCCCGAGGTGATGAAGAAGGCCAGGAAAATGCCCAACAGGATGGCGATGCAGAGCCCGATGACCATGATGGTCGAAGACCGGGACAGCGACGCCGAGGCCGCGTCGGCGATCTCGCGGGTCTGCTTGATGCCGGCCATGGAGGTGGCCTGGGCGCTGGCCAGGACCTGGTCGGCGACCTCGCCGCGCTTCTTGGCGACGTCGTCGAGGGCCCTCCACGTCTTCTGGAGCTCCTCCATGGCCGCCCGGTACTGGTGGGCGGCCGTCTTGGCGGCCTCCAGGGCCTTTTTGTCGTCATCCTGATGTGTGATGCGCTCGGCGGCCTCGAATTTCTTGTCCATGTTCGTGAAGTGGTTCTTGCTGGCGTCGATCTGCCCGGCGTCCCGGAGCGCCTGCGATTTCCAGGCGATCAGGCGGCACTCGTTGCCCTCGTCGATGAGTTCGTTGATGAGGCTGATCTTCTCGAGCCTCTCGCCGAGCGCCTTGGCGTTGGAGTCCTCGCGGAACTCCTTCTTCATCTTCTCGTTCTGCGACGCCAGGAAGGCACTGCAGTCGTCCATGTAGGCCTTGGCGTTCTTGTCGAGCATTGCCCTGCAGGCCAGGATCTCCTTGTCTTTCTTGACGGTGTCCTCAACCAGCTTCTCGTACTCGTCCACCTTGGCCTTGGCCTGGGGGAGCGCCTCCTTGAGCTTGACCAGATGCTCGGACTTGTCGGCCAGCTCTTTGCAGGCATCCAAGTGCCGCTCGACCTCCTTGAGGTTCTCCATTCCGCGCTTGTGGTAGGCCTCATCGAAGGTCAGCCCGTAGCCGCGCATCTCGTACATCGTCGCCAGAGAGCTGCGCTCGACGTTGTTGGCCACCTCGACTTCCGGCGCGTACTCCTTGGCCAGCATCTGCGACTGGGTGTCCACGCTCTTCATGCTCCAGACCGCCAGGCCGCCCAGGGCCGTGGCGATCAGCAGAAGCAACGTGAAGCCCAGGGCGATCTTGGTTCCCAGTTTCATCTTGGCGAACATTCCGTTCCCTCCGTTATCGATCGATCAATCAATCTCTGCCGGGCCGGCACCGACCGGCCGGGCGGCGATGCCTAGTGGTGCTTCGTCTCCGAGGCGGGCTTGGTCTCCCTGGCCGGGGCCGGTTTGCCGCCGTTGAGCTCCAGCCAGGTGATCTTGCCGGTCTCCAGGTCGTAGATGGCCCCCTCCACGCGCAGCTTGCCGGCCGCCACGAGCTTGCTGACGCCCTCGCTCCTGGCCAGCAGGTCCTCGGCCGACTTGCGGACGTTGGCCTCGATGGCCGCCGCGACCAGGGCCTTGTCCTTGAGCTCGGGGTGGTCCTTCTTCGCACGCTCCACCGACGGCTTGATGCTGTCGATGAGCGTTCCCAGACAGCCCTCCAGCTTCGGGTCGGCCGCGGCCGTGGTGACCGCCCCGCAGCCGGTGTGGCCCAGGATCAGGCACACCGGCGTGGCCAGGTGCTCGGAGCTGTACTCGATCGAGGCGATCTCGTTGGTGCTGCAGACGTTTCCGGCCACCCGGATGACGAAGACGTCGCCGATGCCCTGGTCGAAGAGGATCTCGACCGGCTCGCGCGAGTCGGAGCACGCCACCACCGTGGCGATCGGGTGCTGTCCGTTCTTCACCGTCTCGGCACGCCGTTCCGCATCGGCGCGCGGGTGCTTGGATGCGCCCTCGACGAAGCGGAGGTTGCCGTTCTTGAGGCGCGCCAGGGCCTCGGCCGGCGTGAATTCGCTGACTGCCTCGTGGTGTTTCTCGGCCGCCGCGGCCGCCGCGGCCGGCGCCGCCGTCGACGGCCCGGCGCAGCCCGCGAGGGCGATCGCGGCGAGCAATGCGGCCAGGCGAAGCGTGAACTTGTCGATGATTCCGGGCATCAGGTCTCTCCTCCCTCACTGGGCATTCTGGGCAACGGCGCCGACCGCCGCCACCTGGCTGCTGGACAGCACCTTGTCGACGTCCAGCAGCATGACCACCTTCTGGGCGACCTTGCCCATGCCCAGGATGAAGGCGGTGTCGACCGCCGCGCCGAACTCCGGCGCCGGCTCGATCTGGTCGCCGGCGATGTTGAGCACCTCGCTGACCTCGTCGACGATGATGCCCATGGTCACCTTGCCGCCCGCCGGCTGGGCCACCTGCACGACGATGATGCAGGTCTTCTCGGTGTCGGCGGTGGCCTCCAGGCCGAACTTGAGCCTGAGGTCCACCACCGGGATGACCTTGCCGCGCAGGTTGATGACCCCGCGGACGAACTCCGGTGCGCGCGGCACCCGCGTGACCTTCATCAGGCCGATGATCTCCTGGACCTTCAGGATCTCGAGGCCGTAGACCTCCCCTTTGAGCTGGAAGGTCAGGTACTTCCCGGCCCTCTCCGTGAGGGCCACGCTTTCCTTGCCGCCCATTCTCCGCACCCCCTTCTCCAGTCCCCGCAGACGGCGGGGTTCCATGCGAAAGACCTTCGTAGATCGGTCCGGTCCGGCCGGCTACCCTCCCCGCCACCCGCCCATCGACTCGGCCGCGTAGATGGCCAGGCGCCCCGCTGCGAGGGCCAGGCCGACGATGAGCGCCACGAGCATCGCCCGCCTGGTCCGGCGCCGCGGGCGGATGACGAACACCCGGGCCAGGCTCCTCACGCTGCCGCCTCCGCTTCCTCAGGAGCGGCGCCCCGGTTGGCGAGCTTGACCAGCCCGCCGACATCGAGGATGAGCCCGACGGTGCCGTCGGGCATGATGGCGGCGCCGGAGAGGCCGGGCGTGCCCTTCATGCTCTCGCCCAGGCTCTTGATCACGATCTGCTGCTGGCCGAGGAGTTCGTCGGTCAGGATCGCCGTGCGCCGGCCCTCGTCCTCGACGATCACCGCCACGGCCGCGGTGGCGTCCTGCTCGGAGCCGGAGGCCTGGAATAGCCGGTCGAGCCGGAAGAGCGGGATGAGTTCGTTCTGGAGGCGGAGCATCTCGCCCTTGCCGAGGGCCGTGAAGACGTCCTCGGCCGGGGGCCGCACCGCGCGCACCACCGAGAGCGTCGGGATGATGTAGCGCTCGGCGCCCAGCCTGACCACCATCCCGTCGATGATGGCGAGCGTCAGCGGCAGCCGGATGGTGAAGACCGTGCCCTTGCCCGGCTCGGACTGGATCTCCACCGCCCCGCGCAGCGCCTCGATGTTCTTCTTGACCACGTCCATCCCGACGCCGCGTCCGGAGACGTCGGTGATGACCTTGGCCGTCGAGAAACCCGGCTGGAAGATCAGGTTGTAGATCTCGTGGTCGGAGGGCGTCTCGCCGGGCTTGACCAGGCCCTTCTCCCGGGCCTTGGCCAGGATCGCGTCCCGCTGCAGGCCCCGGCCGTCGTCGGCCATCTCTATGTGGATGTTCCCGCCCTTGTGAAAGGCGCGCAGTTCCACGCGTCCGGAGTCGGGCTTGCCCAGGCGGCGGCGCTCCTCGGCCGGCTCGATGCCGTGGTCCACGGCGTTCCTGACCATGTGCACCAGCGGATCGCCGATCAGGTCGACCACCGACTTGTCGAGCTCGGTCTCCTCGCCGGTCGTGACGAACTCCACCTGTTTGCCGGCCTTCTTGGCCACGTCGCGCACCAGCCGGGCCATCTTCTGGAAGGTGGCCTTGACCGGCACCATCCGGAGCGAGGTGCCCATCTCCTGGAGCTCGCGGGTGATCTTGTCGAGCTGGCCCAGGTGGCGCTCGAGCTCCGCCGAGGTGCGCCCGCGGAGCTCGTCCGACTGGCTGACCATCGACTCGGCGATGACCAGCTCGCCGATGGTGTCGAGCAACCGGTCGAGCCGGTCGGCGTCGACCTTGACGGTCTCCTTGACCTGCACGGCCTGGGCGGCATTGGCGCCGCCGGCCGGGCCGCCCTTTTGGGCCCGGAGCGCGGCGGCGACGTCCCGCGCCGAGGCCTGGCCCTCGCGCACCAGGATCTCGCCGAGCTTCGGGGCCGCGGCCGGCTCGAGCTGCCTGCGAAGCGCCTGACCGACGTCCTCGGCGCTGGCCGCGCCGGAGCTCACCAGCACCTCGCCGAGTTTCGGGTGCGCCGGGTCCCGGGTCTGCATCTCGAGGGCCGCCTCGACGCTGCGGCGAGGCACGACCGCCGACTCGACGAGCAGGTCCCCGAGCTTCTTCTTCGCCGGCGGCTCCTGCTGCTTCTTCGCCGCGGCCTCCACAGCCTCCTTGGTCGCCGCGCCGCTTCCGACCAGAATGTCGCCGAGCTTCTGTCCGGGCTGCGCTTCGACCTTGGCCGCGCTCCCGAGCGCCTCGCCGGAGGCCGACGCGCGGATCCGGGCCATGAGCGCCGGGAGCGACGCGTCGGGCGCGGGCATCGCCCCCTGCCCGAGGGCCTCGGCCAGAGAGCCAATGAGCCGCTTCAAGGCGTCGCCGGCCTCGAAGGCCGCGTCCATGGCCGCGCCGGCCAGGAGCAGTTCGCCCTTCCTGGCCCGGTCGAGAAGGTTCTCGGCCTCGTGGGCGAGCCTGCCGATCTCCGAGAGGTCCAGGAACCCGGCCACGCCCTTGATGGTGTGGAAGGCCCGGAAGACGGCCGCCAGCGCCTCGCCGTTCTCCGGATCGGTCTCCAGGGTCAGCAGGTGCACGTCGGCCGCCTCGAGGTGGTCGCGGCTCTCGGCGATGAAGTCGCTGCACAGGCCCACGTCGAAGCCCGTCGGAAGCGGCACGGTGCGGAGTTCCCCTCCGGCTGCCCCTCCGGCCTCGGCCTCGACCTCGCCGGTCGGGACGGTCGCTTCCGCTTCCGCCTCCGCCGGCCGGCTCTTGGCCCCGTTGAAGCCCGCCAGGAACGCGTCGGCAGACTCCGGCGCCGGGCCGCTTCCCGAGACGTGGGCGAAGGACCGCCCGAGCCAGTCCTTGGCTCCAAGCAGAAGATCCGCCGCCCTGCCGGCGATGCCGTTCCCCAGAAGGTCCTCGGCGCGGTGGCAGAGATGCTCCACGTCGTTCAGACCCAGCAGGGCGGCCTCGCCCTTCAGGTTGTGCAGGATGCGCTTGATCGTGGCCAGCGCCTCGGCGCTGCCGGTCTTCTCGAAGTCCAGCGCCAGCGCCTCGAACTCCTGAAGGACCGTCGGCTGCCGCGAGAGAAACTCCGCGAGTATGGCCGCGTCCGCGCCCGGCACCGGTCCGCTCGAGACCGGCTCGACCCCCAGCTCGGGCGGCAGCTCGACCTCGGCCGGACTGCGCCCCTCGCACGAGAGCATCCGGATGCCGGTGACGGCGCGCCCCAGCACCTCGAGGGCACTGGCCGGCTCGCCGGCGTCTCCCAGGACCAGCTTCTCGACGAGCTCCGCCGCGGCCCTGGCCGCCGCCCCCGCCCCGCTGCCCACGGTCAGCTCCGCGACCTTCTCGAAATCGGTGTGCAGCGCCGCCAGCGCCGGAAGGTCGCCGGCGTCGGCCAGGACCACCGCCTCGGCCAGTCGCTCGAGCGTCTCGGTCAGAGCTTCAGGCTGCAATTCAGAGCTCCTCCCCTCGCCCCTTCGTCCGCGCCCGCGTCCCGACGGCCCGCTAGTTGCGGGCCGGCTCCTTCTCGTTCGTCAGCCGCCCAACCTCCTCGACCAGCACAGCCAGCCTGGCCGGCTTGGGCAGCACCCGGCTCACGCCCAGCTCCTTCAGGCGGCTCGACTCCAGGCAGCCGGCGTAGCCCGAGAGCACCAGCGCCGGCACCTCCGAGCCCGAAGCGCGCAGCCGCTCGAGAAGCTCCAGGCCGCTCATGTCCGGCAGCCGCAGGTCGAGCATCAGGCAGTCGAACTCCCCGGCCAGGGCCATCTCCAGCCCTCTCGCGCCGGTCTCCGCGGAGGCCACCTCGTAGCCCGCGTCCACGAAGGTCCAGACCATCAGGTCGCGAAGCTCCTCGCTGTCGTCGACCAGGAGCAGCCGCCGCGGCCTCTCCGGTGCGGACTTCGGGGCTCCGGGCACCTTCTCCTCCGCTCCCATCGGGATCACTCCGGGCTCAGCGAGACCTGGATGGCGAACTCCTCCTTGCCCGCCTCGAAGACCACCACGATGCACGGCGCGCCCGTCTTGTGGGCGATCTCGTGGCCGCGACCGGTCACCACCACCGGCAGCGAAAGCATGAAGTGGTACTCGCTGCCGGCCAGCGCCGCCTTGGCGTGGCCGGAGATCATGTTGATGAGCTCGCCGATGCCGTCGCGCACCGAATCGTTGACCTCGGCGGCCGGCTCCTCCCCGAGCATTTTCCCGACCAGCACGCAGGCCAGCGTCCCGGGCATGCTCACCACCACCGACCCCGAGGCCTGCCCGGAGAGACCCATCACCCCGGAGATGTCCCCGAACATCCGGTAGTTCTTCTTGAGGAAGATCTCCTTCCTCCGGATCTCCATCTGCGCCGTGGTCTTCAGGACTTCGATCGAGGCGTTGATGAAGGGATTGATCAGCTTCACGTCCAGCTTGGTCTTCGTGCCCACCGGCTTGACGAGCTCCTCGGCCTTGGCCCGGAGAGCGGCCTCCTCCAGCGGCTTGAGCACGTACCCGCCGGCGCCGCCGGCCACCGCCTCCTTCAGCCCCGGCTCGCCCGTGCGGCTGCCCACCAGCAAAATGGGCGCGTCGTTGAAGCGCTGCGACTCCTGCACCCGCTTCAAGGTCGCCGCCGCCACCACCGGCTCCTGCTCGTAGTCCAGGATCACCAGCGTCTGGTTGTCGATGGCCGCCTTGGCCTCCGCCACGTTCGGCAGCCACGACACCGCCCAGCCCTTCTCCGCCGTCAGCACCTGCTTGACCTGCGCAGCCAGGAGCTGCTTCTCGCTGATCACGATGGCTTTCATGGGTGCCCCCTCCGCGGGCTATTCGATTCTCCGGGCGGGGGCACGAATTCATGCCCTGCGGCCGCAGGCCGAAGGGCGTGAATTCCTCTCCCTCCCCTTGCAGATGTCATCGACGAGGAATGAGAGACGCTGCCCGCTCGAAGAAACGCTGCGCGTTTCTTCTCCGCGGGGTGCCCCCGCCCGGAGAATCGAATAGCCCTGGCCGCCTTCACTTGGCGATCCCCAAGGTCTGCTCCACCCGGCTCTTGAGCACGTCGGCCGTGAAGGGCTTGGCCACGTAGTTCCTGGCCCCCGCCTTGATGGCCTCCAGGACGCTCGACTTCTCCGCCTCGGTCGTCACCATGATCACCGGGATGTCCTTGTAGGCGGCGTCGGCCTTGAGCTTCTTCAGGAAGTCCAGGCCGTTCATGTTGGGCATGTTCCAGTCGGTCAGGATCACGTCGATCTTCCCGGCGGTCTTGAGCTTCACCAGCCCGTCGATCCCGTCGGCGGCCTCGATCACCGTGTCCGCGCCGATGTCCTTAAGGCACTTGGCGATGATCCGGCGCATCGTGCCCGAATCGTCCACCACCAGGAAGCGCAGGTCCTTGCGCTCGAAGACCGCCCCCAGCGACTTCTCCAGGCTGTCCAGGTTCCCGACGTTCAGCGCATCGCTGCCCATGCCCACCCCCTCGCCACCCTGCGACTTCCCGACCTCTGTGCCTCTGTGCCTTTGTGCCTCAGTGCCTGAGTGCCTAAGTGCCTACGCCCCTCCCCGCCTCACCGCCATCCGCCCGGCCGCCTTGTCGTCGGCCAGCACCAGCGGACCGCGGAAGACCTCCAGGTTGAGGTGGCTCGCGCCCAGGCCGGTCACGGTCACGTCCTGATAGAGCAGCCCCGAAACCCGCACCTCGGGCGGCTCCGCCGGCGGACGCATCTGGGCGGCCAGGCTCTTCAGGCTCTCCTCGAGCTTCAGCCGTTCGGCCTTGAGGCCCTTGAACTTCTCGTACTCGGCCTTGACCCGCTCGCGCTCGGCCTCGGCCATGGCCAGGAACTTCTTCCGGTCGGCCATGGCCTCGAGGCGCTTGACCAGCCCGGGGAGCTCCGCGTCGATGACCGCGGCGCGCGCCGTCGCCGCCTCCAGCCGCGCCGACACGTCGTAGTCCTTGCCGATCGTTATCCGGGTCGGGACGCCGAGCTCGCTCCCGAGCGTCTGGGCCTCTACCCCGCAGCGCGCCACCACCTCGCCGCCGATCACCGCCCCACGTCGGGCCAGCAGCCGGCCCAGGCAATAGACGCGGCTGTTGACCGTCTCGGTGGCCACCTCCACGTCGCCGTGGGACCGGACCACCGCCTCGTTCAGGTACTTGGCGCGCACCGAGCCGCCGGCCTCGATCACCGCCTTGTTGTGGCCGTTGACCCCGCCGCGGACGGTCACGTCGCCGTCGCTCCTCACCGTGCAGGCCCCGGCCACCCCGCCGATCTCCACGCCGCGGGCGGCCTCGACCTCGAAGCCGTCGAGCACACTGCCCCGCACCGTCAGGAAGCCCGGGAAGCGGATGTTGCCCACCGAGTAGTCCACGTCGCCGGGCACGGTCATCACCGGCTCGACGGAGAGCTTCACCCCGTCGAAGAGCACCCGCCCGGCCGCCTTGGCCACCAGCTGCCGGCTGCCAGAGCCCGCCGCCACGTTGGGCCCGAGCTGGAGCCGCGCCGGCGAGCCGGCCTTGGCCGGCAGCGCCTCGCCGAAGACGTTCCGCCCGGGGACTCCGGCGGCCGGCGGATGCACCACGGCCAGGGCCTCGCCCTCCCGGACCGCGTGCACCAGGTTCGTCTCCCGGAAGTCGAGCGACCCGTCCGCCTTCTCGGCGTACTGCGCCCGGTTCGACGCGTCGACGATGAACTCGAGCCGCCCGTCGGCCCCGGCGCGGGCCGGCTGGCCCTCGGCGACCAGCACCCGCGCGCCCTCGACTGCCCCCTCGGCCGCGGACATCAGCCCGGCCAGGGCGTCCTCGACGAATCCGTGGCGCACCCCCAGCGCTCCCAGCGCCCGGGGTAGGTCGCGGGCCGCCACCGCCTTGTCCGTGCCGGCCTTCACCGCCACCGCGTGGACCTTCAGGCGGTCGGAGGAGATCTCGACGCGGAAGAGGCTCATCCGGCCGCTCTCCGTTCGCCAGCGGCGGCGCCGCAGACGACCAGCCGGTTGAAGACGTCGATGACCGTGCTGCGCACGAAGGGGACCATGATCATCGCGTCGGCGTCCACCGACAGTGCGTCCTCGAGGTCGCTCGGGGAGTCGGCGTCCTGGACCAGCACCAACCGCGCATCGCCCAGCCTCTCCTTGAGCTCCGGCAGTTGCGCCGTCTCCCAGAACACCTGCGGGCGCGTATCGACGAACGCCGCCCGCAGGTCGGCGCCGGTCAGGGGCAGGGCCTCGTCGAGCGTGTGGGCTTCGATCACCCTTATTCCATTATTCTTGAGGATCACCGCCAGCAGGTCGCGCACCACGCTGTCCCGACCGATCACGAGCGCTGACATCCGGATCCTCCGACCCACCCCGCGATTGCCTCGCAGGCGAAGCAAGGACCGTGCCCGGCTTGGAGCGGGACCGTGATGCCTCAGCCTCGGATGCTCGCAAGACGCTTCACGGAAACCGGATGCGGAAGGAGAAGTCGGTGGCCGGACCGACGGGCGCCCCCGTCGGAGGGACGGAGGTCAGGCGACCGGATTCTGAACGGCGCAAGTGCGACGAGCGGGCCAAGCCGCCGGATACCGACGTTTAGGGCAAGGGCGTTCAGAAACTGAACGGACGCCCCGAGACCAAGGAGGCGTGTGAAGGCAACTTCGCAGTTTCGGGGAGGAACAACGGCCTCGCTGCGCTCCGATACCGACTACGATAGCGATAGCGATACCGAGGCGACGGCCCAGTGGCGCCTTGCTCATCGCTATCGGTACCGATATCGATATCGTAGTCGGAGCGAAGCGAGGAGTTGTTCCTGCATGCCTCCTGAGCGCCGCTCCACGCAAGTCGGGTGTGAACTCCTCTCGCGGGTCGCCCGTGAAGGCATTCTGGAGGGCGAGCCTCCCGGCGAGCCGTCGACCGTTGCCGGGCCGGCTCGGCAGGAGCCTCGCCCTCCGATTCAGACCTCAAGTTGCGTGGAGCGGCATCTCTTGCGCGAGGACCGTTCGAAGAGGCCGACCCCCTCACCCCGGCCCTCTCCCCCAAGGGGAGGGGGGGCGCGTAGCTCCGGCCATTCCCTCTCCCCTTGAGGGAGAGGGTCAGGGTGAGGGGTGCCGTTTCTGGGGCGCGGCCTACTTCAGACCGTACTTCTCCAGCTTCTGGTGGAGGGTGGTCCTGGAGATGCCCAGCGCGGCGGCGGCTCTGGTCTTGTTTCCGCCGACCGCCGAGAGGGCCTGGGCGATGGCCTCGCGCTCGACCTCCTCGAGGGTCCGGACCTTGCCGGGACCGGCGCTCGCGCCGGCGGCACTGGTCGAGGCCAGGACCACCTCCAGGGGCAGGTGCTTCGGGGTGATCAGTTCGTCCTGCCCGGAGACGATGATGGCCCGTTCGATGACGTTGGCCAGCTCGCGCACGTTCCCCGGCCAGTCGTAGGCCTCCAGGTGCTTGAGCGCCTCGCGGCCCAGCTTCTTCTTCACCGGGATCGTGACCCGGCAGTTCTCGAGGAAGTGCCGGGCCAGCTCCGGGATGTCCTCCTTGCGCTCGCGCAGCGGCGGGATGTCCACCCGCAGGACGTTCAGGCGGAAGAAGAGGTCCGCCCGGAAGTGCTTCTTCTTCACGCCCGCGGCCAGGTCGCGGTTGGTGGCGGCCAGCACCCGGATGTCGACGGTCCGCTCGCGGGTCGAGCCGATCGGCCGGAACTCCCCGCGCTCGAGCACCCGCAGGAGCTTCGGCTGGAGCTCGAGCGGCATCTCCCCGATCTCGTCGACGAAGAGCGTCCCGCCGTCGGCGACCTCGATGAGGCCGCGGCGGCTCTCCGTCGCCCCGGTGAAGGCGCCCTTCTCGTGGCCGAAGAGCTCCCGCTCCAGGAGCGAGCCCTGGATGGCCGCGCAGTCGACCACCACGAAGGGCTTCTCGGCCCTGGGGCTGTTGAGGTGGACGGCCCGGGCCACCACCTCCTTGCCGACCCCGCTCTCGCCCAGGACCAGCACCGGCGAGGGGGCCTCGGCGCACTCCTTCACCGAGCGGACCAGCGCCCGGTGGACCTTGCCCTTGCCGACGAGCTTGCCGCGCGGACCGGTTTCGCGCAGCATGATCTCGGCGTAGTCCTGCGCGCGGCGGAGCTCCTCGGCCAGCTTACGGCGCTCGGACTGGTCGGCTATCACCCACATCAGGCCCCGGCCCTGCCCGTCGGCGCCGCGGATGACCGAGATCGTGAGGTGCAGCGGCACCTCGGCGCCGCCAGCGGCGGCCGCCTGGCACTCGTGGCTCCACGCGCCGGCCTCCAGCACCCGGGCCAGCATCTCGGCGTGCTCCGGACAGTCCGGCTTGCGGCACATGGCCTCCTCGATCCCGCGTCCGCGATCGCCTCCGGACCACCCGAAGAGCCTGTCCGCGGCGCCGTTCCAGCTCTCCAGCCGGCCGTCCAGGCCGGTGAGCACGATGGCGTGGCCCACGTCCTCGAATAGCGCCCGGTAGCGGGCCTCGCGCTCGGCGATCTCCCGGGTGCGCTCGGACACCTCGTGCTCCAGCCTCCGGGCGTACTCCCGCTGCTCCTCCTGCAGACGCTTGCGACTGCCGATGTCGCGCGCCACCACCACGATGTCCGGGGCCTCGCCCGGCCCCCTGGACAGCAGGGCACAGCTCAGGCTGACCGGGAGAGACGAGCCGTCGTGCCTTTTCAGGTTGGCGTCGTAGTCGCGGATCTCCCCGCGTCCCAGGGCGGCGCGCAGGCTCTCCACCCCCCGGTGGGGCAGGTCCTGCGCGGCGGCGAAGATGACGCCCAGCGAGCGGCCGACGAGCTCCTCTCCGCGGTAACCGAGCATGTCCAGGGCCCGCTGGTTGCAGGTCTGGATGGCTCCCGTGCCGGAGGCGGTGAAGACCGCGTCGGCCATCGAGGTCAGGATCGCGTCCTTCTGGGCGCGCTCGCGGGTCAGGGCCCTTTCCGCCTGCTTGCGCCCGGTGATGTCCTCGAAGACGGTCGCGAAGCGGCCCTCCTGCGGCGAATAGGCGAAGATCGAGAACCACCTGCCCAACGCGGCGGTCTCGGCTTCGAAGCGCACCGGCTCACCGCCCAGGGCCACCCCGCCGTAGCGCTCGATCCAGAAGTCCTCGATGTCCGGGATGACCTCCCGGACGGTGCGGCCGACGATCTTTTCGCGCGCGAGGCCGGTCATCTCCTCGAAGGCCAGGTTGACCTCCAGGAAACGGTAGTCGCAGGGTTTCCCGGCCCCGTCCAGGACGACCTCGTGCAGGGCGAAGCCGTTGAGCATGGTCTCGAAGAGCAGGCGGTAGCGCTCCTCGCTCTCCCGGATGGCCTCCTCCGCCTCCCTGCGCCCGGTGACGTCGCGCATGTAGACGTCGACGCCGCCCGTCCACCCCTGCATGAAGACCTCGTACCAGCGCCCGTTGAGCGGCGACTGGGCCTCGTAGTGTTCGAGGCTTTTGCGCGCGGCGGCGTCGAGGTAGCGCCGGTGGATGTCCGTGCCCACCAGCTTCGGATAGAGGTCCCAGATGCACTTGCCGAGCAGCTCGGCGGCCGGCCGGCCGAAAGGGGCCCGTTCGGCGGCCGGGTTGACCAGCGCGAACCGCCATTGGTCGTCGAGCGAATAGAAGGTGTCGGCGATGCCCGCCAGGACGGACGCGGTCCTGGCCTGGGCATCGCGCAGCGATTGCTCGGCCCGCTTGCGCTCGGTGATGTCCTGGTTCACGCCGTAGGTTCTGACGGTCCGTCCGGCAGCATTTTTGACGATGAAAAAGCGCACCGCGATGTGGCCGGCGCTGCCATCCGCGTAGAGCATCCGGTGCTCGATGTAACGGCCGTAACCGGGATCGTCGGTCGCGATGGCTCTACGGGTTTCCTCCCCCACCTTGTGGGCATCCTCCGGATGAACGAAGCGCCGGGTGTACTCCTCGATGGACATCCGGTAGCCGCCCATCTCGGCCGCACTCGTGCGGAATATCGCGTAGAAGCTGTCCGTGAAGGTGAAGATGCCGCTGGCGACATCCAGCTCCCAAGGGCCCATCCGTCCCATGTGCAGGGCGTTGGCGAGCCTTTCCTCGCTCTCGCGCAGGGCCGTCTCGGCCAGCTTGCGTTCGGTGATGTCCGTCAGGACGCCCCGAAACGCCACTAGGCGGCCTTCTTCGTACGTCGGCCGGCTGGAGCTCCGGACCCAGCGGACCTCGCCGGACCTGGCGACCATGCGATACTCGCTGGGGTAAAGCTTGCCCGCCAGCAGGTCCCGGAAGGACGCCTGGAGCGCTTCGCGGTCCCCGGGGTGCACGAACTCGAGATAACGGCGCCCGAGCACCTCGGCGGCCGCGTATCCCACGATTCTTTCGATCGCCGGGCTGAGGTACCGGACGACGCCTTCGACGTCCACCGAGTAGATGGCGTCGTTGAGGTTCTCGACCAGGTCGCGGTAGCGAATCTCGCTGGCCCGGAGCCTGCGCTGGATCTCGCGCCGGTGGGCGGCCATCTCGATGGCGGCCTTGAGCTCGTGCTCGCTGAAGGGCTTGACCAGGTACGCGGCCGGCTGCACCTCGCGGGCCCGCTCCAGGGTGGCGCGGTCGGCGTAGGCGGTCAGGAAGATGACCGGAAGGGCGGCCGTCGCCTGCATCTTCGCGGCGGCCTCGATCCCGTCCATGCGGCCGGCCAGGCGGATGTCCATGACCGCCAGGTCCGGGGCCAGTCCGGCGAAGCGCTCGACCGCCTCCTCGCCGGAGGCCAGCACGGCCGGGATCTCGTGGCCCTGCTCTTCCAGGCAGGCCTTGATGCTCTCGGCGACGATGGCCTCGTCCTCGACCACCAGGATGCGCAGCCTGGCCATGCTCATCGGCCCTTCTCCTTCATCCTCAGGGGAAAGGCCATCCTGAACTCCGCGCCTGGCGGGCCGCCGACGCTCAGCCTGCCGCCCAGCTGCCGGACGAGCATGGACACCAGGTTGAGGCCCAGGCTGCCGCCTTTGCCGGCGGCCGAGGCCTCGGGCAGGCCCACGCCGTCGTCGCGGATCAGCAGCTCGAACTCGTTGCCGGTAGTCCGGAGCTCGACGCGCACCGAGCCCGGCCGGCCCGGCGGGAAGGCGTGCTTGAAGGCGTTGGCCAGCAACTCGTTGACGATCAGCCCGCAGGCCGAGGCCGTGTCCATGTCCACGGCCAGGTCGGCGAGGTCGACGGTCAGCTGGTCCGGCTTCGCGCCGTAGGCCTGGCGCATGAGCTCGACCAGGTTGCGCAGGTAGGGGGCCAGCCGGATCGACTGGAGGTCCTCTGAGCGGTACAGCCCCTCGTAGGCCCGGGCCATGGCCAGCACCCGGTCGCGGCTCTGCCCGACGGCCTCCTTGGCCTCCGGATCCTTGAGGATGTTGGCCTGCAGCCCCAGGAGGCTGGAGATCACCTGGAGGTTGTTCTTGACCCGGTGGTGGACCTCGCGGAGCAGGACCTCCTTCTCGGCCAGGTCCTCCCGGATGCGCGCCTCGGCGCGCTTGCGCGCGGTGATGTCGTAGTTGACGCCCAGCATGCGGACGGCCCGGCCGGCCTCGTCCCGCAGCACGAGGCCGTCGGCCTTGACGTGCCGGACGGTGCCGTCGGGCCAGCGCACGCGGAACTCGATGTCGTACGGCGCCTCGCCGCGCAACGCCGCCTGGCAGGCCTCCAGGGCGAATGCCTTGTCGTCGGGGTGCAGGCCATTCTCCCAGATCTCGAAGCCGTAGGCCGCGGGCCTCTCGGCCACCCCGTAGAGCCGGAACATCTGGTCGTTCCAGGTCATCCGGTTCTCGACGATGTCCCAGTCCCAGATGCCCAGTCCCGCCGAGCGGGCGGCGAGCTCGAGGCGCTGCCGGCTCTCCTGGAGCGTCCCCTCCACCTGCCTCTGCCCGGTTATGTCCCGGGCCGAGGACAAGGCCCCGACCACCTTTCCCGATGGGTCCCTGAGCGCCCGGCACCACCAGGCCAGCAGGCGTTTCCGGCCGTCCCTGCGGCGCTGCCAGCTCTCGACGTAGAAGACGCCGTCGTCGCCTTCGAAGAGCGGCTGCACCGTCCGGTAGGTCTCCTGCTCGCCCTCGAAGTAGGAGGCCGCCTCGCGCCCGACGACGTCGTCGCCGAAGAAGTCCCGGCCGGCCCGGTTGGCCCAGGTGTAGACCTTCTCCGCGTCGACCTCCATGACGATGTCCGGAATGGCCGCGAGCAGCGCCTCGCGCCGCGATGACACGGAGGCCAGCTCCGCCTGGGTCCGGCGCTGGTCCATGGCGATGGCCAGGCTGTCGCACAGGCCCTCGATGAAGCCGATGCTCCCGGGCGTGAACCGGTCCCGGCGGCGGTCGTTGAGCTGCAGGAGCCCGAAGGTCCGGTCGCCGGTGCGCAGGGGAATGAGCGCCACGGACTCGTAGCCCTCTCCGTTGCAGCGGTTCCTGGTGCGAGCCTGGCGGTCGGCCTCGCTGGTCGAGGCCAGCAGCTCGGTGGTCGAGTTCGTCCAGAAGCTGCCGCGCCTGGTGAAGAACGGCTTCGAGGGGTCGAACCGGCCGCGAAGCACGTTGCCGCACATGCACTCCAGGGCCGGATGGCCGGCGGCGTCGCGGACGACGCCTCCGTCGGCGGCCGGCACGCACAGGCGGCTCTCGGCCCTGACGAACTCGGGCGGGAAGCCGCGGGTCTCGAAGTACGGGTAGTCGTCGCCGTCGGCCAGGCGGATGCCCACTGCCTGGCAATCGAACTTGCTCTGGAAGAAGCGCGCTGCCGAGGCCATGAGCGCGTGGAGGTCGTTGGAGGAGTTGAGCAGGCGCAGCAGGCTGATGGTCGCCTCGCGCTCGGCGGCGGCCCGGCGGCGCTCGGTGGCGTCCAGGAAGGAGCCCAGCAGGCAGATGGGCGCCCCGGAGGGGCTCTTGATCATGCCGAGCACGGCTTCCACGGCGAAGACCGTTCCGTCCTTGCGCCGGGCGCTCATCTCGCCGGTCCAGCTTCCGCCGTCCCTGACCCGCTCCAGGGTCTCGTGCGTGCCCCGGGGGTCGAGCCAGAACTCGGTGGCCGCGCGGCCGGTCGCCTCCTCCGCGGACCCGTAGCCCCAGAGCCGCAGGAAGGCCTCGTTGACGTAGGTCACCCGCCCGTCGAGGTCGGCCATGGCCATGGCGCTGGCCGCCCCGGCGATGGCCATGTCCCGGGTGCGCATCTCTCGCTCGGCGCGGTGCTGCTCGGTCTGGTCGCGGAAGACCAGGACCACCCCGCGGACCGTGCCGTCGGCGTCCCGGATCGGCGCGCCGCTGTCGGCGATGGGCCGCTCGCGCCCGTCCCGGGCGATCAGCACGGTGTGGTTGGCGAGCCCCACCACCGCGCCCTCGGCCAGCACCTTGTTCACCGGGCTCTCCACCGGCTCCCGGCTGAACTCGTTGACGATCCGGAATACATCGGTGAGCTCCCGGCCGCGGGCGTCGGCCAGCGGCCAGCCGGTGAGCTCCTCGGCGACCTTGTTCAGGCGCGTCACCCGCCCGGAGGCGTCGGTGGCGATGACCGCGTCGCCGATGGACTCCAGGGTTATGGCCAGGTCCTCTTCGCGCTCGCGCAGAGCCTCCTCGGCGCGGCGGCGGGCCTCGAGCTCGGCGCGGAGCAGCGCGGCCTCGCGCCCCGACTGCACGTGGCGCACCAGCAGTCCGGCGCCCAGCGCGAAGGCGACGGTCAGGCCGAGCAGCACCCAGGCCTCGCGGCGGAGCGGCGCGTAGAGCTCGGCCTGGTCGACCTTGGCGACCATGAACCAGGGCGAGCCGGGCACGGCGCGCACGTCGGCCAGGACGGGCTCGCCGCGGTAGTCGTCGCCCTCGACCAGCCCCTCCCGGCCCAGGGCGGCCATGGAGGCAGGCAGCTGTGAGGCCGGGTCGATGGGCAGGCGCAGCTCCAGCGCGCAATCCGCCCGGTGGCGCAGGTCGTTGAGGAAGAGCACCTGGCCGCCCTCGCGCCGGATGAGCAGCGTCTCGGCCGTGGGGCTGGCCGAGGGCCACTCCCTGACGAGCGGATAGAGGAATCGCTCCGGGTCGATGGACAGGACCAGCGCGCCGAGAGTCGCGCCTCCTCCGGGGGCCGCGCCGGGCGCGCGGACCGGGCAGACCATGGCCATCCGCGGCGCGGCGTCCGGGGCGTCGCGGTGCAGGTCGAGCAGCGCCGGCTGGCCGGCCCGGACGAGCCCGGTCAGCTCGTCGGGCGGATGCGGCCGGTGGCCCGCCTTCGGGACGCTGACCGGACGGAGCGCCCCGGTGCGCGCGTCGAAGAACGACACCGAGGCGAAGGCCTCGGTCGAGAGCTTCGACCACCCGGCCAGGGCCGTCCGGGCCGGTTCGGAGGCCGGGTCGGCCAGGAAGGCGGCGGCGTCCCGGGCCACGTCGGCGTTGGCGCTCAGGAAGCGGGCCTCGATGAGGCGGTCCTCGCGCCAGCGGACGATCCGGGCCGCCTTCTGTCCGCCTATGAAGCGGAGGTGCTGCCGCACATCCTCGCGCCCGGCGGTCAACCGGCGCTCGAGCAGGAAGCCGCCGGCCCCGGCCACGGCCAGGACCACCAGGATGGAAGTCAGGGTGGCGG
This sequence comes from uncultured bacterium, assembly GCA_937935355.1. GTDB lineage: Bacteria > Planctomycetota > SZUA-567 > JAKLDR01 > JAKLDR01 > JAKLDR01. The sequence goes on along the minus strand of CALGYR010000041.1, from coordinate 54,501 downwards.
TCGACGGCCGCCAGGCGCCGGTCGCGGTCCTCATGCCCATGTCTCCGCCCGGGTTCGTGTCGGCTCCATCGCGTCCATAGGGATGGTGGGGTGCACGGCGCTCCTCCTGTCCCAGATGCAAGTCAAATGCTGTCCGGTGGCTCGACCATGGTTGTCGAGCGCGGATTGTCTTCAGGCGTGGACGTAAGGCAAGGTCAAATGGTCGGGGGCGGTGCAGCGGGGCTTTCATCCGACGGATAGGCCGTCGGCTCCTTGACAGTCCCTCCGCCCCCCCATATCCTCCATTCCCTCGGAAGGAGGTCGACGCATGCGGTCCCTGTGGCTCCTGCAACTCCGGCGGCTCCGGCGCGCGCGGCCGGCCCTGGCGGCTTTGCCGCTCCTGGGCTTCCTGGGGCTCCTGCCTGCGGCGGGCTGCGCGCTCAACACCACCGCGCTCGGCGAGGGCGTGTGGGTGGCCTCGGGCGACCCCCCGGCCCCCAACTCCGGCATCGTCAGGACGCCCTTCGGGCCGGTGGTGATCGACGGGCAGCCCGGCGCCGCCCCCGGCGCTGCTCTGCTCGCGGCCACCCGGAAGGTCACCGGCTTCAAGGACGTGCCCTACCTCATACTCACCAGCCACCACGCCGACCACACCCTGAGCAACGAGCTCTTCCTGCGCGCGGAGATCGTCTCCTCGGACGTGGCCCGGGCCGCGCTGCTCGACAAGTCGGAGGCCGAGCGCAAGGCGCTCCACGACCGGCTCGGCGTCGCCGGGGCCGGGTCGGCGGAGGTCGTCCCGCCGACCATGACCTTCCAGAAGGAGATGACCCTCTACGCCGGCTGGCCCAGGGACAAGGTCCGGGAGGTGCGGCTCGTGCGCATGCCCTCCGGGGCCGCGCCGGGCAACCTCGTCGTCATCCTGCCCGGCGCGAAGGTGCTCTTCGCCGGCGACCTCGTGACCAACGGGGTCTTCCCCTACATGGGCGACGCCGAGCTCGGCGGGTGGCTCGCCGCCCTGGCCGAGCTCGAGAAGATGGACTTCGACCGCCTGGTCCCGGGACACGGCGCGCCCGGCGGGCGCGAACTGATCGGCGACACCCGCAGGCTGCTCGTGGACCTGGCCGAGGCCCTGGCCGTCATGCGCTCGGCCGGCAGGAAGCTCGAGGACGCCAGGAAGGAGCTCGTCCTGCCGCGCTACCAGAAGTGGCCCGGCTACAAGGAGCTCCTGCCCGTGGCCGTCGAGCGGCTCTGGGACCAGCGTCTGCCCGACGAGTTCGTCAAGAAGCCGCTGGGCCCGGAGCGCGCCCCGCCGCCCCCGCCGTCCCCATCGCCAGCGCCGCCTTCCGCGCCATCCGCGCCGTCTGCGCCGTCGGCTGCGGTCCGGACCGACTCGCCGGCGGCCATCGCCCCGGAGGAGCCCGGGAAGTGACGGCTCCCTCCGACCGAGCCGCGCCGACCCGCGCGGAGCGCGCGGTGCTCTCCGCCGTCGAGGACATGGGCGAGGACATCGCCGAGACGCTCGCGGCGCTGGTGCGCATCCCCACGGTGAACCCGTACAGCGGCGACCCCGACGCCCGCGGCGAGGCCGAGGGCCAGCGCTTCCTCGAGAGGCTGCTGCGCGCCGCCGGCGGGCGGACCGAATACGTTCCGGTGCCCGCCGACGTCTACGAGCGCGCCGGCGTGCTCGGCCCCCGCGGCCGGAGCTTCGCCGGCCGGGAGAACCTGGTCGCACGCTTCGCCTTCGGCTCGGGCGCCGGCTCCGGCCCGGTGCTCGTCCTCAACGGCCACATGGACACCATCGGGGTCTCCGACTTCGAGGGCGAGCCGTTCAGCGGCCGGCGCGACGGCGACGTGGTCCATGGCCGGGGTTCGAGCGACTGCAAGTGCGGCCTGGTGGCCGGGCTCTTCGCGCTCAGGGCGTTGGGCGAGGGCGGCGCGAAGCTCTGCGGCGAGATCGTCCTCGAGTCGGTGGTCGACGAGGAGTGTTCCGGTGCCGGCGCGGGAACGTTGGCCTGTTGCCTGGCCGGCATCCGGGGCGACTCGGCCATCCTGCTCGACGGCACCGCCGGGAAGATCGCCACCGGCTGCCAGGGCATCGCCACCATGGAGGTGACGGTCCGCGGCCGCGCCGGACACGGCTCCACCGGCGGGGTGAACGCCGTCGAAAAGATCCTCGTCGCCAAGGCGGCGGTGGATCGGCTGGCCGCCGAACGCCGCGAGGCGCATCCCGGAGCGGCGGTCAACGTGGGCGTGCTCCGCGCGGGCCTGGCCCCCTGGGTGGTGCCCAACCGCGGCTTCCTCTCGGCCAACGTCAACTACGAACCGGCCGAGGCTGCCGAGAGCGAGCGTGCCGGCCGGGGCTATTCCGGCGCGCCCATGCGCGAGCGCTTCGAGAAGCTGCTGGCCGAGGTCGCCGCGGCCGACCCGTGGCTCCGCGAACACCCTCCCGAGTTGGTCTGGACCAAGGACGCACCGCCTTACCGGCTGGAGGACTCGTCGACCGGCCCGGCCCGCGAGGAGCTGCTGGTCGCTGCACGCCGGGGCTTCGAACTTGCCTGGGGCCGCACCGGCGAGGAGGGCGTGCTCCCGGCCTGGGCCGACGCCAGCCACCTGGCCCGCATCGGCCGCATGCCCGTCCTGGCCCTGGGCGCGGGCGAGCCGGGCGCGGCGCACACCGCGACGGAGTTCAACCACGTCTCCAACGTGAAGAAGACGGCCGGCGCGGTGGCGCTGGCGGCCCTGCAGCTGCTGGCAAGGTAGGGAGGAGATAGGCACAGAGGCACAAAGGCACAGAGGCGCAGAGGAGATCGCCGGCCACCGTCTGTCCCTTTGTGCCTTTGTGCCTTTGTGCCTCTGTGCCTTCTAACTTTTTTGTGACATCGCCTTCCCGACCGCCGCGACGCACTCCTTGAGCGCCGGGACGGGGTCCTTGACGTCGCCCTCGTACTCGAGGATCAACTCGCCGGCGAACCCGGACTCTTTGAGGACCTTGAAGAGGCCCGGGAGGTCGAGGTTGCCGGTGCCCACCACCACGTCCTTGTGCCTGCCGGTCCGGTCGAAGACGAAATCCTTGATGTGGACGCCGCGGAGCCGCGCTGCGAACTTCGCGGCCATCTTCACGGGGTCCTCCCCGGCGTCGAGCGCCCAGGCGGTGTCGAGCATCAACCCGATGCGCGGGCCGGCCTTGGCGAAGACCGCCTCGAGCATCTGGGAGCTGCCCAGCCAGTGCCCGCCGCCGTGGTTGTGGATGGCCAGGTTCACGTCGTGCTCCTCGGCCATCCGCCCGGCGGCCAGCACCCCGTCGGGCCAGTCGCCCGGGCGGAAGTTGGCGCTCATGACCCGCGCGCCGGCGAGCCTCGCGAACTTGAAGTAGTTGGCCTCCTTCTCCGGCTCGTTCCGGAAGGTCTGCACGCCGATGCTCACGATCCTGACGCCGGCCGAGCGGTAGGCGGCCAGCGCCGCCTCGAAGCCCTCGGGCTTCGCGAAGTCGCAGTGCACCGCGCAGAGCTCGATGGCGTCGAGCCCCAGCTCCCCGACCAACGCGGCCACCCTGGCGTTGTCCTTGAACTCCCGGAAACAGTAGCTTTGAACCGCGAGCTTGGCCATGGAAAGCCTCCTCGTTTGCGGCGGCTTCCGGCCGCCGCTCGACTCGGGGGGAGTCTACACCCCGGAGCGGGCCGCCGGGAATGGCGGCGGCTGCACAAAGGATGGCGTTTCCTGCAAGGTTCGCGGAGAGAGCTCCAACGCAGAGGCCGCGGAGGGACGCGGAGGTTCGCAGAGGAGCGGGCTTTCTGCGGTTCGTACGGTAAGCCTGCCGTCCTCTGCGGCACTCTGCGCATCCTCTGCGGCCTCTGCGTTGGAACCGAGGGAGGTGCCTGCGTTTGCACCTCCGCCCGCCGGCCTTAGAATGCCGGCAAGGCTGTCACCTGCGGAGAGGATTCCATCATGACTGGAACGATAGCCAAGCGTGCTCTGGCCGCCGGCGCCCTGGCGGCGCTGGCCCTGACCGGCTCGGGCTGCATCTGGCTGCTGGCCGGGGCGGCCGCCGGCGCGGGCACCGTGGCCTACGTCAACGGCGAGCTCACCAAGAAGTACGGCGAGCCCTACAGCCGGGTCTGGCCGGCGGTCGACGGCGCGGTCAAGGGCCTGGGCCTCCAGGTCGAGTCCGACCAGCACGACGGCATGGTCGGGCGGATCAAGGCCAAGCGCGCCGACGGCGAGACCGTGCAGATCGGCGTGGAGATGAAGGCCGAGCGGCTCACCGAGGTGTCGGTGCGCACCGGGCTCATGAAACGCGACGACTCCCAGCTGGTCATCGACGAGATCGACCGCCGGCTGGGAATGCGCTGAAAAGCCCCCGCCCGGACTGAATAGCCCCTGCGGTGGCCTCGTCGGTTGAGGTGGACTGAGTGAGCGAGAAGACTCCATCGGCGTCCCAGGCGCCCCGCGCGGCGCGGCCGGCCCCCGACGAGGCGGGGCTGGTCGAGCGCTTCCGGCAGGGCGACGAGGCCGCCTTCGAGGAGCTCTTCCGCCGCCACCGGGAGGCCATCCATGCGGTTGCCTGGCGATTCTGCGGGGACAGCGAGGAGGCCCTGGACATCACCCAGGAGGCCTTCATCCGAGCCTTCCGGCACGCCGGGGACTTCCGGGCGGAGAGCGGCTTCCACTCCTGGGTGCGGCGGATCGCGACCAACGTGGCCATCGACCGCCGCCGGGCCCGGCGCGGCGGCGCCGCGGAGCTCGAGGAGGAGACCCTCGCCGAGCAGGCCCTGGCGCCCGACGCCGCGCGGCTCGCCGAGGAGGACCCCGTCGGGCAGGCCGCGGGGCGCGAGCTGGCCGCGGCGCTCGAGGAGGCCATGGCCGGGCTCAGCCCGGAGCACCGCACGACGCTCGTGCTTCACGCCAACGAAGGCCTCAGCTACAAGGAGATCGCCGAGGCCACCAAGTGCCCCATCGGGACGGTGATGAGCCGGCTCTTCTACGCCCGGAGGACGCTGGCCGAGAAGTTGAGGAGGTACCTGGACTCATGAGCACCCAGTGCGCCGACTTCCACGAGTTGCTCTCGGCGCTGCTCGACGGCGAGCTCGCCGGGGACGAGCGCGCGCGGGTCGAGGCCCACGCCGCCGCCTGCGCCGGGTGCCGGAGGATGCTGGAGCGCTTCCGGCGCGTCGACGCGGCGGCCGCGGAACTGCCCGCCCCCCCGCCCGTCCCGGCCGGGCGCTGGGACCGGATGCTTGGGGAGATCCGCCGCGCCGGCCGGGTCCGGGAGGCTGCGGTGCTGCGGCCGGCCCCGGCGCGCGCCCGGCGCTCCCTGGTCTTCGCCCTCGCGGCGGCGGCGGCGCTGGCCCTGGCGGCCTCGCTCTTCGCGCTTCACGGCGCTCGCGACGGCCACCGGAGGCCCGACGGCGGCCACGGCGGCCACGGCGGCCGCCGCGCTCCGGAGTACTGCTCCGCCGAGGTCGTGGTCGAGCCCTCCGACGGCGAGAGCCAGACCCTGGTGCTGGCCGCGCCGGAGGGCGGCCTGAGCCTGGTGATCGTCTCCAGCGCGGCCGGGCCTGATTCCTTCGGGACGAGGGCGGGAGGTTGACCATGCAGCTCACTGCGATCGCAGCCCTTTTGGCCCTGGCGACGGGGGCTGCGCCGGCCGACGCCGGCAAGGCCAGGGTCACCATCCAGGTGCTCTCCGCCCGGGCCGGCGAGGGCGCGACCGGCGAGGGCGTCGACCCTCGCCTGGCGGCCAAGCTCCGGGTGAGCCTCGAGCAGATGGGCATGAGGAAGCCGGACATCGCCAAGCTGTCCAAACCCCGGACCAACGAGCTCGGGCCGGGCGAGACGGCGGCCGCCGACCGCGACGGGGCGGGGATCGAGGTCACCTGTAAGAAGGTGAGCGCCGAGGAGGGCGTGACGCTGAGCGTCGCGCTCTTCAACGAGGTGAAGGAAGGCAAGAAGACCGTCCGGAGGTTCTCCGACCCCACGTCCGTGAAATTCTCCAAGGCCGGGCAGGTCCAGCCCTTCGTCCAGGGCGACGGCAAGGGCGTGCGCGTCTACGTGGTCTCCGCCGTTCGCGAGGGCGACGATGCGGATGCCGACGGGGGGGCCGACCCTCCGAAATGACGGCCGGCCGCAGAGGCCCGACAACGCAATATGGGCGGACCCGCGAGGGGCCGCCCATGACGAAATCTCTTTAGAGCCGGAAGGACGCAGGAACACTGCGCTCACCAAGAACCGGAGTCGCGTCCCTCTCCCGGGTGTGCCCCCGCCCCGAATCGAGACCGAGGGGCTCTACGGTTACGGTTCGCGGCATGAGGCGGCGACAACGCGCTCGCTCCGCTGCGCCACCCTGCCGTTCCCAAAGCCCAACGCCCAAAGCCCGAGGCCCAAAGCCCGACCAGAGCTGCCCTTCAAGGTCCGTTCTCGTTGACAACGGTGGGCGGCTCCCGGCTCGCACGGCTCGATACCTGCAGGGCAGTTGAGAGCCGAGCCGCTGCCGCGCTGCTTCCCTAACTGAGGTCGGATCGCGGCCCGGGTCAATACCAGGGGCCCAGGCCGGCGCTCCTCTCCGATCCCGCCACTCATCGGCCGTCGCCATCGAGCGATCGGCCCGCCGTCTTGCCGGGCCTGCTAACCTGTCAGGGACGGTTTTGAACCATGCCCGTTTTCGGGATACCTCCATGGTTTCCACTTCACCGGCCGCGCTCCATGACGCCGTCCGGTTCAGGTCGTTCCGCGGATTCCGGCGGGCTTTCCGCAGGGGCAGGCGACGATCGTCGAACGCCCCCCCCGGCATCGTCGCGGCCGCGCCGCAAAACCGGGTTGCAGTCCGCGCCCGTTTTTTGACGATAACCATCCGGACCCTGGCACATGACTTCTGACGGAGAGCGATGAATGCCCAATCCCGAGTCGGATCTGGAGGCGCTGCTCGGCGCCCATAGCCGGGAGGTCCACGGACTGCTCATGGCCATCACGCGGAACCAGGCCGTCGCCGAGGAGCTGACCCAGGAGGTCTTCCTGGTCGCGCTCCGCAAGGGGATGAAGCCCGGGCCGGGTATGCGCTTCTGGCTGCGGGACGTGGCCCGGAAGCTGGCCCTCAACGAGCTCCGGCGCAGGCGCCCCGAGGCGTTCGACTTCTCGAAGGCCGAGCCGCCCGCCCGGGAGGACGATGGATCCGGCGGCGGGGAGGACCCGCGGGCCTCCTTCGAGGATGAGCTCGCCGCGCTGCGCCGCTGCCTGGCGGAACTGGCCGAGGGCGACCGCCGGCTGCTGGCCAGCCGCTACGAGCGCCAGGAGCCCCTGGAGGTCGCCGCGACGGACTTCGCTCAGAGCGTCGGCTACCTCAAGCAGCGGCTCTTCCGCCTCAGAAAGCGCCTGGGCGACTGCGTCCGCCGCCGCCTGGCCGCGGGGTCGGTCGGCTCCGGGGAAAGCGAGGCCGCCCGTGCCTAGCGAAAGATTCGAATCGCTCCTGGCCGAGCACCTCGACGGCGCTCTCGACGCCGCCGGCCGCGAGGAACTGGCCCGCGAGCTCGAGCGCGACCCGGACGCCGCGCGGGCCTTCGACGAGGCCGTGCGCCTCGAGGCCCTGCTGCTGGCGGCTCACGGCGAGCCGCCGTCGCGGGAGAGGCTCTCCGAACGGATTCTGAGGAAGGCCCAGGCCGCGCCGGTGCTACGCCCGGCTCAGTGGAAGTCGCGCGTCATGGCGGCCGCGGCCGCGGCGATCCTTATCGCCGCGGGCGCCTGGGCGGCGATCAGCCTCGCGAACGGAAGGCGGACGATCGGCCCGGAGCCGCACCCCGCGCCCTCCGCCGGGAACCGGGTGGTCGCCGGCACCGTGCTGGTCGACGGCGTGGCGTCCGGCGAGATCGCCAACGGCGCAAAGGTCGAAGTGGCCGGCGGCAAGACCGCCGAGATCCGGCTGGCCGACGGCTCGACCGCCTGGCTGGAGCCCGAGAGCCGCGCGGTGCTGGCCGGCCCGGTCGGGGACGTCCGCCAGGTGGTGGAGCTCGAGGGCGGCAAGGGCAGCTTCAAGGTCGAGAAGGAGCCCAGGCAGTTCAAGGTCCGGACCCAGGTCGGGTCGGTGACCGTGACGGGCACGGAGTTCTCTGTCGAGCTCCTGCCCAGGGAAGCGAAAGGAGAGGGGCAGATGAGGGGCAAGCTGGGTCTGGCATTGGCGGTGTCGGTGATCGCCGGCGCGGTTCAGGTGGACTACGACGGCAGGACCGAAACCCTCACCATGGGCATGAGCAAGACCTATGGCGAGGAGGGTGAGAAGCGCGAGGGCGTCAGGCGCGACGGCGAGGGCGAGAAGCGCGAAGGCGTGCTCCGCGACGGCGAATCGATCGTCGGCAAAAAGCTGGCGGTCAGCGAGAAGCCGGCGGCGGCGACCTTCGTCGGGACGGTCGCCGGGCGCGAGAGGGCCCTGGTCAGGATCGTCATCGAGAAGATAGAGGGTCAGACCGAATGGACCGGTCCCAAGGGCGAGGACGGCAAGCCCCGGGCGGTCAAGGTCGTGGTGGGCGAGCCCCTGGCCGTCTGCGCCCAGTGGGAGAAGGGCGAGGACGGCAAATGGCGCCCATCCCGCAACGAGATGAGGCTCCTCGGGGCGCTGCGCCGCGGCGACAAGGTCGAGGGCGGGATCTACTTCGACGAGCACCCGCGGATGGCTTACTTCACGGTCACCGCCCGGACCGAGGGCGAGGTTCGCGACGGCGAGAAGCGGCGCGAGGGCGGGAAGCGCGACGGCGAGAAGAAGCGCGAGGGCGGGGGGGACAAGGGCGACAAGGCCCCCGAGGCGCCCAAGAGCGGCGGCGACGAGTTCTAGCCGCGGCTGACCGATACGAAAACGAACGGCGCGCGGGGCCCGGCCTCGCGCGCCGCTCCTTTTGCGGGGGAGCGCGTCACTCGTCGAGCCACACCGGGCTCGACCAGGCCATGGCCGGCCACTCGAGGGGTTCCTGTACCACCCGGGCGTAGTAGACGACCGGGCCGGCGAACTCCTCCTCGAGCTCCACCTGGCAGTCGGTCACCATCTTCGGGACCGCGGCGAGACCCGCGGCGATGCTGCTCGTGCCGCCCTCGCGGGGCGAGCTCGAGTGGATCAGGGCGAAGCCCCGGTCCGTCCCGAAGCGGTGGCGCAGGACGTCGACGCGGATCAGCCCGGCCGTACCCCAGACCGCCAGGCGCACGGGGAGCTTCGCGCCGCGGGCGCGCCGCGCCTCCTGGCCCATCTCCACGCCGTCGACGGCGAAGTCGAGCAGGATGCGCTCGCCGGTGGTGGCGTAGCAGCGCCGTTCGCAGAGCGCGTCGAAGATGCCCTCGCGGCTGAGGTCGCGGGCGAAGACCGCGGCCACGCCGCCGTGGCGGCGGCCGCCCCGGCCGGTGTGCTCGTCGCTCGAGCCGATGACCCCCAGCCGGCGTCCGGCCGCCCAGTAGTCCCGGGCGTAGAAGGGGCCGTCGACCGACGCGTTCGAGCGCCGCTCGGGGTTGCGCATGCGGTTGAACTCGTAGGCCAGGATGTGGCCCGGGTCGTAGAGCTCGCTCTGGCCGTGATGGGAGTAGATCTCCATAACCGGGCGCATGCCCCGGTCGTCGGCCACGGCCTCGAGCCGCACCGCGCTGCCGATGGATCCCGGCCGGAGGTTGCCCCAGCCCATGCCGGTGTGGTGGGGTATGACCAGGCAGCTCCCCGGGTCGTCGAGCACCGCGCGCATGCTTTCGCGCGAGTCCGCCGGACTCTTGCCGGGATCGCAGCCCGGGCGCAGCTGGCAGCGCAGGAAGGCCTCCTCGCTGCGGTAGTAGACGTTGTGGTGGCCGGTCCACTCCCGGGGGTTGCGCTCGTCGCCGAAGATGCTGACGAACCTGCCCGGGCGGTTCGCCTCCCGGGCCCAGCGCAGGGCCTGGCGGTAGCCGTCCTCGCCCATACCCTCGGTGTGGTCGACGACGCCCGCGAAGTCGAGCCCCGCGACGTCCCGCGAGTAGCCATAGGGATCGGCGCCGAGGCCGTCCTGGGACACCCGGGTGTGCACGTGGATGTCGCCCCAGTAGGGCCCGCGGGCCTCCTTCGAGACCCGGACCGCGTTGGAGAGCGCCCCGTCCATCCGGAAGCGGAAGACGCCCTCGCGGTCGAGGCGCACCGGGATGCGCGCACCGCCCTTGAAGGCCAGCTTTCGGGCCACGGGGCCCGAACCGACCAGCTCGAGCGTCCGGCCGCGGTAGGCGCTCGAGGAGCGGTTCTCGAAGCGGTCCAGCGACACGGCCAGGACCTCGAAGCGTTGCCCCGGACGCACCGCCGAGGGGACGACCAGCCGCAGGTCGACCGCCGGTCCGGCGACCGTCACGATCTCCGGCCCCCGCTTGAGCACCTGGTCCCTGACCTTCACCCAGACGGTCTCGCGCTCGGCGACGCAGGGCGCGACCGTGTTGGCGTAGAGGCAGGTCACCTGGCCGCCGGCCGGCACGGAGCCGGAGGCCACCCGGGCGACCAGGACGCGCCCGTGCCGGGCCTCGCAACCGGGAAAGGGCAGGTGGCGCTTGAGGATCTCGAGCTCGAAGCGCGCGCCGGCCGCCCGGAGGGCCATGAAATGGGCGCCGTCGGGATCGGCGGTCTGCACTCCGCGGGTGAAGCTCGGGCCGTCGATCATCAGCCAGGAGTTGGGGAACTGGATCTCGATCGCGTCCCCGGACTTGAGCCGCACGCCCGGCCGGATGGCCAGCCTGACCCTGGCCGGGGCTCCGACCGTGAACGGTCCTCCGGTGATGCGGGCGCTGGGGGGCATCTTTCGCGTCTCCTTCCGGCCGCGATTATGCCGGCCGGAGGAGGGGCGCGCAAGTCGGAACGACGGTCGCCCAGGGTCTTTCAGCTCGTTTCCGACCCTACAGCCCCGCGCTGGCCTCGGCCGCGTAAGTCAGCTTCACGACCGTGATCCGGTTGGAGTTCACGTCCGACACGTAGAGCGCGTCGCCGACCTGGTCCAGGTAGCAGGGCCAGGCGAAGCGGATATCGCCGCCCTTGCCGACGTCGTCGGCGTTGCCGTGCCGGCCGATCCTGGCGATCACGTTGCCGGCCGAATCGGTGACGTTCACCGTGAACCGGAAGCAGTCCGGTGCGAAGACCCGCCCGTAGGGGTCGACGTCCAGGCGCATGTTCCAGCAGGTGCAGGACGGGTCGCCCCAGTTCTCGCCGCTGGTCGGCACCGGCGAGCAGCCGTTGAAGATCCACTCGCCGCCGTCGACCGCCATCTTGTAGCGGAGGTAGCCGCTGCGGTACTGCGGGAGCCCCGCGGGCAACTCGCCCTTCTTGCTCTCCTGGCGGGTGTCCCATGCGTGGTAGAACTTCGCGCCCTTCGGCGAAAACTTCATCACCCCGCCGTAGTAGAAGAGGTAGGTGTTGTAGTAGCAGTAGCTCCAGGGCGGCTCGCGCTTGTCGCGATACCACACCCAGGTGCCGGTCGGCGCGGTCTCGAAGCCCTTGGGAAAGAGCTCGTTCCCTTCGGGCGGCCGCATGTTGACGCCGATGTAGATGTTGCCGGCGGCATCCACCCCGATCCCGCCCGAAGAATACGGCAGGCTGTCGATGAGCTTCTCCTTGATGAGCTTGCCCTCGGGGGAGTACACGTCCACCTGTCCGTGGGTGTACTGCGGCATCTTGATGACGTAGAGGTTGCCGTCCGGCCCGAAGGCGTAGCCGCGCCCGCCCTGGTTGAAGCCCTTGCTGCGGGCCATCATGTCCGCCTGTTTCTCGGGGATGGTCGGGTCCAGGTTCCAGGGGCCGAGGGCGCCCTTGGTCTTGCCTTCCTGGTTGCCGTCCTTAAGGACCAGTTCCTTCTTCTCCGGGGAATAGCGCCGGATCATCCAGGCCCAGCCTGAGCAGGCGTAGAGGTTGCCCCGGGCGTCGAGCGCCACTTCGTCCGCGGGAATCCCCAGGGGCGCGCTCTTCCCGCCGGCGAGGTCCAGGCTGGCCATCCCCCGGGAGAAGTTGCGCACGTAGGCCCTGCCGTGCGCGGGATCGGCCGCCACGAAGAGCGGATAGCTCAGCCCGTCGGTGTTGCTGAGCTGCCTGCCCAACTCGAAGGTCGCACCTTTGTCTTCGACGAGGAGCAGGGCGTCTGGCTTGCGCCATCCGCGGTACTCCGCCAGGTAGAGCCTGGCCGGAGAAGAGGTGTGGTCCAGGGCCATGTACAGCACCTTGGCCCCGCGCTCCAGTTCGGCGACCTTGGCCGGCGCGCCCTTGGCGACGGGCGAGAACTTGAGGACCTTCGAGCCCCCCTTGGTCCTGGCGGGGTTGCCGAACTCGCGGCTGAGCACGTAGATCTCGCCGCTGGCCGGGTGGACGCGCACCTGGATGGGGCTCGGAACCTCGATCTTGTGCAGCAGCTTGGCCTCGGGGCTGAAGATCATCACCCGGTCGTTGCCGTTGTCGCAGACGTAGATGTTGCCCGCCTTGTCGACGGCCAGCCCCAGGGGGCGGTTGAAGTGGGCGTCGTCGGCGCCGGCCTCCAGGGCGCCGAGGAAGGGCTCGCCGGTCCCCTTGTCGCTCCACTCGAGGCGGAAGACGCAGTGGGGCTGCTTCTTGTAGGCCCAGTTGTCGCTGAACTTGCACTGGTAGAAGTGCTTCCCGTCGGGGCTCAGGGCCAGGCCGTTGTAGACGTTCGCGCCGCGGTTGCCGGAGCCGCCCATGAAGCCGTTGGTCGGGCGTACCATCGGGCCGACGTAGCCGGTCTTCTCCGGGGCGCCGCCCTGCGGGTGGATGGCGATCAGGTACTGGGCCGGGCCGTGGTTGCTCATCGTTCCGTTGGCGCTGGTCAGCACCAGGTGGCCGTCGGGGTGCACCACGATATCCTGGTAGCGCAGGCCGCTGACGAGCGGCTGGGTGCTGCCGTCCTGGGCACTAAAGACGAACGGGACCTCGGTCCCGTCGGGCATCTTGTGGGTGCCGAAGCCCTTGCGGCGCTCCAGGGGCGTGCCGGCCGGGAACGGCAGTATCGTGCGCAGGTACTTGCCGTCTTTCGACAGCACTCTGATGCTGCTGCGGCCCCAGGAGTTCTCGCAGTCGACCACGTAGACTTCGCCCTCCGCGCCCACCGCCACGGCGACGATGTCGCCCTCGAAGGTCAGCCCGTCCCAGCCGAGGTGGCGGTCCAGTTCGGCCTTCATCCCCAGGCGCACCCGGACCCTGGCCACGCCGGCGGCCTTCTCGCCGCGGTCGTCCTTGCCGTCCCAGACGATCTCCTGGCTGAGCGAGTTCTTCGCGAGCGGCGCCGGAGCCTGCGGCCCGAGCAGCCCGGCGGCCAGGTGGCGGATCACACTGCCCTTGGCGTCGAGGACGGCCACCTCCACGTCGGTAGCGGCGCTCGCCGCGAAGGATACCTTCGCGCCCTCGGCGGTGCGCTCGACCTTGGGCCCGGCGGTGAACTTCGCGTCTGCCGCCTTGCGCTCATCGCGAGGGGCCCAGGGAATGGTCGCGCCTCCGGCCGCAGCGGCTGTGGCCTCGGCGGCGGTCGCGCCACGCGGCCCCGGCATGCCTCCGGACGGTCCGCAGAGGACGATTCCAACAGCCAGAACGATCGCATGGAACCTGCTCATGGTCGATTCTCCCGGACCAGCGTCCGCCTCATCCCTTGGTGAACTCGAATGCGCCGACGTCGAGCGTCCCGTCCGACGGGCGCTTCTCGTCCCTGGCGGGGTGGACGTACTGGAGTTCCGGCGTCAGGCTGAAGTCCCCGAACTTGCCGGGGTCGACGCTCTTGTCGATGGCCGGCGAGCCGGCCTTGAGCCGGTAGTCCCACTTGGCCGGGTCGACGAAGCCGGCCTCGGCGGCGGTCCTGAAAATGAGGTTCCCGGACTCCTCGAACTTGGGCGCGGTGGTGAGCTTCAGCGGGCCGACGCAGAGGTTGTTGCGGATCACCGCCGAGAATCCCTCCGGAGCGTTCTTGACGTGGACGAAGCCGACCTCCTGCGGCCGGCGGTTCTCCCAGACGATGGTGTTGCTGGCCACCACCAGCGCGTTCTTCTCGTGCTTGATGCCCTCCATGCCGTAGGTGATGGGCCGGTTGTTCTGTCCCCTGGGCCCCTTTTGGAGGATGTTGCCGAGGAGCACCACCACCCCGCCGTTGGGGAAATCGGCGACCGCGCTGCCGGTGCCGTCCTCGTCGGTCAGGCGGTTGTAGAGCAGCCAGCTCTCCCTGGCCCGGCTCTTCAAGAGGTGCCCCTCGCGGGAGTGATGCGAGTAGTTGTACCGGTAGGTCAGCTTGGTGACGCGTTCGCTGATGTACAGGTTGTGGGTGGCCGGGTCGGCGTTGTGTCCGCACCAGGAGAACTCGCTGTGCTCGATGAGCACCTCGCCCTTGCCGCCCAGGATCGCGTCGCGGCAGTCGTGGAACTTGCAGTTCCGGACGGTCAGGTTCTCGCCCTCGGCGCGGATGCCCGCGGCGTTGACCTCTCCGCCGGCGTTGCGGAACTCGATGTTCTCGACGGTGATGTTCTTGCCGGCCGTGACGAAGATGCCCTTGCGCCCGGCGCAGGTGCCCTGGGCGTCGAGGACCGCCCTCCCCTCGCCCACCCCGCGGATGGTCAGGTCGTTGGCCTTGACGTAGCCCACGTCCTGCTCGTACTTGCCCTTGGCGTCGATCTCGATGGTGTCGCCGTCCCTGGCGGCCTTGAGCGCCGCGGCGACCTTCTCGAACTTCTTGCCCGGGCCGACCTCCAGTTTCTCGCCGGCGATGCACAGCCCCGGCAGGAAAGACAAGACCGCCACCATCGCAAACGCCTTCGGCAAGAGTCTCACGGTTGCGCTCCTTTCCGATCGCTTGAATCGTCCGGCGCGTTACGAGACGCGCGCGTCCCTTGACGATTGTCTGACCACCAACTCGGCGGGCACCAGCACCACCTCGCCCGGCCGGGCCCGGCCGGCGCGCTCCTCGATCAGCCGGCCGAGCGCGCGGCGCCCGATCTCGGCCGCGTCGTAGGCCACGCTGGAGAGCTCCTCGCCGAGGCCCGATACTCCGGCGTCGTCGCCGTAGCCGACCAGCGCCAGGTCGCGACCGACCTCTCGGCCGGCGAATTCCGCCGCACGCCACACGCCCCAGGCCACCCGGTCGCAGCAGGCCACGATCGCAGTCGGCGGGTCGGCGAGCGCCAGGAGCCTCTCGCCGGCGAGCTGGCCGGCCTCGAATTGCGGCGCCGCCTGCCCGATCAGGCTCTCGTCCAGCGGCAGCCCGGCCGCGGCCAGCGCTTCGCCGTAGCCCTGGAACTTCCACGGGTTGAGCTCGCGCCGGGAGGGCTCCACGTAGCCGATCCGCCTGTGCCCGAGCGCCAGAAGGTGCTGCACGGCCCGGCGGATGCCGCTGGCGCAGTCCTCCATCACGCCGGTCACCGGAAGCTCCGGGAAGTGATGATCGGCCAGCACGACCGGGCCGGACCAGGCGGCGGTCAGCTCCCGCACGGTCCGCGCGTCGGACACCGACAGGAGGATGACCCCGTCGACGCCACCGGCGCCCAGCCGCGCGGAGAAATCGGCCCGGCCCGAGGCGGTGACCAGGTTGCCGAAGGCGGCCAGCCAGCGCTCGGCGCCGGCCACCTCGGCGATGCCGCTCATGAGCGCGGAGGCGCCGCCCGTGCCGCAGCCGACCAGCACCTGACCGGCTACCGGGCCCCGGCCGGCCCCGGTCTCTTCGCGGGCTCGGACCTGTGTGCCCAGCCCCTGCCGCCGGCTGATCACGCCCTCGCGCTCGAGCTCCTCGAGCCCCTTGCGGACCGTGTCCCGGCTGACGCCGAAGGCCTCGGCCAGTTCGCGCTCGGGGGCCAGGAACTTGCCCCAGAGCTCCTGTTCCTCGATGAGCAGCCGCACGCGGCTGGCCACCTCCTGGGACATCAATCGGCGGCCGATCGTTTCCAGGACCTTCCCTGCCAAGAGATCCTCCTTCTACTTAGGTTGGCTATAGGCCCAGGCAGCAGACCAGTCGCCTACCAATGCGCTTTACCCCTTTGTTCAAGCCTTGTTGGTGACAAAGTCATGAAAATGCATATCGGAGGATCTGGAGTTCTGCCAGGAACGCGCCGATGCAAGTCTGCAAGTCCGAACCCCGGTCAGTTCGGGACTTGCACCGTCGAACTCCCCTGTTAGTATGCCTGAGTCGGGCTGTAAGTCCGGCGCCGTGCGGGCCTATCTTCTTTCAGAGGGCGTTGTCGGTCGTGTTGGGGCTGTCGTCCGGCTCCAGGGCGGCCGTGTTCCGGCGAAGCCGGGAGCGAGCGATGCAGCACGCTGTAGAAGCCAGCCGGGATGGCGCCGGGCCTGCGAGCGCGACTCGCTCGTCGGACGATCCCGGGGCAAAGCAGTCCGTCGCCTGGGACCGCTTCCGGCTTGGTGCCGATCCATCAGCCCACCTGGCGAGCATCCCCTGGCGGGCGCAGCTGGTCAGCCTCAGCCTGATGGTCTCGGACTTCGCCGGCGTGTTCGCGGCCTATCTGGTGAGCAGCTACCTCTACACCTCGACCGTGTTCGAGTTCCTGCGCAGGAGGCAGGATTTCGCCCCGACCGACGCGTTGATCCTCGGCCTCGTCATGGGCGTGGTGCTGATCTTCCTGTTCGCGGCCCTGGGCCTGTACCGGTGCGGGGTGAGCATCCTCAACGTGGAGGAGGATGCCAGCCTGCTGCGCGGCCTGGCCTTCCACTCGCTGATCGTGCTGAGCCTCGCCTTCGTGATCCGCGACTACGTGCCGCGCACTGTCGCGATGATCGCGGTGGGGTGCACCGGGCTCATGATCTTCGCAGGCCGCCGCTGGGTTCGGGCGGTCTCGGACCGGTTGCTGGCCGCCGGGGTCGGCAGCCAGCCGGCGGTCATCTACGGGGCCGGCGACACCGGCCGGCAGGTGGCCCATCGCCTCTTCGCCAATCAGCACTTCGGCCTCGTGCCGGTGGGCTTCCTGGACGACAATCCGCAGACCGAGACCGGGGCGGAGGGGGAGATCCGCTTCGGTCCGGGACGCAAGTGGGGGCTCAAGCTGCTCGGCCGCGGCGCCGACTTCCCGGCAGCCCTGCGCGAGCACGGCGCGCGCGTGCTGCTGCTGGCCATGCCGCACCTGGACACCGAGAGGCTGGAGGATATCCAGGAGCGCTGCAGCGAGATCGGCGTGGCCTGCTACCGCGTGCCGCTCTGTCCGGGTAGCCACCTGCGCCGCTTCAGCCTGACCTTCGTCGGCGACATCCCGCTGGTCGCCGAGCGGACCCCGTCCCTGGGGCTGACCCAGCGCGTTGCCAAGCGGCTCTTCGACGCGGCGGTCTCGGCGGCGCTCCTACTCGTGCTCTCGCCACTCCTCCTGCTCATCGCCTGCCTGATCCGGGTCTGCTCGCCGGGCGGGCCGGCCATCTTCCGGCAGGAGCGGATCGGCCACCTGGGGCGGCCTTTCGACATGTACAAGTTCCGCTCCATGCACCCCGACGCGCCGGCCTACGCGCGCAAGCCCGAGAACGGCGACGATCCGCGCATCTTCAAGCTCGGGAGGCTGCTGCGCAAGACCAGCCTCGACGAACTGCCCCAGCTGTGGAACGTCCTGAAGGGCGACATGAGCCTGGTGGGCCCGCGGCCTGAGATGCCCCACATCGTGGCCGGCTACAACGCGCTCCACCGCGAGAGGCTGCTGGTGAAGCCGGGCATGACCGGCCTCTGGCAGGTCAGCGGCGACCGCAACCTGCCCATCGACGAGGGGCTGGACTACGACCTCTACTACCTCTACAACCAGTCGTTCGTCCTGGACCTGGCCATCCTGGCCAGGACGCCGTTCGTGGTGTGCGGGGGAATGTAGCCATGCAGGGCATGGCAACTGAAGTCGAGGCCCGCGATGACTGCGGGCCGGCAGGACGACCCTCCGCACGTCGCGCTGCGGACGTGGTGAACATCCTTGGCGTGCCCATTGCCGCCATCAACATGGAGATGGCGGTACGCATCGTTGATGACTGGATAGCCGGAGGCGGCAGCACCTATATCACCGTAACCGGCGTCCACGGCATCATCGAGTCCCAGAGAGATCCGGCCGTGCGCGAAGCCCATCTCCTGGCCGGAATGTGCGTGCCGGACGGTATGCCGACTGTCTGGCTTGGCCGCTGCCGCGGGCACGGCTCCATGACGCGCGTGTATGGGCCCGATTTGATGTTGGCGGTCCTCGATGCATCGGTGCGGCGCGGCCACACTCACTTTCTCTATGGCGGCAAGGAGGGTATAGCGGAGTCTCTGAAGGAGCGTCTTTCGGAGCGCTTTCCGGGGCTGAGAATCGTCGGAACCTACTGCCCACCATTCCGAGAGTTGACCGAAGCGGAGGAGCGCGAAGTGGCCCGGTTGGTGGAGGAAGCTTCGCCCGACGTGCTTTGGGTGGGACTGAGTACGCCCAAGCAAGAGCTGTGGATGGCTCGGCACCTTGGCCGGCTCAAGGCCAAAGTGATGATTGGCGTGGGAGCCGCCTTTGATTTTCATGCCGGGCTGGTGCGCCAGGCGCCGCGTTGGATGCAGCGCGCGGGTCTGGAGTGGTTCTTCCGGCTGTGCATGGAGCCCGGACGCCTCTGGCGGCGCTACCTTTTCAACAATCCGATCTTCGTGTGGAAGGCGGCCGGACAACTCCTTGGCCTGAGGCATTACCGGATGGAACCCGTTGCCAACCAAGAGGGGAGCAAGCCATGACGACTCGCAAGCGCGCGCTGGTCACCGGAGCCGGAGGCTTCATCGGCAGTCATCTGTGCGGATACCTGGCCGAACGCGGCTACTGGGTACGCGGCGCGGACATTGTCGAGTGCGAGTTCATGAAGCCGCGTTGCGACGAGTTCCTGATCCTGGACCTGCGCTGCCGGGACAACTGCCGGCAGGCCGCGGCCGGCATGGACGAGGTCTACTCGCTGGCGGCCAACATGGGCGGCATAGGCTTCATCGAAACGGTTCACGGCGAAGTCCTACACGACAACGTCCTGATCAATACACACATGATCGAGGCCGCGCGCCTGGCCAAGGTTAGCCGGTACTTCTACGCCTCGTCGGCGTGCATCTACCCCACGTATCGCCAGAAGTCGCCGGACATCGCCGGGCTGAAGGAGGACGAGGCCTACCCTGCGGACCCGGACAACGAGTACGGCTGGGAGAAGCTCTTCAGCGAGCGGGTGGCGCTTTCGTACCACAACGACTACGGCATGGAGACCAGGATCGGCCGGTTCCACAACGTCTACGGCCCGTGCGGCACCTGGACGGGAAACCGCGAGAAGGCACCGGCGGCCATGTGCCGCAAGGTGGCGGAGGCGCCGGACGGCGGCGAGATGGAGATCTGGGGAGACGGCAAGCAGACCCGGTCCTTCTGCTACGTCGACGACTGCCTGGAGGGCATCTTCCGCCTGACCCAATCCGAACGCCGCCAGCCGTTGAACATCGGGTCCGACGAGATGGTGACGATCGACCAACTGGCCGACATGGCCATGGCCGCCGCCGGCAAACGCCTGAAGAAGAAGTACCTGACAGACAAGCCCCAAGGCGTGCGCGGCCGCTGCTCGGACAACACGCTGATCAAAGAGGTTCTAGGCTGGGCTCCGGGGATAGCCCTGAAGGACGGCATAGCCAGGACCTATCCGTGGATTGCGAGCCGGATTCAGGAGGCATCGGCTCGGCGCCTGCCGGTCACAACGAGATGAATCTGACAGGTAAAGGATCTCTCGCGGGGGGCTGGCTGGACTTCCTGAATGGGCTGGGACGGACCTTCCCTTGGCACGGCAGAGCCATTGCCCGCCGCCTCTATTCCATCTTCAGCAAGTCGGGCTGTGTACCGCGCCGGACATATTATGGCATGTGCATGTGCTTGGACCCGAGAAACGGTTATCATCGAGAGTTGATATTGGGGTTCTTTGAAGAGGGCACCACAACCGCCCTCTGCGCTCTCCTGCCGCACGCGGACACTTTCATAGACGTGGGAGCCAACATTGGGTTCTATACGCTCTTGGCCTCCACGATCATGGGCAACCGAGGCAAAGTGCTGGCCTTCGAGCCGGATCCTCGGAACTTAGCGTCACTCGCAACAAACCTGGCCCTCAACCAGGCAAGCAACGCGACAGTCCTACCCGTGGCCATAGGCGACACACGCCGCTCCGCCACGTTGGTTGCCGCCGAGAACTCCATCGGCTCGTTTCTGGAAGGCCAAAGAGAGACCATCCCCCTACCCGGGTACATGCACGGCCCACGGTCGGAGATTGCCGTTCAGATGGTTACTCTGAGCGAGGCGTGTAGTGGGCTCCTGGGCCCGCGCAGGGGCATGAGGATACTCAAGATGGACATCGAAGGGGCTGAACCACTGGCCATCCACGGGGCGGCCCAACTTCTTGAGGAAATTGATGTGGTCATCGCGGAGATGAACGTGTCCATGCTGCGGGCGCACGGTTTTCAGCCCGAGGAGATCGTCGAACCTCTTGTCCGGGCAGGATTTCACGCCATGCTGCTGCGGGATCGCCCCCCAGGCGTACAGTCCTTGCCGTCCGCGTTGGCCGGCAGCCCCAATCTGCTTTTCTATCGCGACACAGCGCTTTCGACATCGACGGACTGCCTAAAGGCTCTGCTCATGAACAACGCGTCTGTTTGTATCAGTCGCGAACGGCATCGGACGGCGTTGTAGAAATCAAACAACTCGTAACCAAATGAGTCCAGCTTGCCCAGATATTCATGGAGCTTATGCTGCCCCTGATAGGTTGGCGCCACGATCACCTCCATGAAGATGAGCGCTATGCGGTGATTGGCCAGCATACGCTGGGCGCCATTCAGGACCGCGTATTCCGCCCCCTGCACGTCAAGTTTCAGGATGTCGATACGGTCGATGCAATTCTCCTCGCAGAAACAGTCGATCGAAGACGTGTCCACCTCCAGACGAGCGGACGTCTCCAACTTGCCCTTGCCCCAATACCGGTGGCTCTCCACCTCAGAAGCCAACAGCGAGTTGGTGAGAGAGGCAACGTTGGCATTCAGGACGGCCCGCCCCTTTCTGTCGGCCAACGCCAGATTATAAGATGAGGTCCGCGCGCCATCAGCCCTGGTTCGCTCCGTCAACAGCGCAAAGGACTCCGGGAAAGGCTCGAATGCGTAGATGCGCGCAGATGGAAACATCGCCCGATAGACAGTGGTGACCCGGCCGACATGGGCCCCGACATCAAAGACGACGACATTGTCCCTGCTGATCAGCGACTTCTGAACTTGGAAGGCGTCATGGGGCCGAACACCCAACTTGTGCCCGACGCAGCAGAGCCACTGCTTGACCGCGGACTTCATCTCCGCCTCATCGCCAGGGAAGCGGCTGCAAGGCTTCCCCGCTAGGCATGCCGAGCTTGATGGTCCAGCAAACACGATGAGAGCTGTTCATTCCTGATCTCCTCGCGAGAGGCAACGAAGACGGCTCGTGCGAGCGGGTTCCGGTGCTGCTGCGGAGCGGTCCAGTCCACAGGGAACTCCTCATGGTTGGGCTGCGTCTTGGGGAGATAAACGTAGGGGAACAGAGACCGCAGCCGCTCAAACAGCCACGGCCGCGTCGGCCGGCATCCTCGTCCCGAAAGAGCCTGAGTGGGGTTCCAATGGGGCTCCTCCGTGATGTTGATGCTCTTGGCGTCTCCAAAGGAGACGCAGGTCTCAAGCAGCAATAACTGCCTGCAGGATTCACTCATAAACCGAAGTGCCTGCTCAGGATTCTCGAGATGGTACAAGAGCCCGTAACAGTGCACTATATCAAACGGCGCGTCAGCGAGCGGTGATGGGTGCTCCATATCTAGGAACTGCACCTTAGCGGTCGGATACCGGCGCGCCAGAAGTCCCAGACTCTCTCGACGCCCCTCGGTTATGGTCACCCGGCATCCCCTGTCCAGATAGTAGTGGGAATGGTCGCCTATCCCAGCGCCCACCTCCAGGACACGGCGCTCTCTTACCGCAATCCCCAAGCTTGCCAGATGCTCCAGCCTGCGGGCGTTATGGCGCAGGTACTGATCTGACTGGAAATACGATATCGCCGTGCGATGCAACAGGCCCAGTCTCTCCGCAAGTTTCGCCAGGCTGCCGGCCACACGTGGAGTCCACGCCACTTGATGCTTCTCCAACAGTCCACTCCTGTGAGGGCTCCACGAAAGCTAGCTTCTAGCACTTGCGGCCTAAACGGCTCCTGTCGCAAATCATGGGGACCCTAGACATCCATTATACTTTGGAGGCTGAGGACTCGTCAAGCGCGCCCGGCCGGTATTCCCGCCGGCCAGGGAGGGGTACCAGCGTCTGCGCAGATCCGCACCTTGCTCTGCGCCCGCCCACCGCTTACAATGCTCGGTACGCTCATGTTACATTGGCGTGACCGGCTTGGCCGGCGGACTCTGCGTGGAGCACAAACACGAGAGCAGCTTTCCCATGCCTCCGTTCAAGATAGCCATCGTAACAGTTGCCGATCTGCCTGAAGGTGGTGGCAACACGTCGCGGCTGCGCATGATGGCAAGAGCACTAGCCATCTGCGGCCATGAAGTGGTGCTATGGAATGAGCACTCCTTGGGGATCGCCCCCAAGGACGCTCTGCGAGCAGCGGGCGTGGTTGACGGTACGGCTTTTCGCTACGCTCTTGGGCATGTTGATCGTCCATCGGGCATGCTTTCTTTGGGCACCAAGCTCAAGGCTGTGCGAGTGATCTCCCGGTGGCTGGCCGCAGCCCGCCGCGATTCCGGCCTTGACGTTCTTTGGTTCAACAACCTGAGCTTTTACGACACCTGGCCACTGAGTCGTTGCGCGCGGTCGCTAGGGGTGGCCACTATCCAGTCCTACGAAGACGATCGCCATGAGTTGGTCTCCGACTCGGCCATTTCATTCTCCCGTCGCCTGTTCGCCGTCAACTCCTGGTTGGCAGACAGGTATTGCCCGCGCATGGCCGATGCCGTCGTGGTCATTTCTCGCTACCTTAGGAGAAAGTACGAGCCACTGTGCGGGGCGCACCCAAACGTCCACTTGGTGCCCACCATCATTGATTGCCGCGAGTGGTCCTGTGCGCCGGAGCGTCACACCGACCAACCGATGATCCTGTATACCGGATCATTTGGCGAACAGGACGAAATCGGCGGGCTCATCGAAGCCCTTCACATCCTCAAGCAGACCGGCCACAGGTTCCGCGCTGTGTTACTTGGCGATAATGGCCGAGAGCCCTGTCGCCTGGTCGAGGCGCGACGGCTGGCCCATGCGCTGGGCCTGGCCGGATGTGTGGAAATGCCAGGATTCGCGCCTCGTGCAGAAGTCAGGCGGCACCTGGAAGAGGCCAGCATTCTTATCGGCATTCGTCGCGAAGGCGTCTGGAGTTGCTCCGGCCTCTCCACGAAGCTGAGTGAGTACCTGGCATCGGGGCGACTGGTCATCGCCTCGGATGTTGGCGAGTCATCCTATTATCTCCAGTCCGGCCACAATGCACTCCTGGTACCGGCCGGAGCCGGCCCCGACGTCATAGCCCGAGTCATCGGTGAGGCGCTTAACAATTACGACGAAAGACTGCGGATTGGCCGAGCCGGCAAGACGACCGCCGCGCAGTTCTTTGACCTGCCGGTAGCGGCCAAGCAGCTTCAGAGTGTTCTGAACAGTGCCATGCAAGGACGAGGAGAACCATGAGCATTGCAGTCATCACCGGCTCTGCCGGCCTGGTCGGATCCGAGTCGGCGCGTTACTTCTCAGACCTGGGCATGGACGTGATCGGCATCGACAACAACATGCGCAAGGTCTTCTTCGGAGAAGAAGCCTCCACGGAGTGGTGCCAACAGGCTCTCGTTCGCGAGTTAAAAGGTTACCGCCACCATTCTCTGGACATCCGCGACTTCGCGGCCATAGATGCTCTGTTCGGGGAGTTGGGCAGCGCGATCGATCTGGTGATTCATACCGCGGCACAGCCATCGCATGACTGGGCTGCACGATCGCCCCTGCTGGATTTCTCCGTGAATGCCACCGGCACCCTGAACGTGCTGGAGGCAGCGCGCCAGCACTGCCCAGAGGCAGTATTCATCTTCACCTCCACCAACAAAATATACGGAGATCTACCCAACCGCCTTCCGCTTCGCGAACTGGATACCCGGTGGGAGATCGACGACACTCATCCGTACCGGGAGGGCATTCCGGAGACCATGAGCATCGACCAGAACCTGCACTCCGTCTTTGGTGCCTCTAAGGTTGCTGCGGACGTTATGGTTCAGGAATATGGCCGGTACTATGGCATGAAGACGACTTGTTTCCGGGGCGGATGCCTTACCGGCCCGGCGCATTCCGGTACCCAACTGCACGGATTCCTGGCTTATCTGGTCAAGTGCGCGGTGACCGGCACTCACTACACCGTCTTCGGATACGAGGGCAAACAGGTCCGGGATAACATCCACTCATCAGATCTGGTGGCAGCGTTCCACGAAGTGTTCCGGGATCCGGGGCGCGGAGAGGTCTACAATATGGGTGGTGGCCGGGCCAGTCACTGCTCCATGCGCGAGGCCATTGCCATCAGCCAAGAGATCACCGGCCATCAGCTCAACTACAAATACCTCCCCGACCATCGCGTCGGAGACCACATTTGGTATGTGAGCGACACATCCAAGTTCAGGGCCAGGTATGGCAACTGGAGGATACGTCGGGGGATCCGCGAGATCATCTCGGACATCTGTTGCACCAACCGGGAGCGATGGGAACGCGGTCGCTGACGCGACTCCTTTCCGCACGCTGTTGAGCCGAGCGCGTACGGATCTAGGCAGCATCATTTTCTGCCAGCCAGACCGATCACGCGCTGATAAATGGACATCAGCCGGTCGTAGTTGATCTCTAAGGTATACTTCTGTTCAAATTCAGCGCGGGCTCGCAGCCCCATGCCCTGACATGCTTCCAGATCGCCGAGCAGGCGCCTCATGCTGGCCGCCAAATCTCCGGCATCCCGATGCTGAAACAGCAAGCCGGTCTTCCCCTCGCGCACTAACTCGACGAGCGATCCCAGTCGTGAGGCAACTACCGGCCGGCCGCATGCATACGATTCCAGCACTGCTATGGGCATGCACTCGTACCATTCCGAGGGCAATACCAGACAGGCCGCCGCCTTGACGCCTGCGATGACGTCCGCCCTGGAGACGTGGCCCAGGAACCTCACCTGAGGCAGGCCAACGGACATCCTCTCGAGCACCCCGCGCTCCGGTCCGTCGCCCATGATCGTGAGGCTTGCCGCAGGGACCTCGCTCCAGGCACGGAGTAGGGTGTGCAATCCCTTCTCCCTGGACAGTCGGCTAACCACCACTGCCCCCCGCCCAACCGCCGTGGCTGGCGCCGGCGCATCATGAAGGAAATTGGGCTTGACGTAGAGCTTGGCTTCAGGCAGCCCCCCTCTCACGAAGATCCGACGACAGAAGTCGGTGAGTACTATGTAGCCATCGACTAGCTCATCCCAGGTACGCCCATGCAAGTTCCCGGCAACCATATGCGCCAACAGGGCGGTCTGCACCATGGAATCCCGATAGCAAGCTCGTGGGACTGCATGCCATGGCGACCCCCCCAGGCAGAGCTCGCATATTCGGCCGCCGCGCATCAGCAAGGCGCCTGGGCACACTAGCCGGTAGTTGTGAAGAGTCAGGAGTGTGGGCACGCCCTCATCGTGAGCAGCACCAAAGATCGACGGCGAGAGCATAAACCAGAAGTTGTGCGCATGGACTATGTCCGGCCTGAAATCCCGTATGACCGCGCGGGCCCGCTGATAGACATCCCGGTTCCAAGCCGACGAGAGCAAGGTTCTGACAAGGCTCAGATATCCCGCGGATACTCCAAGTGCGTTCGATGCGCGCAGCTCGCGGACCTCGTGTCCGTAAGATCGCAACAGCGCCGCCTCAGCCTCCACTACGGCATCCTCCCCACCACGGTGTACATAGGTGTTGTGGACCTGCATCACCCGCATGCGTTGGCCTTCCTCAGCACGGCTCTAGACCCGACATCGCCGCAAGCCCCGGAGCACCCAGCCGGCAAGCGTACGCGCAGGCAGCATGCGCAAGGGCTCAAGCCTGGCTGCATGCGCGCGCCGTCTCCCGATTTGCGTGGCCCGCTCCGTACGAGGCGGGCTCCTCACCGGCTCTAGGTCGTAGCTGCGCCGTTGCCAGCCCCAGCCCCATAGTGCTCCAGAACCATATGCCCCCCTGCGGCCCCTCCAGATACACATCGAAGGTCGCGTTGAACATGAATGCCACCCAATAGCAGACAACGCATGCCAGCACCCCCTGAACAAGAGCATCTCCCGCCCGCCGAGCGCGCAACCATCCCGCAAGGAACGTCCAGAGCAGCGCGCCCTGCAACACAAGCCACAGAACAAGCCCAGGCACCCCCATCCGCGCCAGGACTGTCATGTGAACGTTGTGCGGGCTTCTCAGGGGGCGTACGTCGTGCCCGGGGGAGGTGACCTCATAGCCGTGCTCCTTGGCCAGATTGGCCCCAAAGCCCCTCCCAGTCCAGAAGTACGGGCCCAGGAATGTCTCTCTGGCTATGTCCCTCCACCACAGGACCCGCCACAGCTTCGTGCTCTCCCTAAGTGCGGGATCATCTGTCTTCGAGAAGACACTACGTGCCAGCCCTAGAGTTGCCCGCACGGACACCTCGCGACCCCGCGGTAACTTGATGGTTGGGTCCATCGCTATGAAGGCCCCTAAGCTCAGCACCAGGACCAGAATAATCTTCCAGTACATTGACCGATGCTTACGGTTCAATGACAGTGCGGCCACAAGGCCGGCGATGAACGTCAGATACGCGGCCCGAGCAGGCAGGATCAGCACGGTCAGAAACGCCGCCACGTACCACCAGATGCTTCTCTGACCTGAGCAGATCGGGCCCTCGCTGTTTCTCATCAGCATGGAGAAGGCCAGGGCCCCAGTCAGGTGCACTACCATGTCTCCACTCTTGAAGAACACTACTGGAATGTCCGTACCCGGAACCGCCGGCAGTGATTCCGGCGCAAGGAAGAAGAGCGCGAAGGCCACCGGCACCCACGGGACGAACCAGCAGGAGATGCTGCCATACATCTTGGCGACACGCCAGAGCTCAGACCGCCCTCTCAGCACACCGCACACCATGAACATAAAGAGCCCATAGTAGACAACCGACGCATCCCGCACGGCATCTAGACCACACGAACCAAGGAAGGGCGCCGTGCGCAGAAGCGCCCATGCCGCGAAGACTAGGAAGATCATTCCCGGAGCCGTTCGTAGCGCCCTGCCCAGGGCAACCCCGGGCAAGAGGTACGCGAGGATCCCCGCCACCAACACGATCTCGCCTACATAAAATGGAATACCCAACGGCACGTGGACATAGGCGAAGCCCTTGCCCAGGAATGCATACCCGAGAAGCGCAATCGCCAACATCCAGGCGAAAACACCCGCTGGGGTCCGCCGCAGAAAGGCAGCAGCCGGGCTGGACGGCGCAAGCAAGGGGCCGGAGCTAGACATTCCCCTGCCCCCGCAGGCACATCAGCGCTGCAGCCATCTCGTCGACTTGGTACTCATACCATGCCTGTTTCTCGACCTTCCAGTTGGCCAGCACCAGGGCAATAGCAGGCAGTTCTATTCCCTCGGCTCGCGCGACGCGCAGAACCGCATTCACCCCACTGATAACTGAGCGGTTCCGAGACCACAGCTGCGCTGCTAGGACGAACCTCACCAGATCCTCGGCGGCCGGGGCCATCGCGGAAGCCAGTTCCCAATCGAATATCCAGAGCAGGCCGCCATGCCGTCTCATGTTCCATGGGGTGAAGTCGCCATGGCGGCCTCCGAACCAGTACCCGTCCTTCGGCTCCTCCCTTGCCAACAACGATGTGATGTTCGGCCATGGCTCCGGGAGGCCATTGAGTGCCCGCCACCACACCAAGTCCTCAAGGCGCCTGCGAACCATCCCCACCATGCGAATCTCCTCAGCCGCGGTGGCAAGGCCAGCCTCCCAACCGATCGGTGATTGCCGGCTATTGGCAGGCAAGGCCTCAACAATGAGGTAGTCCCGGTTGTCGAAGCACCCTTGGAGGAAGAGCTGCGGCATGCGGAAAGCACGTGGAGGACTGCTTCGTGCGGACAGCAAACGCTCCGCTTCCCTCTTCAGGCCCGTACGCCCCCTTTCGTCCCACGCCATTTTGGCATACGCTGCCACACTTCCGTCCGGCCTCACCAGCAGCGCTCCAACCCTCCTGCTGTCGAACTGCGGTGGGAAGCGAAAGGCTGGCCACAGACGGCCTTCCCCTAAGCGCCGCTCCATTTCACGTGTCCATCCGCGCCAGTCAAGGGCATCTAGTCGCGCCGAGGGCTCCAGGGTCTGCCGGGAAACAAGGCCTTCCAGCCCTACAGCTCTCATCACGCCCCAGGCCTTCCAAGCGAGCCGGTGCTTGACGGTAGTCGGGCTGTAGGCTGCGAGCGTCTGGCCCAGCGAGGCAACCTTGGTTGGCAGCGCAAATCGATCCATGCCCGAACTCCGGAGGATCGCGAACCCGCCCCCACGCCCATCCGTCACGTAGTAGTCCTCTAGGAAGCCAACCAACCTGCTCTCAAGCTCAGCGGCCGTCTCTGCCGGGGAACGGTCTACTCGCAGGCACAGCTGCACCGCGCCCCTGCGCATCATGCCGAGCCACCGTTGCAGAAGCTCGCGGATCTCCTGAGCGGGGAGCTCACCCTTGCGCGCCGCAATCCTCTCCGAATCATCATGCAGGCAGATAACCAGATCGGGCCCTGGGGCGGCCCACCACAGCAGGCCCGTACCCAAGGGGGAAGGCAGGCCGTACCGGAGTGGGTCAACAGTGACGTCGAGAGCGCAGCGATCATAGAGGATGATATCGGGCCCGCAAGCTCGATTACGCCTATGAAGGAGCCAACTCCCAAAGCTGTAGTCCAGCCAGTAGTACGCTAGGCGCAACCACCGAAACCGCCCGGCAATACGCCTGGGGGCACCACCCGCGTCCACGCCCTTGCCGCAGAGTACGCCAAGCGCCGGAAACAAGTGAGGCCGCCAGTGCTTAGTCATGACCCGTGCCCCCTTGACTCTGAGTAGGCCCGCGGTCAAGCTGATGAGCGTTGACTTCCCTGCCCCGTCCGGGCCGACCACGGCAACGACGGCGGCACGACGGCCCGGAACGGCATCAAACTTCAGAGGAGAGCTCGCCACTCAGCAAGTCTCCTCTCTGCTGATGTACCCTGCCTGCAGGCCGTGCTGACGCAGCAGCGCGCACAGTGCCGCCGCCACAGCATGCCCCTCCCCCTGGCTGCCGTCGAGGTGCAACACGCTCTTGCCCCGGGACGCAAGGCACGCCGCAAGGGCTGCCTGCGCAGGGCTGTTGTGGCCATCGTGCAGAAAGACACATCCGTCAAGGGAGCGAACGGCGGGAGCAGCAATCCCCACCCCCGTGCAATTCCAAAGGACCAGTTTGCCGCGGCGCCTGAAGCGCCGGATGGTCGACAGAGCGCGCGACACCTCCAAGGCCCCGTCCCCAAGGCAATAGGCATCTCGCACTGCACGCTCGTAAAAGGGATGCGGGGAGGTGATGATGTTGTCGAGATGACGGTCGGGGAAACAGTGGTTGTACCGGTCCAGCTGGCATGCCCAAGAAAGGATCTCCTCGACGAGCCCGGATGTCCTACCCCGCTCTCCGAGCCACATGCCTATAAAGGCTCCTGGAGGATGCAGGACTTGGCGCAGCTCCTGGAGGAGCAACTCGAGGCACCTCCCTGTCGTTCCCCCCGGGGACCGCAGGACGGATTTTAGTCCCAAGACCACGCGCAGCCGCCGGTGCATCGCCACCAGGCTCACGGAGTCGCCTTTCCGGATGGCATCCATCATCCGAGAGGCCAACCGGGGACCTGCGATTGACGTCAGCCGAGCCTCCATCTCATCGAAGTCGGTGCGGGAGAGCTCACTGGCCCGCTCCAAGTACGCGGCCTTTCCAACGGCACCTGACCATAAAAGGTGATGGAGGATGGCCGTCAGGACACTGTCGATCGGCGAAAGCGCGTGGATGCTTCCATAGGCAACGCGCCGGGCCAAGGCCTCCTCGGCAGCCATTATCGGCGCATAGTGCCAGGCGTCTCCGGGGAAGTAGTCCAAGTGCACGATAGTCGGCCACTGCCCAGTCGCTGGGCGCAACGATGCCACCTTGAAGACATCAAGATGAACCCGCGAGACGGCATACACGAGTGTCCAGCCTGACATACGCGCAGCCATGCACAGCAATTGACGATGCCGCAGCCGGTCGGCAGGCATCACCATCACATCGATATCGTTTCCCGGCTTGACCTGGGGGAGTCCCTCGAAGTTGCGCATGATCGCGTAGGGCAGACCGGCATCCTCGATGCTCCTGAACAGCGCATCCAGGAACTCGGATGTGTTGGCCGAAGGCGACGCACTATGAGCCCCAGACCGCGGCAACGCGGCTGTATCTTCTACTCTTGTCCCCATGTCCTGGATGCTCCTGCTGTGCGTTCGCACTCAAGACTGCTCCCGTCAACCGCACCTCCGCGGAGCTTCGCTGCCGCGATCACGGAAGTTGAGATAAGAATCACGATCTGAAGGGCCAACCTGGCCGCAACTCCACCGATGGGCCCCATGAACTCGCAGAGCCACGCCGACAAGACCAGCATAACGACCCCGCCAAGCACCACGATGAATAGCAGCAACCGGGTACTATGCAGGACGGTGAGTATAATGCATGGGATTGTGGCCAGCCCGGACAGCACATAGAACCCCGACCAGAGCAAGACCGTTGTCTCCAGGCCCGCATACTTGCTGCCATATAGCAGCCTAAGCCACTGGCCTGGGGCCGCTGCAACGAGCAATCCGTATACCACGAAAATCACCGACCAAACCAGCGTGACTGGGCGCATGAACCGCAATAGGGCGGGCGCACCCCCTTCACTAAGCACCTTGGCAGCTCGGGGGGCTAAAATATTGCCGCCCCCAAAGGCAAGGACCTGTAGGGGTGCGAGCAGGAGCCTCGGGGCCTCAAACGCCGCGGCTCCTGCCAAACCAGAGACGCCGGCCACGACCAGAGTGTTGGCGTGAGCAGCAACGACCCATCCCATCTGAGCCCCGAGTATCCACTTTCCGAGGGTCCAGTTCTCCCGCCACGCCTCTTTGTGTTCGGACCATGAACTCCTCAGGGCAATCCTCCCCCTGCTTAGCATGGCGCCGGCAATGGCAGCCAGAAGTGAGGAGGCGCCAATCATGACCAATGCCCAATAGGCGGACAGCTGGCCCGGAACAGGCGGCACTAGGCTGCCCGATCCTCCAAGCCATAGCATCAACATCCCGGCTACCTGCAGCACACTAGCAATCGCATCCAGGGCAAGGACCTTGCCGGCCAACAGTTCCACGAACAGCACTCGTCGGTAGAACTCCTTGATCTGCAGGCAGATCAAAGCTGCAGCGATGGGCAGAGCCGCTCTCCGCAAACCATCGCCGCCCGAGGGCCATCCCAGTGCCGCTCCCGCCAACGCCGGCCCGGCCACGGCCAAGGCAAGGCACAAGGCCAGCAGTCCGGAGCTTCCCAGGTACTTGCGCAGCACGTCACCTGCTTTGGAAGGGCCGAGGACCGCCATGGGCAGACCGACAAGTGAAGTCTGGACGCACATCAGCAAGGTAATGATGGCGACGATGAGGGCATAGAGCCCGAACTCTTCTTTTGCGCAGAGCGTAGCGATGAGATAGGCGCTAAAGAAGTTTGTACCGGATACCAGTCCCTGGTCAATGAGCGCCACCAAGCCTTTCCGGGCAGTCGGGCCAGTAAGCCGCGCTCGCCAAGCACGCAAAAGACTCATAGGCAACATGACCTGTCAGGCCGCGGCAAGCGCCCAACATTGCAGGCTCGTTCTCTTGGTGGCCAGTGGATCATTTTCGCGAAGCCGGTGTCGCGGCCTAGTCAGTCAGTTCCCACTGCGGCCGCTCACAGCCAAGCCGGGCCGAGCCAAGAGAACTGCGACCGTCACCCCAAACGCAAGGCCGATCCCGATGCCAACGAAAATCCTGGCTCCGCCTCCCATCCCGGCCCTTCTATCCGGCGCCGTCGCCGCCGCCACCACCTGCACGGTCGAACGCTCCTTCGCCTCACTGATCCTGGTCATCTCCCTCTGTGTCACAAGCAATTTGTAGAGCTCCCCGTGCAGCCGGAGCCGCCGCTCGAGGTCCATCTGCTCCATGGCCAGCTCCGGAACCTTCTCCACGGCGGGGAAGAGCCATTGGGAGGCTTCGCCGTCAGGTTGAGGGTGGAGGGTTGAGGGTGGAGGGTTGGAGGGACTTGATGAGGCAGGCCTGACGCCGTGTTGGGAGACGTCGCGGAGCTTCTCCTCGAGCTTGCGGAGCTCCGTCCGGGCCATCTCCACCTGGGGGCTGGTCTTCGAGTAGGCCGTCTCCAGAACCTGGACCTCGATCTCCTTGGCCATCCGCCGGGCCTCGAGCTCGGCCATCACCGTGGCCGTGGCCTTGAGTCCCTCGTCGACCGCCACGATGCGGTGCTTTTCCTGGAAAGCTTTCCAGGCTTCCTGGGCGGCCTTGAGGTCTTTCTCGACGGCCACGAGGCGCTCGTCCAGGAATCGTCTCTCGCGGCCAGCCTTGCCGACATTGAGCTCGCCGTCGATCTCTCCGAGGATATCTCCGTAGGTGTTGGCCATCTTGGCGGCAGTCTCGGGATCGCGGTCGGTCACGGTGATGGAGATCATCCCCCCTTTGGTGGAGTCGAAGCCGGAACGTTTGGCCAAGTTCTCGCGAACTTTCACTCTGGATTCAGTCCCATATCTCTCCATCAGGCTGAACTTCTCGGCCATCGCATCGGCCACCCGCTGGCTCGTGAGTATGTCCACGTAGCGCTCTTCCGGGCTCTTGACACCCAGAAGTCCCACCGGCAGGCTGTCGGAAAGCCCCGCAAGCTTTGCGGCCATCCCGCTACTGCCCTCATCCCCTTGCGGCGGCAGGATCAGCGCGGTGGCCTCGTACTTCGCCGGCAGAACGAAGTGGGCGACGGCTGCCACGATCAGCCCGGTCACCGCACAGGCCAGAACCAGCTTCCGCCTGCGCCACACGATGGCGATGTAGTCGGCCAGCGTCAGTTCGTCGTCCGGACGGCGGCCCGTCGTGGGCCGGGGCTCCGTCACCACGATGGGCGGTTCGCTCCGGACGGATTCGGTCTTGAGTTCCGAGCTCATCACGCGCTCCTAATCACGCTAACAGAAAGGGGCTTTGGGCTTTGGGCTGTGGGCATTGGACTTTGGGAACAACGGCTTCGGAACCGCAGATGCCATTCGGCAAGTTCTCATGGCTCAAAGCCCTGAGTAGCATCGAAGGGCACGCAGATGCACGCGGATTCGAACCGGCCGGAAAGTGCGGCTTTGCGGTTTTGTGTGAGCGACAACAACGGCGTTTCTCGCACGGAGCCGCCAAGCCACGGAGAACAACAACGGCCGGGGTCCGCTGTTCTCTGCGAATCTGTGCGAGCGGGAAACGGCCGCTTATCAGCTCTCCGCAGCCCGATCTGTGTCTATCTGTGTTCATCTGTGGCTGAACGATCCCTTCAGAACCTCCACGTCGCCGACAGGCCGATCCACTGCCCGTCTTCCTTCCTGCCGTCCTCGAAGCCGGCGTTGTCGAGCTCGACCCGGGTGACCGAGCCCCGCACCGCCAGCCGCCGGGTCAGCCACCACTCCGCGCCGAGCGTGAGCTCGCCCTGGCGCTCGGGGTGCGATCGGCCCAGTCCGTGCCGCTCGACGTCGGCCGCGGCCCAGAGCCTGAGGTCGTCCGTCGCCTGGAAACCGAGCTCCCCGTAGGCGTCGCGGGCGTCCGTGCCGGCGTGATGGCCGATGATCCGCCCATCGTAGTCGAGAGGGTAGAGGCCATGCCGGTACCAGACGTCCTCGTGGCCGTTGTGGCCGCCCAGCCAGGTGTCGGCGTACTCGATGCGCAGGTCGAGCCGCGCCCACGGCCCCACCCGCGGCAGGTAGAGGCCGGCCAGCACCGCCTCGCGACTGAAGAAGTTGCCGGCCATGTCCTCGCCGCCGTATTCGCCGTAGAGCTGGACCGGCTGGGCCCGGAATGGCAGGGTCAGGCGCAGGTCGACCGAGGCCTGCTGGTTGCCGACGCTGTTGTCCTCGTTCTCGCCCCGGCCGGTGATCACCTTGTCGATGGTGTTGGGTGTCACCGAGCGCCCGTGGCCGCCGAACATGGCCACGCGGCTGGCGCCGAGCTCGAGCTGCGGCAGGGGCGTGACCGAGACGCGCACGCCGGCGAAGTACGGCTCGTTTATCGGCCGGTCCTCCTCGTCGATCTGCGAGAGGAAGGCCTCGAGGTGCAGCGGCCCGACCCGGTTGAAGACCCAGGGCAGGAGCACCGGCTGGTCGTTGCCGACCCGGATGAGGTCGAGCGGCCGGGCATTGTCGGACAGGAGCAGCGACCCGTGCCGGCCCGGACCCCACCACAGCGGCTCGCGGCCGGCCAGCGCGTACCACTTGCCGAGGTTGAGCTTGAGGTGGCCGCTCTCGAGCTCGCCGCCGGTCCCGGACCCGTCGTGGTCGTCGGCGGGCAGGTGCCGGCCCTCGACCCGCGCGTAGCCGGCGAGCGGCCCCCACAGGAAGAGCGTCGAGACGTCGGCCCGGGCGTTGGTGCCCTCGTGCCAGTCGCGGCCCCGGTCGTTGGCGGGCCGGAAGGGACCGTCGACGTAGAGCGCCCCGGCCCGGGCCTCGTCCAGGGGGCGCAGATAGCCGGTGCGGCCGCCGCGGTCGTCGTCGGCGAGCTCGGCGGCGAACTCCTGCTCCAGCCGGGCGATGGCCGCGTCGTGGCGGTGTTCGTCCTTCTCGGTCGAGAGCCGGCGGGCCTCGGCGGTGAGCCGGGCGGCCTCCTGCCGGCTGATTGGCCGGGAGCTCAGGCTGCCGCTCTCGATGAGCCCGGCGGCCTGCAGCCGGTCGAGCTCGCGGTAGACCCAGCTGTCGAGCGGCACTTCCGAGTCCGCCCGGGCGGGGCCGCCGGCCAGGCAGAAGACCGCCATGGCACCGAGCATCGCCCAGCACCGCCAGGCGCCGCATCGGCCATCCGCCCGTCGCATGGTCAGCCCGTTCTCTCCGGCTTGCTTCGACCGGCGCTCAGAAGGCCAGGATCAGCACGCCGGTGGCCACGGCGATCTGGTAGAGGATCTGGGTGGCGTCCTTGGTGTCGCGCAGCCAGGCCACCTTCTCGAGGTTCTCCGGGACGATCACCGTGTCGCCCGGCTCGATGTCCATGCCCGAGAGCCGCCCCGAGACCCAGCGGCGGTGCTCGCTGTCCCAGCGCAGCGAAGAGCCGCCCTGGCGGCGGCTGACCACGCTGCCGTCGGCGCGCACCACGTAGAGCCCGCCCTTGTCGGCGGCCTTGGTGGGTCCGCCGGCCAGCTGCAGATAGTGCTCGTAGGTGGAGCTCTTCGTCCAGAGGAAGGCGGTCTGGTTGTGGACGGCGCCCAGCACGTTGACCGTGCCGGGACGGGTGGGGATGGTGATGCTGTCGCCGTCCTCGAGCGCCAGGTCCCGCGCCGTGCCCTGCATCTCGTCGGCCGGCCCCATGGCCACGACCACCCGGCCGGCGGCCTTCACCGAGCGCAGCCGCTCGAGGAGCCGCTTCTGCCACTGGGCCTGCTCGCTGGCGGCGGCGATGGCCTCCTGGCTGGCGCCGGTGGCTGCCGCCGCGGCCGCCGAGCGGCTGAGCTCCAGCTCCAGGTTGGCGAGCATCTCGTCGATGCGCTCTTGCTGGAGCCTGCGCACCGAGTCGCGCAGGAAGACGGTCCCGCGCAGGTAGGCCAGGTCGGTGTAGCCTCCGGCGCGCTGGAGGACGCTGCTGAGCTTCTCGCCGGGCTTGACCGGGTAGGTGCCCGGAAAGCGCACCTCGCCGGAGAGCGTGACGGTGGAGTCCTCCTTGCGCTCGGGGACGCTGCGCACGAAGAGGTGGTCGCGCTCGCGGAGCTCGAGGTTCGCGACCCCGGCGCCTTTCAGCGCGTCGGCCAGGACCACGTCGACGCGCTCGGTGCGCTGGCCGGCACCCTCGTAGACCACCCGGTGCAGCTCGGCCTTGTCGCGGAAGGCGTAGGGCTTCACGCCGCCGGCGATGCTCACCAGGTCGCGCAGCCGCATGCCGGGAGCCAGCGGATAGGTGCCGGGCTTGTTGACCGCGCCGCCGATGCGCACCATGGGCGCCTCGGCGAAGTCCCACTTCGAGAAGACGATCACCGTGTCCTGCGAGAGGAGGGCCTTGTCCTCGGCCGGGTCCTTCTTGAGGACGGCCTTGCCCAGGTCGAACGGGACGTACTCGACGCGCAGGTCGGGCTGGGAGATGCGGCGGATGAGCGCGTATTCCCAGCAGGGCTCGGGGAACTGGCGGTGGCCGGCCTTCTCTCCGTCGCCCCTGGCAACATCGGCGGGAGCCTCCGCGGAGGACAGCGGCTCCGGCGCCTGCCCCGGCTTCCAGTCCTTCTCGGGGACCAGCATGGCCGGGCCGGTGATCAGGTCGGAGACCTTCATGCCCGGCCTGAACTCATAGGATCCGGCGCGGGCCACGTTCCCCTGCAGATAGACCACGTTGTCGTACTTGCGGACCACCTGGAAGACCCGGACGATGTCGCCGTTCTTCACGGCCGGCGGCGCCTTGGCGCCGGCGGCCAGACTGTGTTCGGACAGGGCGATCCGGCCGTCGCCCTCGATCCTCTCGATCTGCACGCGCTCGGCCACCGCGGTGGCCTCGAGCCCGCCGGCCATCTCCGCCAGGTCGGAGAGCTTCACCTCGGCGTTCCTGAACTCGTAGATGGCCGGGAGGCGCACCCCGCCCAGAATCGCGGCCCGCGGTCCGATCGGAGGCACGAAGACCGTGTCCTCGGGCTGCAGGCGCACGTCGGTCGAGCACCGGCCGGTGAGCAGGAGCTCATAGAGGTCGACGGTGGCGACCTCCTTGCCTCCGCGCACCAGCTTCACGTTGCGGAGCGTACCCGACTTGGTGGGGCCGCCGGCCTCGATCAGCGCGTTGATCACCGTGGCCACGGAGCTCAGGCTGTAGCGCCCGGGCTTTTCGACCGTGCCGACCACCAGCACGCCGATGCTCTTGAGGGCGCCGAGCGACACGTCCAGCTGGTAGTCGGCGAAGACCTTGTCGTATGCTCCACGGACCTGCTCGCGCAGCTCCTTGAGGCTCTTGCCGGCCACCGGGATGGTGCCGGCGCGGGGCAGAACCAGCTTGCCCTCGCGGTCGACGACCGCCGAGGCCTCGAGCTCGGCCTTGCCCCAGAGGCGCACCAGCACCTCGTCGCCGGGGCCGAGGACGTAGTCCGGCCCGGCGGCCACGGCGGTGACCGGAGCGAAGCTGCCGGCCGGGGCGCGGAAGATCCCGTAGCCGAACTGCCTGACGCCCGCGGACATCTCGGCCGGTCCGGCCGCGGCCACGTAGCGCTCGAAGGAGGAAAGCGCCGGCTCGGGCCGGGGCTCGGCCGGGGCGGAGGCCCGGGCGTCGGGCTGTCCGGACTGCGCCGGGCCGGTCTGCCCGGAGGGCGGAACGCTCGCATCGGCGGGCTGTGCGGCGGTGTCCGACGCGTCGGGGCGCTTGATCTGCGGAATGGCGCCGGGCTGGTCGCGCAGGAGCTGCCTGGCCCGCTCAAGGTCAAGGGGCGAAACCGGCGCGCTGCCGGGGATGGGCGTCTGTCCGGCCTGCGCAGAAGGAGCGGCCCACGCGGCGGCCAAGAGCGCAGCGATGGCGAATGCAGGGAAAATGGGCCGTGTCATCAGCAACATCCTCCACGCAGGTCCGGAGCCTCTCGCTCCGAGCCTGCAAGCCGTTATGTCGGGAGGTCGTCGCCTCGGTTGCGGCGAGGCCGCAACGCGCCGGTGCCCTCGTGTCGGGCGGCGTACTGAAGCTAGAACCGCACCCCCGCGCTCAGGAAGAACCCGTGCCGCTTGCTCTCCAGGCTGTAGAGGTGCCCGCTGCCTCCCCCCGAAAGGTCCTCGTCGCCGTCGTCGGTCTTGAAGCTCTGCAACTCGTAGCCGAGGCCGAAGACCGCGGGGCCGGTGCGGTAGCTGGCACCGGCGAACCAGGAGTAGCCGTAGCCGCTGCTCGAGTCCTGGTCGCCCTCGGCGCCGCCATCGATTTCGCTGTCCGCCTGGACGGTGAGCCACGGCATCACCGCCGCGCCGGCCGAGAGCCCCCAGCCCTTGAGGTAATCGTCCGCGTAGGTATCGCTCAGGTGCCAGTAGCCCCGCAGGCCCAACTGCGGGCCCATCCAGAGCGTCTCGTAGCTGACGTCGGCGTTGTTTCGCTCGGCGTCGAAGTCTTCGGTGAAGGCCTTCAAGCCCACGAAGGCCTCGGCGTGGGTCCTGGGCAGCGCGTGGTTGGGGGCCAGGGGCGAGCCGCGCCCGGCCAGGCTCACCGCCAGGTTCAGTTCTAAGAGCCCGAAGGACGCGTCCGAGTCCTCGTCGCCGTCGTCGAACTCGCCGCCGGAGTCGCGCAGCGTGGTGCCGATCCGGCCGTCGACCGAGATCCAGGGGAGATCCGGCAGCGCGGCCTCGGCTTCCAGGACGGCCATCAGGTTCGAATCGTGATCGAACTCGCCGGAGAGCGAGCGGCTGACCACCTCGGTGCTCCCCTCGGTGAGCCACAGGCTGCCCTTGACCTCTACGGTCGGCCCGGGATCCTGCCGGCCGGAAACCAGGTCGGGATACTCGTCCTGTGCCAGGGCGGCACCAGCGAACAGCGCGACGAAAACCAACGGCGCCAGGCTCCGGATCCGCATCTTGCACCTCCAACCTTGTGGTTAAAAAGAGGATTACGGTTCGCCTGCGACGGGGAACATTCAACCCACAAGGGTACGATTTGTCAAGGAAAACGGGAATTTATCGAAGGGCGCCCAGGCAGATGAAAGTAACCACAAAGACACGAAGACACAAAGCAGACACGAAGACGAACGATGGCCCGGCATTCGCCGTGAGGACTCTGGAGCTCTCGAACGACGATTCGCCGCGTGCGGCAGCCCAAGCCGTTCTTGGTGACCGCTTCGTGAGTGACGCGACTTGCCCCGGCCGTTCGCGCCGCTAGAATCCCGGGGGCGCGGAGTCCGGAGCACCGCCATCTCTTGGCGGAGAGCGGACGACCGCCTTCGGGAGAAGGCATCATGGTTCACGTCAAGGACGAGCACGCCAAGGGCTCGTGGCTGGGCTACCGGCCGGACATCAAGATCCTGGACTGCACCGTCCGGGATGGCGGGCTGATCAACGACCACATGTTCGAGGACGGCTTCGTCAAGGCCGTGTACGACACCTGCGTGGCCGCCGGCGTCGACTACATGGAGATCGGCTACAAGGCCTCGAAGCGCATCTTCGCGCCCGACAGGCATGGCGCCTGGAAGTACTGCGACGAGGATGCCATCCGCCGGATCGTCGGCGAGAACCCCTCGGGCGTGAAACTCGCGGTCATGGCCGACGCCGAGCGCTGCGACTACAAGGCCGACATCCCTTCCAAGAAGGACTCGGTGGTGGACCTCGTCCGGGTGGCCGCCTACATCAACCAGATCCCCCTGGCCCTGGACATGATCGCCGACGCCCACCAGAAGGGCTACGAGACGGTCATGCAGCTCATGTCCATCTCGGTGGTCGGCGAGCGCGAGCTGGGCGAGGCCCTCGAGGCCCTGGTCCGCACGCCGGTCACGGCCATCTACATCGTGGACAGCTTCGGCTCGCTCTACTCCGAGCAGGTCCGCGACCTGACCCTCACGGTCGTGGAGGCGGTCAAGGGCTCCGGCAAGGAGGTGGGCATCCATGCCCACAACAACCAGCAGCTGGCCTACGCCAACACCATCGAGGCGCTGATCATGGGTGCCAGCCGGCTCGACGCCACCATCAACGGCATGGGCCGCGGCGCCGGCAACTGCCCCCTCGAGCTGCTGCTGGGCTTCCTGCACAACCCCAAGTTCCGGGTGCGCCCGGTGCTACAGTGCATCCAGGACGTCTTCCTGCCCATGCGCGAGAAGATGGACTGGGGCTACTCCATCCCCTACATGATCACCGGGCAGCTCAACCAGCACCCCCGCGCGGCCATCAAGCACCGCGCCGGCGACGCGCCGGACGACTACGTGGCCTTCTACGACTCGCTGGTCGACGAGGAGTAGCGCAAGCGACGCGGTGACGCGGTGACGCGGTGACGGGGAGACATGGAGACATGGTGATATAGCAACTGCAAGACGCAGAAGCTTTCCGGTATTAAGCCAGGACAAGCGGAAGGAAGACGCAGCAGGCGGGAAGGCATCGCGAGCCACGCCTGTCTCCCTCAGCCCCCGCGTCCCCTTGTCCCCGTGTCCCCGTGTCTCCGCGTCTCCGCGTCTCCGTGTCTCCGTGTCGCATCGTCATCGCGGCATGCAGACCACCTCGCGGATGCGCAGCTTGAAGAACTCGTGCGAGCACGCCGGGGCGAGCACCACGGCGGTGTCGGCGCCCTCGCCGGAGCCGCCCAGGGCCAGGACCTCGGCGTCGGCCGGGAGCGCGGCCTGATCCGCGGCCATGAGCGCCACCTCCACGGCCACCTTCATGCCCTGTCCGAAGGTGTAGTAGGTGTTGGCGATGAGGCCGCCGGGCGTGGCCGAGTTGCCGAACTTGTCCCGGACCGCGCCGTTGACCCCGCCGAGCGCGTGGGTGCCGGCGATGAAGACGGCGCCGAGCTTCTCCGCCGGCGCGGTGAAGCGCTTCTCGAGCCGGCCCCACTTGGCGGCGAAGTTCGCGGCGTAGCCCACGCCCACGACTTTCGCGCGGCTCCCCGCGGCGCGCAGCGCCCTGGCGAGCTCCAGGGCGGTCCGACCGCTGGTGGTGGCCACCACGGCGTGCTTGAGCCGGAGCTCGGCGGCGCGCTCGGCGGCGGCCTTCAGGCAGGCCGGGCACTCCTTGGCGCCGGCCTTGTCGAGGTAGAGGATCGACTTCTTCTTCATGGCTGTTCCTCCTCCGTCTGAGCTGCGGGTTCGGGATCGTTCTCCCAATAACGGTCGAAGAGGCCGGAGGGCGGACGCGAAGGGATTGAAGGCGGAACGGGCTTCCGGCTGCGGCCCTCGGGCGCCGTGTCCGGCCAGGCGTGGTCGGCAAAGAAGATCACGTAGGCTCTGCGGCTTCGTTCCGGGGAAGCCCCGCTGAAGAATATCCGACAGCGATCGGACCTGGCCGGCTCGCAGAAGTAGAAGTGTCCCCTCTCGATCCGGCCGGTCCAGTTCCAGCTGTGACATTCCCGGTCGCGAAGAGTGATGGGGGACGCCGGGCAGACGCCCTTGCGAATTTCATCGACGCGGAACGTCAGGGCCAGTTCCCAGAGCTTCCTTGGGCCTGGCACGCAACACGGAGTCTGTTCCTCGTATCTGAGGACGTCGATGCGCTCGAGCGTGGCGTCCACGATCAGGCCGGAATGCCGCCACTCCAGAGCCGAAGGCTCCCGCCCCGGCCAGGCCTCATCCGAGAGCTGCGCCAGGACCTCCGGCCGGCAGCCGGCGATCATCAGGATCGCAATCACGATAGGAGGAAGGCCCCGGCGCATGATTGTCCTCCCTTTCTTGCCGCGGCATTATAGCCCCGCCAGGACGAGCGACAATGTCCGTGGATAGGGCGTCCCTGGCAAAGGGCCGAAGGCCGTAGGGGCGGGTTTGAAACCCGCCCCTACAGGTGCGTGACGCAATAGGCGCACATTGCTGGGGCCACAACAACGGTGTTCGCGCCAAGCCGTCAAGAACGTCAGGAACGGCATTGGCGTGAGCATGCGAGCATCCGCATCGGCCAAGAGACAGCTTGGCGCCGCGGACAGAGATCCTTCGATTCCCTATGGTTGAGGCTGTTGTTGTTCTTGGCGATCTTTGCGCCTTGGCGCGAGAATACTGCCCTCGAACGCCTAACGTATCACACGCCCGCCCCCACACACGAACGACGCTTGCGGGCGGCGGCGGGCCGCGGTAGAAGAATCGCGGCTGATCACAGGAGGAACTCTCATGCGGACGACGGCGGCAGTCGCGATGATCTCCCTGACGCTGACCCTGGCCCTGGCCCTGGCGTGGGCCGCCTCGAGCGGCTGCGCCCCGGCGGCGCGATCTGCGTCGGAGCCCGAGGCGGCCGGCCGGCCGGAGGCCCCGGTCAACGCCTGGGTCATGCGCCACCCGGCCGGCCCGAACAACACCTGGGAGAATGGCATCGCCTACGACCCGGCCACCCGCCGTATCGTCTTCTACGGTGGTCACGCCTGGGGCTACCCGCAGAGCAACTACACGCACCTCTACGACCTGGCCGCGAACCGGTGGAGCGACTCGCGGGCGTCGCTTAGGCCGCAGCGCCGCTGCCTGGTGATGCTCAACTACCTGGACTCCGCCGGCCGGATGGTCTGCACCCAGGGCGGGAGCGCCCACGGCTCCATGCCCGTCGGTGGGTTCGCCGGCGAGTACCGCAAAGTCTTCCGGTCCGATCCCCGCGGGCCGTGGCTCTACGACGTCAAAACCGACCGTTGGGAGGACTGCCGCACGCTGCCCCCGGTCTGGAAGCGGGTGGCCCATGCCCAGTGCGCCTACGATCCGGCCAGCGACGCGCTGGTCTGGGTGGCCGGCGAGCAACTCGGGCTCTACTGCCCGCGGACCAACCGGATCGTCTACCGCGGGCTCCCCGAAGAGCTCAAGGGCCGGATCGCCTATGGCATCGCCGCCGACCCGGTGCGCGGCAAGGTGGTGATCTTCGGTGGGACCGGCCCGGGCGGATGGGTCTGGGCCAAGGGCGACCGGAGCGAGGCCTACGCGAAGTTCGTCCACAACGACACATGGATCTACGACGTGGTCGCCGACCGGTGGACGCAGGCCCGGCCCAAGACCGTGCCGCCGCGGGGCATGCCGCTCTACGATCACCGCTTCATCCCCATGGTTTACCACGATCCCTCGGGCACGATCCTGATGCAGCAGACGCCGCTCGATCGCAATGAGCCGGACACCGCCAAGTGGCCGGCCACGCAGCTCTGGAGCTTCGACCTGGCGGCCGGGGAGTGGACGCTGGTGCCGACCGAGAACGCCCCGCCCTTCCAGGGGTTGCTGGCCTACGCCCGGGCCGAGGACCTGCTGGTCCTCGTCGGCGGCGGCCGGGACGGCGCCACCAGAAACGAGGAGACCGGCCGGGAGTCCTTCCGTCCCTCGCTCAGCAAGCAACTCTGGACCTGCCGGGTGCGGGTGCCCGGGAAGGACGGCGCGGAGCGCCCCGCCGCCGCGCGCGTTCCCCGTCCGACGGTCACTCAGACCAGCCCCGACGAGGTCGAGCTCTCGCTCTCGCCGGCCGCTTTCGCGCCGCCGGCCGAATGGCGCGTCCTCCGCTCCGAGGCCGCCCCCTTGCCGGGACGCTTCGCGCCGGTCGAGGGCGCCTGGCAGGGCGGCCGCTTCAGGGCGAGGGTCGAACCCGGCAAGGCCTACGCCTTCCGGCTGGCGGCCGCGGGCGGTGGCGATCCGGTCGGCCCCATGGTCTCCAACCAGCCCTGGCGCCCCTCGGGCCTGGTCGCCTCGGTGGAATCGGATAAGAAGGTGGTCCTCCGCTGGCTCGCCAACCGGGAGGCCGACCTCGCCGGCTATCGCGTCT
Organism: uncultured bacterium; assembly: GCA_937935355.1. Lineage (GTDB taxonomy): Bacteria > Planctomycetota > SZUA-567 > JAKLDR01 > JAKLDR01 > JAKLDR01. The sequence continues at coordinate 10,937 of CALGYR010000041.1, read as the reverse complement.
ATCGCGCGACCGGCGCGGAGGTCGAGAAGGGCGAGGGCCAGCTCCTCACTGCGGAGCCAGTCAAGGAGTGTCTCTTCGCCGACGGAAGCGTCGACCTCTCCGACGGCGTGGCTCGCAGCTACTGGGTGACCGCGGTCAACCGGGGCGGCGTCGAGAGCGGCGCCTCGCCGCTGGCCTACACCTTCCCGGACCCGCCGGAGGGACTGACCGCCGCGCTTGGCGCCGACGGCCGGAGCATCGCCGTGCGCTGGGAGTGGCCGAAGGACGTGAAGGTGGCCGGTTTCAACGTCTACCACGTCGACAACCACTTCAACACCCACGGGGAGCCGGCGGAGAAGGTCAAGGCCTGGTTCGAGAGCTGGAAGCCGCTGAGCGAGCAGCCGGCAGCCGGGAGCGAGGCGGTCTTCACCATCCCGGCCGGCGAGGAGGCCCGCGACCATTACTTCTACGTGCGGGCGGTCAACGTCCTCGGGCAGGAGGGATTCTGCACCGACATCGTCTCGGCTACCGACAAGCGGTTCCGGCCGTAGGGGCGCTCACCAAGAGCTGCAGCACGGGACGCGAAGGCCGACCGTGGCAGAAACGCATGAACCCCGGAACGGAGCACGGTCATTCAAGGTGCGCTCCCCGTGCAATGGCGCACGGCGCCCGGCTCGCACGGCTCGTTATGCCGAAGGCGGGCGGAGATCGCACAGCTGCCGCGCACCCCGCCAGTTGGCCGTTGTGCCGCGTGCCGGGCAGTCCCTGAATGCCACGCTCCGCCTCTGCAGAAGTCGGGGTGCTGTTCGGAGCCTCCGAGGCACCGTCGAGGTCCGGGGCCGCGGCCCGGCCGGCTTCTCGGGCCCATGTCAATCTGTCGGCAGGGGGGTCAGATCCGAAAACAGCGGCGAACCGCAGAATGTCGAACTTCGAATGTCGAATGTCGAATGTCGAAGTAGGCCCGAGGAGGCTCCTCCTCAGTCATTCTCCTCTGGCCTTCGTCATTCGATATTCGACATTCTGCGGTTCCTGAGGATGGCTCGAGGAAGCGCGCGAATGAGGCCAGATATGCGAACGATCTGACACACACCCCGGCTTTTCCCCTTACTCTCGCCCGTCTTGCCGGTTAGCGATATCCGGGCTATACTCTCGGACGGAGGAACGATGCACCGCCGACTCTGCACCGCGCTCCTGGTCATCCTGACGGTCGCGGTCCTTTCGGCCGCGGCGCGGGCCGACGTCATCACCCTCGAGGATGGCCGGCAGATCACCGGCCAGATCATCGAGGAGACCCCCACCAAGGTCACCATCAAGGTGCCCTACGGCTCCTTCTCCCTGGAGCGCTCCCGGATCCTGAGGATCGAGAAGCAGAGCCCGCTCGACTACCACCTGGCCCAGGGCGACTACTTCGCCGACAAGGGCGAGTTCAACGTCGCCCTGCGCGAGTACCGCGAGGCCGTGCGCCTGGCCCCCGACGACAAGAACGCCAAAGCCAAGCTCGCCTCGGGCCTGGCCAAGCTGGGCAAGCACTGGGCGCGCCTGAAGCGTTTCGGCGATGCTAGATCCACCTTCGAGGAGCTCGACAAGCTCGACCCCGGCAACCTCGACGCCCGGCTGGGCTTCACGACCCTGGATCGGGAGCTCTCGGCCATCAAGGCGCTGGTGGCCGACGGCGAGAAGTCCCTGGCGGCCAGGCGGTTCGAGGACGCCGCCGCGGCCTTCGGCAAGGCCATGGAGGCCAACCCGGAGGACCGCCCGGCCATCGCGCCCAGGCTCGCCGCGGCCCTGCGCGGCCGGGCCGAGGAGCGCTACGCCGCCAAGCGCTTCGACGAGGCCGCCGGGCTCTTCGCCCGGGCGTTGGTCCTCAAGCCCGACCTGGCCTCGGAGGTCGAGGGTCCATTCATCTCCAGCGTCATGCCCGGGGTGATCGAGGCGATCAATTCCCAGGATCTGAAACTGGCCCGGGAGCGGCTGGGCGTCCTGATCGGCTTCGCTCCGACCCATCCCCGGGTTCGCTTCCTGCAGGGCGCGATCCTGGCCCGCGAGGGGAACCTGGCAGGCGCGGTCGATTGCTTCGCGCTCGGTCTGGGACGCGCCCGGGCCGGAGCGGCCACCGCCGAGAACGTCAACGCGCTGCAGCAGGAACTCTGGAAGGCCATCGGCGGCACCGACAAAGGGCTGGCCCTGGAGAAGCCCTTCGAGGAGCGCTACCAGGAAGCCGAGGCCGGCGACTGGCTCAAGCTCGAGGGCCGGCGCTTCACGGTCTACCACCACAACGAGAAGCTGGCCGTGCAGGTGCTGCAGTCGGCCGAGTACTACCTCGACAAGATCGTCGCCGGACTGGGCCTGCCCGAGCGCGAGCTCTGGTCCGGGCAGTGCCCCATCTACGTCTACCGCAACCAGGAGGAGTACCGCAAGGCCACCGGCCAGGCCGAGTGGTCCGGCGGGGTCTACTCGCGCGAGACCCGCGGCGCGATGATGATCAGCCAGCGGATCTCCACCTTCCAGACCGCGCCGAAGCTCATGAGCAACGTCCTGCCCCACGAGATCGCCCACCTGGCCTTCTCCGCCGCCACGCACTACGGCAGGGCGCTGCCGCTGGTCCTCCAGGAGGGCGTGGCCGTCTTCAACGAGCCCGCCTTCCGCCGGAGCTACTACGACGGCCTGCTAAAATCGGCGCTCAAGACCGACTCGGCCTTCCCGGTCAAGGAGGTCCTGGGCATGACCAAGTACCCGGAGAAGACCGACCTCTTCTACGCCCAGGGCCTGTCCATGGTCTCCTACCTGGTGTCCGCGCGCGGCGCGGAGGCCTTCTACAAGTTCGCCATGGACGCCGAGACCCAGGGCCTGGACGCCGCGCTCAAGAAGGCCTACGGCTTCACGGACCTCGACGAGTTCGAGCGCTTCTGGCGGGCCAACGCCGAGCGCCCGCCGAACCTCAAATAGCCCTGCCACAGATGCACACGGATGAACACAGATCGTGGATGCGGGTAGTCAGGGCGACTCTACGCTGATCCCCCCACCCAGTATCCGTGTTAATCTGTGTTCATCTGTGGCTGATCTGGCGCCCGAGCCCGGGTTTGACGCTTCGGGGGCGGCGGGTTAGAATGACGTTCGTCGCGCGCCAGGAGGCGTTTCCCTGAAATTCAGCATCTCCCTCAACCGCTGCCGTGAGCTAGCCGGGCTGGCCTGCCGCCGCGCCGTTCGCGCGGGGGCCGACCAGGCCGAGGCCTCCTGCGGCCTGGGCCTCTCGGCCGAGGCCGAGATCGAGGAGAGCCGGCTCAAGGCCGCCGCGCGCCACTTCACCGCCAGCCTTTCGGTCCACGCCTACTTCAAGGGCGGCCGGGGCGTGTTCGCGGTCCACGAGCTCACCGCGCGCTCGGCGGAGCTCGCCGGCCGGCGCGCCGCGGAACTGGCCCGCGTGGCCACGAGCGATCCGGACTTCCGGACGCTGCCCTCTCCCGGCAGCGCCCCGGAGGTCGGCGGGCTCTTCGATCCCGGCCTGGCCGATCCTTCGGCGGAGATGGTCCTCGAGGCCGCCGGCGAGCTCCTTTCCCGGGCCGAGTCCGCCGAGCCGGGCTGCAAGGTCTCCGGTTCGGTGAGCGTGGCCTCGAGCCGCGGGGCCTTCGCCAATTCGCTGGGCGTGAGCCTGGCCAGCCGCTCGACCTCCATCTCCGCCGGCTGTCTGGCGGTCATCCGCCGCCGCGGAAAGTCCGGCAGCTTCTACGACTTCGACATGGGCCGGCGCGCGGCCGACGTGGACCTGGGCGCGGTGGGCGCCTCGGCCGCCGGAGGGGCCGCCGGATATCTGGGCGGACGCAGCCTGCCGAGCTGCACCATGCCCGTGGTCCTGGGGCCGCTGGCCGCGGCTGGCCTCGTCGAGGCGGTGATCGGCGCGGCCAGCGCCGAGAGCGTCCAGCGCCGCCGGAGCTTCCTGGTCGGGCGGCTGGGGCGCCGGATCGCCTCGCCGAAGCTCTCGGTGCTCGACGACGGCCTGTGCCCCGGGGGCATCTACAGCTCGACCTTCGACGCCGAGGGCGTGGCCCGGCGGCCGCTCGCGGTGATCGAGGACGGCGTGCTGCGCTCGCTGCTGCACAACAGCTACACCGCCGGCAAGGCCGGGGCGTCTAGCACCGGCCACTCCACGGGCGGAGGCTGCGGGCCCACCAACCTCCGGCCGCGCACCGGCGACTGCCCCGCCGCGGAGATCATCCGGGGCGTGAAGCGCGGCCTCTACGTCAACTCGGCTTCGCTCGCGCCCAACCCGTCGAGCGGGGACGTCTCCGCCATGGTCGAGTTCGGCATGCTCATCGAGAACGGCCGGCTCTCCGGCCCGGTGGCCAATGTGAGCGTCGGCGGGAGCATCTTTGAGATGCTCGAGGGCATCGACGCGGTCAGCTCCGACTACCGCTCGGAGCCCGGCAACATCATGCCCACCATCCGCATCCGGAAGATGCACGTTTCGGGTTCGGGCTGAGCGCCGGGCCGGGTGCATGCGGGAGTCCAGCGACGGAGGGTCTCCGGGCGGTTCTCTCCGGAGGGGGCACTCCGTGGTGAGGAAACGCGCAGCGTTTCTTCAGCCGCATTCCATCCTCAGTAGAGCGTGGATGGATGTGGCCGAAGCAGAGGGGAGGATTCAGTCCCCGCGGCCTGCGGCCGCGGTGATGAATCCTGTGCCCCCTCCGGAGAGAACCGCCCGGAGACCCGGCCCCATTCTGAAGCGCCAGACCCGCCGGGCTGCAGGAATAGTCGTGACGCCGGGCGGCAGCCGCGGTCTATGATGGCGGGGGAAGAGACCCGCATGAGTCCGAACGACGCTCCCGATCCGGCCGGCCGCCCGCCAGCGGAGCCCGGCCGCGAAGAGGACACCGCCGCCCTCGCCGCCGTCCGCGGCGGTCCCCGGCTCATAGTCCCGAGCGTGAGTCTGCGATGTCCCGCAGGGCACAGGCTGGAGCTGCCGGCCGAATATGCCGCGCGGCGCAGCATTTTCTGTCCCCGGTGCCGCCGGGCCTTCAGCCCCGACGAGGCGACTGTCCGGCGCGCCCGGCGCAAGGCTGCGGTGGGCCTGCCCGGCAGGCTCCGGTTGGCTGCCTCCCGCCGGACGGGCGACCCTTCGGGCGCCACCGCGGCCGAATCGCATCCCCCGTCGAGCGCCGGATCGTCGGCAGGTCCCGGAACGGCCCCGGCAGGAGCGGCGGCCGCTGCCTCGCCGGGCGGCGCGGTCCTGGCCGCCGCGCCGGAGTTCCGCAGCCCGCCCCCGTCAGCTGTCGTGCGCGCCGACCGGCCCGTGGTGCGGGTCAGTCCCCGGGCCTTCCGCCGGCTGGTCTCGGCCAGCGGCTGGGTCGTCTCCTGCGCCATCCACGCGGCGCTGCTCCTGGCGCTGGCGCTTCTGGGCATAGCCATCCGTCCGCCGCCGGACGAGCCCGAGGTGGTGATGACGGCGGCGCTGGCGCCCGAGGAGGAGCCCAAACTTCCGGAGCAACCCCGAAGGCGCGACCTCTTCGCGAGCCCCACGGCCGGCGACGAGGCCGCCAAGTCTCCGGAAGGCCCATCCGCCGCAGAGCTTCCGCGGTTCGAGCCGGGGGCGTCCGAGAAGGTGGCCGAGCCCGAGCCGGACTCCTTCCGTCCTTCCGGGATAGACGAGGCGATCATCCCGTCGACGTCGGCGTCCGGCGCGCCCCGGCCGGAGGCGCCGGTCGAGTCCGGCACGATCGGCGTGGGCCGCGCGCCGTCCGGCCGCTGCGCGCCGGACGCGAGCCTCGGAGTCGCGGCGGTCATGGCTCGCTCGGGTGCGGGCGTCCGCCTGGCCGCGGCCCGGCGCGGCGGCGGCGGCGCGGACACCGAGAGCGCCGTCGAGAAGGCCCTGGAGTGGCTCGCCGCCCACCAGGCGGCCGACGGCTCCTGGCGGGTCTCGGGCGGGAAGGACGACCGCGGGGATGCGGCCCGGCCTGCGGCGGCGGGAGGCGCGGCCGCCGCCGCGGGTGTGGACCTGGGTTCCAACCAGCACGACCTGGCCGCCTCGGCGCTGGCGACGCTCGCCTTCCTGGGGGCCGGCTACGACGGCCACGAGGGCAAGTACAAGGATACCGTGGCCAGGGCTCTCGCCCATCTGCTGGCCCGGCAGAGGCCGGCAGGCTGCTGGACCACCGTGCCCGAGACGCAGGAGATGCACGTCCAGGGCATCGCGACTCTCGCGCTGGTCGAGGCCTGCCTGGTCGCGCCGCAGGGCGAGGAGGCCGGCAAGCTCAAGGAGGCCGCCGGCCGGGCCGTGCGCTTCATCGCCGACGCCCAGTACCCGTACTCGGTCTGGGGCTACAACCCCTACGCGGTGCGGAGCTCGGCGGACGCGGCGCCCAGGCCGCTCGACCCCCGGCGCTCGGGCAACTACGTCGAGCAGTCGGTGGTCATCTGGAACGGCATGGCTTTGAAGGCCGCGCGCACGGCGGGCATCCCGGTCGACGGCCGGGCCTTCGGCGGGATCGTGCAGTGGCTCGACGACGGCCAGGGAGCGGACGGAAACTACGCCTACTCCGGGAACTTCGTGGGCGGGAAGGTGGTGGTGCGCGACAAGACCTCCTCCCCGTGCATGGCTGCCGCCGCGCTGATGATGCGCCTCTGGACCGGCACCCGTCCGGACGCAGCCTCCTCGCAGCGAACGGCGACGGTCATTCTGGACATGCTCGAGCGCAACCGGCAGGTGGCCGACGCCTTGAAGCAGCAGGCCGCCGGCGGGGTGGTCAAGTCAGGCCCGGACCTCTATTTCCTGCACCACGGCAGCATCGCCCTCTTCCAGATGGGCGGAGACCACTGGGTCCGCTGGAACCGGATAATGAAGCCGATGGTGCTGAACTCCCAGGCCGAGGACGGTTCCTGGGCTCCGAGCACCTACGTCTATGGGCCGGTCATGGCCACCGCCTTCGGGGCCCTGGCGCTGGAGAGCTATTACCGGTACTCGCCGCTGTATAGATGAGGGACCCCGCCGAACGGCCGCCTTCACCGCGGAGGCGCCGAGACGCAGAGGCAAGACCATGTCCGCGTCTGAGATCCTGGCCATCAAGAACCTTCCGCCGCGTTCCTGAGCCATCTCTGCGCCTCTGTGTCCCCTGCTCTGCGAAGCCCTGCTTCGCTATGCAGGGCGAAGCAGAGTCGGCGGTGAAAGGCCCTCGACCGAGAAGACCTTGACTTCCTCATCCCCCGGGGTACGGTTGTTGGGCAAGGAGCCTGGCGGAAAGGGGGAAAGCCATGAGCCGCTATCAGCACACGCAGCAGCCCAAACCCGTCGGCACGATCGTGGGTGCCGTCCTGGCCCTGGGTGCCGTGGCCATCTTCCTGGCCCTCATGGCCACGGGAGTGATCAACCTCGGCCCCAAGAAGAAGGCGCCGGTCTCCGGCCCCGTGGGCACGGTCCAGGGCAGCCTGCCCGGGCCGGCGTCGTCCGGGACGGGCTCCGGAGACGCGACGGGAACGGCGGCGCCGGCGACGCCGGCCAACCAGGCCGTTGTCCGCTTCTCCGGGCGTTTCGACGAGAAGGCCAACACCCGCAAGGTCGAGACCCTTTGCCCGAATGCGGCATGCGGCAAGCCCGTGGACGCCGGCATTCCCAAGTGCCCCTTCTGCAACGCCGACATCAAGTGGCCCGAGAAGGTGCAGTGCAAATTCTGCTCGTCGGAGAAGCCGGGGGCCTGCGGGGTCTGCCAGGGCACCGGGAACTGCCCGTTCTGCAGCAAGGGACCGCGCATGCTCATGGGCGTGAAGCCCCCCTGCGACTCCTGCCACAGTTCCGGCAAATGCCCGGCCTGCGAAGGCAGCGGGGCCTGCGGCTACTGCGACGCCGGCTTCTACTATCCGGGGCGACCCCTGCCCCCCAAGCCGGCCAAGAAGACTGAGCCTCCGCCCGCGCCCGACCCGGCGCCGGGCACCGAGACCCCTGCCGCCCCAGCTGGAACGGAGGGGGCTCCGCCCGCCCCCGCCCCCGAACCGGCTCCCGCGACGGAGTAGGCTGTCCTGCCCGTCAGTTCGGTCCCCCGCGCCGCCGGGAATTATCGGACGTCGCTGCCATCGGGGATGGGCTTCCGACCAACTCCTCGATATGGATTTAAGATGCGAGGGACGAGGGCCGATAATCATTGAAGCCGAAAGACCGTAGGGCCATGGTGGGGCTGACCCGCTTTGGGAGGCGCGCCCAGTGACTGAGCAGAAGAGAGAAGAAGATTTCAACGTGGCCAACCTGTTGCAGGCGCAACGCGACCTGCTGGCCGGGGTCGGCGCTCCCGCCGTCCAGGCTCAGGTGGCCGCAGCTCCTCAGGCAGTCCCGGGCGCTGCGCCCGCGGCTTCGGCGGAGGACGCGGACGCTTACATCAATTTGAAGCACTACGCCTATGTGGTCTATGGCCGCAAGTGGGTGGTGCTCCTGGCCATGCTGCTGGTGATCGCCGCGGCCCTGGCCTACTGGTTCAACACCGAGCAGAAGTACGAGGCCGTCGCCAAGGTGGACATCAACGAGAGCACGCCCGGCGCCGGTGCGGAGCTCTTCGGCGGGCGGGCCTCCTACGTGGACACCGAGGTCCTGACCAACCTGTCCAGGAAGAAGGAGGTCCTGCTCGAGGCCAATCGGTTGGTCCCGGAGAAGCTGCGGCAGCTCAGCGACCAGCGCGGCGACCGGCTCTCCCCCGAGGAGAAGTCCCTGCTGACCGTGGCCATCAGCGCGGCGGAGGAAGAGAGCCGCAGGGGCGCGCCGCTGAGCGCCGGAGGCCTGGGCGTGCAGCCCGACAAGTACAGTCTCCGGATCTCGGTCCAGGCCGAAGGGCGCCGCGGACTGGGCAGCCTGCTGGGGCCCGATCGCAACCACGCCGCCGCCATGGTGGCCGAGGCCCGCGCCAAGGCGATGGCCGAGGCACTGTGCGTCCATTTCGACAGGGCGATGAGCAACGACGGGCGTAAGAAGAACCTCGACAAGCTGATCAAGGTGAATGACGCCAAGCTGCAGGAGATCAACGAGAGTCTCATCGCCAATGCGGTCCCCGCCGAAGGCAAGGGCGGGGCGCTGCCCTCCGGCGTCAACGACCTGATCAACCTCATCCAGAAGCAGGAGAAGGATCTGGCCGAAACCGAGATGCGGATCGACGAGCTCCAGGTCCGCATCGACAACCTCAGCAAATTCATCGACAATCCGGGGAGCGCCGACCAGCAGGTCAGTCCGCAAGTGCTGCAGCGCCTGGCCGAGCTGCACATGCAGCTGGCCCAGATCGAGGACCGGTACAACCCCGGGCACCCCAAGTACCAGCGCATCAAGGATGAGATCGACTCGCTCACCAGGATCAAGGAGAGCGCGGACCGCGACCCCAACCTGACGGTCTACGCCGGCCAGGCCCAGATGATCGCCGAGCGCCGGGGCTCCCGGCTGGAGATGGAGTCGCTGAAAGCCCGGAAGGAAGCCCTCGAAAAGCGCATCGCCGAGAACAAGGCGGAACGGGACAAGCAGGTCAAGAGCACCGGCCTGTCCGAGCAGGCCCGCGACCAGGCCATCAAGGCCGTGGAGCGCGAGCAGCAGCTCCGCCAGCGGCGGGTGCTGGAGGACATCGGCCAGCAACTCAGGCGCAAGCTCCAGGAGATCGAGGCCCTGGCCTCCATAACCGGCAAGGACGGCGCTTCGCCGGTCGCCCCGGGCGGCGTCGAGAGCGTCCGGCCACTGGGCGCGGGGCTGGGCCAGGTGCTGGGCTTCGCGGTGATCCTGGGCCTGATCCTCGGCGCGCTGCTGGTCCTGCTTCTCGAACATCTCGACGACACGGTCCGCAGCGAGCTCATCGCCCAGCGCGCCGCCAACCTGCCGGTGATCGGCCGGTTGCCGCTCTTCGCCGGCTCGGTCGGCCGCAAGTTCATCTCGGGCAGCGAGCCGCGCTCGGACGTCGCCGAGATATTCAAGGTCTTCCACAACCACGTGCGCTACGCCGCGCCCAACGCCCCGGAGAAGTGCCTGCTGATCACCAGCCCGGAGCGCGACGAGGGCAAGAGCTTCGTGGCCACCAACCTGGCCCTGAGCTTCGCCCTGGAGGGCAACAAGGTCTGCTTCATCGACGCCGACCTGCGGCGCTCGCGCATGCACGAGCGCCTGGACGTGCTCCGTCCCCGCGGGCCGGTGGACGCCGGGCTCTGCGGCTATCTGGAGAGCGGGCTGAGCTACGAGAACGTGGTCCTGCCCACGGACAACGAGAACCTCTCCGTGATCATGGCCGGCGGCCGGGCGTCGAACCCGCCGCGGGCCCTGCGCTCCGAGCGGATGCGCGAGCTGCTGGCCAGGATGAGCCAGGACTTCGACGTGGTCATCATCGACACGCCGCCCATCCTGCCGGTGGTGGACGCGGCCATCCTGGCCTCGCTGGTCCGCGCGGTCATCATGGTGGCGCGCTTCTCTTCGACCCACCTGGGCGACCTGTCCGAGGCCTCCGGCCGTATGGCCCACGTCAACGCCCCGATGGCCGGCATGGTTATCAACGGCGTGCACGGGGCCATGGCCGGGTACGCCTATGGCTACCGCTACGGATATCGCTACCGCTACAGCGGCAACTACGGATACGGCAGCTACGGCAAATAGCGGCCGGACCGCGCAGAGGCCAAAAAGCCGGCCGGGGCCCGAGGGGCCCCGGCCGGCCTTCTATGCGGGTCCGCAAAATGAACGGGACAGCTGCCCCGTCAGGGGACGGCGAGAAAACGACCAACGGCAACATGCAACATGCAACACCGAATGGCGCTTCCTTAAGCAGTCCGGCGGTTGGGAGAACCAACAGCGAACCGCAGAACCGCAGAACACCGAATGACGAATGTCGAAGTGCGGCTCCCGGCCACTCCACGTACTTCGTGATTCTGACTTCGACATTCGATGTTCTGCGGTTTTCCGTTGGTAGTGCTTACTGATCGTCGCATAAATAGCGTCAACTCTTCCGCCGGTTAAGGGGAGGAGG